>JAICKU010000005.1 GCA_025927765.1 Burkholderiales bacterium
ATCGAGCGCGTGCCGGTCGCGGCGAACCTGCGCCTCGACGCGCTGACCGAAGCGTTCGCAGCACCTGCGACAGCGGACGAACCGGCGTGGACGGCGGAACTGCGTACGCTGTGGAAGCTTGCGTCGCATCTCGCGGCGGCCCGCGATCGACCCGAGACGCCGCGCGTCGATTACAGCTTCGACGTCGACTGGGCGCGCGAAGGCGCGGGCGAGCGGGGGTACGTGACGATCGTGCCGCGGCCGCGTGGCAATCCGCTCGACAAGCTCGTCGCGGAGCTGATGATCCACCTGAACGCGACATGGGGACGGCGCCTCGCGGACGCCCGCGTCCCGGGGCTCTATCGCGTACAGGCGGCGGGCAAGGTGAAGATGAGCACGCGTCCCGGCGAGCATCAGGGGCTCGGGCTGTCGCATTACCTGTGGGCGAGCTCGCCGCTTCGCCGCTATAGCGACCTCGTCAACCAGCGGCAGCTGATCGCGGCAGTGCAGGGCGTGCGTCCCCCATACGCCGGCAACGACCCCGAGCTCTTCGCGGCCCTCGCCGACTTCGAGGGCACGTACTCGCAGTACGCGCAGGTGCAGGATCGCATGGAGCATTACTGGTGCCTGCGCTGGCTGCTGCAGGAGAACATTTCCGAATGCACGGCGAGCGTCATCCGCGAGAATCTCGTGCGCTTCGATCGCCTGCCGATCGTGATGCGGCTCGCCGACATGCCCAACCGCGAGCCGCAGGCGCGCGTGCGCGTCGTCATCGGGCGGATCGACCTCCTCGCCAGTACGCTGGAAGCGCGCTTTGGCGGCTCGTTGACCTGAGCGGGCGTTGGATCGCTGCCACGCCGCCGACAGGCGCCGTCGTAGCGGGGCTGGACGCGCTATGACGACGGCATGAACGCGGCTACAATCGGCGGGCCCCCAATACCCGCCCCCGGCGCCTTGACCCGTCGCGTTGCCCAGGCGAAGCCGGCCGCCAAGCGCCGCGCATGGCCGCTGCCGCCGCTCGCGTCGCTTCGCGTGTCCGCGTTCGGCGTGGCGGTGGCGGTGTCGATCGTCGTGCACGCGGTCGCGCTGTCGCTGCATTTCACCACGGGCAAGGGACGCGACCGCGATCCGAACCCGCCGCTCGAAGTCGCGCTCGTCAACGCGAAGTCGGCGACCAAGCCCACGAAGGCCGAGCTGCTCGCGCAGGCCAATCTCGACGGCGGCGGCAACACCGAGCAGAACCGCCGGGCGAAGACGCCGCTGCCGGCCCTGAAGCCCACCCCAAGGCGAGACGTGGCGGTGGCGTCGCAGCGCGAGGAAGTGAAGGCGAACGCGACGAAGGAGATGCTGACGCAGCTCCGCGATCCGACGGCCATTCCCACCCCGGAGCCGAAGCCGCTGTCCGAAACCGAGCCGACCGAATCGCCGACCGCGAACGACCTCATGCAGAAAACGCTGGAGGCGATCCGGCTCGAGGCGAAGATCGCACGCGACATGGAGGCGTACCAGAAGATTCCCCGCCGCAAGCACATCGGCGCGCAGGCGCGCGAGTACCGCTTCGCGCGCTACGTCGAGGATTGGCGGATGAAGGTCGAGCGCGTGGGCAACACCCACTACCCGGCGGTCGCGAAGCAGAACAAGCTCTACGGCAGCCTGATCCTCACCGTGTTCATTCGATCCGACGGCAGCGTCGAGAAGGTCGAGGTCAACAAGAAGTCGGGCCAGCGCGTCCTCGACGCCGCGGCCGTCAAGATCGTCGAGATGGCCGCGCCGTACGCGCCGTTCCCCGAAGACATCCGCCGCGACACCGACATCCTGTCGATCACCCGCACGTGGACGTTCGCGCGCGGCAACGAGCTGCATAGCGAATGATGCGGGGTCTTGCGCGCGCCGCCGCCGGCGTCGCGTCCGCGCTCGTGTTGCTGCACCTGTTCTTCACGGCGATGATCTTCTGGTGGGCGCACCATCCGCCGGCCGCGACCGCGTTCATGAACGAGCGCATGCAGGTGCTGCGCGAACGCGAGCCGAAGGCGAAGCTCCGCTACACGTTCGTGCCATACGCGCGCATCGCGCCCACGCTGAAGCGCGCGATGATCGCCGCCGAGGATGCCAAGTTCGTCGACCACGAAGGCTTCGACTGGGACGGCATCGAGGTGGCGCTCGAGAAGAACCAGAAGCGTGGGCGGATCGTCGCCGGCGGCTCGACGATCACGCAGCAGCTCGCGAAGAACTTGTTCCTGACGAGCTCGCGCAGCTGGCTGCGCAAGGGCGAGGAAGCGGTGATCACGCTGATGCTCGAGGCGATGCTCGACAAGCGACGCATCTTCGAGCTGTACCTGAACGTGATCGAATGGGGGGGCGGCGTGTTCGGCGCCGAGGCGGCCGCGCAGCATTACTTCGGCGTCTCCGCGGCGCGGCTCGGCCAGGAGCAGGCGGCGCGGCTCGCGGCGATGGCGCCCAATCCCCGCTTCTACGAGCACCATCCGGGCGCGCCCGGTCTCGCGCGAAAGATCCGCATCATCCTCGGGCGCATGCCCGCCGCCGACTTGCCGTAGAATCCCCGGCCCCGGCGCAACCATTTCGTCGCGCGCGTGCCTCTTCGTGAGGGCGCGCCCCGGGCGCGCCCTCTACCCACGAGTCGCCCGCTGCACGCTTCGCGGGCCGTTCTCCGCGCAATGCCCGACAACCACCTCGCTCACGTGGCCGAGCGCCCCGAGCCGCGCGAACGCGTGCAGGACACGCTCGCCGAAGTCACGGCGCTGTTGCGCAGGCACCGGCTCGTCGAAGGGCTGATCCAGGAGCAGCGCGAGCACGGGCCGGGGCATGACGCGGGCGCGCTCGAGGACAGCGAAGTGGCGCGGGCGACGCGCGACGCGCTCGAGGCGATGCTCGCGCGCCTGCATTCGGCCGACATCGCGTACATCCTCGAGGCGCTGCCGCTCGACGAGCGGCTCTACATCTGGGACCTCGTCAAGGCGGAGCGCGACGGCGAGATCCTGGTCGAGGTGTCGGACGCGGTCCGCGAATCGCTGATCTCGTCGATGGACACCGACGAGCTCGTCGCGGCGACGGAAGCGCTGCCCGCCGACGAGATTGCCGCACTCGCACCCGACCTGCCGCGCGAGGTGATGGACGACGTGTTCCAGCACCTGCCGGTCGAGGAGCGCGAGCAGCTGCGCGCCGCGATGTCGTTCGACGAGGACATGGTGGGCGCGTGGATGGACTTCGAGGACGTGCAGGTGCGCGGCGACGTCACGCTCGAAGTGGTGCTGCGCTACCTGCGCCGCTTCGAGGCATTGCCGACGCAGACCGACCAGATCTTCGTCGTCGACCGCAACGAGCGGCTCGAAGGCGTCTTGCCGCTCAACCGGCTGATCGTGAGCGACCCCGAGACCGTGGTGCGCGACGTGATGGAACCGCCGGTCGTGAAGCTCCTGCAGCACGAGAACGTGGAGAACGCGGCGAGCGCCTTCGAGCGTTACGACCTGGTGTCGGCGCCGGTGGTCGACACGAACGGCCGTCTCGTGGGCCGCGTGACCGTCGACGAGGTGCTCGACTTCGTGCGCGAGAAAAGCGAGGACGAGATGCTGGCGCAGGGGGGCCTGCGCGGCGAGGAGGACGTGTTCGCGTCGGTGTGGAAGTCGTTCCAGAACCGCTGGACGTGGCTCGCCGTGAACCTCGTCACCGCCTTCATCGCGTCGCGCGTGATCGGCATCTTCGAAGGCTCGATCCAGCGCCTCGTCGCGCTCGCGGCGCTGATGCCGATCGTGGCCGGCATCGGCGGCAATTCCGGCAACCAGACGATCACGATGATCGTGCGCGCGGTCGCGCTCGGCCAGGTGACGAGCGAACAGTCGCGCCAGCTGATCCGCAAGGAGCTCGCGGTGTCGCTGCTGAACGGCCTGATCTGGGGCGGCGTGATGGGCGTGGTGGCGATCATGCTCTACCACCAGGTGTCACTCGGCCTCGTGATGGTGCTCGCGATGACGCTGAACCTGCTGCTCGCCGCACTCATGGGCGTGCTGATCCCGATGACGATGATGAAGCTCGGGCACGACCCGGCGGTCGGCTCGTCGGTCATGATCACGGCCGTCACCGACTCCGGCGGCTTCTTCATCTTCCTGGGACTCGCCACGCTGCTCCTGATGTAGTGGAATAGCGACTGCGCAACCGCTGTTTGCCGCGGTGCCCCACCGATCGTGTCCGACGCCCCGCTGCCGCATCCCGACCTGCTCGCCGCGATCCCGCGCCTTCGCCGCTACGCGCGCGTGCTCACGGGTGACGTCACGCGCGCCGACGATCTGGTGCAGGAAACGCTTGCCCGGGGGTGGGAGAAGCGACGGCTGTGGGTAGCGGGCAGCGATCTACGCGCGTGGCTCTTCACGATCATGCACAACGTGTTCGTGAACCAGCGCGCGTCGGCGGTGCGCGACGCGCAGAACGTTTCGCTCGACGACGAGGGCGACGGCGGCGCCGCCTGGCAGGTGCCTGTGCATGCGTCGCAGCAGGCGCACGTCGAGCTGCAGGAGGTCATGCGCGAGCTCACCCGGCTGCCCGCCGAGCAGCGCGAGGTGCTCGTGCTCGCCGCCGTCGAGGAAATGCGCTACGAGGAGATCGCCGAGGTGCTGGCGATCCCGGTGGGGACGGTGATGTCGCGGCTGTCGCGCGCGCGCGCGCGGCTGCGCCGCACGCTCGGCGGCGTCGACGAGGATCGGCCGACGCCGCTCAAGATCGTGCGATGACGGGTTCGACGAGAGGATGAGCAGGGTGCAGATCAGCCACGACGACGTTCACGCCTACGCCGACCGGCAGTTGCCGCCGGAGCGCCGTGACGCGGTCGAGGCGGCCCTCGTGCGCGATCCCGCGCTCGCGGCGGAAGCCGACGAGATCGCGCGGCAGAACGCGTGGCTCCGCGACGGGCTGGATGCGATGCTCGCCGAGCCGCTTCCGGCGGGACTTGTCGATGCCGCGCGCCCGCCGCGCACCCGTGGCCGCCCTCCGCGCTGGCTGGCGACCGCGGCCGTCGCGCTTTGCACGCTCGGCCTCGGCCTTGCCGGCGGGTCGTGGCTGCGCGACGACCAGCTCGTGCGTGCCGGCATGCCGACGACGTTCGCCCAGCAGGCGGCGTTCACGCACGCGCTGTATGCCGCCGACGTGCGGCGTCCGGTCGAAGTGTGGGCGCCCGAGGAGAAATCCCTGGTCACGTGGCTGTCGCGCAGGCTCGATTACCCGCTGCACGCGCCCGATCTCAACGCGGCCGGCTACGCGCTCGTCGGCGGTCGCCTCGTTGCCGGCAACGAGCGTCCCACCGCGCTCTTCATGTACGAGAACGCCGCGAAGGAGCGGCTCACGCTGCAGGCGCGCAAGGAGCCTGCGGATGTCGACGAGACGGCGTTTCGCTACGCGCTGGAAGACGGCGTCGGCGTCTACTACTGGATCGACGACCGCTGCGCCTATGCGCTTTCGGGGCGCCTCGACCGCGAGCAGTTGCTGAAGATCGGGCGGCTCGTGTACGCACAACTGAATGCGAATCAGCCCACGCGGTGAATGTTGCGTTTCACCGACAGTGATGCCTCGCCATTCGTCCGTCATCGTCGCGGCCGCGCCGCGGCTTTGCTTATAATCGGTTCGCTCCGAAACATCGGCGTTGCCGGCATCGCCGATTCAAAAATCAATAATGGGGAGGGTGGTCCGATGTTGCGGAAGTTGCTTCTGATCGCGTGCGCGCTCGCGCTCGCCGCATGCACGTCCCGGCCCGTCATGAACGTCGCGGCCGAGCCGGTGGTGGTCACGCCGGGCAAAACGGCAAGCGCCGACAACGTGCGCGACGCGATCCTGCGCGCCGGCGCGGGGCTCGGCTGGCACATGCAGCCGATGTCGCCCGGTGTCGTGCGCGGCACGATCGCGCTGCGCGGGCACGGCGCCGAAATCAACGTCAAGTACACGGCGAAGTCGTACGACATCGTCTACGTCAACAGCACGAACCTGAATGCCGAGAATGGCCAGATCCACAAGAACTACAACGGATGGATCGAGAACCTGAACCGCGCCATCCAGCGGGAGCTGCTTCGCATCTGACGACCGCCCGCGCCTCGAACGACTCGAGGCGCGACACGTCATCCTCGTCATTCCCATGAACGTCAACGTACCATCCGTTGCGCAAGCGGACCTCGAGCGCGAGGTCGCCGGCCTCGTCGTGAACGCGCTTCGCCTCGACATGACCGCCGACGACATCGGCGCCGATACGCCGCTTTATGGCGACGTGCTCGGACTCGATTCGATCGACATGCTGGAAATCGCGCTGGCCGTGTCGAAGCAGTACGGCGTCGAACTCGGCGCCGAGCAGGTCGAGAAGGAGCAGGTCTTCGCGTCGATGCGCAATCTTGCGGCGTATGTCGCGGCGCATCGAACGCGCTGACGGTCATCGCGCGTCGCGTCCCGCCCGTTCGTTCCCGCGCGCCCGGCGCGCGGCGTGGTTTTGCGTTGCAAGTCTTCCCCTGTTGGGCTGGCTCGCCCGCGCCCTCGGCGAAATCGTGCTCGGCGACGTGCTGGCGCTCGCGGCGCTCGCCATCGCGTCGGGCCTCCTGTTCGCACGGCCGAGCGCGCTGATCGGCCTCGTCGTCGCGGCAGCCGTCGCCGGCCCCACGGTGGCGTCCCTCGTGCCGCCGATCTACTGGCCGCCGATCGCGTGGAATTTCGCGACGTCCGCATGTTTCTTCGCGTCGCTCGCGCGCGACGAGTCGCTTGTCGAGACGTTTGCGCGTCTTTGCGGCGAAGCGCCCGACGCTGCACTTCGCGATTACTGCCGTCGTGTCACGCTCGTCTGGGCGCTCTGGCTCGCGCTGCTGGGCGTCGTCGGCATTGGCGTTGCCCTTGCCGGCAACGAGCGCCTCGGTGCGTGGTGGGCCGGCGTGATCGATTACGCGCTGATCGCTGCACTGTTCGTGGGCGAGTACCTGTGGCGGCGGCGGCGCGGGGCTGCACCGCGCGATCTCGTCGGCCAGATCATGGCGGTGCGCAAGGGCTTGGGCGTGGCGCGGAATGACTGAAGCGCTTGGCCTGCTGCGCGGCTTCGGGGCCGCGGACGCGGTGCTGCTGCCCGACGCTGTCGATGGGGAGGCACTGATCGCGCAACGCTTCGTGGGCGCTGCCGTCGAGTTCGCGGCGATGCTCGCGCCGCACGCCTACGCCGTCAATCGTTGCGAGCACCCGGCGCGCTTCATGCTGGCGAGTGCCGCCGCACTGGTCGCGGGATGCACGCTCGTGCTGCCTCCGTCGCGAAGCGACGCCGCGCAGGATTTGCTCGCCGCACGCTATCCGGGCGCCATCGTTCTCTGCGATGAAGGCGGGGCGAACGGCGCGATCGCGGTTCCCGATCCGTTCTGTTATCGAGGCCTCGCCGTGTGGCCGGCGCCGATGATCGCCGCCGACCATGTCGCCGCGATCCTGTTCACGTCGGGCTCGACCGGCGTGCCCAAGCCAGAAGCCAAGCGCTGGTCGTCGCTCGTACGCGGGGCTGCGACGTTCGCCGGCGCCTTCGGACCGCTTCACGACGTCGTGATCGTCGGCACCGTGGCGCCTCAGCACATGTTCGGCCTCGAGACGACGCTCGTGGCGCCCTGGCAGAACGGCGTGCCGCTCGCCGCGGCCCGCCCGCTCTACGCCGCCGACCTCGCCGCTGCGAGCGCGCGCTTCGCGGGGGAGGGACGCCGACTCTGGCTGATGACGACGCCGCTCCATCTTCGTCACTTCCATGCGACGCTTTCGTCGCCGCCGTCGCTCGATCGCATCATCGTCTCGACGATGCCGCTGCCCGCGGCGCTCGCGTCCGACGTCGAGCGCGACTGGAACGTGCGCGTCGACGAGATCTACGGGTGCACCGAGGGCGGCATGCTTGCGTCGCGGCGCACCGGCGCCAGCGAGCGCTTCACGCCGGGTCCGGGCCTCGCCTTCGAACTGGCGGCCGACGGCTCCGCCGTGGTACGCGGCGGCCAACTCGATGCGCCGCTCGTGCTCGCGGATCGATTCGAGCGCACGCCCGATGGATCGCTGTTGCATCGCGGGCGCATCAGCGACGTCGTCAAGATCGGCGGCAAGCGAACCTCCCTCGCCGCGCTCGACGCGGCCTTGCTTTCGATTCCCGGCGTTCGCGATGGCGCGTTCGTCGAGCGCGACGCCGGCGACGCGCGCCTTTCGGCGCTGGTCGTGGCGCCTTCGCACCATGCGGCGAGCGTGCGCGCTGCACTCGCGCAACGCGTGGATCGCGCGTTCCTGCCCCGCCCGCTCGTGTTCGTGGCGAAGCTGCCGCGCGACGAGCAGGGCAAGCTGAGCGCCACCGCGAAACGCCGCGCGCTCGAAGACGCGCTCGCGGCGCAGATCGCGCGTCCCGACCGGACACTCGTCGGCAGCGGCACCGTGTCATCCGACCACCCGGCATTGCCCGGGCATTTCCCCGGCGACCCGTGCGTGCCGGGCGTGGTGCTGCTCGAGCGTGTCGAGCGATTGCTGCACGCGCATGGGCTCGGCATCGCAGCGCTTCGCGACGTGCGCTTCACGCAGCCGATCCGGCCGGGGACGCCGTTCGAGATCCGCGTCGCGGTCGACGATGCGCGCGCGCAGTTTTCCGTGGTCGCCGCCGCGACGACGGCCGCATCGGGCGTATTCGACTGGTGTGCTGCATGATCGGGTCACGCGAACCCGCGTGGCTCGAGCAACGCGAGCGGGGCAGCGGATGGCTCATGGCCACGATCGCGCAGATCGCGCTCCGTCTCGGCCGCCCGGCCGCGGCCGCGCTGCTCTATCCGATCTGCACGTATTTCATCGTCTTCTCGACGAACGCACGCCGCGCGTCCGTCGCGTATCTGCGGCGCGCGCTCGGGCGCGGCCCGACGCCTGCCGACGTCTTTCGCCATTACCTGTGCTTCGCGTCGACGATTCTCGATCGCGTGTTCCTGTACGCGGGGCACGGCGCGCGCTTTCACTGCGAGTGGCGCGGCCTCGACACGCTGCGCGAGCACCTCGACGCCGGCCGCGGCTGCCTCCTCGTCGGCGCGCATTTCGGCAGCTTCGACATGCTGCGCGCGGTGGCGCTCGCCGACGGCAACGCCCGCGTGCGCGTGCTCATGCACGCCGAGCGCGCCGCGAAGATGGGCGCCGTGCTTCATCGGCTCGATCCGCGGTTCCCGCGCCAGGTGATCGCGCTCGGGCGTCCGGAAACGATGCTCGACGTGCGTGCGGCCCTCGCCGCCGGCGAAATCGTCGCGCTCCTCGCCGATCGCTCGCTGCATGGCGATCGGCAGGTCACCTGCGATTTCTTCGGCGCGCCGGCGCACTTCCCGCGCGGCCCGTTCGAGCTCGCGGCGATGCTGCGCGTGCCGGTCGTCCTGTTCTGTGCGACGTATCGCGGCGCCGGGCATTACGTGATTCGCTTCGACGCGCTCGACGCGGCGAACGTCGATGCGCGCTGCCGCACGTTCGCGGGCTGGCTCGAGGCGCGCTGCAGAGAGGCGCCGGAAAACTGGTTCAATTTCTACGATTTCTGGGCGAAGGCTCCGGCATGAGCGCGCCGGGCCGTCCCAAGCGCGAACTAGCCCCGAAGCGCGCAAGCGCAAAGGGTAGTCGAGTGAGATTCGCGGCGTTCCCCGTGGCCATTCTCGCCTTCGTCGCGACGTCGTCCGCCGGGGCCGCAGGATTGACGCTCGATGCGCTGATGAACGCGCTGCGCGCGGTGCCTGCGCGTCATGCCACATTCGAGGAAACGCGGCAGATGGCGGTGCTGAACGCGCCGCTCGTGCGTCGCGGCACGCTCGACTACGTGCGCCCGTCGCGCCTCGAGATGCGCGTGACCGCGCCGCGACCCGAGCACCTCGTGATCGAGGGCAGCCGCCTGTCGGTCGAACGCGGCGGCGAGGTCACCGTCGTCGATCTCGCCGCGCAACCGATGCTGGCGGCGTGGATCGAAAGCCTGCGCGCAACGCTCGCGGGCGATGCGGCTTCGCTCATTGCGCACTTCGACGTTTCGCTCACCGGTACGCTCGCGGCGTGGCACCTGACGCTCGTGCCGCGCGACGAGAACCTGCGCAACGTGATCGCATCGGTGGACATCGATGGCCATCAGGGCGAGCCGACGCGCTTCGCCATCGACGGCTTGCGCGGCGACTCGACGGTGATCACGATCGCGCCGTCGCGGCCGTCGTGAACGCGTGCGCCTTCGTTCCTTCGCCTTCGTCGCCGTGGTCGCCGGCCTCGTCGTCTACGCGCTGACGCGGGTGCAGGTGACCGCCGACTTCGGCGCGTTCCTGCCGAGCGGTGCCACGCCGGTGCAGCGCGTGCTGGTGCACGAGCTCCGCGACGGCGCCGTGGGAAGGCTGGTGCTGATCGAGCTTTCGGGCGCACCCGCGCAACGCCTCGCCGAAGTGAGCCGCACGCTTCGCGACCGGCTCGCCACGGATCCCGCGTTCGCGTACGCGGCGAATGGCGATGCGTCGCAAAGCGCGCGCGATTTCGCGTTCATCGTTGCGCACCGCTACGCGCTGTCGCCCGGCGTCACATCCGAGCGGTGGACCGTCGCGGGCCTGCACCGGGCGCTCGAGGAGCAGCTCGATGCGCTCTACAGCCTCGCGGCGCCCCTCGTGCAGCAGACGCTCGCGCGCGATCCCACCGGCGAGGCGCTCGCGATCGCGCGCTCGCTCGTTCCACGCGATGCGCCGCGAAGCGTGAACGGCGTGTGGTTCGATCGCGAAGGACGCGATGCGCTGCTGCTTGCCGCCACGCGCGCGCCCGCCTCGGATCTCGCCGCGCAGGCGCGTGCCGCGGACGCTTTGCGTGCGGCGCACGAAGCGGCCGATCCTTCGCACGCCACGAGGCTCGCCTTCTCGAGCCCGGGCATGCTGGCGGTCGCCACGCGCGAGATCATCGCGCGCGAGGCGGCGCTGCTGACGATCGTGTCCGTCACGCTCATCCTCGCGGTGCTCGTCTTCGCTTACCGGCGCGCGCTGCCGGTCGTGCTGTGTGCCGTCCCGGCGGCGGCCGGCTTGCTCGCGGGCGTGTGCGCCGTCTATGCAGGCCTTGGCCACCTCAACGCGATCACGCTCGCGTTCGGCGCGACGCTGCTCGGCGAAGCCGTCGACTACCCGAGCTTTTTGTTCACGCAGATCGCGCACGATGAAACGCCGCGGGCCGCGCGCGCGCGCCTCGCGCGCGTGCTGGCGCTCGCGGTGCTGACCACCGCGTGCGGCGCCGTGGCGTTGATCGCTTCCGGCGTTTCCGGCCTCCTCGAGCTCGGTGTGCTGACGCTCGCCGGCATCCTCGCCGCCGGCCTCGTCACCTGGTTCGTCGTCGCCGATTGGGCGCCGCGCGATCTCGGGCGCACGCTGCCCACGCTTCGCGTGAACGTGCCCGAGCTTCGCATCTCGCCGGCGCGGCGCGTCGTCGCCCTGGCCGTGCTCGCCGGCGTGGTGCTCGCCGTCGACGTCGCGCGCTCGGGCCCCGCGTTCGACGACGACCCCGCCCATCTCAGCCCGCTGCCGGCATCGCTGGCCGAGCGCGATCGCGCCATGCGCTCGGCGCTGCATGCGCCCGACGTCCGTGCGCTGGTCCTCGTTCGCGGCAACGACGACGAGGCGGTGCTGCGCAGGGCCGAGGCGTTGCGCCCGGCGCTGGTTGCCGCCGTGGCGGCGAAGGAAGTCGGAGGATTCGAGCTCGTGAGCGACGTGCTGCCGAGCCGTGCGACGCAGGCGAAGCGCCGTTTGGCGCTGCCCGATCCGGCGACGCTGCAGACGCGGCTCGCCGAGGCGGTGGCGGGCACGCCGTTTCGCCTCGATGCGTTCGCGCCGTTCATCGCGGATGTCGCCGCCGCGCGCACGGCCGCCCCGCTCACGCCGGACACGCTCGCCGGCACCGCGCTCGGCGTTCGCGCGTCGGCGCTCCTCGGGCACGACGCGGACGGCGCGTACGCCGTGGTCCCGCTGCGCGACGTGATGAACGAGCGCGCGCTCGCGCAGCGCGTCGCGGCGCTCGACGTGCCCGGCGTGAGCTGGCTCGACCTTCGTACCGAATCGGAGGCGATGCTTCGCACGTACCGGCATCGGATCCTGCTTGCGGTCGCGGCCGGCATCGTGCTGATCGCGCTCGTGTTGGCCGTCGGTATCCGCAGCACGGGGCGCGCACTGCGCATCGTCGCGCCCGTGCTCGCGGGCGTGCTGCTGGCCGCCGGGATCCTGGTCGCCGCGGGCGCATCGATCACGATCTTCCACCTCGTCGGCATGCTGCTCGTCGTCGGCATCGGCGTGAACTACGCGCTGTTCGCCGAGCGTGCGCGCGTGGCGCCGCAGGAGTTTGCGCGAATGCTGCGCACGCTCGCGGTCACCAGCGGCACGACGCTTTGCGCGTTCGTGACGCTCGCGATGTCGTCGATTCCCGTGCTGCACGCGCTCGGCACGACGGTCGTCACGGGCGTCGTCGCCTGCCTCGCGTTGATCGCATGGCTCGAACTGCCGACACGCCGCGAGGCCCGGGCATGAAGCCGCTCGCGATCACCGCCTCCACGCTCGTCAATGCGTGCAGCGTTGGCTGGGCCGAATTCGGCGATGCGCTCGTCACGGGTAGAAGCGGGCTTCGGCGCAACGATTTCGCGCCGGCCGCCATGCTCGAAACGTTCATCGGGCGCGTCGAGGCCGTGGACACGCATGACCTGCCCGCACGCCATGCCATGTTCGACTGTCGTGCCGCGCGCCTCGTCCACCTCGCGCTCGAGCAGGACGGCTTCATCGCCAAGGTGACGCGCGCACGCGAGCGATACGGCGCGCACCGCATCGGCGTCTTCGTCGGCACCAGCACCTCCGGCATCCTGTCGACGGAAACGACGGTCCGCGAGGCGTCGCGCGACGCGCGCGTACCGCAGTTCCCGCCGACGTTCTACGCCGGCCGCCACTCGATGTATGCGCTGGCGCGACTCGTTCGCGCGCATCTTGGGCTTGCCGGAGTCGCGCAGGCCATCTCGACCGCGTGCTCGTCGAGTGCGAAGGTGTTCGGCGCGGCGTCACGCGCGATCGAGGCAGGGCTTTGCGATGCCGGGGTGGTGGGCGGCGCCGATTCGCTTGCGCTGTCGACACTGCATGGCTTTCGCGCGCTGGGCCTGCTCTCGCCGCAGGCGTGCAGGCCGTGCGACGCGTCGCGCGACGGGATCTCGATCGGCGAGGCGGCGGGCTTTGCGCTGCTCGAGCGCGACGCTGACGCCGCGGTGCACGTTTCCGGCGTCGGCGAAAGCGCCGATGCATGGCACATGTCGACGCCGCATCCGGAGGGTGCCGGCGCGCTTCGCGCGATGCGCGCGGCGCTCACGGCGGCACGCATCGACGCGAAGGACGTCGGCTATGTGAACCTGCACGGCACGGGAACGGTGGTCAACGACGCGGCCGAAGACAAGGCCGTCAGCGCGGCGCTGCCGCATCGGCCGCCGGTGAGTTCGACGAAGGGATACACCGGGCATGCGCTCGGCGCCGCGGGCATCGTCGAAGTGCTCGTGACCGCGTTCGCGCTGACGCGGCAGTGGATCCCGGGCACGCTCGGCTGTCGCGAGGTCGATGCGGCGCTTGCCTCGTCGGTAGTGCTGGACTCATGCGATGCGACGATCGCTCACGCGATCAGCAATTCGTTCGGTTTCGGCGGCAACAACTGCAGCGTCCTGCTGTCGCGCGCATCGTGATCCCGCTCGCCGTTCGCGCCATCGGCATTCGCGCCCCGGGACTCCCCGACTGGTCGTCTGCGCAACCGGTGCTCGCAGGCACGCAGCCGTACGTCTTCGCAGCGATGCCGCCGCTCGCCGTCGCAGCGCTTCCCGTGACGGAGCGGCGGCGCGCGAACGAGACGTCGCGCCTGGCACTCGCGGCCGCCATGGATGCGACGCGCGCGATCGGCGACGGCGAGCGGGCGGCGCTGCGCACCGTATTCGCGTCGGCGGACGGCGACGGCGAAGTGCTCGCGAGCGTGCTGCGCGAGCTCGCGCAGCCGCTGCCGTTGCTGTCACCGACGACGTTTCACAATTCGGTGTTCAACGCGCCGGCCGGTTACTGGTCCATCGCCGCGCAGGCGGAAGCGGCGTCGACGACGATCTGCGGCGGTCCGGCAACGTTCGCCGTGGGACTCCTCGAAGCCGTTGCGCAGGCTACGACGGGCGAGCCCGTGCTGCTCGTCGCCTACGATCACGCGTTTCCCGCCGACGCACCACTGCGCGGATCGGCCAACGCATCCTTCGCATGCGCGCTTCTGCTGCAGGCTGCCGACCGTTGCTCGGCCCCTAAGCAGGCGCGGTTGTCGGGATTGCGAATCGATGCGGGAAGCGCGACCGCAGGGGCCGACACGTTTTCGATATTTGCGGGCAATGCCGCCGCGGCGGCGTTGCCGCTCCTCGCCGCAATCGCACGGGGCGCCGACACCGACATCGCACTGCCGCTCGATGACGCCGAGCGCGCGACCGTGGAGGTGCGATGCTCCTGAACCGCGACGCCATCGCGCGTCTCGTACCGCATGCCGGCGCGATGTGCCTGCTCGACGCCGTCGTTTCGTGGGATGCCGAACGCGTCGTGTGCCGCACGGCGCGCCATGCCGACGCGAACAACCCGCTTGCGGTCGACGGGCGCCTCTCGTCGCTCGCCGGCATCGAATTCGCGGCGCAGGCGATGGCGGTGCATGCGGCGCTCGTCCGTTCGCGCGCCGCCGAAGCTTCGCACCCGGCATCCCGTGGCGCCTTTGCACGCGGCGCGCTCGCGCGCGTTCGCGATTGCACGATTGCGCGGCCGCGGCTCGATCGCGCACCGGTCCCCCTTCTTGTCACCGCCGAGAGGATCGCGGCGACGAGCGCGGCGCTCGCCTACCGCTTTCGCCTCCACGCCGGCGACCTGCTGTTCGTCGAAGGCAGCGCGTTGATCGCGGTCGCCACCGCGCCCATGGCCGCGACGGTCGAGCCGTGAAGCGCGCGCTCGTCACCGGAGGCAGCGGCGACATCGGCGCCGCGATCTGCCGCGAGCTCGCCGCGGCCGGGCATTTCGTGTTCGTCCACGCGTACCGCGGCGTCGAGCGCGCCGCCGCGCTCACGCGTTCGATCGTGGCGGACGGCGGCTCCGCCGAGATGGTGGCGTTCGACGTCACCGATCGCAGGGCCACCAAGCGCTGCCTCGACGAAATCGTGAGCCAGGGGCCGGTGCAGATCCTCGTCAACAACGCCGGGCTGCACGACGACGCGCCGCTCGCGGGCATGTCGCACGAGCAATGGACGCGCGTCGTCGACGTCGTGCTGAACGGCTTCTTCAACGTCACGCAGCCGCTGCTGCTGCCAATGATCGCGACCCGCTGGGGGCGCGTGATCAACGTGGCATCGGTCGCGGCGATCGCGGGCAACCGCGGGCAGGCGAACTATGCGGCAGCGAAGGCGGGATTGATCGCCGCCGGGAAATCGCTCGCCATCGAAGTCGCGAGCCGCGGCGTCACCGTCAACAGCGTCGCGCCCGGCGTCATCAGCGGCGAGATGAGCGGCAAGGCGTTTCCGGAGGACCGCATCCGCGCGATCGTGCCCATGCGCCGCGCGGGCACGCCCGACGAAGTCGCGAAGGTCGTGGCCTTCCTCGCGTCCGACGCGGCGTCGTACGTGTCGGGACAGGTGATTCCCGTCGACGGTGCGATGTACTGAGGCCTCATGCGCGTCGTCGTCGTCATCCCCGCGTACAACGAGGCGCGCACGCTGCGCGACATCGTGCAGCGCGCCCTCGCGGTGTGCGAGCGTGTCGTCGTCGTCGACGACGGTTCGCGCGACGGCAGCGCGTCGACGCTCCCCGATTTGCCGATCGAACTTCGGGTGCACGACGAGAACCGCGGCAAGGCGGCCGCGATCTGGACGGGATTCGAAGCCGCGCTCGCGATGGATGCCGATCTGATCGTGACGCTCGACGCGGACGGCCAGCATCGCCCGGAGGACGTGCGGCGGCTCGTTGGCGTGGCGGCGCAGCATCCGGCACGCATCGTGATCGGTGCGCGGTTGCGTCGTCGCGAAGCAGCGCCGCGCTCCCGGCGAATCGCGAATTCGATCGCGGATTTCTGGTTGTCGTGGGCGTGCGGCCATCCCGTCGCCGACTCGCAATCGGGCCAGCGCGCGTATCCGGCCGCGCTGATTCGCGCGCTCGTCGGCGAGGGAAGGCTGCGGCACGATCACGCCGCATCGTTCACGCTGGAAAGCGAATTGCTGATCGTCGCCGCGCGCCGCGGCATTCGTACGATCGCGGTTCCGATCGACTGCGTCTACGCCGCGGGAAGCCGCCCGAGCCACTTCCGGCCCGTGCGCGACATCACGCGCATCGTGCGGATGGTGGCGCGTCACCTCGTGATGTCGGGGCTGCACCCGCCGGGGTTGTGGCGCGTCGTCACCCGTTCTCCGCAGGTGGCGCGGGTTGGCGACACCGGGCTCGCCCCTGGGGCGGCCGCGGCGGGCGAGCAGGAGTTGCGACCGCGCGTCTGAAGATCGGGTCGGACAACGAGCTTGATTTCGATCCTGTCCGGGATGCCGGACCACTCCGTCGCCCGATCTTCCCAATGCAGTATTTCGGAAACGACGAAATAGGCGTCGGCTGCGCCGGCATCACTCGTCAAGCATGCAAGGTCGCTGCATTTGCCCGAGATGGCGATGGCGTTGGAGTACGGGGCGAAGGCAGCCTTGATTGCGGTTGCGGTATGAAGGCCGGAGCGGACAGCAGGAGCACGACGGACAATGAAAGCAGCGTACGGATAGGCATGACGAGCATGTTTGTTTTCCGGCCGGAATGCGCAACGAGGGCGCGCAATACTATCCGGGTGGCCGGCACCGCTAAATCGCTTGCCGTCGCAGATCCAGGTCCTCATTCGGCTGAAGCGTAGAATGCGGACGTCGTAAGTCACCGGCGCGTCCTCTTTCGATCGTGATCACCGCGGTCCTCGCCCCCAAGTTCATCGTGCTGTACGTCTTCCTGGCGTCGGCGCTGTTCGTCCATTTCCGCGGCCGCGTGCGCCACAAGATCACGAAGCAGTTCGCCGATCACTCGACGATCATGGCGCCGTACAACACGCTGATGTACCTGTTCTCGGCGGTGCCGGCGAAGCCGATCCTCGATCCGCGGAGCCTGCCCGAGCTCGACGTGCTGCGCCACAACTGGACGACGATCCGCGACGAGGCCGTGGCGCTCCTCGACCAGGGGCACATCCGGGCCGCGACGGGTCACAACGACCTCGGCTTCAACTCGTTCTTCAAGAACGGCTGGAAGCGCTTCTACGTGAAGTGGTACGGCGAGCCGCTGCCGTCGGCGCAGGCGTCCTGCCCCAAGACGGTTGCGCTCGTCGAGTCGCTGGCGAGCGTCAACGCCGCGATGTTCGCGCTGCTGCCGCCCGGCGCCAAGCTCAATCGGCATCGCGATCCGTTCGCAGGCTCGCTGCGCTATCACCTGGGACTCGTGACGCCGAACTCCGACGACTGCCGCATCTTCGTCGACGGCGAGCCGTATTCGTGGCGCGACGGCGAGGACCTGCTGTTCGACGAGACGTACATACACTCGGCCGAGAACAAGACCGACCGCACGCGCATCATCCTGTTCTGCGACGTCGAGCGGCCGCTGCGCACGCGGGTCATGCAGGCGCTCAATCGTTTCGTGAGCCGCACGATGATTCGCGCCGGATCGACGCAGAACACCGAAACTGAGCCGATCGGCGCCGCGAATCGCATCTATGCACTGCTGGGGCAGGGCAGCGACCTGCTCGGGCGATTGAAGCGGCGCAATCGCACCGCGTTTCGCACGGCCAAATACGCGCTGATCGCCGCGCTCGCCTACTGGATCTTCATCTACTGAAGCGCATGAACAAAGCGCCGGCGATGCCGGCGCTTTGCAGGTGACGACAAGCAGAACGCTCGTCGCGCGCGACTACTCGTTCGAACCGCTGCGGCGGCTGCTCGAACCGCTCGAGCGACCGCTCGACGACCCGCTGCTCGAGCTGCCCGACGATCCGCTGGCCGACGATTCGCTGCCCGACGAGCCGCTGCCCGACGAGCCGCTGCCCGACGAGCCGCTCGCGCTCGAGCCGTGTCCCGACGGGAAGCCGCCGGTGCTTCGCGTGGCGCCGAGCATCGACGTGCCCGGTGTGCCGGTGCCTTCCGATTGCCACTGCTCGCCGCCTCGCTTGACGCGCAGCTTGTTGTCGACGTCCTTCACGCCCGGGATGTTGTCGACCATCTCCTCGATCATGTACTTCGTCTGGCGATCGTCGACGGTGCCGTCGAGCGTGACCACGCCGTTGTCGACCTCGACGCTCACTTCGCTCGTGTCGTACATGTCGCTCGCGTACATGCGCTCGGAGATGTCTTCCTTCAGGCGCTCGTCGGAACGCTCGTAGCCCTTCGGCCCGCGGCGCGCGTTGCGGTTCTGGCCAGGGCGCGAGCCGTACGTTCCGGAGCCGTAACCGGATGTGCCGCCGTACGTGCCCGCCGAAGCTCCGAGCGTGCCGGCACCGTAGCCGCCGCCGCTGCTCGTTGTGTAGCCACTGCCCGTGCCGGCGCCGTAACCGCCGCCCATTTGCCCGCTCCAGCCGCTCTGGCCCTGCTGCCCGCCATACGTCGACGAGGACTGCTGGCCGTGCATGCCCTGCTGCGAGCCGCTGCGCCACGATTCGCCCTGGCCATACCCTTGGCCGCCGGAACTCTGGCCGCCGTACGAGCCGCCGTAACCCTGGCCGTAGTTCTGCACGCCCGAGCCTTGTCCATAGCCTTGGCCGCCGTACCCTGGTCCATGACCCTGGCCGCCATGGCCCTGCCCGGAGTACCCGCCATAGTTCTGGCTGCCGCCGTAGTTCTGGCTGCCGTAGCCTTGCCCGTAGTTCTGGCCGTAGTTCTGTTGCCCGTAGCTCTGTCCGCCCGAACCGGACGAGCCTGCGCCATAGCGCTGGCCGTAGTTTTCCGGGCCATAACCCTGACCGTAGTTGTGCGAGCCGTAGCCCTGGCCGAAGTTCTGCGAGCCTTGGCCATAGTTCTGCTGTGCGTAGCTTTGGCCCATGCCCGGGTTGCCGTAGCCCTGGTTGTATTGTCCGTACCCTTGGCCATGGCTCTGGTTGTCATAGCTGCGACCGGAACCCTGGCTCTGACCGTAGTTCTGGCCCGGGCTGTACTGTCCGTAGCCTTGCCCGTAATTCTGTCCGCCGTAGCTCTGTCCGCCCTGACCGTATTGATTGCCGTACGGCTGTCCACCGTAACCGTAACCCTGGTTGCCGTAGCGCTGATCGCCGTAGTTCTGTCCCTGATCCGCCATATGCTGCGAGCCTCCGTAATGCGAGCCGTAACCCTGTGAACCGCCGTAGCCCTGCGACGAATATCCGTAGCCGCGCGTCGCGTCGTCGCGCGATTCGAAGCGCGGGTTGTTGCGGTCCTCGTACGCTCCGGCCTGCGGTCGACCCTGCCACGATCCGCCGCGGTCGCGGCGCTCGTCTTCCGAGCCCTGTCGGTATCGCTCGGAATTGCTTTCCATGTCGCGCGCACTGCGATCGCGCTCGTTGCTGTCGTTTGCCATTGCGTCTCCTCTCGGGCTTGTTTCATGGGACAGCTCACGTTCGTGCATGAGCCGAATGCTCGGGTTCGCAAACATCGTGCCCTGCGAAACGTGCAAGCGAACGCATGAAGTGCGGTCGATGCGACGCAACTTTTACCGGCACCCTTGCAAACTGCGCGATGTGCGAACACACGTGTCGGACACGTCATGCGCGCACGCGTTCGACGTGAAGGACAATTGAGCAATGCAACGAATTCCCGCACGCATCGGCGATCGTGTCGACGACATCGAAACGCCTGCACTCGTCGTCGATCTCGATCGCTTCGAGCGCAACATCGAGCGCATGGCACAGGCGACGAACGCGCTGCGATTGCGTCCGCACGCCAAGTCGCACAAATGCGCAACGATCGCGAAGTCGCAGATCGCGCGCGGCGCCGTCGGCATTTGCTGCCAGAAGACGGACGAGGCCGCCGCGTTCGTCGATGCCGGCGTTCGCGACGTGCTCGTCACCAACGAGATCGTCGCGCCGCGCAAGATCGGACGCCTCGTCGATCTCGCGCGCCGCGCGACCATCGGCGTGCTCGTCGATGCGCTGCAGCCGGTGGCGATGCTTGCGCACGCGGCGCAGCGCGCGGAGACCGCGCTCGACGTCTACGTCGAGATCGATGTCGGCGCACGTCGTTGTGGCGTGTCATCTGGCGATGCCGTCGTCGACCTTGCACGCGCGATCAGCGACGCACGGGGCGTGCGCTTTCGCGGCCTCCACGCGTACCACGGCGCCGCGCAGCATCTGCGCGAGCCGCAGGCGCGTGCAGAAGCGATCGCGGTGGCGGCGGGCATTGCGCGTCGATTGCGCGAACGCATAGTGGCATCGGGCATGCGGTGCGACATCGTCACCGGTGCGGGCAGCGGCACGTGGAGATTCGAGCGCGATTCCGGCGTGTACGACGAGTTGCAGCCCGGCTCGTACGTGTTCATGGACGCCGATTACGCGCGAAACGTCCCGGCGGAAGGCGACGTGCGCTTCGAGCAGAGCCTCTTCGTCGTCGCGGCCGTGATGAGCGTGCCGTCAGGCGAGCAGGCGGTCGTCGACGCGGGTCTCAAGGCGCTTTCGTTCGATTCCGGCTTGCCGCAGATCGCCGCGCGCGACGGCATCGAATATGTGAAGGCGTCCGACGAGCACGGCGTGCTGCGCGTCGTGCCGCATGCGTCGCCGCTGGCGCTCGACGAGCGCGTGTGGCTCGTGCCCGGCCACTGCGATCCCACCGTGAATCTCTACGACTGGCTGGTCGCCGTTCGCAAGGGCGTGGTCGAGGACGTGTGGCCGATCGAGGCGCGCGGGGCGCTCGGCTGATCAACGCGTGCGCCGAGGAACGGCGCCGGGACCATTGACGACGTGCACGTCGACCACCCGCATCGTCGCGCACGATCCGGAAAAGCAGGGTCGGACTCTACATTTCGCTGCCGTCGTCAAATACCAGAGTGGACGGCGCTGCAGAAAAGCAGGGTCATTACCCTACTCTTGCTAAAGCGTGACGACGCCGCGTGGCGTGCGCAGCATCGCCGCGAGCCGCGGCGATTGGCCGTAGGTGACCTTGAGCGCGTCGGAGAGCCCGAGTTTCGCGAGGGTGGCGCGCACGGGCGCGGGATCGGGATGCTCGCCCGCGAGCGCGACGACCCGCACGCCGCGATCCGGCAGCCGATCGGCCGGATGCTCGGGCGTCGACCATTGGATCAGCGTCGGCACGAGGCCGCGCGCTTCGAGATGCCCGTCCGGCGGCACGGTGATCCGCCACGTGAACTCGCCGCGCTGCATCGTCAGGATTTCACCGAGGTCGGCGCCGCACGCCTGGGCATCATCGTCGATGTGCCGCGTGCGCTCGACGAAGTGGATGAGGGCTGGACCTTCCGCGAGGCGGGCGCGCATCCGCGGCTCGTCGAGGTCGAACCAGCGTGGCCGCGCGGGCGCGGCCGCGGACGGGTCGACCGCGATCACTTCGAGGTAGCAGCGGGGGCCGAGTCCGACCAGTGCGTTGTGCGTGCCCATCGCGACGTGCTTGCCGCCCGGCGTTGCGCGCACGCCCACGCGTTCCTCGACCCAGGACACGCCCGTTTCGAGCGACTGCGCGGCGACGACGAGGTGATCGAGCGCGAGGTCGGGCGGCCCGCGATGACGGAAAACCGCGCTCAACCGCTTTTCACTTCGCTCGCGGCGAAGTCGAGCTCGACGCGCGCGCCGTTCGGATCGTCGAAGAACACCTGCCACACGCCGGTTTCGACTTGACGCCTGCACGTATGCGCGATGTTCCGCGACGCGAGCAGCGCGAGGGTGTCGGCGAGATCGGTTGCCGAGAACGCGATGTGGTCGATGACGCCGCGCTTCAGCTCGCTCGCGTCGCGACCGCCGACGATATGCAGCACGGGATGATCGGCCGCGTAGAGCCATGCGCCGGGCATGCCGAGCGGCGGGCGCGGGCCGGCCGCAAGGCCGAGCAGGTCACCGTAGAAGTCGACGGTGCGCTTCACGTCGTCGGTCAGGATCGTGAAGTGGTTCATTCCGGTTGCCGGCATGTCGTCCTCCGTTTTCGTCATTGTCGCCGGGCACGCCGAGATACGCGAGCACCATCTGCTGCACGTGCCGGCGGCGCGCGTCGAGCCAGCCGGCGTCGGTGATGTCGCGGTCGAACGTGATCGACAGCGTGTAGCGGTTCGACACGTGCACGTAGCAAAGCGACAGGATGCTCACGTAGAGCTGCAGCGGATCGGTGTCGCGCGCGAACACGCCGCAAACGTGCCCGCGATCGAGCAGTCCGCGGATCGCCTCGAGGAGCGGCGCCGACGCGCGCGGGACGACGTGCGACTTGCGCAGGTACTTGCCGCGCAGCAGGTTCTCGTTGCCGAGGAGCGCGATGAATTCCGGGTGGCGGCCGAGGTGGTCCATCGTGAACTCGACGAGCCGCACGACGCCCGCGGCCGGATCGAGATGCTCGAGGTGCAGCCGGCTCTCCTCGAGCCGCAGCTCGCCGAACACGCGCTCGAGCACGGCGACGTAGAGCTTCTCCTTGCTCCCGAAGTAGTGGTAGATCATGCGCATGTTGCAGTCGGCGCGCTTCGCGATCTGGTCGATGCGCGCGCCGATGTACCCGTGCCGGCAGAACTCGACGATGCCTGCGCGCAGCACCCGGTCGCGCGTCATGATCGGATCGCGCTTCCGCGCGGAAACCGCGCGCACCGGGGTGGCCGTGCGGGGCAGCGGGCGCATCAGGTTACGGTCGATGCAGCACCGCGGGTGCGCGGCTCATCGTCATGCGGCCCGCCTTGAACGCGTAGAGCGGCGGCGCGAGCTCGGCGATCGCGTCGGCCGCGCTCTCGCAGTCGAGCACGACGAGGTCGGCAGGCGCGGCCGCCGCGACGACGCAATCGTTCACGCCCATGATCTTCGCCGCACGCCCCGTCACCAGGTCGTGGCAGAGCGCGAGCTCTTCGCGCGCGCCGAGCTGCGCGATGTTCGCGTAGAGGTTCGCCATGCGCACGAGCGAGCAGTCGCCGAACGGCGTGAACGGATTCATGACGTTGTTCGTCGCGAGCGACGCGTTGGCGCCGGCTTGCACGAGGCGATGCGCGGGCGCGACGCCACGCGGCACCAGATGGTCGCTTGCGCGGCCCATCAGGAACAGGTCGGTCGACGGCAGCACGGTCACGGCCACACCGGCGTCGGCGAGCATGCGCGCGTAGGCGTCGAGGCGTTCGGGGGGCAGCGCCGACAGCGTGCTCGCGTGGCCGATCGCCACGCGGCCTTCGTAGCGGTGCTCGCGCGTCTTCGCGCATACGTATGCGACGTCCATCTTCGATACGTCGAGCGTGAAGTCGAGGTGCATGTCGATGGGCACGTCGAAATCGCGCGCGATCGCGAATACGCGGTCGATCTGCGCGTGCGGATCGCTGTCGACGTAGGGCGCGGCGCCGACCACCTTCGCGCCTCGGCGCAGCGCCTCGACCATCAGTTCCTCGGTGCCGGGATTGTTGGTCAGGCCCTCCTGCGGGAACACGCAGAGCTCGACGTCGATCGCCCACGCGTATTCGCGGGCGAGCGAGCGCACGGCATCGAAGCCGGTGAGTCCGATGCCGGGATCGACCTCGACGTGCGTGCGCATGCGCGTCGTGCCCTGCAGGATCGCACGCTCGAGCGTGCGCGCGGCGCGCGTTCGCACGTCGTCGACCGTGAACGCCGCCTTCGCCTTCGCCACTTCGCGGATCGCCTCGGCGAGCGTGCCTTCGCGGTTCTGCACCCGATCGAGGATGCACGACTTGTCGAGGTGGATGTGCGTCTCGACGAAGCCCGGCGAGACGTAGCGGCCGGCAATGTCGACGACGTGCGCGTCGCCGTACGCCTGCGACGGCACGTCGAGCGCGGCGATGATGCCGTCGCGAACGACGATGTCGACCGCTGTTGCGTGACCGTCGACGCGCGCGTGGCGCAGGACGAGATCGCGGCTCATCCGAGGTACGCCTTCTCGAGCGCCGCGTCGTTGCGCACATCGGCGGCGCTGCCGTGCTTGACGACGCGGCCCGACTGGATCACGTACGCGCGATCGGCGATCGACAACGCGAGCCGCGCCATCTGGTCGACGAGCAGGATGGTCGTGCCTTCGGCGCGCAGTTCCTCGAGCGTGCGATAGAGGCTTTCGACGATCGCCGGCGCAAGCCCGAGCGACGGCTCGTCGAGCAGCACGATTTGCGGGCGTGCGGCGAGCCCGCGCGCGATCGCGAGCATCTGCTGCTCGCCGCCCGACAGCAATCCCGCGCGCCGTTCGCGCAGCTTGCCGAGCATCGGGAAGCGTGCAATCACGCGCTCGACCTCGGCGGCCGCCTCGCGCGCATCGAGCGCGAGTGCGCCCATCATGATGTTGTCGGCGACGGACAGCTCGGGGAACACCTGCCGGCCCTCGGGCACGAGCGTGACACCGCGGCGCGCGATGCGGTGCGCGGGCAAGAGGCCGATGTCGCGGCCGAGCAGCAGCACGCGCCCGGTGAGCGGGCGGTGGAGGCCGGCGATCGCGCGCATCAGCGTCGACTTGCCGGCGCCGTTTGCGCCGAGCAGCGCGACGAGTTCGCCGCGCCGCACTTCGAGGCCGATGTCGGCGAGCACGGGCAGCGCACCGTACGCGGCGCCGACGGCGTCGATCGCGAGCACCGTCTCGTCGTCGCCCTTGCGCGCGCCGCTGCGCGCGATCGCGAGCTCGCCCTCCCCGAGGTAGGCGGCGCGAACGTCGGCGTTGGCGCGCACGTCGCGCGGCACGCCCGCGACGATCTTGCGTCCCGCATCGAGCACGACGACGTGGTCCGAAATGCCCATCACCAGGTTCATGTCGTGCTCGATGATGACCACGGCGAGGCCGAGGTGCGCGATGCGCCGAAGAAGCTCGCCGAGCCGGTTCGTGTCGCCTTCCGAGAGACCCGCCGCGGGCTCGTCGAGCATCAGCACGCGCGGCCGCGTGGCGAGCGCACGCGCGATCTCGACGAGGCGGCGATCCACGTGCGGCAATTCGCCCGCGGGCCGGTCGACGGATCCGCGGTAGCCGACGAAGGCGAGCAGCGCTTCCGCGAGCGCGCGCGATTCGTCGTCGTGGTCACGTGCGAAGAGTGCCCGGTGCAGGCCGCCCAACTCGCCGCGGCGCTGGGCGATCAGCACGTTCTCGAGCACGGTGAGGCGTGCGAAGAGCTGCGTCGTCTGGAACGTGCGCGCGACGCCGGCGCGGGCGATGCGATGGGTGACGCCGCGGGGCAATGCGACGTCGTCGAGCGCAACCTCGCCGCGGTCGGGGCGATAGAAGCCGCCGATCAGGTTGAGGAGCGTCGTCTTGCCGGCGCCGTTCGGGCCGATGATGCTGGTGACTTCGCGCGCTTTCGCGGCGAGCGACACGTCCTTCACCGCCTGCGTGCCGCCGAACGCGATGGCGAGGCCGTCGACGCCGAGGCCGCGCGCGCGCGTTGCGTCGTTCGCGAGGTACGCTGCGACGCGCGGCTCGTCGGCGCGTGCGTCGTGCGCGGCGCGCCGGCGCATGCGGCGCTCGATCGCGCCGACGATGCCTTCCGGCACCAGCCACAGCACGAGGAGCAGAAGCGCGCCGAAGAACAGCAGCCGGTATTCGGCGAGGAACGACAGGATCTCGGGCAGCAGCACGACGACGATCGCGCCGGCGACCGGCCCGAGCACCGTGCCCGCGCCCCCGATCAGCACGACGAGCAGGAACGTGATCGACTGGAAGAACGGGAACGATTCGGGGCTCACGAAGTTCGTGAGGATCGCGAAGGTGGCACCCGCGATGCCGGCGAGGAACGCCGAGATCACGAACGCCAGCGTGCGGATCGCGACGAGGTCGATGCCGATCGACTGGCTCGCGACTTCGGCGTCGCGCGTCGCGCGCATCGCGAGGCCCCACGCGCTGTCGCGAAGCCGCGCGAACAGCACGAGCAGCAGTGCGAGGAGCGCGAGTGCCGCCACGCCGATGCCGAACTCGTCCATCTGGAGGCCGAAGAACGTCGGCCGGGGGATGTTCATGATGCCGTTCCACCCGCCGGTCAGCCCTTTCATCTCGGCCGCGCTCTGCTCGATGACGAAACCGAACGCGATCGTCACCATCGCGAGGTATGGGCCGCGTACGCGCAATGCGGGCACGGCCAGAAGCGCGCCTGCGATCGCCGCGGCGATGCCGGCGAGCGGCAGCACCGCCCAGAAGCTCCACGCGAAGCGCGTCGTCAGGATCGCGCAGGTGTAGGCGCCGATCGCGTAGAAGCCCACGTGGCCGAGCGACAGCTGCCCGGCGAGGCCGAGGAGCACGTTCAAGCCCACGCCGACGATCGCGGTGATCGCGACCATCGCGATCACGTATTGCTGATAGCCGTTGGCGAAGAACGAGGCGAGCGCCGCGAGCGCGGCGAGCGCGGCGATCGCCGTGTACAGCGCGAGCGCCCTTCGGGCCGCGCGCGGCGTCGATTCGGCCGGCGCGACGCGCGCGTCGACGGGCAGCGAAAGCTTCATACTTTCTTCACTCCCGCGCGACCGAACAGGCCGTCGGGCCGCAGCGCGAGCGCCACGATGACGAGTCCGAACGTCACGATCTGGGTGTAGGTCGACCCGAACGCGGCGGTGATCAGCGATTCCGCGCTCCCGTACATCAGGCCCGCGACCATCACGCCCCACGGATTGCCGATGCCGCCGAGGATCGCGACCGCGAACGCCTTGATGCCGAAGAGCGTCCCCATGCTCGACGACACGGTGAAGAGCGGTGCGATCAAAAGGCCGGCAATGCCGGCGAACAGGCCCGAGACCGCGTACGCGCCGACGATCGCCTTGCGCACGTCGATGCCCATCAGGCGCGCGGCGTCGGGGTTCTGCACGATCGCGAGCATCGACTTGCCGGTGCGCGTGTAGCGCGTGGCCAGATGCAGGGCGACGGCGATCAGCAGGCCGACGACCGGAATCGTGACCTGCAGCACCGAGACGCGCAGGCCACCCGCGGAGAACGCCTCCGCCGAGAGCGCCGATGCGGGCATGCCGCGCGGATCCTTGCCGAACGTGAACAGCACGACGTTCTCGAGAATGAGGCCGAGCGCGACGGTGGCCATCAGCCACAGGTCCGAGCCGCGCGCAGCGAACGGCCGCACGCCGATCGCCTCGACGATCACGCCCCACGCGACGCACACGGCGAGCGCCGCGAGGATCGCGACGATCCACGGCAGCCCGAGCGTGACGCCGAACGTGAAGCCCATCACGGCGCCGAGCATCATCGTGCTGCCCTGCGCGAAGTTGACGGTGTTGGAAACCGCGTAGGTGACGTAGAAGCCGAGCGCGAGCAGGCCGTACATGCTGCCGAGGCCCACGCCCGTCACGAGGGCGGAGACGAAGAGATCCATGCGAGTGTGTCAGGAAATCAGGGTCAGAGATGGATTTCCGGCCATCACTCGCTCGCCGGGCAGCACGTCAGGAAATCCATCTCCGACCCTGATTTCGGCAGACGCCTCGTGCGTCAGTGGACGGGAACGATCTTCGTGCCCTCGTAGCGGACGAAGATGTAGTCGTCGGGCCCGAGCGCGTCCTGGTTCTGCGCGCTGAACGGCTTGTGGTACGTCTTGATGAGGCCCGGGTATTCGTCGATCTGATGCAGCGCGGTGCGGATGGCGTCGCCCTTGGTGCTGCCCGCCTTCTTGATCGCGAGCGCGAGCAGGTGCATCGCGTCGTACGCATCGGCGACGCCGACCGGCGAGATCACGCCTTCCGGCCCCTTGACGCTGTACTTCTTCGCAAGCTCCGCCAGCACCTTCTTGCCCGCCGGCTTCTGGTCGCCGAAGAAGCTGTAGGTCTGCACGAACACGACGTCACCCGCCGTCGGGCCCGCGAGTTCGGGGAAGCGCCCGCCCGACACGCCCCAGTGCGAGATCACCGGAACCTTCCACCCCATCCGCTCGCGCGATTTCATCATCTGCGCGCCCGGCGCGGCATTCGCGACGAGGATCAGCGCGTCGGCGCCGGCGTTCTTCAGGCGCGTCAGTTGCGGCGTCACGTCGACGTCGCGATCCTCGAACTTCTCGACGCCCGCGAGCGTGATGCCGAGCTTCTGCGCTTCTTCCCGCAATCCCTTCTCGTTCGACTCGCCCCACGGGTTGTTGATCAGGATGAGGCCCGGCTTCTTCGCGCCGTGCTTCTGCGCGTACTTGAGCAGCGCCTCGTCGACCATCACGTCGACCGCCGACACGCGGAACGCGTAGTTCTCCTTGGCGCCGTTGCGCGTGATCGGCGTGCCCGCCGCCCACACGCCCATGTACGGCACGTGCTCCTTGTTCGCGATCGGCACGATCGCGAGCGATACGGGCGTGTCGAGGCCGCCGAAGATCGCCGCGACCTTCTCGTCGTAGATCAGTTCGCGCGCCGCGGTTGCGCCTTTCGGCGGGCTCGATTCGTCGTCGCGCTTGACGAGCGCGAGTGGCCGGCCGAGCACGCCGCCCTGCGCGTTGATCTCGTCGATGGCGATCGTGAGGCCTTGCGTGATCGCTTCACCGGATTGCGCCGATGGCCCCGACAGCGCCGCGACGAGGCCGATCTTGATCGGATCCGCCGCGAGTGCGGACGTGGCGAGGAGAAGCCCGGCGGCGACGGCGAGTGCGCCGCGCCCCGCCGTGCGGGCTTTGCGTGCGATTACCATGATGTCCTCCAGTCGAATGTTCCCGATTCCAAGTAAGCAGGCCGTTACTTCCCTCCCGCGGCCGGCAACTGCCGCTGCCGGCGCCTTGCGGCGTACATCCTGCCCCAACTCCTTGCGGCTGTCACGCGGCGGCGCATGTTGGACTAGTAAGTGGATTT
This sequence comes from Burkholderiales bacterium, assembly GCA_025927765.1. Taxonomy (GTDB): domain Bacteria; phylum Pseudomonadota; class Gammaproteobacteria; order Burkholderiales; family Casimicrobiaceae; genus VBCG01. The sequence continues at coordinate 28,891 of JAICKU010000005.1, forward strand.
TTACTATGCTGGGCGCCCTCTTACTTAGCGCGCCGGTCAATCGCGCCCGTCGTGTCGCGAACGAAGGCGGCGAGGAAGTCGAGCGCATCGGGGCCGCCCGGATCGGCGTACGCGTAGCCGCCGTCGCCGCCGCTCCAGGCGTGTCCGAGGCCTTCGACCTCGACGCGGCGCACGAGCGGTCGCGCGTCGAGCTGCCAGTCGTCGACGCGGAAGCCGTGCTTGGCGCCGGCGGCTTCGCGCGCGGTGGCGAAGGGCGGAGGCACGCCGACGCTCGCAACGCTTGCGCCGCGCGAGCGCGCATTGAAGCGCAGGTATTGCTCGACGAGGGCGTCGGCGTTGCGCGGCGAGACCACGTCGTCGCGGTCGCCGTGGATGACGAGCAGCGGGACGTCACGCGCTTCGCGGCCTTCGGCTGCGTAGGCCTCGTCGGCGACCCGCACCACGCTCGTGTCCGGTCCCTGGCGCATGACTTTCATCGCGTTCGCCGGCGTCGATGCGGCGCCGCACGCGAGGCCCGAGTGCACGAGCACGCCGCGCACGAGCCGCGGATGGCGCAGCCCGAGGATCGCCGCGAGTGCGCCTCCGGCCGACATGCCCGCGACCCAGACGCGTTCGCGGCGCGCGCGATAGCGCCGGCGCACGGCGACGATCTGCGCGGCGACGATCGCCGCTTCGCCCGCGCCGCGTTCGGTGTTCGCCTCGAACCAGTTCCAGCAGCCCCAATCGTTTGCGTTCGGCGACTGGCGCGGCAGCAGCACGAGCAGGCCTTCTGCATCGGCGCGGTTCGCAATGCGCGTCAGCGCGGCAAGGTCCTCGGGTGTCTGCCTGCAGCCGTGGAGCAGCACGAGCAGAGACGCGCGTTTCCAGCGCGACCAGCCGGCCGGGACGTAGACGAGGTAATCGCGTGCGGGCGCGACGAGCGGCGCGGTCGCGACGTAGCCACGCCACGAGGTCGCGCGTCCCGTTTCGAAACGTCCTGGCGCGCGGGCGCGATGAAGGAGTCGCGCGAGAACGGCGCCGACACGCCGTGCGAGATGGCGAAGCCGCGCAGCGGGCCGCATGCAGTGCCTAGATCAGCACGACGTCGTACTGCTCCTGCGTATACAGCGTCTCGACCTGCAGCGAGATGGGCTTGCCGATGAAGTCGCCGAGCTGCGCGAGGCCCTGCGACTCCTCGTCGAGGAACATGTCGATCACCGACTGCGACGCGAGGATGCGGAACTCGCGCGCGTTGAACTGCTTCGCCTCGCGCAGGATCTCGCGCAGGATCTCGTAGCAGACGGTCTGCGCGGTCTTCAACTCGCCGCGCCCGCCGCAGGTGGGGCACGCCTCGCAGAGCACGTGCGCGAGCGATTCGCGCGTGCGCTTGCGCGTCATCTCGACGAGGCCCAGTTGCGTGAAGCCGTTCACCGTGAGCCGCGTGCGATCGCGCTCGAGCGCCTTGTTCAACTCGGCGAGCACGGCGGCGCGGTGGTCGGCATTCTCCATGTCGATGAAGTCGATGATGATGATGCCGCCCAGGTTGCGCATGCGCAGCTGCCGCGCGATCACCTGCGACGCCTCGAGGTTCGTCTTGAAGATCGTGTCGTCGAAGCTGCGGCCGCCGACGAAGCCGCCCGTGTTGACGTCGATCGTCGTCATCGCCTCGGTCTGGTCGATGATCAGGTAGCCGCCCGACTTCAAGTCGACGCGGCGCGCGAGCGCCTTCTCGATCTCGTCCTCGACGCCGTACAGGTCGAAGAGCGGCCGCTCGCCGACGTAATGCTGGATGCGGTCGCTGATCGCGGGCGTGTACTCGCGCGCGAACTCCTGCATGCGCAGGAACGTCTCGCGCGAATCGACGAGGATGCGCGCCGTCTCTTCGGTGGCCATGTCGCGTAGTACGCGCTGCGACAGGTTCAGGTCCTGGTAGAGCAGCGCCGGCGCGGGTACCGTGGACGCGCGCTCGGTCAGGTCGCGCCAGAGCTTCGTCAGGTATTCGATGTCGGTGGCGAGCTCGCGCTCGGAGGCGGCCTCGGCCATCGTGCGGATGATGAATCCGCCGGCCGAGCCTTCGGGCAGCAGCGTCTGCAGTTTCCCCCGCAGCGTTTCGCGTTCCTGCTCGCCTTCGATGCGTTGCGAGATGCCGATGTGCGAATCCTGCGGCAGGTAGACGAGCAGCCGCCCGGCGAGCGAGAGCTGCGTCGACAGGCGCGCGCCTTTCGTGCCGATCGGATCCTTGATCACCTGCACGAGCAGCGTCTGGCCTTCGTGCAGGATGCGCTCGATCGGCCGGTGCTCGCCGTGCCCGTTCTGGCGATGCTCCCAGATGTCGGCGATGTGCAAAAACGCCGCACGCTCGAGGCCGATCTCTACGAACGCGCTCTGCATCCCGGGCAGCACGCGGGCGACGCGCCCGAGGCAGATGTTGCCGACGAGGCCGCGGGCACTCGCACGCTCGACGTGCAGCTCCTGCACGACCGCCTGCTCGAGCATCGCCACGCGCGTTTCCTGCGGCGTGACGTTGATCAGCACCTCGTGCGTCATGCGCACGTCGGCCCGATCTGCGCCGGCGCGGATGCCGAACGGCTCCGGTACGTTGGCGTTCACGAACGGCTCCTTGCGTTCGCGCGAAGCGCGTAGGCCGTAGTCATACCACGCGGATGCCGATTTGTGCGAGCAGGGTGGCGGCCTCGTAGAGCGGCAGGCCGACGACGCCGGTGTAGCTGCCGGCGAGCCGCGACACGAACGCCGCGGCGCGGCCCTGCACCGCATAGCCGCCGGCCTTGTCGAACGGCTCGTGCGTTGCGACGTAGCGCTCGATGTCGTCGGCGCCGAGGCGGCGGATCGTGACCCGCGTCGTCGACAAGGCGGTCTCCGTGCCGTCGGCGTGGCGCAGCGCGATCGCCGTCATCACCAGGTGCGTGCGACCTGACAGGCGCCGGATCATCCGCGTCGCGTCGCCGGCGTTGCGTGGCTTGCCGAAGATCGCGCCGTCGAGCACCACCTCGGTGTCGGCGCCGAGCACCGGCCGCTCGGCGAGCTTGCGGTCGCGCACGCGCTGCCAGCCGATCTCGGCCTTGGTGCGCGCCATGCGCGTCACATAGTCGTTCGCCGCCTCGGCCGCGTCCGGCACTTCCACGACGTCGGGGGTGCGGCCGGGCGCTTCGCGCAGCAGCAGCGTTTCGAACTCCACGTCGAGCTGGCGCAGCAGCGCTTCGCGCCGCGGACTCTTCGAGGCCAGATAGAGGAGGGGTGCGCTGATGGTGGCTCTCGGCGCCTGGCGCCGCTTTCGCGAGCGGCGCGTCAGTCGCGATGATACGGGTGGCCGGTCAGCACGGTGACCGCGCGGTAGATCTGCTCGGCGAGCAGCACGCGCACGAGGCCGTGCGGCAGCGTGAACGCGGACAGGGCGACCTGCGCGAGCGCGCGCTTCTTGACGCTCTCGTCGAGACCGTCGGCGCTGCCGATCACGAACGCGATTCGCTCGTCGGCATCGCGCCAGTGTCGAAGCTCGGTCGCGAGCGCGCGCGTGGTCCAGGCGGCGCCGCGTTCGTCCAGCGCGACGATGCGAAAACCGGCGCACGCGGCGTCGATGCGCGCGGCTTCGGCCGACAGCAGTTGCGCGACCGTGCGTCCACGGTCGCGCGCGTCCGGCTTGAGTTCGACGAGTTCGAGCGCGAACTCGCGCGGGAGCCGCTTCGCGTAGTCGTCGTAGCCTTCGCTCACCCACCGCGATATGCGGTGGCCGAGCGCGACGACGCGAAGCTTCATGGCGAACGGCCTCAGAAAAAATCGGGGTCAGAGTTACATTTTCCCGCGGGAAAATGTATATCTGAACCCGATTTTACAGTCGTCAGGCCGCCGCGGCGCGCCGGCGCACGGGCGCCGGCGGCGCCCAGAGCTCTTCCAGGTTGTAGTACGCGCGCACGGCGGGTTGCATCACGTGCACGACGATGTCGCCGGCGTCGACGAGGATCCACTCGCCGACGTTCTCCCCCTCGACGCCGAGGATGGGCGCGCCGGCTTCCTTGAGCTTGTCGCGGACGTGGCTCGCGAGGGCCTTCACCTGCCGGTTCGAATCGGCCGAGGCGATGACCATCGTGTCGTACAGGCTGGTTTGCGGGCGGACATCGATGACTTCGATGTCGCGGGCCTTGATGTCCTCGAGGGCCGCGACGGCAACTTCCTGCAGCTGGTCAAGACGCATGCGTTCGGTGGGTATCCGTTCCAGTCGGTTGGGAATAGAGGCGGTGCGATTCAATATAGGCCAAAACCTGCGGCGGCACCAAAGCCGCGATCGATTTCGCCTCGCCGCTCGTCACCGCGTTGCGGATTTGCGTCGACGAGATCGGGTTCGGCGTGACCGGTTGCACGTAGATGGAGCCTGCCGGCGCGGCGCGCAAGGCCTCGGGCGACGTCACGCGGCGCGCCCGCCATTGCGCGGCGAGTTCGGGGGGAAGCGCGTCCTCGAGCACCAGGCCGGGCCGCGGGACGACGATGAGATGCGCGAGGTCGAAGAGCTCGCGGAAGCGATGCCAGGACGGGAGGCCGCGAAACGCATCCGCCCCGAGCAGCAGCGCGAGCGGCCGCCCGCCCACTTCCGCGCGCAGCCGTTCGAGCGTGTCGACCGTGTAACTGCGGCCGCCACGCGCGATCTCGCGGGTGTCGACCACGAGGCCGGGAAAGTCGCGCACGGCGAGGTCGAGCATCGCGACGCGATCGTCGCCGCTCGCCTGCGCCGGCGCGCGGTGCGGCGGGGTGGCGGAGGGGACGAGGCGGACCTCACGGAAGCCCAACGCGTTTCGCACGTCGTCGGCGAGGCGCAGGTGACCGTAGTGCACCGGATCGAAGGTGCCGCCGAGAAGCGCGATCGGTTCCCGGGCCCGGCGCGGGCTGTCCTGCCCGGCGTCCGTCAAAAGCGCGACCCGGGCTGCGTGAGGAACGCGGTCTCGTCGGGCGACGAGGCGCGGCCGAGGATGTCGTTACGGTGCGGGAAGCGCCCAAAGCGGCGGATCACGTCGCGATGCTTGATCGCCCACGGCAGCGGCTCGGACAGGCCGGTTTCGGCGGCCAAGGCTTCGAACAGCGCGACTGCGCGATCCTGGTCGGCCAGCGCTTCGCTGTGCTCGAACGGCATGTACAGGAACCAGCGTTCCTCCGGCGCAAGCGCGGTGTCGAAGCCATGCTCGATCGCGTCGCGCACAGTGGCGAGCGCACGCGGGTCGCCGGCGAAGGCTTCGGGCGTACCGCGAAAGGCGTTGCGCGTGAACTGATCGAGCAGGATCACGCGCGCAAGGCACCCCTTCGGGTCGACGCACCATTCGCCGAACGCGCCGGCGAGTCCCGCGGAAAGCGCGACGCCGAAGCGCTGGCGGATCTCGGCGTCGAATGCATCGTCCTTGCGAAACCACACGTCGCGCACGATCGCCGTGCCTTCGGGCGCGCCGCCGCTGCCCGTCGCCTCGCCGTCGCGCGGCACGAACCAGAAGTCGAGAATGTCGCGGGCGAGCGCGTCGTCGGTCATCTCGCCCGTATCATACGCACCCACCGCGCTTCGGGGCAGATCCGCCCACGGCACGTCACTCGACGCGCGCGCTTCGGGGCATTTTCGTCCTCGGGACGGCCCTTCGCACTCATGCAGACCTCGCGCCGCGATATCTTCCTCCTCGCCTGCTGCCAGGCGCTGCTGCTCGTCAATTCGTCGGGCCTGATCTCGATGAACGGACTCGTCGGCTACGAACTCGCCGAGACCAAATCGCTGGCGACGTTCGGTGCCACCACCTACGTGCTTGGCTCGGCGCTCGCGACGATGCCGATGTCGCTGTGGATGGGACGCGTCGGCCGGCGCACCGGCTTCATGGCCGCCGCGCTCGTCAACGTCGCCGGATGCTGCGTGGCCGCCTACGCGCTGTCGATCCGAAGCTTCACGTTGTTCTGCATGGCGACCGCGATCATCGGCGTCTACAACGCGGTCGGATTGCAATACCGGTTCGCGGCGGCCGAGGTGGCGGCACCCGCCGATCGCGCGAAGGCGATTTCGCTCGTGCTCGCCGGCGGCGTCGTCGGCGGCTTCGTCGGCCCGCAATCGGCGCGCATCGCGCGCGACCTCTTCCCGACGCCGTTCCTGGGCTCGTTTCTCCTGCTTGCCCTGTTCGCATTCGTCGCGCTGGCCGTGCAAGCGCAGGTGCACGTGCCAAAGCCGGCGCTGGCCGAAACGTCGACGCGCGGCCGGCCGCTGTCCGAAATCGCGCGCCAACCCACGTTCATCGTCGCAGCACTCGCGGGCGCGCTCGGCTACGGCCTCATGAACCTGCTGATGACGGCGACGCCGATCGCGATGAACTTCTGCGGGCACCCGTTCTCGGCCACGGCGATGGTCATCGAATGGCACGTGGTCGCGATGTTCGCGCCCGGCTTCCTCACCGGATCGCTGATCCGCCGCTTCGGCACGCTGCGCATCATCCTCGCCGGCGTGGCATTGACCGCGATCGCCGCGTTCGTCGCGCTCGACGGCAACTCGGTCGCGCATTTCGTCGCCGCACTGATGTTCCTGGGTGTCGGCTGGAATTTCATGTACACGGGCGGCACCACGCTCCTCACCGAGACGTACACGCCGAGCGAAAAGGCGCGCACGCAGGGCCTGAACGATTTCCTCGTGTTCGCGACGATGGGGCTGTCGTCGTTCGCGTCGGGCGCGCTTTTGACGACGACCGGATGGGAGACGATGAACCGCGCGGCGCTGCCGGTGCTGGCGGTGGTCGCGTTCGGCGTGCTGTGGCTCATGTGGATGCGGCGGCAGGCGCCTGCCGCCGCATGACGCGTCGCTAGCGCGCCGGTTTCGCGTCGGCGAGCCTGCGGGCCGGCTGCGCAGCAGCGCGTTCGTCGTTCGCGACGAAATCCGCGTAGTACAGGCCGTAGATCCCGCGCGTGCGCTCGACGAAGCGGCGCACCTCGACCGGCCCTTCGGCGGCCTTCGCGCAGGCGCGCTGCTCACCGACGCCCTGCGGATCGTCGCAGCGGTAAGCGGCGCTCGCGGACGGCGCGACGAGCACGGCGGCGACGGCGATGGAGGCGGACACCATCCCGATGACACGTTTCATGGCATTACTCCTCGGCGGGGTGGATGAAGGTCAATGCTTCGCCACGACGATCGGCGGGGCGCTGGCAAGCTGCGCCTGCATGTCGTAGTAGCGTGCGAGCCCTTCGACGGATCCGAGGCTCGCGAGCGTGGCGAGCAGGGCGACGGCGGCCAGCGCTGCGCGAACGGGCCTGGGCGTGGGGTTGAATTCGCGGGGCATCGTGTTCTCCTTGGGGGCGGGTGACGATGGCCGCACTGTGCGCGCCGGCGTGGATTTCAGTCCTTGAGCGGCCTGAAAGCGCGCTGAAACGTTCTGAATCGTGTCGCCCGGCGCGTGGGAACGGTTGAGTCGATCGCGCGTAGCCGGTTTAATCACGCTGTCGCAGGGAGGAATTGCCGTGTTGGATCTGTCGCAGAAGGACATGCCGATGCTCGACACGTATCGGTTCGGCCGCTTCGAAGTGCGCCCGCGGGAGCGCCAGCTCCTCGTGGGCGACGAGCCGGCACCGCTCGGCGCGCGCGCGTTCGACGTCCTGATGGCGTTGATCGAACGGCGCGAGCGCGTCGTCGCCAAGAACGAGTTGCTCGATCTCGTGTGGCCGGGCCTCGTCGTCGAGGAGAACAACCTGCAGGTGCAGGTCAGCAGCCTGCGCAAGCTGGTCGGGCCGCAGGCGATCGCCACGATTCCCGGTCGCGGCTATCGCTTCACCGCGGCCCTCGACGTACCCGCCGCCGAACGCCCGGTGATGCCGGTGCTGCGCTCCGTACGCGACGCGCCGGCGAGCGGGGCTTCGCTACCCAAGGCGCATCCGGCGCCGATCGGCAATCTGCCGGCCGCCGCGCCTCGGCTGATCGGCCGTGACGAGGAATTGCACGCGCTGACGACGCTTCTCCACGCCCATCGTCTCGTCACGCTGGTGGGCGCCGCCGGAATGGGGAAAACGGTGCTGGCCCTCGCGGGTGCGCGCGCCATGCGCGATCGCTTCCCCGACGGCGTTTTCGTCGTCGAGCTCGCACCACTCGCGGACCCCGTGCTGGTGCCGGGCGCCGTTGCGCAGGCGCTCGGCGTCACGCACGGCGGTGACGCCAGCGCGCGCGATCAGCTGTTGCGTGCGCTCGCTGCGCAATCGCTGCTGCTCGTGCTCGACAACTGCGAGCACGTCGTCGAGGCCGCCGGCCAACTGGCGGACGAACTCGTCGCGCGCGCGTCGGGCGTACGCGTGCTGGCGACGAGCCAGGAGTTCATGAACGTCGCCGCCGAGAAGGTTTTCAAGGTGGATCCGCTCGGCGTGCCGCGCGCAGGCGAAACTGCGCGCCGTGAGTCGCATGCTGCGGTGGCGCTTTTCGTCGAGCGCGCGCAGGCCGTCGATCCACGCTTCGTGCTGAACGCGCAGAACGACGACGCGGTCGCCGACATCTGTCGCCGGCTCGATGGCGTGCCGCTCGCCATCGAGCTTGCTGCCGCGCGCGTGCGCCTCTTGGGCGCGCAGGGCGTACGCGACAAGCTCGGCGAGCGCTTCCGGTTGCTGACGGGCGGCGCGCGCAGTGCGTTGCCGCGGCATCAGACCCTGCGCGCGGCAATCGACTGGAGCCATGGCCTGCTGTCGGCCGACGAGAGGGCGGTGTTTCGCCGGCTCGGCGTGTTCGTGGGCGGGTTCACGCTCGAGCTCGCGCAGCGCGTGGCCCTCGACGGCGACAGGGACGAATGGACGGTGCTCGACGCGCTCGGCACGCTCGTCGACAAGTCGCTCGTCGTCGCCGGCGACGCGGACCCGCCTCGCTATCGCCTGCTCGAGACGACGCGCGCGTACGCGCTCGAGCAGCTTGCCGCCTGCGACGAAACGGCGGCGTTCGTTCGCCGTCATGCAGAAGCGATGCGCGACCTCTTCGTTGCCACCGAGGACGCGCGCTTCGGCGAGCACGGAACGTTGACTTCGGCGGAGTACGTGCGCGCGCTGACGCCGGAAATCGACAACCTGCGCGCCGCACTCGATTGGGCCATCGAATCGGAGCCCCGCATCGGCATCGCGCTCGCGGGCGCCGGGATGGAACTTCTGCGGATGCTTGGTCATTCGCAGGAGGCGATGCGGGCGATGCTCGCGCTGCGGTCGCATGCCGACGACGAGGTCGAGCCCCGCGACGCGGCGCGATTCTGGCGGCGCCTGGGTTGCCTCGGCAGCAAAGGCGCCTTCGACGCGGCGGGTGCGATCGAGGCACAACGGCGAGCAGTACGCATCTGTCGAGACCTGGGATTGCCGCGCGGCCTGTTCCTGAGCCTCTACTTCCTCGGCTGGCGTCTCAGTGAAACCGGGGACACGACCGGGGCTCGCGCGCTTCTGCCGGAGCTCGCGGCGCTCGAGGATCGGGCGTGCCCGGCGAAGAGCTCTCGCTGCGCCTGTGCGAGAACAACCTGTGCGCGGTCCTGAACTTCCTCGCTCGCTACGAGGAGGCGATCGCGCTGGCGAGCGTCGTCATCGAGCACGTGCACGCGATCATCGAGCGTGGCGGCGCGTTTCCGGCGATCGCCGGCAACGCGATGCAAAGCCTCGCGCACGCGCAGATCATGCTCGGGCGATACGACGAGGCGCTGCAGACGGTCCGCGACGCCTTGCCTGCCTGGCGCCGCGACGGCACGTTTCTCTACGCGTGCCTGAGCCTCGCGCTGCTCGTCGCGAACCGGAACGACTTCGCCGACGCCGCGCGCGTCGCCGGCGCCGCCGACGCGCTGATGCGCCGCAGCGGCGTGTGCCCGCATCCCTGCGACTGGGTCCTCAACGAGCGGCTGCAGGCGCGCTTCGACGAGGCGAAGATCGACGCCGCGGACGTCGCACGCTGGCGCGAGGAGGGCGAGGCGCTCGACGAAGCGCAGATCGCGGCGCTCTGCCTCGGCGAGCGCGCGGCGCGAGCGCAGTGACGCGCGCGTCGAAACGATCGCGCGCTCGGGGTGAACCGTGACGGTGGCGAAGCGCTACGAAACGGCGGCCGGAACGCGCGAAAACTTCCAGTAGACGTCGTCGGCGTCCTTGCCCAGCGCTTGGTGCAGGTGCGCCTTCAGCGCCTCGCCGATCGCGGCGGAATCGGCGATCGGCGACGCAGTGCGGACGAACACGATCACGCTTTCGTCGTCGAGGATCAGCGAATGCACGCGGGCGTCGATCGAACGATCCGCGAGCCAGCGCTGTGCGGCGCGGTCGACGTCGGCGTGGGACGTGTCGATCAGGAGGCGGCGGTTGAGCGCGGCGAGGAAGATCGCCATCACACCGAGCAGCAGCCCGACGACGATCGCGATCGCTGCGTCGAACTCGGGATGCGGACCGAGCAGGTAGGAGCTGCCCGCGACGACCAGCGTGAGCAGGATGCCGATCAGCGCGATCGTGTCCTCGAGCAGCACGGCGAGCACCGTCGTGTTATGGCGATTCTCGCGCAGGCCGCGAATGCCGCCGAGTTCGCGCAATGCGACGACGAACGTCCACGATTCGAGCGCGAGCGCGAACACCAGCAGGCCGATGACCAGCAACGAGAAGCTGCCTTCGTGCGTGGGGTTCAGAAGCGCCTGCACCCCGTGGTAGACGTTGATGCCGCAGCCGATGAAGAACACGCTGACGGCCGAGACGAGGGCCCAGAAGTACGTCTCCTGGCCGCGGCCGAACGGATGCTCGGCGTCCGGTGCGCCGCGTCCGCGCACCTCGCCGACCTTGAGCAGGACCTGGTTGCCGACGTCGGCGAGCGAGTGGATCGTTTCGGCGAAGAGCGTGGGCGAGCCGGTCAGGAACCACCCGATGCCCTTCGAGATCGCGATGACGGAGTTCGTGCCGATCGCGATGGAAACGGAGTTCGACATGCCGTGACGAAAGTAGGGTGTCAGACTCGATTTTCGTGCGGCGCACGATAATCGAGTCCGGACCCTACTTTCGGACCTGCCCGCTGCCGAGCACGATCCACTTGCGGCTCGTCAGTCCCTCGAGTCCCACGGGGCCGCGCGCGTGCAGCTTGTTGGTCGAGATGCCGATCTCGGCGCCGAGGCCGTACTCGAACCCGTCGGCGAAGCGCGTCGACGCGTTGACCATCACCGAGCTCGAATCGACTTCGCGCAGGAAGCGCATGGCGTTCGTGTAATCGTCGGTGACGATCGCGTCGGTGTGCTGCGAGCCATACTTCGCGATGTGCGCGATGGCGTCATCGAGCGAATCGACAAGCGCGATCGCGACGATCGGCGCGAGGTACTCCTCGTACCAGTCGTCCTCGGTAGCGACTTTCATCTGCGGCACGATCGCGCGCGACGCGGCGTCGCCGCGCATCTCGACGCCCTTCGCTTCGTAGATCGACGCGATCTTCGGCAGGAACCGCTTCGCGATGTCCGCGTGCACGAGCAGGGTTTCCATCGTGTTGCACGGCGAATAGCGCTGCGTCTTCGCGTTGTCGGCGATGGCAAGCGCCATGTCGACGTTCGCGCGTGCATCCACGTAGACGTGGCACACACCGTCGAGGTGCTTCAGTACCGGCACCTTCGCCTCGCGTGACACGCGCTCGATCAGCGACTTCCCGCCGCGCGGCACGATCACGTCGACGTGCGCTTCGTCGGCAATCAGATGGCCGACCGCCGCGCGGTCGGTGGTCTCGATCAATTGCACCGCCTGCTCGGGCAGTTGCGCTTCGCGTAAGCCCTCGGTGATGCACGCGGCGATCGCGCCGTTGCTGTGGATCGCTTCCGACCCGCCGCGCAGGATCGTCGCGTTGCCGCTCTTGAGGCACAGCGCGGCAGCGTCGACGGTCACGTTCGGCCGCGACTCGTAGACGATGCCGATCACGCCGAGCGGCACGCGCATCATGCCAACCTGGATGCCGGACGGACGATAGCGCAGATCGGAGATCTCGCCGACCGGGTCGGGCAGCGCGACGATCTCCTCGACGCCGCGCGCCATCGCCTCGATCGATTTTTCGCTCAAGGCAAGCCGGTCGAGGAACGCGTCGTCGTGCTTCGCGGCGCGCGCGGCTTCGACGTCGCGCGCGTTCGCGGCGAGGATGCGCGACGCGTTGCTGCGAAGCGACGACGCCGTCGCCTGCAGTGCCTGGTTCTTCGCGCGCGTGTCGGCGCGCGCCGCGATGCGTGACGCATCGCGTGCGGCCTCGCCGAGGCTCCGCATGTACGCGGCGATGTCGGCCTCGGCGATTCGCCGGTCGGCAAGGTCGTTCATTCGACGATTCTAGCGCGCGGGCCGACGACGATCGTGTCGACGCGGTCGCTCGTGCCGAGCAGGATCACGTCGGCGCGGCGCCGCGCGAACAGGCCGACCGTCACGACGCCGACGATCGAACGGATGCGGTCCTCCATGGCGACCGGATCTTCGATCGTCAGGTCGGACACGTCGAGGATCACGTTGCCGTTGTCGGTGGTGAAGCCCATCCGCCATTCCGGGTACCCACCGAGCAGCACGAGCTCGCGCGCGACGTAGCTTCGCGCCATCGGGATCACCTCGACCGGCACCGGAAACTTCCCCAGCCTCTGGACCTTCTTCGACTGGTCGGCGATGCACACGAACCTGCGCGCGACCGCCGCCACGATCTTCTCGCGCGTGAGCGCGCCGCCGCCGCCCTTGATCATCGCGCCCTGCGGCGTCACCTCGTCCGCCCCGTCGATGTACACGGGAATGTCCTGGACGTTGTTCAGCTCCTCGACGTCGATACCGTGCGCCTTCAGCCGCTCGGCGGTCTTGACCGAGCTCGCGACGGCGCCCTTGATGCGCCACTTCACCTTCGCGAGCTCGTCGATGAAGAAGTTCGCCGTCGACCCCGTCCCGACGCCGAGCCATGCGTCGTCGACGACGTAGCGCAGCGCCTCCCGCGCCACCGCCAGCTTCATTTCGTCCTGATTCATGCATCTCCTTCCTGGTATTCGCCTTCTCGAGATCGGCGTTGGCGATCGTCCCGTCGCGCAAGAGCTTTCTCGACACACCCGGAAGCGTGTAACGAGACGTCCGCGACGGCCGTTGTCGTGGAGCAAACGCGTGGATCGGCTTGAACTGGACGTGCGCAACCGCAGACTCAAGCCAAAGCCGCCGCGCAGGACGAAATCGTCACGAATCGCCCGGTTGCGCGACGCATCGTCCTTGCTGCTCGAAGAGCCGGGAGAAAGCGATACGCGGCGGTAATTCAAGCCTGCTTAACTTCCTCGGTCTCTTGTCGAAATATGAGCGTACAAATTCACCTCGGCGTTTGGCTGGGGTGTCAAGTACGTACGCGAGAGACGCCTACAGAATGATGCGCCGGAAATCCGCCAGCACGCTCGCGAAGTACACGACGAACCGCGCGGCCTGCGCGCCGTCGACCACGCGATGGTCGTAGGAGAGCGACAGCGGCAGCATGAGGCGCGGCTTGAACTTCTCCCCGTTCCACACCGGCTTCATCTCGTGCTTCGATACGCCGAGAATCGCGACTTCGGGCGCGTTGATGATCGGCGTGAACATCGTGCCGCCGATGCCGCCGAGCGACGAAATCGAGAAGCATCCGCCTTGCATGTCGGCGGGCGCGAGCTTGCCTTCGCGTGCCTTGGCCGAGAGCTCGGTCATCTCCTTCGCGATTGCCAGCACGCCCTTGGCGTCCGCGCCCTTGATCACCGGCACCACGAGCCCGTTCGGCGTATCGGCCGCGAACCCGACGTTGTAGTACTGCTTGTAGACGAGGTTCTCACCGGTCGCATCGAGCGATGCGTTGAAGTCGGGAAACTTCTTCAGCGCGGCGACGGTGGCCTTGATCAGGAACGCGAGCATCGTGAGCTTGACGCCCGCCTTCTGGTTCTCCTTCTCCTCGTTCAGCGCGACGCGGAATGCCTCGAGGTCGGTGATGTCGGCCTCGTCGAACTGCGTGACGTGCGGGATCATCACCCAGTTGCGGGCGAGGTTCGCGCCCGAGATCTTCTTGATGCGCGACAACGGCTTCGTTTCGATCGCGCCGAACTTCGCGAAATCGACGCGCGGCCACGCCAGGAGATTCAATCCGGTGCCGGCCGCGGCGGCCGGCGCGGCGGCAGCCGGTGGCGACGCCATCGCCTGCTTCACGAAGGCCTGCACGTCGTCGTGGAGAATGCGTCCCTTCGGTCCGCTGCCGCGCACGCGCGACAGGTCGACGCCGAGCTCGCGCGCGAACCGGCGCACCGACGGCGAGGCGTGCGCGACGCCGCGCGGCGCTTCGTGCCCGACGGCCGCCTCCGCAGGCTGCTGCACGTCGGGTCGCTCCACCGCTCGCGCCGGTCCCGCATGCGAAGGCTCGCTGCCGCTCGGTCCCGGCGCTGGCGCGGGCGGCGACGCCGGTGGCGGCGCGAGCGGCACGCTCGCGTCGCCTGTGCGTGCTTCCATGGGCGGAATCGCGCGGTCGGCGTTCGCCGGAAACGACGGCGGCGTGCTGCGGCTCGCGGGCTCGGCGCCCGTCATCGCCGTCTTCAGCGTGAGCAGCGGCGAGCCTTCGCTCACGCGCTCGCCCACGGACACGCGCACGCCTTCGACGACGCCCGCGACCGGCGCGGGCACGTCCATGGTCGCCTTGTCCGATTCGAGCGTCACCAACGCGTCGTCCACCTTGACGATGTCGCCCGGCTTCACGAACACCTCGATGACCGGCACGTCCGTGAAGTCCCCGATGTCCGGCACGCGCACTTCGACAGTTGCCCCTGCCGGCGGCGTGGCGCTCGCGCCTTCGCCCGGCGCGTCGGCCAGGCCCTTCTCACCGCGCGGCGCGGGCGTGACGAGTTCGGGTGCCGGGGGCGGCGTCGCGGTGGCGGTGCGCGACGCGGCTTGCGCCGCGCGGCCCCCACCCGCGCCTTCGGCACGACCGCTCCCGCTCGCGGCGGGCCTGGGTGAGGGCGCCGCCGCAGACGTTTCGAGCGTCAGTACGGGCGCGCCTTCGCTCACCTTGTCGCCGACCTTGACGGCGACGCGCACCACCTTGCCTGCCGCGGGCGCCGGCACGTCCATCGTCGCCTTGTCGGACTCGAGCGTGACGAGCGAATCGTCGACGTTCACGCTGTCGCCGGGCTTCACGAACACTTCGATCACCGGCACGTCCTGGAAATCGCCGATGTCGGGCACCTTGACGTCGATCGTGCTCATCTCTCTCGCTGTTGTTGTGGATGGAACGTCGAACGCGCCGCCTGGCGGCGCCACCGCAGTGTCAGCAGTGTCAGCGTGGCTTGCTTCTACCGACTCCTGTTGCCTGTCACCTGACTTCCTGACGATCTACACGGTCCACGGCGCGGGCTTCGACGGATCGATGCCGTACTTCTTCATCGCTTCAGCCACCTTCGCGGCCGGCACCGCGCCGTCGTCCGCGAGCGCCTTCAGCGCCGCGACCGCAACGTAGAAGCGATCGACCTCGAAGAAGTGACGCAGCTTTTCGCGCGTATCGGAGCGGCCGAAGCCGTCGGTGCCGAGCACGAGGAAACGTCGCCGCACGTACGGCCGGATCTGCTCCGGGTACGCCCGGACGTAGTCGGTGGCCGCGATCACCGGGCCCTTCGTGCCGCCGAGGCAGCGCTCGAGATGCGACAGCTCGGGCTTCTCGTTCGGGTGCAGCGTGTTGTTGCGCTCGACGGCGCGGCCGTCGCGCGCCAGCTCGGTAAACGACGGGCAGCTCCACAGGTCCGATTCGACGCCCCAGTCGCTCCGAAGCAGGTCGGCCGCGGCGATCACCTCGCGGAAGATGGTGCCCGAGCCCAGCAGCTGCACGCGCGGCGCCTTCGCTTTGGCGTCGCCGCCGCCGAAGCGGTACATGCCCTTGATGATCGAGGCTTCCGCGCCTTCCGGCATCGCCGGATGCTGGTAGTTCTCGTTCATCACCGTGATGTAGTAGTAGACGTCCTGCTGCTCGGCGTACATGCGCCGCAGCCCGTCCTGGACGATCACCGCCACTTCGTAGGAGAACGTGGGATCGTACGAAATGCAGTTCGGGATCGTCGACGCGTACACCTGCGACTGCCCGTCCTCGTGCTGCAGGCCTTCGCCATTGAGCGTGGTACGCCCGGCGGTGCCGCCGAGCAGGAAGCCGCGGCAGCGCATGTCGCCGGCGGCCCACGCGAAATCGCCGAAGCGCTGGAACCCGAACATCGAGTAGAAGATGAAGAACGGGATCATCGGCACGTCGTGCGTCGAATAGCTCGACGCCGCCGCCATCCAGTCGCACATCGCGCCCGCTTCGTTGATGCCCTCCTGCAGGATCTGTCCGCGCTTGTCCTCCTTGTAGAACATGAGCTGATCGCGATCCTCGGGCGTGTAGAGCTGCCCGAGCTGGTTCCAGATCGCGAGCTGGCGGAACATGCCCTCCATGCCGAACGTGCGCGATTCGTCAGGCACGATCGGCACGACGTGCTGCCCGAGGTTCTTGTCGCGGATCAGCATCTGCAGGATCTGCACGAACGCCATCGTCGACGAGATCTCGCGCTCGCCGGTGCTGCCGAGGAAGCGCTGGAACGTGGCGAGCGGCGGCACGACGAGCGGCTTCGATTTCGTGCGCCGCGCGGGCAGGTACCCACCGAGCTCCATGCGCCGCGCGCGCATGTACTCGAGCTCCTTCGAGCCTTCCTCGAACTTGACGTACGGCACTTCGTCGATCTTGTCGTCGGGCACCGGGATCTGGAAGCGGTCGCGGAAGACACGCACCGCATCGCCATGCATCTTCTTCTGCTGGTGCGTGACGTTCTGGGCTTCGCCGGCGCCGATGCCCATGCCGTAGCCCTTGATCGTCTTGGCGAGGATCACCGTGGGCTGGCCCTTGTGATGGACGGCCGCGTGGTACGCCGCGAACACCTTGTGCGGATCGTGGCCGCCGCGGTTCAGGTTCCACACGTCCTCGTCGGAATAATCGGCGACCATCTCCTTCAGTTCCGGCGTGTTGAAGAAGTACTCGCGCACGTACGCGCCGTCCTTCGCCTTGAACGTCTGGTACTCGCCGTCGAGCGCTTCCATCATCCGGCGCATCAGGATGCCCTTCTTGTCGCGCGCGAGCAGCGCATCCCAGCGCGAGCCCCAGATCACCTTGATCACGTTCCAGCCGGCGCCGCGGAAATCGCTTTCGAGCTCCTGGATGATCTTGCCGTTGCCGCGCACCGGACCGTCGAGGCGCTGCAGGTTGCAGTTGATGACGAAGATCAGGTTGTCGAGGTTCTCGCGCGACGCCATGCCGATCGCGCCCATCGACTCGGGCTCGTCCATCTCGCCGTCGCCGCAGAACACCCAGACCTTCCGGCCTTCGGTATTCGCCATGCCGCGGTCGTTCATGTACTTCATGAACCGCGCCTGGTAGATGGCCATCAGCGGGCCGAGCCCCATCGACACCGTCGGGAACTGCCAGAACGTGGGCATCAGCCACGGGTGCGGATACGACGCGATCCCGTGTCCGTCGACTTCCTGCCGGAAATTGTCGAGCTGGTCTTCGGTGAGCCGGCCGAGCAGGAACGCGCGCGAATAGATGCCCGGGGCGCTATGCCCCTGGATGAACACGAGGTCGCCCGCGTGCTTGTCGGACATCCCGTGCCAGAAATGATTGAAGCCCACGTCGTAGAGCGTGGCCGCCGACGCGTAGCTCGCGATGTGACCGCCGACGTTCGTGTGCTTGTTCGCGCGCACCACCATCGCCATCGCGTTCCACCGCGTGAACGAGCGGATGCGATGCTCGAGCGCCTGGTCGCCGGGGATGCGCACCTGCCGGTCGAGCGGGATCGTGTTGACGTACGCGGTGTTCGCGGAGAACGGCAGGAACGCGCCGGAGCGACGCGCCTTCTCGATCAGCTGCTCGATCAGGAAATGCGCGCGGTCGGGGCCCTGCGTGTCGAGCACGCCGTCGAGCGCGTCGAGCCATTCGCGGGTTTCCTGGGGGTCGATGTCGGGGATGCGGTCCATGTCGTCGGGGATCAGAGGTCAGGTAACAGGGAACAGACACACCGCGCCCTCGTGAGGCGGCGGTGGCCGCAGGCATGCGCGTGCGTGGCGCCGCCGGTGAGACACCGGGCAGGCGGCACCGTTGCGCAGATCACGCAGCCCATTGTAATCATCCCGCGTCTCTGGCCCGCGACGCCCGCGCCCTGGCCCCTCTATCCTGGCCCCTGGCCCCTGCAAGCAACCCCAGCGCCGCAACGACGCTCGCAGCACCGAACACCGCGAACCCGACGCGATAACTGCCGGTGACCGACGACAGCAGCGCGAACACCGGCGGCCCGACGACGACGCCGGCGAACGTGACGAAGCCGGTCGCGCCGGTGACCTTGCCGGCGCTTCCCGGCGGCGCATGGCGCGCCACTTCCGACAGTTGCACGCCGTTCCAGCCGATCGCCGTCGCTCCGAAGACGGCCGCGAGCGCGATCACGGCGGCGCCGGGCCAGCGCGCGGTCGCGAGCGCCGTCGCGAGGCCGCACACGCCGGCGAGCATGCCCACCAGCGCCAGCACGTGCCGCGGCGCAAGCCAGCGATCGGCGACGTATCCCCAGCCGATGCGGCCGGCGACGCCGCCGAGCGTCGCGGCGGTGAGCGCGAGCCCCGCCGCGACGAGCGTGTACGCGAGGCCTTCGGTCAGGTGCACGACGAGAAAGCTCGTCAGGCACACCTGCGTCGCCGAATATGCGAGCGACACGAGCGCGAGGTCGCGGAGCGCCCGCGACGTGCGCAGGATGGCGAGCGGCGCGAACAAGTCGCGCAACGCGACGCGACCACGCGGGCGGCGGTCGGCGTCGAGCCCGCTTCGCACCGGCTGCGACGCCGCAACGACGACGATGCCGACGAGCGCCACCAGCGCGAACGCCACGCGCCAGCCCGACGCGAGCGCGAGCGCCGGCAACAGCGCGCCGGAGAGTGCGGCGCCGGCCGGCACGCCGGTTTGCTTGATCGAGAACGTGAGCGCCATCCGCGACGGCGGTGCCGTCCGCTGCAGCAGTTGCGACGATGCCGGCGTGATCGGCCCGTAGCCGATGCCGATCACGACCGCGGCCAGCGCGAGCAGGGACATTGCCGACGCCGGCGCGAGCGCCATCGCCGCCACGCCGAGCGCGCAGAATACGACGCACACCTGCGACACGCGGATCGAGCCGTAGCGCTCGATGAAGCTGCCGCAGGCAAGGCTCGCCGCCATCGCGCCTGCGTAGACGATGCCCACGAAGAGGCCCACGTAGCTCGCCTGCACGCCGAAATCGCGCGCGAGCTCCGGGGCGAGCACCGCCGTCGCGGTGGCCGCGAACGACGTGTAGACCTGGATCGCGAGCGTGGCGGCGAGCGCGACGCTCGCCGTGCGCGCTGCCGCGTCGTTCATGGGCGTACGCAGCGAATCGTGCGTCGCTCCGTGACGATCCAGTCGACGCCCGTGTCGTGCGGCGCCGTGGGCACGCTGTCGGCGACCTGCAGCTCGAACGCGCCGGCAATGCGCGTCGACGACGCCGGCAACAGCGGCAAGAGCCGGTCGTAATAGCCGCCGCCGTAGCCGAGCCTGCGGCCATGCACGTCGAACGCGATGCCGGGCACCAGCACGACGTCGAAGCGCTCGAGCGGCACCATCGCGCAGCGTGCGCGCGGCTCGGGAATGCCGCGGTAACCGGCCTCGACGTCGTCGTCGAGCGATTCGATGCAAAGCGGCTGCAGCATGCGCGCGTGCCGGTCGACGCGCGGTGCGGCGACGAGCTTGCCCGCAGCGAGCGCCGCGCGCACGACCAGCGTCGCATCCCATTCGCTGCGGTACGGAAGCGTCGCGAGGATCGCGTGCGCGTTCGCGAACGCGTCGAGCGCGCCGATGCGATCGGCGATCGCGCGCGAGGCTTCGGCGCGCGCCTCGACGCTCATGCAATCGCGTGCGGAGGCGACCGCCTGGCGCAGCACCAGCTTCTCCTCGCGCACGCCGGCATGGCGGGTCGTCTCGCTCATCGCCCTATAATGGCCCATCGTCCTCGCATTGTTCCGTTCCGCCTTGTCAACGATGAATCACGCCCATCAGGTTTACCGTTCCCGCCGCGAAGCCTTGCTGGCGTCGATGCGCGCACGAAGCGGCGGCGGTGTCGCGCTCGTGCCGACGGCGGCGGAGGTCGCGCGCAACCGCGATTCGACCTTTCCGTATCGCCACGACAGCTATTTCTATTATCTGACGGGTTTTCCGGAGCCCGAGGCAGTGATCGCGCTCGTCGCCGATCCCGAAGGCGATCGCCACGTGCTGTTCTGCCGCGAAAAGAACGAGGAACGCGAGATCTGGGACGGCTTTCGCTACGGCCCCGACGCGGCGCGCGAGATCTTCGGCTTCGACGAGGCCTATCCGATTTCCGAACTCGGTGAAACGCTGCCGAAGATCGCGTCGGACCGTCCGGCGCTCTTCACGCCACTGGGCTTGTTCGAGCCCTGGGACCGGCGCGTGACCGATCTTCTGAACGAGGTGCGTGCCCGCGCCCGCACCGGGGTGTCGGCGCCCGAGGAGATCGTCGACGTGCGTGGCGTGCTCGACACGATGCGCCTCGTCAAGGACGAGCACGAGCTCGCGCTGATGCGCCGCGCGGGCGCGATCTCGGGTGCGGCGCATCTGCGCGCCATGCGCGCCACGCATCCCGGGATGTACGAATACCAGGTCGAGGCGGAACTCATGCACGAGTTCCTGCGCGAGGGCGCGCAGGCGGTTGCGTACAGCTCGATCGTCGCCTCGGGGCCGAACGCGTGCGTGCTGCACTACCGCGAGAACAACCGGCAAATGAACGACGGCGACCTGCTGCTGATCGACGCCGGCTGCGAATACCAGGGCTACGCCTCCGACATCACGCGCACGTACCCGGTGAACGGGCGCTTCACCGGAGCCCAGAAGGACGTCTACGAGATCGTGCTCGCGGCGCAGCTCGCGTGCATCGACGTGGTGAAGCCGGGTGTGGCCTTCCACGACTATCACAAGGTCGCCGAGCGCGTGCTCGCGCAGGGTTTCATCGATCTCGGCCTCATCGCGGGACCGCTCGACGAGGCGCTCGAGAAGGGCACGTACAAGCAGTTCTACATGCATCGCGCCGGCCACTGGCTCGGCATGGACGTGCACGATGCGGGGCTCTATCAGGTGAAGGGCGAGTCGATGCGGCTCGTGCCCGGGATGGTGCTCACCGTCGAGCCCGGCGCGTACATCCGTGCGGCCGACAACGTGCCCGAGCGCTTCTGGAACATCGGGGTGCGCATCGAGGACGACGTCGTCGTGACGCAGGACGGCTGCGAGAACCTGACGCCGATCGCCCCGAAGACCGTCGCCGACATCGAAGCCGTCGTCGGCCGGTGACTCGTGACGTCGCCATCGCCGGTGCCGGGCCGGTCGGGGCGACGCTCGCGCTGTTCGTCGCCGACGCCGATCTCGACCTCGCGATCGTCGACGCGCGTCACGAAGGCGACGCCGGACGCGACCGCGCGCTCGCGCTGTCGCACGGCGCGCGGCTGATCTTCGAGCGCCTGCGCCTCTGGACCGCGCTGTGTGCGCAGGCGGGCGCGGTCACGCCGATCGCGCAAATCGACATCTCGCAGGCGCGCGGCTTCGGCGGCGTGCGCCTCGACGCGGCGGAACAGGCCGTGCCCGCGCTGGGTTACGTCGTGTCGTATCGCGCGCTGCAGCGCGTGCTCGACGAGGCGCTCGCGCGCGCCGGCGTCGTCGTGGCTTTCGGCACGCGCGTGCGCGGTGTGGCCGCATCGACGGACGCGGCGACGTTCGAGCTCGAGAACGCGCCGCCGCTCCGCGCCCGGCTCGGCGTCGTCGCCGACGGTGCCGGCACGCCCATCGCAAGCATCGCGCGGCAGCGCCACGATTACCGCCAGTGCGCGGTGGTCGGTGAAGTGTGGCTCGACCATCCTCACGGCGGCGTCGCGTACGAGCGCTTCACGGCCGACGGCCCTGTCGCGCTGCTGCCCGAGCGCGACCACTACGCGCTCGTGTGGACGTGTGCGCCCGACGAAGCATCGCGCCTGTTGCAACTGCCCGACGACGCGTTCCTCGGCGAGCTCTCCGCGCACTTCGGTGCACGCGTGCGGCGCTTCGTGCGCGTGGCGGAGCGGCGCGCGTTCCCGCTCGCGCTCGACGTCGCGCGCAATCCGACGCAACCGCACCTCGCCGTGGTCGGCAATGCCGCGCAGGCGCTGCATCCGATCGCCGGGCAGGGCTTCAACCTCGGGCTGCGCGATGCCTACGACCTCGCGCGCACGATCCTCGACACGCCCCGCGCGCAACTCGGCGAGCCCGCAATGCTCGCGCGCTATCGGCAGCGCCGCACGCTCGATCGGCGCGCCGGCATCGCCTTCACGCACGGACTCGTGCAACTGTTCGGCAACGATCTGCCGTGGCTGCGCGTGCCGCGCGGCCTCGGCATGGTCGCGCTCGACACGCTGCCCTTCGCCAAGCGCGCGTTCAGCCGCGCAATGCTCTACGGCCTGCGCTGACGTAAGCGGCGTCTTCCGGAATCGACCTACACGGCTACACGCAGGCGGCCGGCTGCGGTTCGATGCTCCGCTTCGCACAATGGAACGACTGGCTCGCGCTTGTGCGGGCCTCCGTTCCACAAGGATCGAAAGGAGAGCATCGCATGAAACCAAGGCTTTGGATGCAGATCGCCGGCGTAGCGTCGGCCGTCGGCCTCGCCGGCACCGCGATCGCGAACGACAACGCGATCGGGCAGAACGCGCAGGCGACGAACGAAAGAGCAGCGAGCGTGATCGATCAGGCGACGCCGCGGCCCGCCGATGCGCGGGGGATCGACGCCGCGCTGCAATCGGGCGATGTCAACGGCACCGCGTCGTCCACGTCGGCGAACGAGCTCAATGGCCATTCATCGTCGAGGTCGCGAAGCGAGGTCGACACCAACGCGGCGGCGGCGAGCGACCTCAACGGCAACGCGTCGTCCGCAAACGACATCAACCACAACTCGTCGTCGTCGAGCGCGAACGACCAGCGCGTCAATGCAGCGGGCGCGAGCGCGAACGGGATGAACAACGGGCAAAACGAGAACGAAGGCAGCGCAAGCGGCGCGACGCAGGGCAGCACGATGCAGTCGCCGAAGTCCACCTCGGGACTGACGTCGGGATTGCCGGGCAACGCGACCGGCAACGGGCGGTTGTCGACGACGAACTCGGGCAATTTCGACGCATGGGCGAGCGACTACGCGTCGCAGCACAACGGCCGCATCAGCCGCGACGAGTTCCTGAACCAGATGGGCAGGCGCTTCGACCAGCTCGACACGCAGCATCAGGGCTCGCTGACGCCGTATGAGATCGAGGAGATCATCGTCATGACGCCGGCGCATCCGTCGGCGGCGCAGCCGAGCGGGGTGAACGAATCGCCGGGCGGCGCATCCTCTGCGAACGGCGGCGCGTCGAGCACGACGTCGAGCGGCAACGTGCAATGACGCATTCGTACGCGTGAACGAAGGCGGCGCCCGAGGGCGCCGCCTCGCTGTCGACGTCGCGTCGCCGCACGTCCGCCGCATGTCGACGCGCGGGGGCGAATCGGTATAATTCGAGCCCCCCTGCAGAATTCCCATCCGAAAGACGTGCAAATCGGTAGCCATCCGTTGCCGAACAATCTCGCCGTTGCGCCGATGGCGGGCGTCACCGACCGACCGTTCCGAATGTTGTGCAAGCGGATGGGTGCGGGATATGCAGTATCGGAAATGGTCGCGGCGAATCCGAAACTGTGGGGCACCGACAAGTCGCGGCGCCGCACCGATCACGCGGGCGAAGTCGCGCCCGTTGCCGTACAGATCGCCGGCGCCGATCCTGCCATGATGGCCGACGCAGCGCGCTACAACGTGGATCGCGGCGCGCAGATCATCGACATCAACATGGGCTGCCCGGCGAAGAAGGTGTGCAACGCCGCGGCGGGTTCAGCGCTCCTCGCCGACGAAGCGCTCGTCGCGTCGATTCTCGATGCGGTCGTACGTGCCGTCGACGTACCGGTCACGCTGAAGATCCGCACGGGCCCGGCACCTGCACGGCGCAATGCAGTGACGATCGCACGCATCGCCGAGCGTGCCGGCATCGCCGCACTGGCCGTGCACGGCCGCACGCGCGCGTGCATGTTCGTCGGTGCGGTCGAGTTCGATACGGTGCGCGCGGTGAAGCAGGCGGTTCGCATTCCCGTGTTCGCCAACGGCGACATCAGGGGCCCCGAGCGTGCGCGCGAGGTGCTCGAACGCACGGGCGCCGACGGCGTGATGATCGGCCGCGCGGCGCAGGGGCGGCCGTGGATCTTCCGCGAGATCGCGCATTACCTCGCCACCGGCCGCCACCTGCCTGCACCGACGGTGCGCGAAGCGCACGAAGCGATCGCATTGCACCTCGACGACCACTATGCGTTCTACGGCGAGGAACTCGGCGTGCGCATCGCGCGCAAGCACCTGCACTGGTACACGGCCGAGCTTCCCGGAGGCGACGTATTTCGCCACCAGGTGAACGCGGCCGTATCGACGGCCGAGCAGCGCGCGGCGGTCGATGTTTTCTTCGCGCGGCTGGCGTGGAAGAGCGAGCGCCTCGTCTACCGCGACGTCTCTGCAGCAACGAAGGCGCGCGTCCACGCATCGCCGTTGCCGGAACCGCTCGCGGCATGAAGAAGGCGGTGCGTCTCAACGGCAGCAACGAGATCGGCCGCAGCGTCGAGCGCTCGCTCGACGAATACTTCCGACGGCTCGACGGCGAGCCGCCGCACGGCATCTACGACATGGTGATCGCGCACGTGGAGCGCGCGCTGCTGTCGTCGATGCTCGAGCGGTCGAACGGCAACCAGACGCAGGCCGCCGAGATGCTCGGCATGAACCGCAACACGCTCCGCGCCAAGCTCGCGAAGTACAACCTGATCTGATCGGCGCGCATGCCGGCCGCTGTGACGCGAGCGCTGCTCTCGGTCTCCGACAAGACCGGCCTCGTCGATTTCGCGCGCGCGCTTCAAACGCGCGGCGTCGCACTGCTTTCCACGGGCGGTACGGCGCGCCTGCTGGCCGACGCGGGCATCGCCGTCACCGAGGTGTCCGACTACACCGGTTTTCCGGAGATGCTCGACGGACGCGTCAAGACGCTGCACCCGAAAGTGCACGGCGGCATTCTCGCCCGGCGCGACGTCGACGCGCATCGCGCATCGCTCGCCGCGCACGCGATCCCCACGATCGACCTCGTCGTGGTCAATCTCTATCCGTTTCGCGAGACCGTCGCCGATCCTGCGTGCACGCTCGACGACGCGATCGAGAACATCGACATCGGCGGCCCGGCAATGGTGCGTGCGGCCGCCAAGAACTGGCAGCACGTCGGCGTCGTCGTCGACCCCGCGGAATACGAGCGCGTGCTCGCCGATCTCGATGCGCACGGCAACGCATTGTCCGACGACCTGCGCTTTCGCCTGATGCAGCAGGCGTTCGCGCACACGGCCGCGTACGACGGCGCGATCGCCAACTGGGTCGGCGCGCGCGATCGCGGTGGCGCGTCCACCGGGTTTCCGCGAGCGTTCCACTACAGCGGCACGCTGCGGCAGGCGATGCGCTACGGCGAGAACCCGCATCAGCAGGCGGCGCTTTATCGCGATCCGGACGCCGCGCCGTCCGCGATCGCGTCGTATCGCCAGTTGCAGGGCAAGGAGCTGTCGTTCAACAACGTCGCGGATGCCGACGCCGCGTGGCGCTGCGTCGCGACGTTCGCCGAGCCCACGTGCGTGGTCGTCAAGCACGCGAATCCCTGCGGCGTCGCGACCGCAGCCACCCCGCTTGGCGCCTATCGCGCGGCGTTCGCGACCGATCCCACGTCGGCGTTCGGCGGCATCATCGCCTTCAACCGGGTCGTCGACGCGGACACCGTCGAGGCGGTGGCGGCGCAGTTCGTCGAAGTCCTGATTGCGCCGGGCTACGACGAAGGCGCAATCAGTGCGATCGCGCGCAAGAAGAACGTGCGCGTGCTCGAATTGCCGCTGCCGCCGCTCGAGGGCGACGCGCGCGAGCTCGACGTCAAGCGCGTGGGCGGCGGTCTGCTCGTGCAGACGAGCGACGCGCACGTGCTCGAGGCCGACGATCTTCGCGTCGTCACGCAGCGTGCACCGACGCCTGCGCAAGTCGCCGACCTGCTCTTCGCATGGCGCGTCGCGCATTTCGTGAAATCGAATGCCATCGTGTTCGCGGGCACCGGCCGCACGCTCGGGATCGGCGCGGGACAGATGAGCCGCGTCGACTCGACGCGCATCGCGGCAATCAAGGCGGCGAACGCGAACTTGTCGCTGCACGATTCGGTCGTGGCGTCGGATGCGTTCTTTCCGTTTCGCGACGGCCTCGACGTCGTCGCCGAGCAGGGCGCGGTCGCGGTCATCCAACCCGGCGGCAGCATACGCGACGACGAGGTGATCGCGGCGGCGAACGAGCGCGACGTTGCGATGGTGTTCACCGGGGTGCGCCATTTCCGGCATTAGCGTGAACGGAGCCGCGCGGTGAAGGTTCTCGTCGTCGGCGGAGGAGGCCGCGAGCACGCGCTCGCGTGGAAGATCGCGCAGTCGCCGCGCGTGACGCACGTGTTCGTCGCGCCGGGCAACGCGGGGACCGCCGCCGATGCCGATCTCGAGAACATCGACGTCACCGATGCCGACGAACTCGTCGCGTTTGCGAAGCGCGAAGGCGTCGGCCTGACCGTCGTCGGTCCGGAGGCGCCGCTCGCGGCCGGCATCGTCGACGCGTTCACCGAGGCCAGACTGCGCATCTTCGGCCCCACGCGCGCCGCCGCGCAGCTCGAGAGCTCGAAGGATTTCGCGAAGGCGTTCATGGTGCGCCACGGCATTCCCACGGCCGCGTACCGCACGTTCACCGACGCGCGCGAGGCGCATGCCTACATCGACGCGCATGGTGCGCCGCTCGTCGTGAAGGCCGACGGGCTCGCATCGGGCAAGGGCGTAGTCGTCGCGATGACGAGCGCCGACGCGCATGCGGCGGTCGACGCGATGCTCGACGCGGGGGCGTTCGGCGCGGCCGGCGCGCGCGTCGTCGTCGAGGACTTCATCGAAGGCGAGGAGGCGAGCTTCATCGTCATGGCCGACGGCCGCCACGCGCTGCCGCTCGCGTCGAGCCAGGACCACAAGCGCCTCGCCGACGGCGACCGCGGCCCCAACACGGGCGGCATGGGTGCCTACTCGCCGGCGCCGGTCGTCACGCCGACGATGCACGCGCGCATCATGCGCGAAGTGATCGTGCCCACGATCGAAGGCATGGCCGAGGAAGGGACGCCGTACCGGGGCTTCCTGTATGCCGGCGTGATGATCGATGCCACCGGTGCGTTGCGCGTGCTGGAGTTCAACTGCCGCCTCGGCGATCCGGAAACGCAACCGATCATGGTGCGGCTTCGCTCCGACCTCGTCGTGCTGATCGAGCACGCGCTCGCCGGCACGCTCGATCGCGTCGACGCGGAGTGGGATCGCCGCTCGGCGATGACCGTCGTGCTCGCGGCGGCCGGTTATCCGGAAGCGCCGCGCCGCGGCGACGCGATCGAGGGCCTCGAGCGCGTCAACCGTGACACGCATCCCGACGTGACCGTATTCCATGCGGGCACGGCGAAGGACGCGGAAGGCGTGAAGGTCGCCGGCGGGCGCGTGCTCGGCGTGACCGCGCTCGGCGAATCGCTGCGGCAGGCGCAGCGCGCCGCGTACGCGGCGATCGCGTCGATCCGCTACGACGGCATGCAATACCGAAGCGACATCGGCCACCGTGCGCTCGCCAGGCGCGGAGGCGCTTCGTGACCGGCAGCGCCGTTTCGCGCGCGGCGTTGCGAAGCGAAGCCGCGGCCGGCGCCGACACGCCGGACGTCGCCGCCGTCGACCGCTACATGCGCGGCCTGCAGCAGTCGATCGTCGACGGCCTCGCCGCGCACGGCGCGCGGGCATTTCGGCGCGATGACTGGCAACGCGCCGAAGGCGGTGGCGGCATCTCGATGTCGATCGAGGACGGCGACGTGTTCGAGCGCGCCGGCGTGCTGTACTCGCGCGTGTCGGGCGCATCGCTGCCGGCGTCGGCGACCGCGCATCGCCCGCACCTCGCCGGCCGGGCATGGGAAGCGCTCGGCGTGTCGCTGGTGTTGCATCCGCGCAATCCGTACGCGCCGATCGTGCATCTCAACGTGCGGCACTTCTGCGCGCGTGCGCATGCGGGCGACGTCGCGGCGGCGTGGTGGTTCGGCGGCGGCATGGACCTGACGCCGATCTACGGCTTCGTCGACGACGTTCGGCATTTCCATGAAACCTGTCGCGACGCGCTCGCGCCGTTCGGCGCCGAGCTCTACCCGCGAATGAAGCGCGCGTGCGACGCCTACTTCTACCTGCGCCATCGCGACGAGGCGCGTGGTGTAGGCGGCATCTTCTTCGACGATTTCAACGACGGCGGCTTCGCGCGCGCATTCGCGATGACGCGCAGCGTCGGCGACCATTTCCTCGAGGCGTACGGGCCGATCCTCGCGCGCCGGGTGCCGATGCCGTACGGCGAGCGCGAGCGCGATTTCCAGGCGTACCGGCGCGGCCGCTACGTCGAGTTCAACCTCGTATGGGACCGCGGCACGCTGTTCGGGCTGCAGTCGAAGGGACGCACCGAGGCGATTCTCCTGTCGATGCCGCCGCTCGCACGCTGGCGTTACGACTGGGCGCCCGAGCCCGGCAGCCCGGAAGCCGCGCTCTATACCGACTTCCTGCCGGTGCGTGACTGGATCGCGTGAGCGACGACCCGCGACCGCGCGGTGATCGTGCGGCCGATTCGCTCGCGGAAGCGCGCATCGGCGGCGAGCAGGTGTATCGCGGCGCGCTCCTCGACGTGCGCCGCGATCGTGCACGCATGCCCGACGGCAGCGAAGCGGTGCGCGAGTACATCGTTCATCCCGGCGCGGTGCTCGTCGTGCCGCGGCTCGACGACGGGCGACTCGTTGTCGAGCGGCAGTTCCGCTATCCGCACGATCGCAGCTTCCTCGAATTTCCCGCGGGCAAGCTCGATCCCGGCGAGGATGCGCTCGCGACCGGCGTGCGCGAGCTGATCGAGGAGGTGGGCTACGCCGCGCAGGTGTGGATTCATCTCGGCGTCGTGCATCCGGTGATTTCGTATTCGACGGAAACGATCGGCATCTATGCGGCGCACGGCCTCGCGCACGTCGGCGCGAAGCTCGACGAAGGCGAGTTCCTGGAAGTACATCGGATGTCGCTCGCCGAACTCGGCACTGCAGTGGACGACGGTCGATTGACCGACGCGAAGAGCGTGTCGGCGCTGCTGATGTACGAACGCTGGACCAGCGCGGCGACGCGGACCATCCGCGTGGAGATCAGCGGGCGCGTGCAGGGCGTCGGCTATCGCGATTTCGCGTGCCGCGAAGCGGCGGCGGGCGGCGTTACCGGCTGGGTGCGCAATCGCCGCGACGGCAGCGTCGAGGCGCACGTGCAGGGACGGCGCGAACGCTGCGACGCGTTCGTCGAGCGCTGCCGGCGGGGGCCGCCCGCGTCCGACGTCGATCGCATCGTCGTGACCCGTGCGGCGTCCGATGCGACGCTGTCCGGATTCCTGGTTCGCCCGACGCAACGATAGGTCCAGCGAAAAGTAGGGTCAGACCCACTTTCCGTCCGGAAAGTGGATCTGACCCTACTTTTCGTGCTTTTCGTCAGTGCGCGGTTTCCTCGCGCTGCGTCGGTTGATTCGGCACGTTCGCGAGTGCCCGCATGCCGCCGGCAAGAAAGGCAACCAATTCCTCGGCGCTCGGCGTCACCGGCGGCGCATTGCCGCCTGCCTTGCAGCGGCCGAGCGCGTCGTGCTCGAGCAGAAGGCGGCAGTTGCGAAAGCCTGCCTGCAGCGAAGCTTCGTCGACGGTGGGGAGCGCGTGGCGCAGCGCCGCGAGGCATTCGCGGTAGACGCTGCCGAAATGGCGCATCATGATCGTGTCCGTCGGGTCGTGGCCGGCGAGCCGCGCGACGAGGCACAGGTAGTTGCGCCACGGCGAGGCGGCGTCCGATTCGAGCGTGACGAACGGCCGGCCGTACGCCCACAGCACGTCGTCGACGTCCCAGTCGCCGCGTTCGCGCAGCGCCGCCAGCGCCTCGTGCTGCATCGCGAGCAGTTGCCCGGCGCGGCGGGCGAGCGCCTCCTCGATCAATTGCTCCTTGCTGCCGAAATGGTAGTTGAGGAGCGCGACGTGCGCTTCGGCGCGCGACGCGATCGTGCGATGCGTGAGCGGCTTGAAGCCGTGGTCTGCGATCAAGCCCTCCACCGCATCGAGCAACCGGCTCCGGGTGTCGTCGCCGCGCCGCCGCTCGGTGCGACCGTTTGACGTTCCGATGGAGCCGATGGCGTGGTCGAGGGGCATGGCCGCGAATCCCCGCTGGGGTGGAAACAGGAAGGGTCGCATCATCGTAGCGGCGGCCCCCGGTGCCCCGAAGCGGACGGACGATCACATTCCTGTAGGACTGCGCCGACAGCGCGAAAGTAGGGTCGGATACCACTTTTCCGCAGCGACAGCCGCCAAATCGCCGTTCGGCGAAAAGTAGGGGTGTGACCCTGCGTTCGCTCTACGCGACGCCGAAGATGTCCTTCCACGCCGCGTACGATGCCGCGGCCGACCACGGCAGCGCGAGCAGGAGACCGATCCCGTTGGTCACGAGCCCGACCATCACGAGCCCGAACGACAGCGCGCCGTAGAGCACGAGCGGCGTCAGGTTCCGCGCGAACGCGGCGCCGCTTTGCGCGAATGCCGTGCGGAAGCTTTCGCCGTCGAAGAGCGCGGCGAACGGCACGAACGTCACCGGCAGCGAGACGAGGATGCCACTCGCGTACGCGACGACGAGCGTCGTGCCGGAAATGCCTTCGGTGCTGCTCTCGGGCATCAGCATGTTGTAGCCACCGGCGACGTTGGCGATGAACGCCTCGGCGACGAACACGATCAGCGCCGCTGCGACCACCGCCGCCTGCGCGCGTGCGGGGGCGCCGACGAATGCAACGAGTTGCCCGAGCCGCGGGCGATCGCCGCGATCCGCAGCCAGGCTCGCGTACAGAAGCCCGCATTCGACGAGCGGCAGCACGAGCTGCGCGATCGCGACACCGACGAGCGGCACGAGCGGCAGCAGCACGTTGCCCGCGAGGATCGCCAGCGCCATCGCGCAGAACGTCATGGGCGCGCGCTTCCACAGCCGCATCGCGTCGGCGTACCAGGCGAACGCGCGCTGGTTTGCGACGGACCGGATCAGGCGACGCGGCGGGCGGGCGCCGTCCGCGGACGAAGGCGAGGGAAAATCGGAAATTTGTCTACGCTCCGCGCTGCGCGGCCCATTCGCCCTCGGGGCGGCCCGTCGGGCGATTTGGCTACGCTTCGCGCTGCGCGCTGCGCGGCCCATTCGCCCTCGGGGCGGCCCGTCGGGCTCATGCGCGTCACCGTAAAGGAATGGTTCGTCGGCGTCAGGCCGCTTCGCCGAGGTACGCCGCGCGCACCTTCGGGTCGTGAAGCAGCGACGACGCCTTGCCTGCGAGTGTAACCTCGCCCGACTCCATCACGTACCCGCGATCGGCGACATCGAGCGCGAGCTTCGCGTTCTGCTCGACGAGCAGGATGGTGACACCTTCCTGCGCGACGTCGAGGATCGTCTCGAACACCTTCTGCACCATCAGCGGCGCGAGCCCCATCGACGGCTCGTCGAGAAGCAGCATGCGCGGCCGCGACATCATCGCGCGCGCGATCGCGAGCATCTGCTGCTCGCCGCCCGACAGCGTGCCGGCCGTCTGCTTGCGCCGTTCCTTCAATCGCGGGAACAGCGCGAACACGCGCTCGACGTCCTGCGCGATCACCGGCCGGTCGCGCCGCGCGTACGCGCCCATCGTCAGGTTTTCGTCGATGGTCAGCGCGCCGAACATCCCGCGCCCTTCGGGCACGAGCGCGAGCCCCTTGCGCACGAGCTCGAACGCCGGCCGGCCCGTGACGTCCGCGCCGTCGTACTCGATCGTCCCCGTCGTGAGCGGCAGCAGGCCGCAGATGCCCTTCAGCGTGGTCGTCTTGCCGGCCCCGTTGGTGCCGATCAGGCACACGAGCTCGCCGCGCGCAACCTCGAGGTCGATGCCCTTGACGGCGCGAATGCCGCCATAGGAGATCGCGACGTTGCGAAGCGCGAGCAGGATGCCGGTCATTGGACGGCGCTTCGCACTTCGGGGCTTGTTCGCCGTCGCACCGCGAGCTCGACGCCGCCACCGAGGTACGCGGCGATCACCTTCTCGTTGCGCTGGACCTCGGCCGCCGGACCTTCGGCGATCTTCTTGCCGTAATCGAGCACGAGCACGCGGTCGCACACGCTCATCACGAGCTTCATGTCGTGCTCGATCAGCAGGATCGTCACGCCCCTGGCACGAATCTGCTCGAGCAGGCTTTTGAGCCCCGCTGTCTCGGTGGCGTTCATCCCCGCCGCCGGCTCGTCGAGCGCGAGGAGCTTGGGCTCTGTCGCGAGTGCGCGCGCGATCTCGAGCCGGCGCTGATCGCCATACGCGAGATGCTTGGCGAGGTCGTTCGCGCGGCGGTGAACGCCCACGAACGCCAGCAGCTCGTACGCGTCCTTCTCGATCGCACGCTCTTCGTCCATCGTGCGCCGGTCGCGCAGAATCGCGCCGAACACGCCGGCGCGCGTGCGCACGTGGCGGCCGATCATCACGTTCTCGAGCGCCGACAGATTGGCGAACAGGCGGATGTTCTGGAACGTGCGCGCGACGCCGTGCTCGGCGACCTCGTTGGGCTTGAGGCCGATCAGCGGCCGATCGTCGAACACGAAGCGGCCGCCGTCGGCCGGATAGATACCGGTCAGCACGTTGAAAAGCGACGTCTTGCCCGCGCCGTTCGGGCCGATCAGCCCGTAGATCTCGCCGCGGCGAATCTGGAAGTCGACGTCCGAGAGCGCGTGCACGCCGCCGAACCGCTTGGTGATGCCCTGCGCGTCGAGCAGCACGGGCCGCACCTCGCCCGTCATGGTGTCCCCTGGCCGTTGCCGGGCCGGCGCGCGGTCTCGAATTCGCGCTTGCGCACGGCCGACGGCAGGATGCCGGCGGGGCGGAACAGCATCATCAGCACGAGTGCGAGGCCGAACATCAGCATGCGGATCACCTCGGGATCGATCAGCGTGCGGCCGAAGAGCGCCATCTGCGCGGGGCCCACCGTGTAGCGGAGGACCTCGGGCACGTACGACAGCAGCAGCGCGCCGACGATCACGCCGAACACGTTGCCCATGCCGCCCAGCACCACCATCGACAGCACCATGATCGACTCGACGAGCACGAAGCTCTCGGGGCTGATGAACTGCTGCATCGCCGAGAACATGCCGCCCGCGATGCCGCCGAACGACGCCCCCATCGCGAACGCGAGGAGCTTCATGTTGCGCGTGTTGATGCCCATCGCGCGCGCCGCGATCTCGTCTTCGCGGATCGCCTCCCAGGCGCGGCCGACGCGCGAGTTCTGCAGCCGCAGGTTCAGCACGATCACCGCGACGAGCACGATCAGCAGGAAGTAGTAGTAGTTGACCGGCGTCGAGACGACGAGCGATCCGATCGTGTGCGGCTTGCCGAAGGTGAAGCCGTCGATCCTGAACGGATCGATCAGCGTGATGCCCTGGGCGCCGTTGGTGAGGTTGAACGGCCGCGACAGGTTGTTGAGGAAGATGCGGACGATCTCGCCGAAGCCGAGGGTCACGATCGCGAGGTAGTCGCCGCGCAGCTTCAGCGTTGGCGCGCCGAGCAGCACGCCGAACAGGCACGCGATCAGCGCGCCGATGGGGAGGATGATCCAGAACGGCAGGTGCAGGCCGAAGTGCGGGCTCGCGAGCAGCGCGTACGTGTAGGCGCCCACGCCGTAGAACGCGATGTAGCCCAGGTCGAGCAGGCCCGCGAATCCGACGACGATGTTGAGCCCGAGCGCCAGGAAGCAGTAGAGGATCGCGAGGTTGGTGATGCGCACCCAGGCCGTGCCGATGCCGGTGAGCACGAACGGCAGCACTGCGAGCGCCACGGCGAGGAGCACGATGCCGATCCACGCGGTCGCCGGGCGGCGCACGCCGGGCAGCGGCTGGGCCAGTGGCGCGGCGACGCTCGTCTTCATGCCGGGCGCCGAGTGGTTCATCACGCGCGATCCGACACGCGCTCGCCCAGCAACCCCGACGGCCGGAAGACCAGCACGAGGATCAGCACGACGAACGCGAACACGTCCTGGTAGTTGGAGCCGAAGAGCTCGAGGTGCGGATCGTTCACGCAGCGCTGCGCGAGCGCGTCGGACCAGCCGGACAGGTGGCACAGGTTCGTGAGTTCGCCCACGTAGCCTGCGCCGAGTGCCTCGATCATGCCCATCAGGAGACCGCCGAGCATCGCACCGGCCAGGTTGCCGATGCCGCCCAGCACCGCGGCGGAGAACGCTTTCAATCCGAGCAGGAAGCCCATCTGGTAGTGCGCGACGCCGTAGTAGCTCGCGTCCATCACGCCGGCGACTGCGGCGAGGGCGGCGCCGAGCGCGAACGTCGCCGAGATGATCCGGTTGATGTCGATGCCCATCAACCCGGCGACCTGCGGGTTCTGTGCGACGGCGCGCATCGCGACGCCGAAGCGCGTGCGATACACGAGCAACAGCAGTCCCGCCATCATCACGATCGACAGGCCGATGATGCCGATCTGCACGTTGGTGATCGTGGCGCCGTCGGGCGTCGCGGTGAGGCGGTAGGGCACGGTCGCGATCACCTGCGGGTACGGCAGAGGGTTGCGCGTCCAGATGATGAGCGCGATGTTCTGCAGCACGATCGAGAGCCCGATCGCGGTGATGAGCGGCGCGAGGCGCGGCGCGCGGCGTAGCGGCCGGTACGCGACGCGCTCGAGCAGGTAGCCCACGACCATGCACACGGGAATCGCGGTGAGCGTGGCGATCGCGAGAATCGCGAGCGGCGGCAGCGCGCCGCCGGCGCCCGCCAGGGCGACGATCACCGAATAGGCGACCATCGCGCCGAGCATCACCACCTCGCCGTGCGCGAAATTGATGAGCTGGATGATGCCGTAGACCATGGTGTAGCCCAGCGCGACGATCGCGTACACGCTGCCGAGCGTGACGCCATTGACGAGTTGCTGGAGAAACGTGTCCACGGGGAGAGACGTAAACGGCTGCCGGATTGTCGGCGGAATCGGCCGCGCAGGGCAAGGGGGCCCGAAACCCGACGCGCCGGTACGGTGCCGATGTGAAAACGGCGCCCCGCGGAAGCGAGGCGCCGTATCGGACGGTACGAGGACCTTACTTCTTCGCTTCGTCGGCCTTCGCCGGCGCCGTCGTCGACGCTGACGGCGTCCCCGCGTCGGCCGCTTTCATGAAGTCGGCGAACGCCACGCTCTTGCCACCCTTGACCACGGCGATCGGGTCGAGCTTGCCGTCCTTCATCGTGAAGATCGTGATTTCAGCCAGCTTGCGATCGCCCTTGTCGTCGAACTCGATGTGGCCGGTCGCGCCGTCGTAGCTGATCTTCTGCAGGTCCGGCAGGTACTTGGCGGGATCCGGCGAATCGGCCTTCTGCATCGCGGCGATCAGCAGGTTCGCCGCATCGTACGTGAACGGCGCGTAGATGATCGGATCGACCTTGTACTTCGCCTTGTACGCGTCGAGGAATCCCTTCGAGGCCGCCACGACGGGCAGGCCGGCTTGCGAGCAGATGAAGCCTTCCGCATTCTTGTCGCCGGCGAGCTTCTTCATCGTGTCGGTGCAC
Organism: Burkholderiales bacterium; assembly: GCA_025927765.1. Classification (GTDB taxonomy): domain Bacteria; phylum Pseudomonadota; class Gammaproteobacteria; order Burkholderiales; family Casimicrobiaceae; genus VBCG01. Next base: position 64,652 of record JAICKU010000005.1, read on the forward strand.
GCGCCGTCGCCGAAGCTGAACACCGCCTTGATGCCCAGTTCGCGCGCCTGCTTCAGCATCGGACCGCCGGTCGCGTCCATGCCGCCGTAGAACACGGCGTCGGGATTGCGGCCCTTGATCTTGGTGAGGATCGCCTTGAAGTCCGTGGCCTTGTCGTTCGTCTTCTCGCGCGCGACGACGTTGACGCCCGCGGCCTTCAGCGTCTTCTCGACTTCGTTCGCGAGGCCTTCGCCGTACGCGGTAGCGTCGTCGGCGATCGCGACCTTCTTGATCTTCATCGACTCGAGGTATTGCGCGACGGCCGGTCCCTGCTGGTCGTCGCGGCCCACGATGCGGAAGATGTCCTTGAAGCCCTGCTCGGTCAACTTGGGGTTCGTCGCCGAGCCCGAGATCATCGGGATGCCCGCCTGGTTGTAAACGGCCGACGCCGGGATCGTGACGCCCGAATTCAGGTGGCCGACCACGCCCGCCGCCTTCGCGTCGGCCAGCTTCTGGGCGATCGTCGGCCCGAGCTTCGGATCGGCCTGGTCATCCTCGGACAGCACCTCGAACGTCACCGTCTTGCCGCCGAGCTTGATCTTCTTCTCGTTGGCCTGATCGATCGCGAGACGCACGCCGTTGTCGTTGTCCTTGCCGAGGTGTGCGATCTCGCCGGTGAGCGGGCCGGCCGAGCCGATCTTGACGGTGATCGTCTCTGCGGCGGGCGCCGCGGCGGGCGCCGCTGCCGCCGTTTCCGTCCTGGGCGCAGCCGCCTGCTTGGGTTCTTCCTTGCCACAGCCATAAAGGCTGACGATCGCCGCGGCGACGACCGTCAGGCCGATCGTATGAATTGGGCGCATCTGGAGTTCTCCGGAGGGAGGAAAAAGGGCGCGGCATTATGGGTCGCGCTCGAATCGGGTGTCAATCGCGCTCGATTCGGCGACAATGCGCGCGCGGGGCCGCCCCAAGCGCACATCGCGCCGCCTCGGTGGGCAGCGCAGCGGCGAAGCCGCAGGTGGCGGAACATAAGCTCAGTTTCGCGCGGTTCGTCGCCGCTTGGCGCATTTCGTCGCGGCGCGGTTGCGACGTTTCGGTGCGTCCGGCTGAATCCGGCTGCGCGCGTTGCCGCATCCAACGCGAAACCGGCGATGCCTGCACGCGATCCGTGCGCATCGCGTGTCCGGCCGGGGCGCGCAACACGTGCCCTCGAGGGAGCACATCGAATGAGCAACCGCAAATTCCGCGTCGTCGTCTCCGTCGTCACACTCGCGCTCGCCGGCGGCATCGCCGGCGCGGTCGCCGTGCGCGCAGCGAAGCACGACGCGGACCGGCCGAAGGACGCGCCCGTCGCGCTGCAGTTCGTCGCGACCGACGTCGCCTACGTCGAGCGCCGCCCGCTCGATCGCTGGCTCGCCGTGTCGGGTACGCTGCAGGCGGTGCGCCAAGCCGTCGTCAAGGCGAAGGTCGCCGGCGACATCGAGGGCCTCGCCGTGCGCGAGGGCGAATCCGTGCGCGCCGGGCAGCGCCTCGCGCGCATCAAGTCGCCCGACCTCGAGGCGCGGCTCGTCGACCGGCAGGGCGCGGTCGAAAGCGCGCGCGCGCAATTGGCGCTCGCCGAGAAGACGCGCGCGATGAACCTGCGGCTGCTGAACGACAAGTTCATTTCGCAGAACGCGTTCGACGGTACCGAATCGACGTACAACGTCGCGCGCGGCAACCTGAAGTCGGCCGAGGCGCAGGTGCAGGTCGCGAAGAACGCGCTCGCCGATGCGGACGTGGTCGCGCCACTGTCGGGCATCGTCGCGAAGCGTCACGTGCAAAGCGGCGAAAAGGTGGCGATCGAATCGGCGATCGTCACGATCGTCGACCTCTCCGATCTCGAGGTGCAGGCGGTCGTGCCGGCGCAGGACGTGCCCGGACTTGCCGCCGGCATGCCGGTCGAGCTCGACGTCGACGGCTTCGGCGAGCGTCGCTTCAAGGGGCGCATCGATCGCATCAACCCGGCCACCGAACCCGGCAGCCGGGCGATCATCGTCTACGTCTCGCTGCCCAATCCCGATGCGGCGTTGCGCAGCGGCATGTTCGCGACCGGCCGCGTCGCGCTCGCGGCGAGCGCCCCGCTGCCGACGTTGCCGCTCGCCGCCGTGCAGAGCGAAGCCGGGCAGTCGTACGTGTGGACGATCGCCGACGGCAAGCTCGCCAAGCGCATCGTCGTCACCGGAAAGCGCGACGACACGAGTGGTCGCGTCGAAGTCCGCACGCCGCTCGGCGACGTGCCGGTGCTCGCCGCGCGCTTCGACAACCTGAAGGACGGCGCCCCAGCGCTCGTGCAGGCGACGCCGTCGTCACAGAACGCGACGCGCGCGAAAGCGGGCGGCGAAGGCTGAAATGCGGGTCAGAGATGCATTTCCGATGGCTGCCTCCTTAATGTTCCCGCTGCGGGCGGAAATGCATCTCTGACCCGGATTTCCCCACCCCATGTGGATCACCAAGACCTCGATCGACAACCCCGTCTTCGCGACGATGGTGATGGTCGCGATCACCGTGCTCGGCATCTTCTCGTACCGCAGCCTCTCGATCGAGCAGATGCCCGACACGGCGCTGCCGTTCGTGTTCGTGCAGACGCGCTACCCGGGCGCGTCGCCGGAAGTCGTCGAGACCGACGTCACCAAGCCCATCGAGTACGCGGTGAACCAGGTGTCGGGGGTGAAGCGCATCTACTCGACGACGCGCGAAGGAAGGAGCGACGTCGTGGCCGAGTTTCGCCTGTTGACCGACGTCGCGACCGCCGTGCAGGACGTGCGCGACCGCATCGCGCTCATTCGCCCGACGTTCCCCCGCGATGTCAAGGATCCGCTGGTGATGCGCGTCGAGAACGAGAACAGCCAGCCGGTCGCGTCGCTCGCCGTCATGTCGCAGACGACGCCGCTGCGCGAGCTGACGTCGCTCACCGACCAGACGATCGTCAAGGCGCTCGAACACCAGCCGGGTGTCGCGCGCATCGACGTCAACGGCCGCATGACGCGACAGATCCTGATCCAGATCCGGCCGCAGGCGCTTGCCGCGCTCTCGCTGTCGATCGACCAGGTCGTCAACGCGATCCGCGAGGCGAACCAGGACGTGCCGGCGGGGCGAATCACCCGCGGCGCGAGCGACTCGATCGTGCGCGTCGAAGGCAGGATCAAGGATCCCGCCGATTTCGGCCGCATCATCGTCGCGCAGCAGGGCGGCGGCCCGGTGTACCTCGCGCAGGTCGCCGACGTGATCGACGGCGAGAAGGAGCCCGACTCGATTTCCCGGGTGAACGGGCACGCCGCGATCATGCTCGACATCCAGAAGGCGCAGGACGCGAACATCGTCGACACCGGCCGCAACATCAAGACGGCCGTCGACGAGTTGAAGAAGCGGCTGCCGTCCGACGTCGAGGTGCGCGTCGCGTATTCGCGGGCCGACCAGGTCGAGAAGGCGGTCAACCGCGTGAAGAGCACGATCGTCGAAGGGGCGTTGCTCACCGTGCTGATCGTGTTCTTTTTCCTTCACAGCTGGCGCAGCACGATCATCACCGGCCTCACGCTGCCCCTCGCGGTGGTCGCGACGTTCATCGCGCTGCACGCGTTCGGCTTCACGCTCAACTTCCTGACGCTGATGGCGCTGTCGCTGACGATCGGCCTTCTGATCGACGACGCGATCGTCGTGCGCGAGAACATCGTGCGCCACCTCGGCATGGGCAAGAGCCACGTGCAGGCGGCGCGCGAAGGCACGCAGGAGATCGGCCTCGCCGTGATGGCGACGACGTTCGCGATCGTCGCCGTGTTCGTGCCCATCGCGTTCATGCAGGGCCTGATCGGCCGCTTCTTCTTCCAGTTCGGCGTGACGGTCGCCGTGGCCGTGCTCGTGTCGCTGTTCGTGAGCTTCACGCTCGACCCGATGCTCTCATCGGTGTGGCCCGATCCCGCGGCGACGCGCTTCAAGTGGATGCCGTGGCTCGGCAAGGCGATGGATCGCGTCGAAGGGGGCGTCGACGCGCTGCATCGCCTCTATGCGGCGATCCTCGACTGGGCGTTGTCGCATCGCAAGTCGGTGCTCGCGATCGCGCTCGGCACGTTCGTGTCGAGCTTCTTCGTCGTGCCGCTCGTCGGCACCGAGTTCATGCCCGACGTCGACCAGTCGTACATCTCGCTTCGCCTCAACACGCCGGTCGGGTCGAGCCTCGAGTATTCGAACGCCAAGGTGCACGAGGCGGAGCAGGTGCTCGCGCGCTTTCCGGAAGTCGCGCTGACGATGACGACGGTGGGCACCGAGGACGGGCGCAACTACGCGCGCATCAACCTGAAGCTCGTCCCGCAGCCCGATCGCGCACGCTCGCAGAAGGAGCTCGAGCGCGCAATCCGCGCGGCGCTCAAACCCGTTCCCGGCATCCAGCTCGCGATCGGCTTCGACTTTCCGATCTGGTTCAACCTGCTCGGTCCCGACGCCGACACGCTGTCGAAGCTCGCGCAGGAGTTCGCGGCGAAGGTCGCGAAGGTGCCGGGCATCACCGACCTCGAGACGTCGGACAAGGCGGCCAATCCCGCACTGTCGATCCGCCTCAACAACGCGCAGGCCGCCGACCTCGGCATCACCGTGCAGCAGGTCGGCGACACGATCCGCCCGCTCGTCGCCGGCGACACGATCAGTTACTGGCAGGGCCCGGACGGCCAGAACTACGAAGTGAACGTGCAGCTGTCGAAGCGCCGGCGCGAGCTCGCGTCCGATCTCGGCAACGTGTACCTCGCGACCAACCGCCGCGGGCCCGACGGACAGATGCGGATGGTGCCGCTGCGCCAGGTCGCCGAGCTCGTCGAATCGACGAGCCCGCAGATGATCAAGCGGCAGGACCTGCAGCGGCGCATCGGCATCTACGCGAACGTCGAAGGGCGGCCGGCGGGCGACGTCGGCAACGACGTGCGCAGGATCGCGGAATCGATGGCGCTACCGCCGGGGTACAGCCTCGCCGCCGCGGGCCAGCAGCAGGACATGCAGGAGTCGTTTCAGTCGGCCGTCGCGGCGCTCGCGCTCGCGATCGTGTTCATCTACCTGATCCTCGCGTCGCAGTTCGCGAGCTTCACGCAGCCGGTCGCCATCATGGCGTCGCTGCCGTTCTCGCTGATCGGCGTGTTCGCAGCCCTGCTGCTCACCGGCACCACGCTCAACATCTTCTCGATCATCGGCTTCGTGATGCTCATGGGCCTCGTGACCAAGAACGCGATCCTGCTCGTCGACTTCGCGAACCGCGCGTGCAAGGGCGGCGCGAGCGTCGTCGACGCGCTGCGCCAAGCGGGTCAGGTGCGGCTGCGGCCGATCCTGATGACGACCGCGGCGATGATCGGCGGCATGCTGCCGCTCGCGCTCGGCTTGGGCGAGGGCGGCGAGCAGCAGGCGCCGATGGGACGCGCAATCATCGGCGGCGTGATCACGTCGACGCTCCTGACGCTCGTCGTCGTGCCGGTGATCTATGCGTACCTCGCGGCCTGGTCCGAGCGGCGCGGTCGCCGCCGCGCCACCCGTCACGCCGCCGTGACAGCCGCCGGGGACGACTGACTTCGGGGTCGAAGCAAATCGTCGCGCGCGAACGATGCCTTCGATGGATGGCTCTGACCCCGACGTCCGTTCGCTATGATCGGCGCATGGAGCGCCGACGATGAACGCGCGGTCGGGTGCCCGCGTGCTCGTGCTCGCCGGCCTCGCCCTGCTCGCAGGATGCCAGCCCACGCAACCCGCCGGCTACCCCGGCTACGCCGAAGGCGAGTTCGTGCGCGTGGCCTCGCCGCTCGCGGGCACGCTCGCGACGTTGGCCGCCGAGCGCGGCGCCATCGTGCAGAAGGACGCGCCGCTCTTCACGCTGGAAAGCGACCAGGAGCAGGCGGCGGTCGCGGAAGCGCAGGCCCGCGTGACGCAGGCCCGGGCGTCGCTCGCCGACCTCGAGAAGGGCCGGCGTCCGCCCGAAATTGCCGCGGCGAAGGCGCAGCTCGCGCAGGCGCAAGCGGCGCTCACGCAGAGCGCGGCCGATCTCGCGCGCACGCAGAAGCTCGTCGCCGAGAAGTTCCTGCCGCCGCAGCAGCTCGACCAGGCGAAAGCGGCGCGCGATCGCGACAGCGCGCGGGTGGCGGAGTTGACCGAGCAGGTGCGGATCGCCAACCTGCCGGCGCGGAGCGACCAGATCGCGGCCGCGCGCGCGGAAGCGAAGGCGGCCACCGATGCGCTGGCGCAGGCGCAATGGCGCGTCGAGCAGAAGACGCAAGCGGCGCCGGCCTCGGGCCTCGTCGTCGACACGCTGTATCGGCCCGGCGAGTTCGTGGCGGCAGGCCAGCCCGTGGTCTCGCTGCTGCCGCCCGCCAACGTCAAGGTTCGCTTCTACGTGCCCGAACCGATCGTGGGGACGCTTCGCATCGGCGATACGGTGAGCGTGCGCTGCGACGGATGCGGCAAACCGATCGACGCGGCGATCCGCTTCATCGCGCCGCAGGCGGAGTTCACGCCGCCGGTCATCTACAGCCTGCAGAATCGGGCGAACCTCGTGTTTCTCGTCGAGGCGTGGCCACGCGCGCCGAGCGCCGCGCTGCATCCGGGGTTGCCGGTGGACGTGATGCTCGCGAACAAGTGAGCGCGGGCGAGCGTCCGCCTCACCCCGGCCCTCTCCCCCTCGCGGGGGCGAGGGAGCCATTTGCGATCGACGTCCGCGGCCTCACCAAGCGCTACGGCCATCGCGTCGTCGTCGATCACGTGTCGATCCGCGTCGCGCGCGGGCTGATCTTCGGTTTCCTCGGCCCGAACGGCAGCGGCAAGACGACGACGATCCGCATGCTGTGCGGGCTGCTCACGCCCGACGAAGGCGAGGGCACGTGCCTCGGCTACGACCTGCGCACGCAAGCGGAGGCGATCAAGCGCGAGGTCGGCTACATGACGCAGCGCTTCAGCCTCTACGAGGACCTGACGATCGCCGAGAACCTCGATTTCGTCGCCCGCATGTACCGGATGCGCGACCGCGAACGCGTCGTCGGCGCGACGCTCGCGCGGCTCGGGCTCACCGATCGGCGCAACCAGCTTGCGGGCACGCTCTCGGGCGGCTGGAAACAGCGCCTGGCGCTGGCCGCGTGTCTGCTGCATTCGCCGAAGCTCCTGCTGCTCGACGAGCCCACGGCGGGCGTCGACCCGAAGGCACGCCGCGATTTCTGGGACGAGATCCACGCGCTTGCCGCCGAAGGCATGACGGTGCTCGTGAGCACGCACTACATGGACGAGGCCGAGCGCTGCCATCGGCTCGCGTACATCAGCGCCGGCAAGCTGCTCGTCGAGGGCACGCCCGACGAGGTGATCGCGCATTCGGGGCTCACCACGTTCATCGTCGCGCTCGCGCAGGGCGGCGACGAGCGCATGCTCGCCGCACTCGCGCGCGAGTTGCGCGAAGCGCCGGGCGTCGACAGCGTGATCGCGTTCGGGCTCGCGCTGCGCATCTCCGGCCACGATGCGAAGGCGCTCGAACGTGCGCTGGCGCCGGTGCGCGCGCGGCCGCAGTTCCACGTCGAGCGCGGCGCGACTTCGCTCGAGGACGTGTTCGTCGAACTCATGTCGGAGGTGCCCGAGCGTGCGGCCTGAACGCAGCGCAGGCACGCGCTTTTCGTTCGCGCGCGCCTACGCGATCGCGCTCAAGGAGTTCGTGCAGATGCGCCGCGACCGGCTCACGTTCGCGATGATCGTCGCCATTCCGATCGCGCAGGTACTGCTGTTCGGCTTCGCGATCAACAGCGATCCGAAGCGGCTGCCGACCGTGATCGTCGATTACGACCGTACGGATCTCACGCGCAGCATCGCGAGCGCGCTCGTGAACACGCGCTATTTCGCGCCGGTGGCAGCGCCTGCGGACGCGCTCGCCGCCGACGCCCTGCTCGCGCGCGGCGACGTCCAGTTCGCCGTCGTCTTTCCGGCCGGTTTCACGCGGCAATTGCTGCGGGGGGAACGACCCACGCTGCGGGTTGCCGCCGACGCGACCGACCCCGCCGCCACCGGCAACGCGATCGCCGCGCTCGCCGACGCGGGCAGCTACGCGCTCGTGCACGACCTGCAGGGACCGCTCGCGCGCCTGTCGGGCGACCCGCCGCCGTTCGCGATTGACATCCAGCGGCGCTTCAACCCGGAAGGCGTCACCGCCTACAACATCGTGCCGGGGCTGCTCGCGGTGATCCTGCAGCTCACGATGGTGATGATGACCGCGTTCGCGATCACGCGCGAGCGCGAGCGCGGCACGTACGAGGGATTGCTCGCGACCCCTGTGATGCGCTCGGAAGTGATGGCGGGCAAGATCGCGCCCTACATCGTCGTGGGCCTCGCGCAGTCGGCGATCATCCTCCTCGCCGCGCGCTATCTCTTCGCCGTGCCGATGATCGGCAGCCTGGCGCTCCTCGGCGCTGCCATGATGGTGTACATCGCGGCGCTGCTGGCACTCGGCTACGCGATCTCGACGCTCGCGTCGAACCAGCTGCAGGCGATGCAGATGACGTTCTTCTTCTTCCTGCCGACGATGCTGCTGTCGGGCTTCATGTTTCCGTTCCGCGGCATGCCCGTTTGGGCGCAGTGGCTGGGCGAGATCTTCCCCGCGACGCATTTCCTGCGCATCGTCCGCGGCGTGCTGCTGAAGGGCAACGGCGGCGCCGATGTCGTTTCGCACCTGTGGCCGATCGCGCTGTTCCTGCTCGTCGTCTCGGCCGTCGCCATGTGGCGCTACCGGCAGACGCTCGATTGAGCGTTGCTATAATCCCCGGCGGTTTGCGCATCCTTGCCGCACGCGCGGCGACGTTCGTCGCCGCCGGCGCTCCCCTCCGACCCGTTCCTTCGCGCGACGATGACGCGATTCGATTTCGAGCAGGCGCGTTTCAACATGATCGAGCAGCAGATCCGTCCCTGGGACGTGCTCGATCCGCGCGTGCTCGACCTGCTCTTCGCGGTGAAGCGCGAGGACTTCGTGCCGGAGGCGCACCGGATGCTGGCGTTCGCCGACCTCGAGCTGCCGCTTGGCAATGGCTTCCGGATGTGGACGCCGAAGATGGAGGCGCGCGTCGTGCAGGAGCTGATGCTGCAGACGACCGATCGCGTGCTGGAGATCGGCACCGGCAGCGGCTATCTGACGGCGCTGATGGCGAGCAAGGTCGGCGAGGTGACGAGCGTCGAGATCGACGCCGCCACCGCGGCCGACGCACGCGCGAAGCTCGCGCGCCACGGCTTCTCCAACGTGCGCGTCGAAGTGGGCGACGGTGCACGCGGCTTCGGCCGCGACAGCTACGACGCGATCGTGCTCACCGCGTCGACGCCGGTGCTGCCCGAATCGTTCTTCGCACAACTCGCGCCGCTCGGGCGCCTCTTCGCCGTCGTCGGCGAAAAGCCCGCGATGCGCGCACGCCTCATCCATGCGGAATCGGCGGGCGCGTTCGTCGCGACCGACCTGTTCGAAACCGTGATCGCGCCGCTCGTGAACGCGGCGAGCCCTGCGCGCTTCGAATTCTGAACGGCGGTCGCGCCGCCGTCGCCCGCGCGCCAGCAAAACCCATCCTGCGCGCCCAACCCACCCTTCGACCATGATGCGCCGAACGCCTGTCGCACTCGCATGCCTTGCCCTTGCCGTCGCCACCGCTGCCCGCGGCGAAGACCTGATGGATATCTACCGCGACGCGCAGCGCAGCGACCCCACGGTGGCGGCGGCACGTGCGAACTGGGAGGCGACGCAGGAGCGCGTGCCGCAGGCGCGCGCGGGCCTGCTGCCGAACGTTGCGCTGTCCGCGACCGTGAACGCCAACTACTTCGGCACCGACGTCAACAGCGCGCCGCGCACCACGGTCGACCGCAACTTCGGCTTCGGGGGCCTCACGGTGTCGGCGGCGCAGCCGCTGTATCGCTACGCGAACACCGTTGCCTACGGTGAAGCCGTGCAGCAGGTGCAGCAGGCCGATTACACGCTCACGTCGGCGAAGCAGGACCTGATCCTCCGCGTCGCGCAGGCGTACTTCAACGTGCTGCTCGCGCAGTTCACGATCGAGCTTGCGGAAAGTCAGAAGGCGGCGGTGTCGGAGCAGCTCGCGCAGGCGAAGCGCAACTTCGAAGTGGGCGTGGCGACGATCACCGACACGAACGAGGCGCAGGCGAAGTACGACGCGATCGTCGCGCAGGAGATCGGCGCGCGCAACGATCTCGAGAACCAGCGCACCGCGCTTCGCGCCATCATCGGGCGCATGCCGCACGACCTGAAGCGCCTCGGACCCGGCTTCGAGCCGACGCTGCCGTCACCCAATTCGGTCGACGCATGGGTCGACCGCGCGCTCGCCGACAACCTCGCGGTGCGCATTGCGCAATACAACGCCGACATCGCGACGCTCGAGATCGAGCGCCAGCGCGCGGCACGCCTGCCCACTGTCGACTTGGTCGCCAGCGTGAACGCGAACGCGGCGACGGGCTCGGTCAATACCGGCTTCTCGGGCAACCAGCGTCAGGCCGCGGTCGGCATCCAACTCGCGATGCCGCTCTACCAGGGCGGCTTCGTGGACTCGAAGGTGCGCGAAGCGCTGGCGCTGCAGGAAGCGGCGCGCCACAATCTCGAGGTCGCGCGGCGCAACGCGCTCTTCCTCGCGCAGACGGGCTACAGCGGCGTCGCGAGCGCGGCGGCGTCGGTCAAGGCGTTCGAGCAGGCACTGGTGTCGGCGCAGACGGCGTACGAATCGAACAAGACCGGGCAGGAAGTGGGCGTGCGCACGAACCTCGACGTGCTGAACACGCAGCAGAACGTGTTCCAGGCCCGCCACGATCTCGCGCAGGCGTACTTCAACTACCTGCTCGGCGTGCTGCGGCTCAAGTCCGCCGTCGGCTCGCTCGACGAGCAGGACCTCGAGGACGTCAATCGGCGCCTGCGCGGCTGATCTGCGGCAAAAGCCACGCCCACAAGCGGTCCACCGCACCCTGATGCGCGGCGATGAATTTCGAAGCACGCAGGCGCATCCGCGCGCGTTCGTCCGCATCGCGCAATAACCGCCCGGCAACCGACAACACCTCGTCCGCATCGCGTACGCGCACCGCCGCACCGGCGGCGACCGCGGCTTCGCTGGGCTGCGCGAAGTTGAACGTATGCGGGCCGATCAGCGTCGGCACGCCGGCTGCGATCGGCTCGATCAGATTCTGGCCGCCGAGCGGCAGCAGGCTGCCGCCGACGAACGCGACGTCCGCCGCCGCGTAATACGCGAACATCTCCCCCATCGAGTCGCCGAGCACGACGCGGACGTCGTCGGTCATCGGACGCATGTCGCTGCGTCGTGCGAACTCGATGCCGCGTGCCTCGAGCAGCGCCGCGACGTCGGCGAAGCGCTGCGGATGGCGCGGCACGATCACCACGAGCGTGCGCGCCGGCAGCGGCGCGCGCACGAGCGCGTCGACGAGCAGCTTCTCTTCGCCGTCGCGCGTCGAGGCGAGCACGATCACCGGGCGCTCGCGGTACCAGGCCCGCAGCGCGTGTGCGCGCTCGCGCATCGCGTCGGGCATGGCGACGTCGAACTTGACGTTGCCGGTCACCGCGACGTCGTGTGCGCCGAGCGCTTCGAAGCGTGCCCGATCGTCGCTCGTCTGCGCCGCGACGCCGGCAAGTGCGCGCAACAACGGTGTCGCGAGCGGCGCCACGCGTGCGTAGCCCCGTGCCGAGCGTTCGGACAGCCGCGCGTTGACGAGGAAGAGCGGCACGCCGCGACGGGCTGCGGCGTGCACGATGTTCGGCCACAGCTCGGTTTCCATGAGCAGGCCTACGCGCGGCCGGAAATGCGCCAGAAAGCGCTCGACGGCGAACGGAACGTCGTACGGCAGCCACGCCTGCACGACACGCTCGCCGAAGAGCGTGCGGCCCGCCTCGCGCCCCGATGCCGTCATGTGCGTGAGCAGGATCGTGGTGGCGGCACGCTCGCGCGCGATGCGTTCGACGAGCGGCACGGCCGCGCGCGTTTCGCCGAGCGAGACCGCGTGGATCCAGACGACGTCCGTCGCGCGGAACGGCTTGTCGTAGCGGCCGAAGCGTTCGGCGATGGCGTCGCGATAGCCGGGCTCGCGCCGGCCGCGCAGCCACAGGCGCAGCGGCAGCCACGGCAGCGCGAGCCACCACAGCAGTGTGTATGCGCGGTGCACGATCACAGGCTGCGACCGATCGCGTCGATCACAACGTCCGGCGGCGGCATCGCTTCGCGATCGCCGAGGTCGATGCCGTGCGATCCGGTCGCCGCGACGCCGTGGCGGCCGGGCTCCGTCGCGGTGAAGATCGCGATCGTCGGCGTGCGAAGCGCAGCGGCGAGGTGCGTGAAACCGGTGTCGACACCGATCGCCAGCCTCGCATGCGACAGCAACGCCGCGGCATCGGGCAGCGACAGCCACGGCGGCACCACCGCGCCTGCGATCCCGTCGGCGAGCCGGTGACTGCGCGCTTCCTCCGCAGCGCTTCCCCACGGCAGCACCATTGCGAGTCCCGCGCCGGCGAGCGCCTGCTGCACGCGGCGCCAGTGCGCTTCGGGCCACAGCTTGTCGTCGCGGCTCGTGCCGTGCAGCAGCATGGCGTACGGGCGATCCGGCATCGCCGGCGCGTGTTGCGGCGGTTGCAGATGCCACCGCGGTGGCGTGCCGGCGTCGAGGTCGAGGGCCAGCGCGGCGAGCCGGCGGCATCGCGCGAGGAAATGCAGATCGCGCGACACGCGATGATGCACGTCGTCGCCGAGCGTGGCGAGCGGCTCGCGGATGCTTGCCGCATCGAAGCCATGGCGCGTGCCGCGCGCAAGGCGTGCGATCAACGCGCCTTTCACCTGCTCCTGCAAGTCGAGCACGACGTCGTAGCGCGTGCGACGAAGGTCCTGCGCGAACGCGCGCACGTCGCGCCAGGTCTCGCGAGCGAGCGGTGCGCGGCGCCAGCGGCGCAGGCCGAACGGAATGACGTTGCGGATGGCGGGCGCGAGCCGCACGAGCGGCGCGAAGCCCGGTTCGCTCACCCAGTCGATCACCGCGTGGGGATGGCGGCGGCGAATGTCCGTGGTCAGGGCGAGCGCGTAGACGATGTCGCCGAGCGACGAGGGCCGCACGACGAGCACCGACTTCATCGAGGCGACCCGCTCGCTCGGCGCGTTCTCGTAGAATCGCGGCATTCGAAAGACGTGAGGATCGGTGAATCGCCAGCCGCAAGCGGGCGATCCGTGCTTTGCATGAGCGGACCGGTGCCCGTATCGCTCGTCGTGATCACGCGCGACGCCGCGGCCGACATCGCCGAGTGCCTGATGTCGGCGCCGTTTTGCGCCGATGCGCTCGTCGTGGATTCGGGGAGCGGCGATCATACCGTAGAGGCGGCGCGCAACGCCGGCGCCCGGGTCATCACCCGCGCGTTCGTCGGCTTCGGTGCGCAGAAGCAGTTCGCCGTCGACGAGGCGCGGCACGACTGGGTGCTGTCTCTCGACGCCGACGAGCGGCTGTCGCCCCAGCTGCGCGAATCGATCGTCACGCTGTTCACGCAGGGCGAACCGCCGCACGCCGCCTACGCGCTCGCGCGCCGCAATCGCTTCCTCGGCCGCTGGCTTGCGCACGGCGAAGGCTATCCCGACTGGACGACGCGGCTCTTCGACCGGCGCCGCGCGCATTGGAGCGACGACCCCGTGCACGAACACGTGATTGCAGACGGACCGGTGGGCCGTCTCGGCGGCGACCTGATGCACACGTCGGCGGAGTCGCTCGAACGCTACATCGCCAAGCAGAACCGGTACACGACGCTGCAGGCGAACGCGCTGCACGCGCGCGGCAAGCGCAGCTCGGCGCTCGCGATGGCGACTGCGCCGCTCGTACGCTTCCTGCGCTTCTACGTGCTGAAGCTGGGCTTCCTCGACGGCGCGGCCGGCTTCGCGCACATCGCGATCGGGGCGTTCGCGAGCTTTTTGAAGCACGCGAAGCTGCGCGCGCTCGAGCGCGCGGAGCGCGGAGGGTAGTTCGGTGACAGCGTCCTTTTCCTCGGTGCTCGTCACGGGTGCCGCCGGTTTCATCGGCATGCACGTCGCGCATGCACTCGCGGCCGCCGGCACGCGGGTGGTGGGCGTCGACAATTTCGATCCGTACTACGACGTGTCGCTCAAGGAAGCGCGCATCGCGACGTTGCGTCCGCTGCCGCAGTTTGCCTTCGAGCGCGTCGACCTCGCCGACAGCGGCGCGTGCGCCGCGCTCTTCGCACGCGGCTTCGGCGCCGTCGTGCACCTCGCCGCGCAACCGGGCGTGCGGCATTCGCTGAAGCATCCGCAGGCGTACGTGCGCAACAATCTCGTCGCCTTCGGCCACGTGCTCGAAGGCTGCCGCCACCACGGCGTGAAGCATCTCGTCTACGCGTCGTCGTCGTCGGTGTACGGCGCCAACCACGTGCTGCCGTTCTCGGAGGAGCAGCCGGTCGACCATCCGGTGAGCCTCTACGCGGCGACGAAGAAGGCGAACGAGCTGATGGCGCACAGCTACAGCCATCTCTACGGTCTGCCGACGACGGGCCTGCGCTTCTTCACCGTCTACGGGCCGTGGGGACGCCCCGACCAGGCGCCGATGCTCTTCACGAAGGCGATCGTCGAGGGCCGGCCGATCGACGTGTTCAACGCCGGGCGGATGCAGCGCGACTTCACCTACGTCGACGACATCGTCGAAGGCGTGCTGCGCGTGCTCGCGCGGCCGCCCGCGCGCGACGCCGACCGCGCGCCGTACGCCGTGTACAACATCGGCAATCACGAAGCGGTCGAGCTCGAGCGCTTCATCGGCGTCCTCGAGCGCCTGCTCGGCCGCCGCGCGCTGCGCCGCGACCTGCCGATGCAGCCGGGCGACGTGCCGGCGACGTACGCGTCGATCGACCGGCTGCAGGCGCTGACCGGGTTCGCGCCACATACGCCGCTCGACGTCGGCCTCGCCCGCTTCGTCGACTGGTACCTGGACTTTTACGCAGGCGCCCCAGCGCAGCCGGGGTGCTAAACTCGGCCCCCTTCGACGCCGCGCAACGTTCATGATTCTCGTCACCGGCGGCGCCGGATTCATCGGCGCCAACTTCGTGCTCGACTGGTTCGCATGCGAGCACGAACCCGTGGTCAACCTCGACAAGCTCACGTACGCCGGCAACCTCGGCAGCCTCTCGTCGCTTGCCGGCGACGAACGCCATGTGTTCGTGCGCGGCGACATCGGCGACGCCGACCTCGTGCGCACGCTGCTCGAGCGCCATCGGCCGCGCGCCGTCGTCAATTTCGCCGCCGAATCGCACGTCGATCGGTCGATCCACGGCCCGGCTGCGTTCATCGACACCAACGTCGTCGGCACGTTCGCGCTGCTCGATTGCGTACGCGCATGGTGGAGCGAACAGCCCGCCGACGAGCGCGCAACGTTCCGTTTCCTGCACGTGTCGACCGACGAGGTGTACGGCTCGCTCGGCCCCGACGATTCCGCGTTCAGCGAAACGACG
Organism: Burkholderiales bacterium; assembly: GCA_025927765.1. Taxonomy (GTDB): domain Bacteria; phylum Pseudomonadota; class Gammaproteobacteria; order Burkholderiales; family Casimicrobiaceae; genus VBCG01. The sequence continues at coordinate 80,139 of JAICKU010000005.1, forward strand.
CCGTATGCGCCGAACAGCCCGTATGCGGCATCGAAGGCATCGTCGGATCATCTGGTACGGGCGTATCACCACACGTACGGGCTGCCGACGCTCACCACCAACTGCTCGAACAACTACGGCCCGCGGCAGTTTCCCGAGAAGCTCATTCCGCTGATGATCGTCAACGCGCTCGCAGGCAAGCCGCTGCCGGTGTATGGCGACGGGCGAAACGTGCGCGACTGGCTGTACGTCGGCGATCATTGCAGCGCGATCCGCACGGTACTCGCGCACGGACGCGTCGGCGAGACGTACAACGTCGGCGGCAACGCGGAACGCGCGAACATCGACGTCGTGCGCACGGTCTGCCGGCTCGTGCGCGAGCGGCGCCCGCACGTCGACTGCGAGCGCCTCGTCACGTTCGTCCGCGACCGGCCCGGCCACGACCGCCGTTACGCGATCGACGCCACGAAGATTCGCCGCGAGCTCGGCTGGACGCCCGCGCACACGTTCGAGACCGGGCTCGCGCGCACGATCGAGTGGTACCTCGACAACGGCGCATGGCTCGCGAGCGTGCAGAACGCGGAGTACCGGCAGTGGGTCGAGCTCCAATACGCGTGAATCCATGACGCGCAAGGGCATCATCCTCGCCGGCGGCTCCGGCACGCGGCTCTTTCCGGTCACGCAGGTCGTGTCGAAGCAGCTGCTGCCGGTGTACGACAAGCCGATGATCTACTACCCGCTGTCGACGCTGATGCTCGCCGGCATCCGGGACATCCTGCTCATCTCGACGCCCGACGACACGCCGCGCTTCGTGCAGCTCCTGGGCGACGGCGCCCGCTTCGGCCTGTCGATCTCGTACGCGGTGCAGCCGTCGCCCGACGGCCTCGCGCAGGCATTCGTCATCGGCCGCGAGTTCGTCGGCCGCGACGCCGCGGCGCTCGTGCTGGGCGACAACATCTTCTACGGTCACGACCTGCAGCCGCAGCTCGAGCGGGCATGCGCGCAAACCGCGGGCGCGACGATCTTCGCGTATCCGGTCGCCGATCCGGAGCGTTACGGCGTCGCCGAATTCGATGCGCACGGCCACGTGACGAGCCTCGAGGAGAAGCCGGCCGCGCCTAAATCGCGCTACGCGGTGACGGGCCTCTATTTCTACGACAACCGCGTGCTCGACGTCGCCGCGTCGCTCGCGCCGTCGGCGCGCGGCGAGCTCGAGATCACCGACGTGAACCGGCGCTACCTCGAATGGGGCGAGCTCGCGTGCGAGTTGATGGGCCGCGGCATGGCGTGGCTCGACACCGGCACGCACGAATCGCTGCTCGAGGCGTCGCAGTACATCGAGACGATCGAGCGCCGGCAGGGGCTGAAGATCGCCTGCCCCGAGGAGATCGCATACCGCATGCGCTACATCGACGCCGGGCAGCTCGAGAAGCTCGCCGCGACGATGGCGAAGAACGGCTACGGTCGCTATCTGCTGCGCCTGCTCGAAGAGGGGCCGCTGCCGGGATGAAGGTTGCCCCCACCGCGATCGCCGATGTGTGCGTGATCGAGCCGCGCGTGTTCGAAGATGAGCGCGGCTTCTTCTTCGAAAGCTACAACCGGCGCGCATTGCAGGCGGCCGGCATCGACGCCGCGTTCGTGCAGGACAATCATTCGCGCTCGCGACGCGGCGTGCTGCGCGGCCTGCACTACCAGATCGAGCATGCGCAGGGCAAGCTCGTGCGCGTGATCGAGGGCGAAGTCTACGACGTGGCCGTCGACCTGCGCCGCCGCTCGCCGACGTTCGGGCGGCACGTCGGCGTGAACCTGTCGGCGGCGAATCGCCGCATGCTCTACATTCCTCCGGGCTTCGCGCACGGCTTTCTCGTCGTGTCCGACGCCGCCGAGTTCCTGTACAAGACCACCGACTACTGGTATCCGGAGCACGAGCGCACGTTGCTGTGGCGCGACCCGGCGCTCGGCATCGCGTGGCCCGACGGCATCGAGCCGCTGCTCGCGCCGAAGGATGCAGCCGGCGCGCCGCTCGCGTCGGCCGACGTCTACGACTGATCACCTCGACGCGGGCATCGCGCCGGCACGCCACGGTTTTCCGCTTGCATCCCCGCCGTCCGCGCATTCTCCTGACCGGTGCTTCGGGCCAGCTCGGCCGCGAGCTCGCCAAATGGGTGCGTAGCGTCGGCGATTGCATTGCGTGCGATCGCGCAACACTCGACCTCGCCGATCACGCGGCGATCGCGGCGAAGGTGCGTAGCGTCGCCCCCGACGTGATCATCAATGCGGCCGCCTACACCGCCGTCGATCGCGCCGAGGACGAACGCGACAAGGCGTTCGCGATCAACGCGCATGCAGTGGGCGTGCTTGCCGACGAGGCGAAGCGCGCGAACGCGCTCCTCGTCCACTACTCGACCGACTACGTGTTCGACGGCGAGCGCGAGCACCCCTACGACGAGGCTGCGCCCGTGAATCCGCAGAACGTCTACGGCGCCAGCAAGCTCGCGGGCGAGCAGGCGATCGCATCGTCGGGTGCGCGCGCGATCGTGATGCGCACGAGCTGGGTGTACGCCCGCCATGGCGCGAATTTCCTGATGACGATGCAGCGCCTCGCACGCACGCGACCCGAGATTCGCGTGGTCGCCGACCAGCGCGGCGTACCGAACTGGAGCCGCTGGCTCGCAAGGTCGACGGTGCAGATGCTCGGCAACGGCATCGCCGATCTGCGCGAACGAAGCGGCCTGTACCATCTCAGCGCGCGCGGAAGCACGACGTGGCACGGCTTCGCCTCGGCGATCCTCGCCGATCAGCCGAACGTCCGCGTCACGCCGATCACGACCGCCGACTATCCCACGCCTGCGCGGCGGCCGCGCCATTCGGTGCTCGACGCGTCGCATTTCGCGCGCACGTTCGACGTGGTACTTCCCGATTGGCAAATGCTTCTGAACCAATGCCTGCACGAAGCCGGCGAACCGGACGCTGCAGGCCTGTCGACCTCGAGGAACATCGGATGACGAAACGCTCACGCCCACTTCGTGCGCTGGCCGGCGCGCTGGCCGCCGCCACGCTGTGGCCGATCGCGGCGCTCGGCGCCATCACTGCCGTCGGTCCGGCGCAGATGCCGGCCACGGTGCAGAAATCCGCGGGTGCGTCGATGTTGCTCGCACCCGCGGCGCCTTCCTTCACGGTCGCGCTGCCTGCGCCGACCGACGCCGAGCGCGCGTCGCTGCGCGCCAGGAATGCGACGCCTGCAGCGAGGGGCGGCAAGCCGACATTGAAGGGGCCGCTCGCGCTCGCCTTTCCGCGCAGCATTCCGGACCCGCGCGCGCGGGTGTCGCTTGGCGATCTGCCGTGGCAGGCGCTTGCCGACGGCCGCCGCGCCGCGAAGATCGTCGTGACTTCACCCGGCGCCGCCGCGCTGCGCGTCGCGGTGGCCCTGCCCGCGGCCGTGCCCGGCGTCGCGTTCCGCTTCGCGGGCAACGGCGCGACCGCGCAGGTGTTCGGCCCGACGCCGGCAAGCGCGATCGCCGCCGACACGGCGCGCTTCGGCGAGTCGTGGTCGCCGGTGCTCGATGGCGATGCCGCGACGATCGAGGTCGACGTCGACGCCGGCGTCGCACTGCCCGCGACCACGCTCACGCTCGCGCGCATCTCGCATCAGGTCGTCGCACCCGCGTCGCTGCAGAAGCTCGACGCGAAGGCGGTGCAGGACATCGGCACGTCGGGCCCGTGCGAGGTCGACATCGCCTGCGTGACACCGCGCACCGATGCGCTCGTCGCGGCCGCGAAGGCGGTGGCGGCGATCGAGTTCATGCAGGCCGACGGTTACACCTACCTTTGCACGGGCCAGCTCCTGAACGATTCGCGCTCGTCGAACACGCCGTACTTCCTGTCGGCGAACCATTGCCTCGATTCGGCGCTCGCCGCGCGCACGCTCAACACGTACTGGTTCTTCGATGCGATCGCGTGCGGCAGCAAGGCCGTGCCCGCGTACGTGCAACAGGCGTCAGGGGCGACGATGCTCGCGCGCAGCGTCGACTGGGATTGGTCGCTCGTGCGTCTCGACGCACCGCCGCCCGGCGGCGCGACGTTCTCGGCGTGGCGCGCCGACCCCGTGCCGGCGTTCACGCCAATCAACGTGCTGCATCATCCGCAGGGCGACCTCAAGAAATGGAGCGCGGGCACGGCGATCGGATACCAGCTCTACACCGACGGCTCGAGCTTCGCGCAGGTGCAGTACGGGCAGGGCACGACCGAGCCGGGATCGAGCGGCGCGGGCCTGCTCACGCTGAACGCCGCGGGCTTCTACGAAGTGCGCGGCGGCTTGTGGCGCGGCGCGGCGTCGTGCCAGAACCCGAGCGGCATCGACGAATACTCGCGGCTCGATTCGTTGCTGCCGCTCACGCGCCAGTACCTGACGCCCGATAGCCCGGGAACACCCGGCACGGCCGTCGCCGTCGAGTTCTACGACGCCACGCTCGATCATTACTTCATGACGAGCAGCGCGGCCGAGATCGGCGATCTCGAATCGGGCGTGCACCCGGGCTGGGAGCGCACGGGCCTCACCTTCCTTACCTATCAGGCGCAGGCGCCGGGCACCAATCCGGTCTGCCGCTTCTACCGGACGCCGGGCTTCGGCGATTCGCATTTCTATTCGGCGAGCCCGAGCGAATGCCAGGCCGTGATCGACAATCCGGCGAAATATCCGGGGTGGACGTTCGAAAGCGCGAACGTGTTCTACATGACGCTGCCCGATCCGGTCACGGGCGCGTGTGCGAGCGGCACGCAACCGATCTGGCGCTTCTTCAACCAGAAGACGACGAACCACCGCTATACGGCCGATCACGGGACGCGCGACGACATGCGTGCGGATCCGGCGACGTGGATCCCCGAAGGCTACGGGCCCGACGACGTGATCATGTGCGCACCGGTGGGGAGCTGAGCGCGCAGTCGAGGCGCGCGCGAGCCGGCGGCCCGCGCGCCCGTCCCGCGAGCGGCTACGGCGTGGCCGCGGATTCCCGAAGACCCATCGCGTAGTCGGCAACGGCCTTCATTTCGTCGTCGGTCATGCCGCTCGCGATCGTGAACATGATGTGGCCGTTCACGTCCTTGCCCGCCTTGTCGTTGCCGCGCTCGCCCGCCTTGAACGCCTTCAACTGCGCGTACAGGTAATCGCCGTATTGGCCGGCGAGCCGAGGATAGTTCTTCGGAACGCCAACGCCGGTCGGCGAATGGCATCCGGCGCACGCCGGCACGTTCTGCGCGCTGTTGCCACCCCGCCACAGGTGCTGGCCCGCCTTCGCGAGCGTCGCGTCCTTCGCGGCGAGTCCCTTCGGCTTCTGCTGCGAAAAGTACACGCCGATGGCCTTCATTTCGGCGTCGGTCAGCGGCGCCGCCATCGCCTGCATCGTCGGGTTCGTGCGGATGCCCGCCTTGAAATGCATCAATTGCAGGGTGATATAGTCGGCGATCTGTCCCGAGAGGTTGGGATTGGCGGGCACCGCGCTGTTGCCATCGGCGCCGTGGCACGCTGCGCATACCGTCGTCACGATCTGCTTCGCCCGCTCGAGATCGGGCGCGCCCGCTGCCGGCTTGGCTGCTTCCTGCGAGAGAGCGGCGGTGGAAATCACGGCGGTCGCGGCTGCGAACGCGTAGCGCCAGATACGGGTCATGAACGCGGGCTCCAGGATAGGTGCGCCATCGACGCGCGTGCGCGCGCGCCTGCCGGCGTGGACGTTGCGAAGTCGCATATGAAAAAACGGGCTATTGTAGCGGAGCGACCTTCGCCGGCCGGAAGCGCGGATTCACGACGCCCTCCGGGTCCGCTCGAGCACGCGACGTTCGTGATCGGCGCTGCGGCGCCTTCGCAGCTGCCGGGCGAGGGCGCACGCGAGGTCGCATTCGCCGGCCGCTCGAATGCCGGCAAGTCGAGCGCCATCAACGCTCTCGCGCGGCAGACACGGCTCGCGCACGCGAGCCGCACGCCGGGACGCACGCGGCAGATCAACTTCTTTCGCCTGCGCAACGCCGGCCTCGTCGCCGACCTGCCGGGTTACGGCTACGCAGCGGTGCCGCAGGCGCAAAAGCGCACGTGGCAGGATTTGCTCTGGACGTACGTCACGTCGCGCTCGACGCTGATCGGGCTGGTGCTGATCGTCGACGCGCGCCACGGCCTGAAGGCGCTCGACGCCGATCTCCTCGCCGCGTTCCTGCCTTCCGGACGGCCGGTGATGATCCTCGCCACGAAGATCGACAAGCTGAACGTCGCCGAGGGGCGCGCAAGCGTCGCGGCGATCGAACGCGCGCTCGCCGAAGCGTTCGGCGCTGCGTCGAGCAACGTCACGGTGATCGCATTCTCCGCGACCGCGCGCCGCGGTGTCGCCGAGGCCGACGAGGTGCTGCGGCGGTGGTTCGAGTCATGAGCCGCGCACCCACCAAACGCGAAGGGCGGAGGCTCGTCGTCGAGCGGCGGACGCTGGATAGAAAAAGGCCCCGCGATCAAGGGGAGTGACGCGGGGCCTCGAAACGCCTTACGCCGGTGCGAAACCGACGCAGGCACCCGCTCAGGGAGGAAAGCGGGAGACGTTCACCGTCCGCTTGGTGTGACCGAGCCCCGATTTGAGAGTTCCATCAACGTGCACGAAAAGGATCGGCAATGAGTTTTCACCCTGCAGGAGCCTTTCCCGCGAAGCGTCCGCGGCGCATGCGCCGCGACGATTTCTCGCGACGCCTCGCGCGCGAGACGCGGCTTGGCCCGGACGACTTCATCTATCCGGTGTTCGTGCACGAAGCGCGCGACGATGCGCCGGTGCCGTCGCTGCCTGGCGTGGCACGCAAGTCGATCGACCGGCTGCTTGGCGACGCGGAGCGATGCGTGGCCGCGGGCATTCCCGCGATCGCGCTCTTTCCCGTCGTGCCCGGCGAACGCAAGTCGGAAGACGCGGCCGAGGCGTGGAACGACGAAGGACTCGTGCCGCGCACGATACGCGCGTTGAAGGCGCGCTTCCCGTCGCTCGGCGTGGTGACCGACGTCGCGCTCGACCCGTACACGAGTCACGGCCAGGACGGCCTCGTCGACGCGACCGGCTACGTGATGAACGACGAGACCGTCGAGGCGCTGGTGCGACAGGCGCTGTCGCATGCGGCGGCGGGCGCCGACATCGTCGCGCCGTCCGACATGATGGACGGGCGCGTGGGCGCGCTGCGCCGCGCGCTCGACGCCCACCGCTTCATCCACACGCGCATCCTCGCGTATTCGGCGAAGTACGCGTCGGCGTTCTACGGCCCGTTCCGCGACGCCGTGGGATCGGCGGCGAGCCTTGGCAAGGGCGACAAGCGCACCTACCAGATGGATCCTGGCAACAGCGACGAAGCGCTGTGCGAAACCTTCCTGGACATCGAGGAGGGCGCCGACATGGTGATGGTGAAGCCCGGGATGCCCTATCTCGACGTCGTGCGGCGCGTCAAGGACGAGTTCGGCATGCCGACGGCCGTGTACCAGGTCTCGGGCGAATACGCGATGCTGAAGGCCGCGGCGCAGATGGGCTGGCTCGACGAGCGCGCATGCGTGCTCGAGGCGCTCCTTGGGATGAAGCGCGCGGGCGCCGATGCGATCCTGACGTATTTCGCGCTCGATGCGGCGCAGTGGCTGAAAGGGGATTTGGGATAGGCGATCGGGTTCGCTATCCACTATCCCTCACCGGCCAGCAATGCTGCGAGCGCGTGGGCATTCATCCGCACTTCGTCGCGCCGGCCCCGCTGCCGCGCGCCGATCGGCGTACGCACGATCAGTCGCACGTCGCCGCGCGGCGTCTCGATCAGCAGTTCGGGCGCCGCGTGCTGGGCAACGCCCGGGGCGATGCGATAGGCGACGTTGCCGTTGATCAGCTCGAGCTCGACCTCCTTCGAGTCGTCTGCGACAAGCTCGATGCGGATTTCACTGTGCTCGGTCGCCCAGCCCGCGGCGACGCCACCGGCCAGCATCGGATCGAACGCGGCGAGGATGTGCAGCCACTCGAGCGCCTCCTCGCGCTGGCCGCGCAGCATCTCTGCATGCTCGTCGCCGCCGAAGAGCGCGTGGTGCGCGGCGAGCGCCGTTTCGATTTCGTCGTCGCCCGGGAGCGCAGTGCGCTCCGGCAGCATCAGCTGGCGCACCGCCTTGCGCTTGGCGAGCGACCAGTCGGACAGGCCGTGCTCGGCGATGAGCCGCGCCGCGACGTCGGCGATTCGCGCACGATTCTGCGCGTCGCGGCTTTGCATGGCCACATCGCGTTGACGGGCCATCAGAATAATTGGTTGCGGACGTCGCGCGCGGGCGGCGATCCTGGCGCCAGCGCCGGCGCGAGTGCGTCCTGCGCCATGCGCGGCGTGAATTCCGCCATGAACCAGTCCGAGTAGCGGCTCGCGTCGTCGCGCAGGCCGGTGGCGGGGTCGATGCGCAGCGAAACGACGCCCTGCGGCGGCTCGGGCACGTCCTCCGGCACGCCCTTCAGCGTCTTGTCCATGTACGCGATCCACATCGGCAGTGCCGCGGCACTGCCCGTCTCGCTGCTGCCCAGCGTCTTCGGCTGGTCGAACCCGATCCACGCGATGCCGACTTCGGCCTCGTTGAAGCCGCAGAACCATGCGTCGATGCTGTCGTTCGTGGTGCCCGTCTTGCCGGCGAGGTCCTTGCGCTTCAATTGCGCGACGCGCGCGCCGGTGCCGGTGGTCACGACCTCGTGCAGCAGCGACTGCATGATGAACGCGTTGCGCGGATCGATCGCGCGCTCGGCATCCTTGCCGGCGATCTGCGGCTTCGCCTGCGACAGCACCTCTCCATGGCTGTCCGTGATCTTCGAGATCAGGAACGGCGTGATCCGGTAGCCGCCGTTGGCGAACACCGAGTAGGCGGTGGCCATCTGCATCGGCGTGACCGAGCCTGCGCCGAGCGCCATCGTGAGATAGGCGGGATGCAGCTTCGGGTCGAAGCCGAAGCGCGCGATGTAGTCCTGCGCGTACTGCGGCCCGATCGCCTGCAGCACGCGGATCGTCACGAGGTTCTTCGAGTGCGCGAGCGCGACACGAAGGCGCATCGGCCCCTCGAACTTGCCGTCGTAGTTCTTCGGCTCCCACGCTTCGCCGCCGGCCTTGTCGGCGGGCACGAAGAACGGCGCGTCGTTGATGATCGTCGCCGGCGTGAAGCCCTTCTCGAGCGCAGCGGAATAGATGAAAGGCTTGAACGCCGAGCCCGGTTGCCGCAGCGCCTGCGTGGCGTGGTTGAACTTGTTGCGGTCGTAGTCGAAGCCGCCGACGAGTGCGAGGATCTCACCGTCCTGCGGCTTGACGGCGACGAACGCCGCTTCCGCCGACGGCATCTGCGTGATCGCGTAGTGGCCCTTGTCGTCGCGGCTGACGCGAATGACGGCACCCGCGCGTATACGCTGGTTCGCCGGCGCCTTGTCGGAGAGGGCGCGCGCGGCGAACTTGAGGCCGGCGCCCGTCACTTCTGCCTGATCTCCGTTCGATAGCACGACCCGTACCTGCGCCGGTGTCGCGAGCAGCACGACGGCGGTCTGGATGTTGTCGCTGTCCGGATAGTCCTGGAAGACCTTGTCGAGGACGGCCTCCTGGTCGGCGCCGTCCTTCGGCAGGTTCACGAAGTCGTCGGGGCCGCGATAGCCGTGCCGCTGGTCGTAGTCGATCACGCCCTTGCGGACGGCGGCATACGCCGCTTCCTGATCGGTGCGCCGGATCGTCGTCCATACCGTGATGCCGCGCGTGTACGCGGTGTCGCCGTAGGCGTCGTAGACGACCTGCCGCGCCATTTCGGCCACGTAGTCGGCATGCATCGTCGACACTTCGCGTACCGGCGGCTTGGTGCGCAGTGGCGCGTTCTGTGCTTCCCGGTACTGGTCGTCCGTAATGTAGTGAAGCTCATGCATCCGGCGCAGCACGTACAGCTGCCGGGCTTTCGCCCGCTTGGGGTTGGTGATCGGGTTGTACGCCGAGGGCGCCTTGGGCAGCCCGGCGAGCGTAGCGGCCTCGGACAGCGTGACGTCGGCGAGCGGCTTGCCGAAGTAGGTCTGCTCCGCGGCGGCGAAGCCGTAGGCGCGCTGGCCGAGGAAGATCTGGTTGATGTAGAGCTCGAGGATCTCGTCCTTGGACAGCGACGCCTCGATCTTCCACGCCAGGAGCGCCTCGCGAAGCTTGCGCGACACCGTCTTCTCGCGCGTCAGGAAGAAGTTGCGTGCCACCTGCATCGTGATCGTGCCGGCACCCTGTTGCGTGCCCGACGTGGCGTTGGCGAGCGCTGCGCGGAGCACGCTCAAATAGTCGACGCCGCCGTGTTGGTAGAAGCGCTCGTCCTCGGCGGCCAAAATGGCGTGTTTCATGACATCCGGGACTTCGCCGATGCGCACGACGGCACGCCGCTCCTCGCCGAATTCGCCGATCAGGTCACCATCGGCGGAGACGACGCGAAGGGGGATCTTCGGCTGGTAGTCGGTCAGCTTGTCGAGAGGAGGGAGCGTCGGCCACAGCAGCGCCAGCACGAAGGCGCCGAGCAGCGCGCCGACGACCGCAAGCCCCAGGACGACCGACCCGGTATAGAGTAGCCAGCGTTTTAGCACGATGGAATAAAACCGATTTTGGGGCGGGGTGCGAAGGGGATTATAGGCGCCGTTGCAACAGTCCGGCGCGCGAAAGGAAACATTTGGACGAGCGGTACGCTTGTCCCCCGCGTTTAATGTAGATTATCAGCAACCGGCCCATCGCCATGATTGCCGAAAACTTATCCTCCGCTCTCGACTTGTTCAAAACGGGGTCGCCGACGCTGATTGGCGTCGATATCGCGTCGACCTCGCTGAAGCTCGTCGAGCTGTCCGATGCCGGCAAAGGCGGCGTGCGCCTCGAGCGCTACGTGATCGAGCCGCTGCCCAAGGACGTGGTGACCGACGGCAATATCGTCAACATCGAGCTCTGCGCCGACATCCTGAGGCGCGCCTGGAAGCGCCTCGGCAGCCGCAACCGCAACCTGGCGCTCGCGCTGCCCGCCGCCATGGTCATCACCAAGAAGATCATCGTCGCCGCCGGCCAGCGCGAGGAGGACCTCGAGCTCACCGTCGAGGCCGAGGCCAACCAGTACATCCCGTTCGCGCTCGACGAGGTCAATCTCGACTTCCAGGAGATCGGGCCGGCGCCCAACAACCCCGACGAAGTCGAGGTGCTGATCGCCGCGTCGCGGAAGGAAAAGGTCGAGGACCGCGTTGCCGTGGCGGAAGCCGCCGGCCTCAAGGCGCGCGTGATGGACGTCGAATCGTACGCGACGCAGGAGGCGTACCGGCTGATCGCGCCCACGCTGCCTGCCAACGGCCGCGACCAGAACATCGCGCTGGTGGACATCGGGGCGCACGTCATGCACTTCTATGTGCTCCGCAACGGGCAGATGCTATTTTCGCGTGATCAGGCGTTCGGCGGCAATCAGCTGACGCAGGACATCCAGCGCGCCTTCAACCTGTCGGCCGACGAGGCCGAGTCGGCCCGCAAGAACCAGGGCCTGCCGGAGAACTACGACCACGACGTTCTCCAGCCGTTCATGGAGTCGCTCGCGCTCGAAGTCACCCGCGCGCTGCAGTTCTTCTTCACGTCGACATCGTACAACCAGGTCGACCAGATCGTGCTCGCCGGCGGCTGCGCGCTCCTGCCCGGCCTCGACGAACTCGTCGCGAAGCGCGCCGGGGTGGCGACGATGGTGGCCAACCCGTTCGGTGCGATGCAGATGTCCGACCGCGTGCGGCCGCGCCAGCTCGCGCAGGAAGCGCCGATGCTGATGATCGCGACCGGCCTCGCGATGCGCAGTTTCGAGTAATCGAGGGGGCACATGATGCGCATCAACCTCCTGCCCCACCGCGAGCAGAAGCGCCAGGCGCGCCAGCGACAGTTCGTTTCGCTCGCCGTCGCCCTGGCGATCCTCGGCGTCGCCATCGTCGCGCTCGTCCACGTGATCCTCGCCGCGCGCATCGACAACCAGGTGTCGCGCAACACGCTGCTCAAGACGAAGATCGCCGAGCTCGACAAGCAGATCAAGGAAATCGACAAGCTGCGCGACCAGATCCAGCAGGTGCTGGCGCGCAAGCAGGTCGTCGAGACGCTGCAGGCGAACCGCAACGAGGCGGTGCATCTGCTCGACCAGCTGGTACGCCAGCTGCCCGAAGGCGTGTACCTGCAGTCGGTCAAGCAGACCGACAAGAAGGTGCAGATCGTGGGCTTCGCGCAGTCGAACGCGCGCGTGTCGACGCTGATGCGCAACATCGAGGGCTCGCCGTGGCTCGAGAAGCCGGCGCTCGTCGAAATCAAGCTCGTGAGCGTTCCAGCGCAGGGACGCACGCCGGCGCAACAGCTCAATCAGTTCACGCTCAACTTCGAGATCCGGCGTGCGACGCCTGAAGCCGTGGCGGGTGCCCCGGGTTCGACCAGGACGGCGCAGGCGAAGGGAGGCCGGCCATGACGCTCGACGATTTCAGGCGCCTCAACTTCCGCGAGGTCGGCAAGTGGCCGGCCGCGCCCAAGGTCATCGTCCTGATGCTCGTCGTGCTGTTCATCGTCGCGGCCGGCGCGTGGTTCGACTGGAAGGATCAGTGGGACTCGCTCCAGACGGCCGAGGCCGAGGAGTTGAAGCTCAAGGACCAGTTCAAGGACAAGAAGGCGAAGGCGATCAACTACGACCTCTACGTGCAGCAGTTGGCCGAGGTCGAGCAGTCGTTCGGCGCACTCGTGAAGCAGTTGCCGAACAAGTCGGAGATCGACGCGCTTCTCACGGACATCAACCAGGCGGGCCTCGGACGCGGCCTGCAGTTCGACCTGTTCCGTCCCGCGCCGCAGGAAAAGATGGCCGACTTCTACGCGGAGCTGCCCATCAACATCAAGATCACCGGCAACTATCACGACATCGGAGCGTTCGCGAGCGACGTCGCGGCGCTGCCGCGGATCGTGACGCTGAACGACATCGCGATCGGCAACGACAAGGGCACGCTTTCGATGGATGCGGTGGCCAAGACGTTCCGCTACCTCGACGAGGAAGAGGTCGCGAAACAGCGCGCGGCGGCGAAGGGCGCGAAGGGAGCGGCGAAGAAATGAGGCGCGCGCTATTCGTCACGCTGTCGTCGGTGGCGCTGCTCGCCGGATGCGGCACGAGCAGCCATCAGGACCTGATCGACTGGATGGCCGCGCAGGGCAAGGGCGAGCGCGGGCACCTCGAACCCATTCCGCAGATCAAGCCCTACGAACCGTTCACGTACAACGACTTCGACATGCCCGATCCGTTCAAGCCGCGCAAGATCGAGCCCACGAAGTCGGACAGCACGAGCAAGCTCGCGCCCGATCTCAATCGCCGCAAGGAGCCGCTCGAGGCGTACCCGATCGAATCGCTGTCGATGGTGGGCACGCTCGAGAAGGGCAAGACGCTCTACGCGCTCATCAAGACGCCCGAGAAGGATCTCTACCAGGTGCGTCCCGGCATGCACATGGGGCAGAACTACGGCGTCATCGTCGCCATCACCGATAACGACATCAAGCTCAAGGAACTGATGCAGGACGGGTCGGGGGACTGGTCGGAGCGGTCCAGCACGCTCAACCTGCTCTCGGCAGACCAAAAACAGGAGCAGAAAAAATGAACGCGAACGGCGTCGGTCGGTGGAGCCGGGGGAGGCTCGCCGCGTGCAGAATGTTCATTGCGTGCGTCGCCGGCGTCGCCGCCGCCTCGGTGGCGGTGACGGCGAACGCGGCGGCGAACACGATCGAGAAGGTGTCCGTGACGCGTGCCGCGTCGGGCAGCACGATCGTGACGTTCGATCTCAAGTCGCCACCCGCCAACCCGCCCGCCGGCTTCGCCACCGCCACGCCGCCGCGCATCGCGCTCGACTTCTTCGACACCGCGAGCGCGCTGCCGTCGAACCAGCGCGCCGTCGACGATCCCGCGCTTCGCAACCTGCAGTTCGTCGAAGCGGGCAATCGCACGCGCGTCGTGTTCAGCCTGAACAAGCCGCAGGTCTTCGACACCAAGGTCGAAGGCAAGACCGTCGTCGTCACGCTGAACGACAGCATGACGGCCGCGACACCCACCGCGCCAGCACCCGTGCAGCGCTTCGCCGAAGCGGGTCCCTCCAACCAGCAGCATGCGCTGCGGGACGTCGACTTCCGTCGCGGGCGCAACGGCGAAGGCCGCATCATCGTCGACCTCTCGGACAACAACACCGGGATCGACATCCGGCAGCAGGGACGCCAGCTGATCGTCGACTTCCAGAAGACGAGCGTGCCGCGCAACCTGGAGCGGCGCCTCGACGTCGCCGACTTCAACACGCCGGTCGTCACCGTCGATACGTTCGAGCAGAACGGCAACGCGCGGATGGTCATCCAGCCGCAGGGCCTGTGGGAACACTCGGCGTACCAGGCGGAGAACCGATTCATCATCGAGGTGAAGCCCGTCGTCGACGATCCGAACAAGCTGGTGCAGGGCACACGCGCGGGATACAAGGGCGAGAAGCTGTCGCTCAACTTCCAGAACATCGAAGTGCGCTCGGTGCTTCAGGTGATCGCCGACTTCACGGGCTTGAACATCGTCACCAGCGACACGGTCAACGGCAGCCTGACGCTGCGGCTGAAGGACGTGCCCTGGGACCAGGCGCTCGACATCATCCTGCAGACCAAGGGCCTCGACATGCGCAAGAACGGCAACATCGTTCTGATCGCGCCGCGCGAGGAACTGGCGCTGAAGGAGAAGCAGCAGCTCGAATCGCAGGCGCAGATCAACGACCTCGAGCCGCTGCAAACGGAAACGTTCCAGCTGAACTACGCGAAGGCGAGCGACATCCTCAACATCATCAAGGGCACGTCCGGCGGCGGCGCGCCCGGCGCGCCGGTGGCCGCACAGTTCCTGTCGAAGCGCGGCACCGCGTTCGTCGATCCGCGCACGAACATCCTGTTCGTCACCGACATCGGCAGCCGCCTCGAGGAAGTGCGCCGCGTGATCAGGCAGGTGGACACGGCGGTACGGCAGGTGCTGATCGAGGCGCGGATCGTCATCGCCGACGACACGTTCAGCCGCCAGCTCGGTATCCGCTTCGGCCAGCAGACCGGCGCCACGCTCTTCGGCCGCCGCTATTCGCTCGGCAGCGGCGGCTCGCTCGCCACGCAGCCGGTCGTGTCGCTGTCGGGCGGTACGGGCGGCACCGTGACGCGAACCACTGAAAC
Source organism: Burkholderiales bacterium (assembly GCA_025927765.1). Taxonomy (GTDB): domain Bacteria; phylum Pseudomonadota; class Gammaproteobacteria; order Burkholderiales; family Casimicrobiaceae; genus VBCG01. Next base: position 95,337 of record JAICKU010000005.1, read on the forward strand.
GCAGACGCCGTTCGAGCTGGCATCGGGCATTGCGACAGCGGGCTATTCGAACGACCCGCAGCTCAACGTGAACCTGCCGGTCGCGAACCCTGCGGGACAGCTCGCGCTGACGCTGATCAACCTTGGCAGCGGCAACCTCATCAACCTCGAGCTGTCGGCACTCGAAGCGGACAACCGCGGCAAGGTCGTGTCGAGCCCGCGCGTGATCACCGGCGACAATCAGAAGGCGCACATCGAGCAGGGGACGGAAATTCCGTACGTGACGCCGGGCAGCGCCAATTCGCCGGCAACGGTGTCGTTCAAGAAGGCCGTGCTCGCGCTCGACGTCACGCCGCAGATCACGCCCGACGGCCGTGTGATCATGCAGGTCGAGATCCGCAAGGATTCGGTCGGCCAGCTCGTGAACGTGCAGGGCGGCGGCCAGGTGCCGGCGATCGACACGAAGAACGTGCTGACGCAGATCGCCGTCAACAACGGCGACACCGCGGTGATCGGCGGCATCTACGAGGAAGTGATCCGCAACGACAAGACGCAGGTGCCGTTCCTCGGCGACGTGCCGGTGCTCGGCAACCTCTTCAAGACCACGAGCCGGTCGAGCCAAAAGACCGAACTCCTGATCTTCCTCACGCCGCGGATCGTGCGCGACACGGTCACGTCGATCCGCTAGATCCCGCGCCGGCTACTTCGGGGTCAGAGCTGCAAGTCGCTTTGCTTTGCTGTCCTGGCTTCCCGAGGCCGGCGTTCGACTTGCAGCTCTGACCCCGAAGTCACGTTTTACAATGCCCCGATGACGTTGCATCGGGGCAATCTGTTTCTCGTAGGACTGATGGGCGCCGGCAAGACCACGCTCGGCCGCCAGCTCGCGCGACGCCTCGACAAGACGTTCGTCGACGCGGACCACGAGCTCGAGGCGCGGCTCGGCGTGCCCATCACGACGATGTTCGAAGTCGAAGGCGAGGCCGTGTTTCGCGATCGCGAGGAAGCGATCATCGGTGAGCTCACGCAGCGCGTCGACATCGTGCTGGCGACCGGCGGCGGTGCGGTCACGCGCGAAGCAAGCCGCGCGCATCTGCGCGAGAACGGCACGGTGCTGTACCTGCACGCGCAGCCCGAGACGCTGTGGCAGCGCCTTCGCACGAGCAAGCACCGGCCGATGCTGCACGCGGCCGACCCGCGCGAGCGGCTCGCCGAACTCTATCGCCTGCGCGATCCGCTGTACCGTGAAGTGGCCGACCATGTCGTCGAGTCGGACCGTGACGGCGTGATCCGCTTCGTGCGGTGGCTCGCGGCCGATCCCGTCGACGACCTGGCAATGCAACGGCTTTCCATAGCCATGCCGGATGGTGGCGGTGAAGGCGGGACATGAAGACGGTGGAGGTCGGGCTCGGCGCGCGCGCTTATACGATCCACGTCGGCGATGGATTGCTTGCGCGTGCCGACGAACTGCTCGCTGCGAGCATCGGCCAGCGCGTGGTGATCGTCACCAATGCGCTCGTCGCCGCGCATCATCTCGCGCCGCTCAAGACCGCGCTCGCGCGTACGGGCATCCGCGTCGACGTCGTGCTGCTGCCCGATGGTGAAGCGCATAAGAACCAGCGCACGCTCGACGATTTGCTGACGCGCCTTCTCGAGCTGCGCTGCGACCGGAGCACGACGTTGTTCGCGCTGGGCGGCGGCGTGATCGGCGACATCACCGGCTTCGCGGCGGCGATCTACCAGCGCGGAATTCCCTTCGTGCAGGTGCCGACCACGCTGCTTGCACAAGTCGATTCGTCGGTTGGCGGCAAGACGGGCATCAATCATCCGCTCGCCAAGAACATGATCGGCGCGTTCTGGCAGCCACGCGCCGTGCTGATCGACACC
>JAICKU010000001.1 GCA_025927765.1 Burkholderiales bacterium
CCCACTGGCAAACGAATGTATTGGCCGGCTGGGTACTCGGCACCGGATTCCGGTATCTCTCGACCAAGTACAAGACCCCATTTTTCCTTTCGGTTCTGCCTCACGGCTTTGGCCGTAGGAATCCAATCGCGCTGGTAGCGGCCCCTCGAAGCTGGCGATCGTCGCTGGTGAACGGACTGCCGGCTACGCGCGCACTCTCTCAAATGCATCGCCTGTGGACTATCTCATCTGGAGGGAAAAGTGGCGCCGAGAGGTATCGTCACCGGATTTGTTCTAGCAATTGTTGTCGCTGCCATCGTCGGCTACCTGTTTGTGCAAAGCGGTGCAATCCCCGCGAATGCCGACGCCAAACCGGGCTTTCTGGAGACATGGGCCGCACGAACTTCGCTGCACGCGACGCTCGCTCGTGACGCCCCCAAGTCGGCCAATCCCATCCCCGACACCGAACAGAATCTCTTGACTGGTGTTCGCTTGTTCGCGCGAAACTGCGCCGTGTGCCACGGCTCCGCAAAAGGTGATGCCGCGGCTTCGCCCATCGCCAAGGGGCTTTACCAAAAGCCACCACAATTTGCGACCGAAGGCGTCGAGGACGACCCGGAAGGAGTTTCCTTCTGGAAAATCAAGCATGGCATTCGTTTGACGGGCATGCCGTCATTTGCGGGAGCACTGAGCGACAACGAGATCTGGACGATTGCGCTGTTTCTGAAGCACATGGACCACTTACCGCCTGCCGTGCAGTCGGCGTGGCAGAAAGTCCAAAACTGGCCGATTGCTTCAGGGGACTGACCAGCCGTGCCGCCCGGTGCGGTGTCGGGCGACTCCATTCACGGCACCTTGCCAGCATCATTTACGACAGGGTGCCAGACGATGCTCTTCGCCGCGCGCTACGAACGTGGTGAGCAATGTTGTCACCATGTGTTGGCCCCGACGTTCGGCGACGTGTCCGGCAGTCAGGTCCTCGCCGAATTGCTTGGGCGTCTCCGCGCGGGTCGCTCGCAGGTATGCGAATACCTGGGCGAGCTGTTCGGGCCTTTCGTCGCGCCGAAAAACAAAAAGCCCTGATTTCTCAAGGCTTTAGTGTATTTCATGGTGGAGACGAAGGGGATCGAACCCTCGACCTTCGCATTGCGAACGCGACGCTCTCCCAGCTGAGCTACGTCCCCAGTCAGGCGTTATTATAGCTCACGGACCCGCGCATCGTTAACGCCCGGGCCGCGTCAATTCGACCTCCGGGCGGCCGTTCGGGCTCATGGATTCGACTTCGCCGGCGACAGCGGCCTCTCGCGACGCGGCACCCGCCGCGGAGGATCTCTTCGCGGCGCTCTACGCCGAGCTCCATCGTCTCGCGCATGCGCAACTTCGCGCGAACGCCGGCGTGTCGGTCAGCGCGACGACGCTGCTGCACGAAGCCTTCCTCAGCATGCGCGAGCGCGATGCGGGCGCGTTTCCCGACCGCGCGCGATTCATCGGTTATGCGGCACGAGCGATGCGAGGACTCGTCATAGACCATGCGCGCAATCGCCACGCGCAAAAGCGCGGCGCCGCTTTCCACTTCACGGCCCTCGACACGCACGTCGCCGAAGTCGCTGTCGGCGACGAGGAGGACGTCGTGCGCGTCGCCGACGCGATCGAGAGTCTCGCGCAGCTGGACCCGGCGCTTGCCGAGCTCGTCGACCTCAAGTTCTTCTGCGGCCTGTCGATCGCCGAGATCGCCGCGCTTCGCGGTATCTCCGAGCGCACCGTGGGCCGCGACTGGCTGAAGGCACGCATCTATCTGCGCCGCGTCCTTCGCCACGACGGTTGATGGACGCCGATCGCTGGCTTGCGCTCTGTCCGCTGCTCGATCGTGTGCTCGAGCTCGCGGTCGACGAGCGCACCGCCTGGCTCGAGGCGTTGCGCCGCGACGCACCCGCAACGGCCGCCGAGATCGAGCAGATGCTGAAGGACGCGGCGGCGCTCGAGCGCGCGGAGTATCTCGAAGCCGGACCGGCGGCGCGGCGGCAGATGCATCCGGCGTCGAGCGCAGCCGCCGATGAACTCGTCGGCGAGCGCACGTTCGGCCCATACACGCTCGAGCGGCCGCTCGGCCGCGGCGGCATGGGCGCCGTCTGGCTCGCGCATCGCAGCGACGGGCGCTACGAGGCGAAGGTTGCGGTCAAGCTGCTGAACGCGGCGCTGATCGGCAAGGCGGCCGAGCGGCGCTTCCGGCGCGAAGGCCAGCTCCTCGCGCGTCTTTCGCATCCGCACATCACGCGCCTCCTCGACGCGGGCGTCGGTGCGGGCGGCCAGCCGTACCTCGTGCTCGAGGTCGTCGACGGCGAGCGCATCGACGCATATTGCGACGCGCGTCGCCTCACCGTCGACGCGCGCCTGCGTCTCTTCCTCGACGTGCTCGCAGCCGTCGAGCACGCGCACGCCAACCTGATCGTCCATCGCGACATCAAGCCCGAGAACATTCTCGTCACGGACGACGGCAACGTGAAGCTCCTCGACTTCGGCATCGCCAAACTCGTCGAGGACGAGTCCGCACCTACGGCGACACAGCTGACGCGCGAAGGCGGCCGCCTGCTCACGCCGGAGTATGCCGCGCCCGAGCAACTGACCGGACGGCCGGTAACGGTGGCGACCGACGTGCACGCGCTCGGCGCACTGCTGTATCGGCTCCTCGCCGGGCGGCATCCCGCCGCAGACACGACCCGCGCACCCGCCGACCTCGTGAAAGCGATCGTGACGACGCCGCCGCCGCGGCTGTCCAGTGTCGTGGCGCCCGTGCGAAGCACGCCGACGCGCGACGTGGTGGCGATCGCCGCTTGCCGCGGGTCGACCCCCGATCGGTTGAGGCAGCGTTTGCGCGGGGACCTCGACAGCATCGTCGCGAAGGCGCTGGAGAAGGAGCCCGCGGCGCGTTACGCATCCGTCGCCGCGTTCGCCGACGACATCCGGCGCCATCTGGCCTCGATGCCGGTGCGCGCACGGCCCGATTCGCTGCGCTATCGCGCGTTCAGCTTCGTCCGGCGCAATCGCATGCCCGTCGCGTTGTCGGCGCTCGCGATCGTCGCGACGCTCGCCGGCCTCGCGGGTACCATCGTGCAGGCGCAACGGGCCGCATCGCAACGCGACTTCGCGCTGCGCGAGCTCGCGCGCGCGGCCACGTTCGGCGATTTCAGCGCGTTCCTGCTGTACGGCGCCGCGCCGTCGGGCAAGGCGTTCACGGCGAGCGACCTGCTGCGTCGCGCCGAGCGCATCGTCGTCCGCGCGGCACCCGACGAAATGCACGCCGACATGCTGGCGGCGATCGGCAACCAGTACCTCAGCATGGACGACGACGCCGACGGCCTGCGCCTGTTGCGCCAGGTGTACGACGAGTCGCGCACCGCCGCGGACGTTTCGCAGCGCGCACGCGCGGCGTGCGGCCTCGCGAAGGTGCTGGCACGCCGCATCGGCAGCCGCGACGCCGCGAACCGCAAGATCGACGAGGCGCTGGCGCTGCTTCCCGATCAACCGCAGTTTCGCGTCGATCGCATCGGCTGCCTGCTCGACGCGAGCGAGGCGGCACGCGACATGGGCGAGGTGAACCGCGCTATCGCGCGAGCGGAAGCTGCGCGCGACCTGGCGCCGAAGCTCGCTTATCCGTCGAAGGCGCTCGCGCTGCGTACGGCGATCGCGCTCGCCGAGTCGTATCGCGTCGCCGGCCAATTCGCGAAGTCGAACCGTGCGTTCCGGTCGGCGTACGGGACGCTGCAGGCGCTCGGCCGCGACGAAACGCAACAGGCGGGAACGCTGCTCAACGACTGGGGTGTCGCGCTCGACCAGATGGGCCAGCCGCTGCGGGCGGAAGCGCTGTTGCACCGTGCGATCGACATCAGCCGCGAGGACGCGTCGATCACCGGCGTGTCGCCGATGCTGCTCAACAATTACGCGCGCGCGTTGTCCGATCTCGATCGGCTCGACGACGCCGTGCGCTACATCGACCGCGCGTACGCCGAGGCGCAGCGCACCGACAACCAGATCGTCATGAACATGGCGACCACGCTGCGCGCCGACGTTCTTCGCAAGCGCGGCGATGTGGACGGCGCTGCGCGGGCGCTCGATGACGTGCTGCCACGGCTGCGCAAGACGCTGCCCCAGGATCACTACTTCTTTGCGTTGACGACGTCCGAGCGCTCGCTTCTCGCCGCCGCACGACACGACGAAAGTGCCGCACTCGCGCTCGCGAATCAGGCGGTCGACGAGGCGCATGACCACGCCGGCAATCCGCTGATCGTGCCGATCGTGCTGCTGCGTCGTGCGCGACTCGAAATCGATCTCGGCCACGTCGAGGACGCCGAGGCCGACGCGGCGAACGCCGTGGCGCTCGTCGGTCAGGTGGTGGGACCCGACGGACCGTCCAGCGCGCTCGGCCGCGCGTACCTCACGCTCGCGTCGGCACAGGCTGCCAATGGCGAGCCTCGCGAGGCGAAACGGAGTTTCGCCATCGCTGCCGCACAGTTGCGCGAAACCCTCGGCAGCGACAACGCCGACACGAAGCTGGCGGCCGCTTCCGCACGCTGATCGCCGGCGCGCCTTGCCGCGCTTGCCCGCGCCGTTCGTCGGACGGCTGTCCGGTCTACGTGTCCGTTTTCGATCTCGTCGTTGAGGGGCCCGGCCGCCCCGCCACCGACGAGGGAACACGACACCATGCCCTGCCTCCGCCAACGAAAGCTGGTCGCGCTCGCCATTGCCTCGCTTGCACTGTCGAGCGCACCGAGCAGCGCCGGCGACCGCCACGCACCGCCCGCCTTTCTCGTCTTTCCCGATGCGACCGGTGCTGCCGCGACGTATTCGACGAAGGGCGCGATCGACCTCACGAACCCGTTCTTCCAGGTGCTCGGCACGAACGGACGCGCGTGCGTCACCTGTCACGCGCCCGAGAGCGGATGGTCGGTGACGCCGCAGTCGCTGCGGCAGCGCTTCGATGCGACGAACGGCATGGATCCGATCTTTCGCCCGGTCGACGGCGCCGTTTCACCCACCATGGACGTGTCGACGCTCAAGGCCCGGCTCGTCGCGTACGACATGCTGCTGCGCAAGGGCCTGATCCGCATCGGCATCGGCATTCCGGAGGATGCGCAGTTCGAACTCGTCGCCGTCGACGATCCGTACGGCTATGCGAGTGCGAAGGAGCTGTCGCTCTTCCGCCGCCCGTTGCCCGCGACGAACCTCGCGTTCCTGAGCACGGTTATGTTCGACGGCCGCGAGACCTTCGCCGACGCGACGTCGCGCGACTGCATTCTCGGCACGTCGACGTGCTTCGCGTCGATTCACTTCGACCTCGTCGACCAGGCCAACGGCGCGACGACCGGGCACGCGCAGGCGACGCACCCGCTGACGCCCGCGCAGGCCGATGCGATCGCCGATTTCGAAAGCAGTCTGTACACCGCGCAGGTGTTCGACCACGACGCCGGCAACCTGATGGCGCGTCAGGCGCAGGGCGGCCCGATGAGCCTGGCGGCAACGGCGTTCCATTTCGGCATCAACGACGTCGTTTCCGGCGATTACGCAACCGGTGCGCTGTTCGATCCGAACGTGTTCGAGCTCTATGCGTCGTGGAACGAGGCCGGTCACCACGCGCCCGACCCCGGCGAAGCGGTGGACCGCAGCGACGCGCGCGCGGCGGTCGCGCGCGGCGAAGCGCTGTTCGATTCGAAGCCGATCGCGATCACCGGCGTCGGCGGGCTGAACGATGCGCTGAATGCGCCGACGATCAACGGCACGTGCTCGACGTGCCACGACACGCCGAATGCCGGCAGTCATTCGGTGCCTGTGCCGCTCGACATCGGCATTTCCGATGCATCGCGGCGCACGCCCGACCTGCCGCTGTACACGCTGCGCCACACGACGCCGCCGTTCGAAATCGTGCAGACGACCGACCCGGGGCGCGCACTCGTCACCGGGCGCTGGCAGGACATCGGCCGCTTCAAGGGCCCGACGCTGCGCGGGCTCGCGACGCATCCGCCGTATTTTCACAATGGCTCGGCCGCTGATCTGTCGGCGGTCGTCGACTTCTACGATGCGCGCTTCCACATCGGCTTCACCAGTCAGGAGAAGCACGATCTGATCGCCTTCCTGCGCAGCTTGTGACGCGCGGCGACCTGCCTGTCGCGCCTGCTAGACTTGCGGGCCACGACAGGAGAGTGCGGCATGGTCAAGCAGGTCATCCAGAGCGCCGACGCGCCCGCCGCGATCGGCCCCTATTCGCAGGCGATTCGCGCCGGCGACACCGTGTACCTGTCGGGGCAGATTCCGCTCGATCCGCAGACGATGCAGATCGTCGATGGCGGCATCGAGGCACAGGCGAACCGCGTGTTCGCGAATCTCGACGCCGTGGCGAAAGCGGCAGGCGGCGCGCTGAGTGACATCGTCAAGCTGACGATCCTGCTCACCGACCTCGCCGAGTTCGCGAAAGTGAACGAAATCATGTCGGCGCATTTCGCAGCGCCGTATCCGGCGCGCGCGACGTATCAGGTGGCGGCGCTGCCGCGCGGCGCGAAGATCGAGGTGGAGGCGGTGCTGGTGTTACGCATGGGTGCCGAGGCCGACGCGCAAACCGGATGGCGAGAGACGTTCGATCAGACGAAGGGGCAGTAGCACGAAGGAAGGTGCTGGCGGTGTGACGTCGCAGGCGCCCGCCGCCGCGAGGTCGGCGCGCTCGCGCGCGAAGTCGCCGTCCCGTTCGTCTGCCACCGACAAGCTCGCCCGCATCGGACTCACGCGCGAGGAAGATCTCGTGCTGCACATGCCGCTGCGCTACGAAGACCATACCCGCGTCGCACCGCTCGCGCAGGTCAAGGTCGGCGAGACGGTGCAGACCGAAGGCATCGTCGTCAGCGCCGAGATCCAGTACCGGCCGCGCCGTCAGTTGGTGTGCCTGATTCGCGACGACGCGCGGCAGGCGTCGCTGACGCTGCGCTTCTTCTCGTTCTACCCGAGCCACCAGAAATCGCTCACGCCCGGTGCGCGCGTGCGCGTGTTCGGCGACGTGCGCGACGGCTACTTCGGCCCGGAGATCGTGCATCCGCAGTTCAAGGTGGTTACCGAGGACACGGCGCTGCCCGATCGGCTGACGCCGATCTACCCGACGACCGCAGGACTGTCGCAGGATCTGCTGCGCAAGGTGATCGAGCGCGCGATGGCGGCCGATCCGAAGCGTCTGGTCGAGACGCTGCCCGAGGACGTGGTTCGCCGGCGCAAGCTGTGGAAGTTCGAGGACGCGGTGCGCTTCCTGCACGCGCCGCCGCCGCGGTTGTCGTCGCTGACGCAGCGCGCTCTCGACGCGCGCACGCATCCTGCATGGACGCGCCTCAAGTTCGACGAGCTGCTCGCGCAGCAGCTCTCGCTCAAGGCGCATCGCAAGGCGCGTTCGGCGAGGCGCGCGCCGGTGTTGACCGGGACCGGTGCACTGACGAAGGCGCTGCTCGAGCGCGTGCCGTTCAAGCTCACGCGCGCGCAGGAGCGCGTGTGGCGCGAGATCGGTCACGACCTTCGGCGCGCCATGCCGATGCAGCGCCTGCTGCAGGGGGACGTCGGCTCGGGCAAGACGATCGTCGCGGCGCTCGCGGCGCTGCAGGCGATCGAAAGCGGCAAGCAAGTGGCGTTCATGGCGCCGACCGAGATCCTCGCCGAGCAGCACTTCCGCAAGCTGTCGAGCTGGCTCGCCGACGTGGGCATCGAGATCGCCTGGCTGTCGGGCTCGCTGCCGGCGAAGCAGCGGCGCAAGGCGCAGGAGTTGCTCGCGAGCGGCGAGGCACCGTTCGCCGTCGGCACGCACGCGCTCTTCCAGGAAGGCGTGACGATGCCGAAGCTCGGGCTCGCGATCGTCGACGAGCAGCATCGCTTCGGCGTCGCGCAGCGGCTCGCACTGCGCGACAAGGGCCTCGCGGAAGCGCATCAGCTGATGATGAGCGCCACACCCATTCCGCGCACGCTCGCAATGACGTTCTACGCCGACCTCGACGTGTCCGTGCTCGACGAAATGCCGCCCGGGCGTACGCCGGTTGCGACGCGGCTCGTCAGCGAGAAGCGGCGCACGCAGATCATCGAGTGGGTGGGCAAGGCGTGCCGCGAAGGCCGCCAGGTGTATTGGGTGTGCCCGCTGATCGAGGAGTCGGAGAAGCTCGAGCTGCAGACCGCGGTGGCATTGCATCAGGAACTGACGCGTGCCTTTGGCGACGAGATTCGCGTCGGCCTCGTGCATGGACGCATGAAGCCCGACGAGAAGGCGGCGACGATGGACGCGTTCGCGCGGGGCGACATCGGCGTGCTCGTGGCGACGACGGTGATCGAAGTGGGCGTCGACGTGCCGAACGCGTCGATCATGGTGATCGAGCACGCCGAGCGCTTCGGGCTCGCGCAGCTGCATCAGCTGCGCGGGCGTGTTGGCCGAGGGTCGACCGAGAGCACGTGCGTGTTGCTGTTCGAGGAGCCGCTCACCGATACCGCGCGCCAGCGCCTGAAGGTGATCTACGAGACGACCGACGGTTTCGAGATCGCGCGTCAGGACCTGTTGATCCGCGGTCCCGGCGAATTCCTCGGCGCGCGTCAGTCGGGCGTGCCGATGCTGCGCTTCGCCGACATCGAGCGCGACGTCGAGCTGATCGAGCAGGCGCGCGATGCGGCCGACGCCTTGCTGCAAAGCGATCCCGCCGCCGCCGAGCGCCATCTCGAGCGCTGGCTCGGTGGCAAGCAGGACTTCATCAAGGCGTAAAGGAAAAATCCGCTCAGAGATGGAAAATCGGGGTCAGAGATGTATTTTCGGCCGGCGAATCGCAAGGTCGCCAGTCTCCACGGAAATGCATCTCTGACCCCTGATTTCGCAAGGTCGCCAGTCTCCATGGAAATGCATCTCTGACCCTGATTTCGGACCCTGATTTCCGGGCTCGACCCGCATTTTTCGTTAGCTCCAGCCGAGCAGCTGCGCGATCGCGAACACCACGTGCACGGTCGCGTGCGACAGCATCGCGGCCTCGAGGCTCGCTTTCCAGTACAGCCATCCGAACGCGAGGCCCGCGACCGCGTTCAGCAGCAGGATGCGCAGCACGAGGTTGACGGTGAGCGGCGATATCACCGTGGCGGCGGGCAGGTGGCCGAGCGCGAACAGCAGCGCCACGATCACGATCGCGGCCACGAACGCGCCGTCGGGCAATGCCGTGTCGGCGGTGTGCCTGCGTGCGTACAGCCGCGCGCCGATCCATACGACGAACGACATGAGCCCGAAGCGCATCATCACTTCCTCGGCGAGGCCGCCGTAGAGGACGCCGCCGACGAGCGTCTGTCCGATCGCCTGCCAGGGCGTCGCGCCCATCGGCTGCAACCGGAAATGGCGGAAGACGGCGATGTCGAGCGCGACGATCACCACGCCCACCACGATGCCGGTCGCGATCGCCGGCCGCAGTTGCGACGCGAACGAGGCGCGCAGGTTGATCCGCGACAGGTACGACGTGAAGCCAAGCTTCGGCGCGAGCGCCGCGCCCACCCCTGCCGCAGCGATCACGAGCAGCGCCGGCTGGATCAGCGCCAGCAGCGCGAACAGCGCGAGCGAATGCGTAGGCGCCCGGCCGAGCCCCATCAGCGTCTCGAGCGCGGGGAGGATCACGAGCGGCAGGCTGGCGACGCCAACGAGGCCAAGCAGCGCCGGCGGCCAGAAGCGGCGCCAGAAGGAGGCCGGCGCGCCGTCGCTCGCCGCGGAGTTGCCCTCAATCATTGACGCAAATCAACGACTTGGACCACGGCTTTCACCCCGCTCCGGTAAAATCGCCCACGGACGGCCGGTTCGCCGCCGATCGCGACCGCTTCCGTGCCGGGTGTGCGCGCACGCAACTCCGCCCGCCCGCAACGGTCGCAACCTCACCCATGTCGCTCTACACGCTGGGCCTCAACCACACGACCGCGCCGCTCGACGTGCGCGCGCGGGTGGCGTTCGCGCCCGACGCGCTGTCGGGGGCGCTGCGCGACCTCACGTCGTCGCGGGAGGTGAAGGAGGCGGCAATCCTGTCGACGTGCAACCGCACGGAAGTGTACTTCCACGGCGGCGAGCCCGAAGGCGTCGCGCGCTGGCTCGAGAAGACCCACACGCTGACGCCGGCGACGCTGTCGCCGTACGTGTACACCCTGAACGAGCGCGACGCGGTGTCGCACGCGTTTCGCGTCGCCAGCGGCCTCGATTCGATGGTGCTGGGCGAGCCGCAGATCCTCGGCCAGATGAAGCAGGCGGTGCGGGAGGCCGAGGCCGCGGGCTCGCTCGGCCTCGTGCTGAATCGACTGTTCCAGCGCACGTTCGCCGTTGCGAAGGACGTGCGCACGCAAACCGACATCGGCACGGCGTCGATCTCGATGGCGGCCGCCGCGGTGAAGATCGCCGAGCGGCTCTTCCCGTCGCTGTCCGAGCAGCAGCTGCTGCTCGTCGGCGCCGGAGAGATGATCGAGCTCGCGGCGACGCATTTCGCGAGCCGCAAGCCCCGCTCGATCACGGTCGCGAACCGCACGCTCGAGCGTGGCAGCCAGCTCGCCAACCGCTTCGGCGCCGACGCGATCACGCTGAACGAACTGACCGAGCGCCTTGCGCAGTTCGACGTGGTCGTCACGTGCACGGCGAGCACGCTTCCGATCATCGGCAAGGGCATGCTCGAGCGCGTCGTGAAGCAGCGCCGGCACGCGCCGGTGCTGATCGTCGACCTCGGGGTGCCGCGCGACGTGGAGGCCGAGGCGGCCGAGCTCGACGACGTGTTCCTCTACAGCGTCGACGACCTCTCCGACATCGTCAAGGACAACCTGCAGATCCGCCGCGACGCTGTCGTGCAGGCGGAGCGGATGATCGCCGACCAGGCGTCGCACTTCCTGCGCTGGCTGCAGGGCCGCAGCGTCGTCCCCACGATCGCGAACGTGTCGTCGCATCACGAGGCGCTGCGCAAGCGCGAGGTCGAGCGCGCACAGCGAATGCTCGCGAACGGCACTGCGCCCGCCGACGTCGTCGAGGCGCTGTCGCGCTCGCTCACGAACAAATTCCTGCATCCGTCGCTCGCGGCGCTCAATGCCGCAGGCGAAGCCGAGCGCGCCGAGCTGATCGCGCTCTTCTCGCGCATCTACGGCTGCGCCGAGCCCCCGGCCGATTCGTAGCTAAGGATCACCAGAGTAGGGTCAGAGCGTACTTTTCGGCGCCGGCAGCGGCCATTGCGAGCGCTCGCAGCGAAAAGTCGGGTCTGACCCTACTTTCGTTCGCGACCCTACTTTCGTTCGCCCCCCGATGCCTGTTCGCCCATGAAACTCTCGCTCCGTACCAAGCTCGACCAGCTCTCCGCGCGCTTGCAGGAGCTCGACGCGCTGCTCGCCTCGGAAGACGCGACGCGCGATCTCGAGCGCTATCGCGCGCTGTCACGCGAGCGCGCGGAGATCGATCCCGTGGTTACGCGCTACGGCGACTTCGCGCGTGCCGAGGCCGATCTCGCGACCGCGGTCGAGCTTGCGCACGATCCGCAGATGCGCGAGTTCGCCGACGAGGAGCGCAAGGCGGCGGAGGGTCGCCTCGAGGCGCTGACGCACGAGCTGCAGGCGATGCTGCTGCCGCGCGACCCGAGCGACGAGCGCAACGTGTTCCTCGAGGTGCGCGCGGGCACCGGCGGCGACGAATCGGCCCTCTTCGCCGCCGATCTCTTTCGCATGTACGCGCGCTACGCCGAGCGGCAGGGCTGGCGCGTCGAGATGGTGTCGGAATCGGCGTCGGATCTCGGGGGCTATCGAGAAGCGATCGCGCGCATCGTCGGCCACGGCGCGTACGCGAAGCTCAAGTTCGAATCGGGCGGGCATCGGGTGCAGCGCGTGCCGGAGACCGAGGCGCAGGGACGCATTCACACGTCCGCATGCACGGTGGCGGTGCTGCCGGAAGCCGATCCCGTGGCCGACGTCACGATCAATCCAGCCGATCTGCGCATCGACACGTTCCGGTCGTCGGGCGCGGGCGGCCAGCACGTCAACAAGACCGACTCGGCAGTGCGGATCACGCACCTGCCCACCGGCATCGTCGTCGAATGCCAGGACGATCGCTCGCAGCATCGCAACCGCGCGCAGGCGATGTCGGTGCTCGCGTCGCGCCTTGCCGACAAGGAGCGCCGCGAACGCGAGCAGAAGGAAGCCGCGCATCGCAAGAGCCTGATCGGCTCGGGGGACCGCAGCGAGCGCATCCGCACCTACAATTTTCCGCAGGGCCGCGTCACCGACCACCGCATCAATCTCACCCTGTACCGCATCGAGTCGATCATGCAGGGCGACCTCGACGAGATCATCGGCGCGCTCGCGCAGGAGTTCCAGGCGGAGCAGCTCGCCGATCTTGCGACGCAGGCGTAGCCGATGCGCGAGCGCGATGCGAAGGTGTGGCGCCGCACCGCGCGCCTCGTGCTGTCGGAGATCACCGCCGAGCACGGCCACGAGCTCTACGAGCTCGACGCCGATCCTCGCGTGATGCGCTACATCGGCACCGGGCACGTGCGTACGCGCGAGGACGTCGACGACGCGATGCGCCGCATTCCGCGCGCGTACGCGCTTTATCCGGGCCTCGGCACGTGGCGCGCGACGCGGCGCGACAACGGCGATTTCGTCGGCTGGTTCGCGCTCAAATACGTCCCGGGCACCGTCGAAGTCGAGGTCGGCTATCGGCTGCGGCATGCGGCGTGGGGCCGCGGGTACGCCACCGAAGGCGCGCGCGAGCTCGTCGACTACGGCTTCGACGAGCTCGGCCTGTTTCGGATTATCGGCATCACGCATCCGGAGAACGTCTCGTCGCGGCGCGTGCTCGAGAAGGCGGGGCTCGTCGACGCCGGCGTCGGCTATTACTACGGTCGCTGCGTGCGAGTGCACGAGGCGCTGCGCGAACGCGAGTGGCGGCCGCGGTGGCCGTGACGGTGCGCGACGCGCTCGCGCGAAGCGGCCTCGCGCCGCTCGACGCGCGGGTGCTCCTCGCGCAGGCGCTCGGCTTCGATCGTGCGTGGCTCGTCGCGCACGACGCCGATCCGTTGTCAGCGCATCAACAAGCGGCGTTCGAGGCGCTCGCTGCACGCCGGCGTGCCGGCGAGCCGGTCGCGTACCTCACCGGGAGTCGCGAATTCTGGGGTCTGCCGCTCGCCGTCGATGCCTCGGTGCTGATCCCGCGGCCCGAGACCGAGACACTCGTTGAACAGGCGTTGAACATGATGCGCCAGAAGCCCCACCCTCGCGTGCTCGACCTCGGCACCGGCAGCGGCGCGATCGCGCTCGCGATCGCGCATGAACGCCCGGACGCGAGCGTCGAGGCGGTCGACGTCTCGCCGCGTGCGCTCGCGCTCGCGCAGCGCAATGCCGATCGCCTGAAACTTGCGAACCTGTGCTTCATCCAATCGGACTGGTACGAAGCACTGCCGCGCGGTCGCCCCTACGACCTGATCGCGAGCAATCCTCCGTACGTACCGGAGGGCAATCCGCATTTGTCCGAAGGCGACGTGCGTTTCGAGCCTTCGGCCGCGCTTCGCGCCGGTGTCGACGGCCTCGACGCGCTGCGCGTCGTGATCGGCCACGCGCCCCGGTACCTGGCCGCGGGGGGCAGGCTGCTCGTCGAGCACGGTTACGACCAGGCCCGGGCGGTGCGCGCGCTGATGGCCGACGCGAAACTCGAGGCCATCACCACGCATTGCGACCTGGCCGGCCTCGACCGCATATCACTGGCCAACAAATCCGTCTGACGATGAAGTCTTCCGAATTGCCTCCATCCCGCCATGCCCGGCGAGCCGCCCGCGATCTGCTGCGCGATCCGGCGCTGTGGGCGTGGCTGGCCGTCGCGCTGCTCGCGATCCTGCCGGCGCACTCCGTCCTCGCCGGCTGACGGTTACACTGCTGCTCCTGTCCACTGCCCGGCGCTGCCGCGCCCGGAGATCCTCGTGCACAACGTCCATCGCTTCCTGATCGCGGTCGCCGTATTGCTGGTCGCCACCGCGGCGCTCGCTGCCGGCAGGCCGCGCATCGACAAGGCGTCCGACCTGCCGCGGTTCTCGTACCGCCTCGAAGGCAGCGTCGACGACGTGATTCGCGACGACGCGAAGTTCCGCCAGTTCGCGAACGACGTGCGTCGCGACACCGAGTCGGTGCTCGCGGGCTACGACATCGCCGATCGCGCAACGCTGCGACGGCTCGAAGGCGAGCTCGCGCAACTCGACTGGCTCGCGGGCAACGACGACAGCGCGCTCGCACGCGCCAACCGCATCCGTGAACTGCAGGACAAACCGGCCGACAAGCTGATGTCGGGCCTGCAACTGCGCGCGATGATCGCCGCTGCGAAGCAGGCGGGCAATCGCACGTCCGATGCGTACCGGGCCGACGTCGGCCGCGTGCTCGCCGCGGACCTCGACGCGATGCCGTACGAGGTCGTGCAGAACGAAGTGCGCGAAGCGAAGGCGAGCGCCGAGATCATGAGCGAGGCGCTGACGCTCGGCTACGTGCGCAACGTGATCCAGCCGACGGTCGACAAGGCCGGCGGCGTGAGCTCCGATCTCGCGCCCGCGATCGTCAACGCCAAGTATCGCCTCGTCGCGACGTTGCCGCTCAAGAAGACGCTCGTCGACACGTACGGGGCGTATCTTGGCGCGCACCACGTCGAAAAGCCGGACATCTGGGCCGCGCGCGACGTGATGCTGCCGCCGGGCAAGGACTATGCGACGGTCAACGTGGGCATCTGGGACAGCGGCGTCGACACGTCGCTCTTCGACCACCGCGTCGTGCTCGACCAGGGCAAGCCCGCGGTGATCGCGTTCGACCGCTTCGCCAATCCGGCGAAGGGCACGCTGCAGCCGATTCCCGCGGACCTGCAATCGCGCATTCCGCAGATGAAGGCGCGGCTCAAGGGCTTCTCGGACCTGCAGTCGAACATCGACAGTCCCGAGGCGTCGGAGGTCAAGCAATACCTGTCGACGCTGAAGCCCGACGAATACAAGAGCGCGGTCGAGGAGCTCGATCTGGCGGGCAACTGGATGCACGGCACGCACGTCGCAGGCATCACGATGGCAGGCAATCCGTACGCGCGGCTCGTCGTCGGGCGCATCGAGTTCGACTGGCACCTGCTGCCCGATCCGTGCCCGACGAAGGAGCTTGCGCTTCGCGATGCGAAGAACCAGCAGGCGTACGTCGACTTTTTCAAGCGGCACCGCGTGCGGGTGGTCAACATGAGCTGGGGCGGATCGGTGAAGGGCGTCGAGGAGGCGCTCGAGCTCTGCAACATCGGCAAGACGCCCGACGAGCGCAAGAAGATCGCGCGCGACTATTTCGACATCCAGAAGCACGCGCTCGAGAAGGCGTTCGCGAGCGCGCCCAACATCCTGTTCGTGACGGCGGCGGGCAACAGCAACGAGAACGCGTCGTTCGTCGAGGACATTCCCGCCGGCATCAAGGCGCCGAACCTGATCACCGTGGGCGCCGTCGACCGCGCCGGCGACGAGGCGTCGTTCACGAGCTACGGGCCGACGGTGGTCGTCGACGCGAACGGCTACCAGGTCGACAGCGTGATTCCCGGCGGCGAGAAGCTCGCCGAGTCCGGCACGTCGATGGCGTCGCCGCAAGTCGCGAGTCTCGCGGCGAAGATGCTCGCGGTGAATCCCAAGCTCACACCGCCGCAGCTGATCGCGATCATTCGTGACACCGCCGAGAAGACGCCCGACGGACGGCGCAACCTGATCAATCCGAAGAAAGCGGTTGCGGCGGCGGAGACGAAGCGCTCGCCGCAAGCCGCGTTGCCCAGGTTTCCAACGCCGGCATGATGCCGGGATAGAGCGCCACACCCTTCGCCGACTGTTCGCGATAGAGCGCCATCGCGCGCTCGCCGGGCAGGCGCACGCGCGATACACCGCGTCGCGGCGTCGCGTCGTGGCAGGCGCGCACGAGCCAGTCCATCTGCGCGCGAAACGCGTCGAGGCCGCCGAACGCCGCGGGATCGAGCACCTGCACGAACACGCTCGCGCCCCAGTTCTGCGGTGCATCCGCGCGGCCGTGGCCAGCGAGCGCAGAGGTCATCGCCTCGATCATCAGCGCGAGCGCGAAGCCCTTGTGGCCGGCTTCGATGCCGCCCAATGGCAACAGCGTCCCCCGGGGCTCGTCGAAGAGCACCGCTGGATCGCGCGTCGGCGCACCTTGCGCGTCCTGCACCCAGGGGTGCGGCAGCATCTCGCGCGCGTTGAAGAGGCGCGTCGTCATGCCGTTCGTCGTGTAGCTCGCCGAGATGTCGAGCAGGATCGGATCGGCCGACGTCGGTATGCCGGCCGCGAGCGGATTGGGCGTGAACACCGGCGTGACCGCGCCGAACGGCGCGACGCTGGCGCCGGAAGGGTCGCTGCAGTACACAAGCCCCATCACCCCTTGTTCCGCCGCGCGCATCGCGTAGACGGCGAGGCACGCGATGTGATGCGAGCGACGGATCGCGATCGTTCCGGTGCCCTGCGACGACGCGAGTGCGCGTGCGCGCTCGAGCGCGCGCAGCGTGAGCCACGGTCCCGGCAGGCGATCGGCGTCCCACGTTTCGCAGGCGCCGGCACGCCGGACGATGTCGGGCTCGCCGGACTTGCGCATCGCGCCGTCGGCGAGTTGCTGCAGGTACGCGGGCAACAGCGCGAGGCCGTGCGTGGTGTGACCCATCAGGTCGGCGTCGACGAGCACGTCGGCGGTGTCGTGGGCGATGTCGTCGCGCACGCCGGCCGCGGTCAGCAGCGCGGTCGCGAAGCGGCGCAGCGCCTGTGGGTCGTATCGAGGCACGTCGTGCGGCGGGTTGGATGTGTCATTCGCGCGAATCGTCGCGCCGTTTCCTTGCGTCATGTTCCTTCCCGGGCGAATCTGGCGTTCGCGCAATGTATGCTTTCCGCGCCCTGATTACGAGCGCCCGGCGCCGTGCTGCCCTCGTCGCTTCAGATCAGCATCGTCACGTATCATCCCGACCTGCCGCTCTTCACGCGTACGCTGGACGCGCTCGCCACCGCCATCGCGGCCGCGCAGCAGGCGGACGTGCTGAAGACCGTGCACCTCGCGCTGATCGACAACAGCACCGATCGCGGCGTCGCGGAGCGCGTCATCGAACTCGGGCGCGCGCGTTTCGCCGACACGCCGGTGCACGTGATGTACCTGCACGGGCATGCGAACATCGGCTTCGGGGCCGCGCACAACCTCGTGCTGCACGGGACCGGAGCCGATTACCACCTGGTGCTGAATCCCGACGCCGAAGTGGCGCCCGATGCGCTCGTCAACGCGTTCCGCTGGCTGGACGCGCATCCGGACGTGGGCGCGCTCACCCCCACGATCACCGACGGCACGGGCACGCGCCAATCGGCGTGCAAGCGCTATCCGGCAGTGCTCGACCTCGTGCTGCGCGGCTTCGCGCCCGCGCCGCTGCAGCGCCTCTTCGCGCGGCGGCTCGCGCACTACGAGATGCGCGACGTCGTCGACGTCGATCCGCCACGCGACATCCTCGGCGTCCCGATGATGTCCGGCGCGTTCCTGATCGCGCGGCGCGACGCGATCGACCGCACCGGCGGCTTCGATCCGCGCTTCTTCCTCTATTTCGAGGATTTCGACTGGAGCATGCGGTTGAACGCGATCACGCAGAGCGCGTACGTGCCGAGCGTGGCGGTCGTGCATCACGGCGGCCATGCGGCGCGCAAGGGCTGGCGCCACGTCGCCTGGTTCGTGACGAGCGCGCTGCGCTTCTACTCGCGGCACGGGTGGAAATGGTTGTGACGAGTGAAGCGCGATGAGCCGCGGCAAGCGCTCGCTCGTCGTCGTGACGGGTGCGATCGGGTTCATCGGCCGCGCGTACTGCGCGCGTGCCAAGGCGAACGGCGTCGAGGTGCGAAAGCTCGTGCGCAAGGCGCAGGCGGCCGGCGACGTCGGCGTCGATCTCGTGCGCGCCACCCCCGACCAACTCGTGCGGGCGCTCGACGGTGCGCGGGCGGTCGTGCATCTGGCCGCGCGCGTGCACGTGATGAACGAGACGCCGGGTGCGAACACCGAGGCAGCGTACCGCCTCGCGAACGTGGACGCCACCGAGCGGCTCGCGATCGCGGCCGTCACCGCGGGCGCGCGCCGATTCGTGTTCGCCAGCACCGTCAAGGTGAACGGCGAAGCCACGTTGCCCGGACGCCCGTTCCGCCCGGGCGACGCGCCAGAGCCGCACGACGCGTATGCCCGAAGCAAGCTCGCGGCGGAACGTACGCTGGCCCAGGTGTCGAGCGGCACGTCGATGCTCGCGACGAATCTGCGCCTGCCGCTCGTGTACGGCGCAGGCGCGAAGGGCAATTTCCGGCGCCTGGTCGACGCGGTGGCCGCGCGCCGCGTGCTGCCCGTGGCCGGCATCGACAATCGCCGCTCCTTCGTCGGCCTCGACAACCTGCTCGATGCGATCGACGCCGTGCTCGCGGCCGAATCGGGCGTGCTCGGCACGCATTTCGTCGCCGATGCGCAGAGCGTGTCCACGCCCGACCTCGTGCGCGCGATCGCCGACGCGCTCGGCGTGCGCGCGCGACTCGTCGCCATCCCGCCGTCGATGCTGAAGCTCGCCGGCCTGATCTCGGGACGCGGCGACACGATCGCACGCCTCACCGATTCGCTCGAGGTCGACACGACATCGCTTGCCCGCGCCACGGCGTGGCGCCCGCGCCCGTTCGCGATCGACGCCGCGACACTCGCCCGCGACTTATAATTGACGGGCTTCCCGTCACGCTTTTTCCCGCCATCATCGATCCCACGACGACTCCGCCTTCGCGCGCGTGCGGCCGGCGCGCCGACGCATTGCGCCCGCTGCGCATCACGCGCGCATTCACCAAACACGCCGAAGGCTCGGTGCTGATCGAGGCCGGCGACACGCGCGTGCTGTGCACGGCGAGCGTCGAGGAGACGGTGCCCGGGTTCCTCAAGGGCAAGGGGCAGGGCTGGGTGACCGCCGAATACGGGATGTTGCCGCGCGCGACGAACACGCGCACGCGGCGCGAAGCGGCCGAAGGCCGGCAATCGGGGCGCACGCAGGAGATCCAGCGTCTGATCGGGCGCTCTCTGCGCAGCGTGATCGACCTCGCGAAGCTCGGCGAGCGTACGGTTCGCATCGACTGCGACGTGCTGCAGGCCGACGGCGGCACGCGCTGCGCGTCGATCACGGGCGCGTACGTGGCGCTCGTCGACGCGATGCGGTGGCTGCGTGCGCGTGACCTGCTCGTCGCGGATCCCGTGCGCGACGCGGTGGCGGCGGTGTCGGTGGGCGTCGTCGCCGGCGTGCCGCTGCTCGACCTCGACTACGCCGAGGATTCGCGCTGCGACACGGACATGAACGTCGTCATGACCGGCCGCGGTGGCCTCGTTGAAGTGCAGGGGACCGCCGAGCGCGAGCCGTTCACGCGTGCGCAGTTCGACGCGCTGCTGTCGCTCGCCGAGCGGGGCAACGTGCAGTTGCAGGACGCCCAGCGAGAGGCGCTCACGACGTGATCGACACGCTCGTGCTGGCGTCGAACAACGCCGGCAAGCTGCGCGAATTCCGCCGGTTGCTCGAGCCGCTCGGCATCGCCGTGGTGCCGCAGGCGGAACTCGGCATCGCCGAGGCCGACGAACCTCACGTGACGTTCATCGAGAATGCGCTTGCGAAGGCGCGGCATGCGAGTGCGGCGAGCGGGCTGCCGGCGCTCGCCGACGATTCGGGCGTGTGCGTCGACGCGCTCGGCGGTGCGCCCGGCGTGCACAGCGCGCGCTACGCGGGCGAGCCGAAATCGGATGCGCGCAACAACGAAGCGCTCGTCGCGGCGTTGCGCGGCATCGCCGATCGGCGCGCGCACTATTACTGCGTGCGGGTGCTCGTGCGCCGCGCCGACGACCCCGAGCCGATCGTTGCCGAAGGCGCGTGGCATGGTCGCATCGTCGATGCGCCGCGCGGCGGCGGCGGCTTCGGCTACGACCCGCATTTCGAGGACGACGCGACGGGGATGACGGGCGCCGAGTTGCCGCTCGAGCGCAAGAATGCGCTGTCGCACCGCGGGCAGGCGATGCGGCGGCTGATCGCGCAGCTCGAGGCGATGCGCGCGCGATGACGAACATGATTGGGGTGCGCATCGCATGAGCGTCATCGCGACGATCGAGGCGGGGAGCCTTCTGCGGCCGAGCTTCACCGCGCTGCCGCCGCTCGCGCTGTACGTGCATGTCCCGTGGTGCCTGCGCAAGTGCCCGTACTGCGACTTCAATTCGCACGAGCTTCGCGCAGCCGGCTCCGTGCAGGACGCTCTGCCCGAGGACGCGTACGTGGACGCGCTGATCGCCGACCTCGAGCGCGCGCTGCCGTCGATCTGGGGACGGATCGTCGGCAGCGTGTTCATCGGCGGCGGTACGCCGAGCCTGCTGTCGGCCGCCGCGATCGATCGCTTCCTCGGTGCGGTGCGTGCGCGCGTTTCGGTGCGTCCCGATGCCGAGATCACGCTCGAGGCGAATCCCGGCACGTTCGAGCGCGCGCGCTTCGCGGGTTACTTCGCCGCGGGCGTGAACCGGCTGTCGCTCGGCGTGCAGAGCTTCGACGACCGCTTCCTGAAAGTGCTCGGCCGCGTGCACGGCGCGGACGAAGCGCGACGCGCGGCGGAATCGGCGCTGATGATCTTCGGCAACGTCAATCTCGATCTCATGTACGCGCTGCCGGGCCAGATGCCCGACGACGCAGCGCGCGACGTGTCCTCGGCGCTGTCGTTCGCGCCGCCGCATCTTTCGTTCTATCAGTTGACGCTCGAGCCGAACACGCTCTTCCACCGTCATCCGCCGTCGTTGCCCGATGACGAGACGGCAGCCGACATCGAGGACGAGGTGCAGGCGATGCTCGGACGCGCGGGGTACGGGCATTACGAGACGTCGGCGCACGCGAAGCCGGGCTGGCAGTGCCGGCACAACGTCAATTACTGGCGCTTCGGCGATTACCTCGGCATCGGCGCAGGCGCGCATTCGAAGCTGTCGTTTCCCGATCGCGTCATGCGCGAGATCCGATGGAAGCAGCCGAAGCGCTATCTCGAAGCGGTGACGCAGGGCACGCCCGTGCAGGAGAGCGTCGAAGTGTCGCGAGGGGACCTGCCGTTCGAGTTCATGCTGAATGCGCTGCGCCTCACCGCGGGAGTGCCCGCGTCGCTGTTCGTCGAGCGCACGGGATTGCCGCTGTCGGTGATCGCGCAGCCGATCGCCGAGGCGACGCGCAAGGGCCTGCTCGACCCGGATCCGGCGCTGCTTGCGCCCACGCTCCTCGGCCGCCGCTTCCTGAACGACCTGCAGGAGCTCTTCCTGCCCGAAAAGGCAGCGTCACAAAAAGTAGGGTCGGACTCTACTTTTGTGGCGCGCGACTCTGCGCTTTCGCCCGCTCGCATGCAAGTCGGATCCGACCCTACCTTTCCGCGATGAAGCGCGCGAAGCTCCACCCGGTGCCGAAGCCGCGCAATCCGGTGGCGCGCTCGCCGTTGATGCGCAAGGGGGGCGCGCACGGCAAGACGCGCAGCGCCGAACGGCGGCAGGCGAACGTCGCGCTTCGGAAGCTCGTGCGCGATCCGAAGGCATTCGAGGGATCATGAGCGCGAAGGGCCGCCCCGAGCGCGAATTGCGCCCGCCGGGGGACAGCGCAGCGCGCGAGCCCGACGGGCCGCCCAAAGCGCGAGCACACGAACGCGAGGCGCGAGACCCGTCGGTCCGGCCGCAAGCGTGGGGGGGTCGTCCAACGCTTTCTCGACGCGACCTCGAACTCGGACGCATGCGCGAGGTGTACGTCGAAGCGCTCGCCGAAGGGTACGCGCTGACCGACGAGGAACTGTCGGCGTCGCTCACCGCGACGCTCGCGAAGCGGCCGAAGGATGCCGGCTGGTGGGTGTTCGGCTACGGGTCGCTGTTGTGGAACCCGATCTTCCCGTTCGCCGAATCGCGCCGCGCACGCGTGCATGGGATGCACCGCCGCTTCTGCCTGTGGTCGCTCGCGTCGCGCGGTACCCCGAAGGCGCCGGGACTCGTGCTCGGCCTCGATCGCGGCGGCTCCTGCCAGGGCGTCATCTATCGATTGCATGGCGGTTGTGCGCTCGACGAACTGCACCTGCTTTGGCGTCGCGAGATGGTCACCGGCTCGTACAGCCCACGCTGGCTCGAGGTCGAAAGCGACGGCAAGCGCATCACGGCGCTCGGCTTCGTGGTACGTCGCGACCATTCGCAATACGCGGGACACCTGTCGATCGACATGCAGGCCGACGTCATCGCGCACGCATGCGGCGCCTTCGGCTCGTCGGCCGACTATCTCGAGCACACGCGCACCGCGCTCACCGGCTTCGGCATCACCGATCGCTACCTCGATCGGCTCGCGGCATGCGTCGCGGCGAAAGGCTGCGTCGCGTCGGCGGCGCGCCAAAGCGAAACCGCCCGCTGAACGTCGTTCAGCGGAACGCGAGGCATTGCACGCCGGCATCCTCGCCGTGGCGAGCGCATGCTTCGTCCAGCACGTGCAGCGCGAAATCGTGGAACGCGGTGCTGCCGAAACGTTGCGCTTCGTCGCGCGCGAGGCGTACGTCCTTGCGCAGCAGCCCGAGCGAAAACGTCGTGGTGGCGTCGCCCGTCATCATCCGCGCGACGTAGCTGTCGAAGAGCCGCCCCGACGCCGTGCCCTCGCGCAGCGCATCGGCGACCTGTGCGGCGTCGAAGCCGAACGCGCGCGCCAGCAGGGTGCCGTTGACAAGGCCGAGCAGCGTACCCGCGATCATCGTCTGGTTGACGAGCTTCATCCGGTAGCCTGCGCCCGTCGCGCCGCACGGAACGAGGCGCGCACAGAACGTCTCGAGCAGCGGGCGAGCGCGCTCGATCACGCCCGCCGCTCCGCCGACGAACGCCGTCAGCGTTCCCGCGCGAGCGCCGCCGACGCCGCCGGTGACGGGTGCATCGATCACGTGCGCGCCGTGATCGGCTGCGAGCTTCGACGATGCCTCTGCGGTGCGCGGCGATGCGGTGGTCATGTCGACGAACTCCGCATCGCGTCGCGCGTGCGGCAGCATCCGATCGTGCAGGGCGCGCACGTCGTCGGGACCGCCAACGATCGTGACGACGATGTCGGCTTGCCGCGCGAGTGCCTCCGGATCTGCGGCCCATGTCGCGCCTCGCGCGCGGAGCGGCGCGGCGCGCGCGGGATTCCGCGCCCACACGTGCAGCCGATGGCCGGCCGCGAGCGCGTGCTCCGCCATCGGCAGCCCCATGCGACCGAGACCGATCCAGCCGACGTCCCGCGTCATAGGGTCACACCTTACATTTCGCGAAAGTAGGGTCTGACCCCGAGATCACGCGATTTCGCGCACGCTTCGTGCGCGCACCGCGCCGACGACGGTCGCGATCGCGTCGTCCGACACCGAGATCGGCACGACGCATCCCGGCCCCAGCATCAGCCGCCGGCCGTTCGTCTGCTCGATCGCATCGCGCACTTCGCGCTCGATCGCGCGCAGGTCGGGTTGCATCAGCGTGCCGTGCTCGTCGATGCCGCCGACCACGACGCGCCGAAAGCCCGCGACACCGTCACGCAGGTTCGGCTCGGACGTCCGGTCGTGCCAGTTCAGCATGTCCGTCGGATATTTCGCGAGGAGATCGAACATGACGTCGTCGCCGTGCGCGTGCAGCATGTTGAGCTTCGCCTTGCCTTTCACGGCGGCGAAGATTTCGAGATCGAACGCCATGCCGAAGCGCTCGTATTCGGCCTGCGACAGATGCCGGAACGACGAGAGCTGCGAGGCGAAGAACATGCCGTGCGCACCGGCGTCGAGCGCATTGAGCGCGAAGCGTATGGTCACGTCGGTGATCACGCGCAGCGCGCGCTCCACCGCGTCGGAATGCTGGCGCAAATCCGCGAACAGCCGCTCGGTCGCGAGCTTGCGCGCGGTGGTGAGTGGACTGAACACCGTTTGCAGGATCGGCACGCTGCCGCCGAGCGCCTTCGCGGTAGCCGCGAGCGCGTCGTTCTGTCGCCGATAGTTGCCCTTCTGCACGTCGAGGTCGACGATCGCGAGCCAGTCGTCGGTGCGCGAAACGCGCGGCCGGACCACCTTGCGGGCCCCGTTGGGAGCGCCGTCGTAGGTGCTGACCGCGCCCCAGTCCTCGACACCGTAGGTGCCCGAGGGCATGAATTTGACGACGTCGAAATCCCAGCGCCGCTGCCAGTCGATCATGTGGCCCGCGAGCTTGCCGGGGTCCTGGTCGTCGTTCGGGAAGTGCCGCCACAGGGCCACCGGTGGCTGATCGACCGGCTCGCCGGCGATCGCGGCCTCGATGCGCTGCCAGTGATTCATCGGTTTCATCAGAGCTCCTGGGAGGCGAGCGCGGGTTCGCGCTTGCCGAGATAGGCATCCTGCACGGCAGGATCGTGCAGCAGCGCCTGCGCTTCGCGATCGAGCACGATCACGCCGTTGCGAATCACGTAGCCGCGATCCGCGATCGACAGCGCGAGCGTCGCGTTCTGCTCGACCATGAACACCGACACGCCCTGCGTGCGGATCGTCGCGATCATCTCGAGCACGCGCTCGACGTAGATGGGTGCGAGTCCCATCGTCGGCTCGTCCATGCAGATCAGTTGCGGGCGGTTCATCAGCGCACGCGCCATCGCGAGCATCTGCTGCTCGCCGCCGCTCATCGTGCCGGCGAGTTGCGCGCGGCGCTCGCCGAGCCGCGGAAAGATGTTGTACATGCGGTCGAGGTCGAGGCGGATCTCGGCGGCGTCGTGGCGCAGGTACGCGCCCATCCGCAGGTTCTCCTCGACGCTCATCGCGGGAAACACGCGTCGCGCTTCCGGCACCGAGGCGAGACCCTGCCGGATACGCGCGGACGTCGGCGAGCGCGTCGCGTCGACGCCGCACACGAACACGCTGCCGGCCGTCGGCTTCACGAGACCGAGGATGGTCTTCATCGTCGTCGACTTGCCCGACGCGTTGCCGCCGAGCAGGCACACGATCTCGCCTTCGTCGACATGCAGCGACACCTTCGACAACGCCTGCACGGGACCATAGAACGCGTCCACATCGCGCAGTTCGAGCAGGCGTGCTCGCGGCGCGGCGCCGCCGGTTGCGGAAGTCGTCGTCGGCGGCGCGGTTCGGGGCTTCGGCGGCGCCTGCGCGTCGATGTCCGGCGCACGCCCGAGATAGGCTTCGATGACCGCGGGATTGCGCTGCACGTCGGCGGGCTTGCCTGCGGCGATGATGCGGCCGTTGTCGAGCACGACCACGCGATCCGACAGCGTCATCACGAGGTCGAGCTTGTGCTCGATCAGAAGCACGGTGAGGCCCTCGCGGCGAATCGCGGCGATCTGCTCGAGCACCTCCTGCGTCTCGGTCGGGTTCATGCCCGCCGTCGGTTCGTCGAGCAGAAGCAGCCGGGGCCCCAGCGCGAGCGCGCGGCCGATTTCCGTGCGGCGCCGGTTTGCGTACGACAACGAATACGCGTACTGATGACGCCGCGGCAGCAGGCGCTCGCCGAAGCGGGACAGTTGTTTGTCGACCGCCGCACGCGCGGCGTCTTCCTCGCGCTGCACGCGCCTGGAACGCCCGAGCGCCACGCCGGTCTCGGCGACGAGCGCGAGCCAGCGCGCGAGCGGCATGTCGCGCAACGTCGGCAGCGGGCGCTGCACGTCGAGGCGCGTGTGCATGCCGACGAGCAGGTTCTCCTCGACGGTCATGTTGCCGAACACGCGCCCGTTCTGGAACGTGCGCGCGAGGCCGCGCGTCGCGATGCGATCCGGCGGGAGGCCGGTGATCGGCTTTCCGTCGAGGATGACCTCGCCGGCGTCGGGCTGCAGCTGTCCGCTCACGAGGTTGAACGTCGTCGTCTTGCCCGAGCCGTTGGGCCCGATGATGCTGACGATCTGCCCGGGGTCGACGCGAAACGAAACGTCGTCGACGGCGCGCACGCCGCCGAAATGCTTGACGAGGTGGCGGACCTCGAGGAGCGGCTCGCCGTTGGCGTGTGATGCCGCCATTACCGGTAAATCCACAAGCCCTGCGGGCGGTAGCGGATCAGCAGCAGCAGCAACAGCCCGTACGCGAGGATGCGCACGTCGTGCAGCGGCCGGAACAGTTCCGGACCGCCGACCAGCACGATGGCGCCGAGGATCGTGCCGGCGATGTTCGACATGCCGCCCAGCACCACCATCGTGAGCGCGAGCACCGAGATGTCGACGCCGAAGATCTCGGGGTTGAGGTACATGTACTGATGCGCGAGCAGGCTGCCGGCCACGCCCGCGACGAACGCGCCGATCGCGAACGCGAGCGACTTGTACGAAGCGACCGTCACGCCGCTCGCCTGCGCCGCGACCTCGTCTTCGCGTATCGCGCGCCACGCGCGGCCGAGGTGCGAGCGCTGCAGCGCGCTCACGACGACGATGGCGATCGCGAGCAGCGCCATCGCAAGCCAGTAGTAATCGCGGGGCGTCACGATCACGAACGAGAACACCGACGGCGGCGGAATGGCGGTGACGCCGAGCGGACCGTTGGTGATCGACGGCAGGTTGAGGATCGCGGCGGTGACGATGGCGCCGAGGCCGAGCGTGACGATCGCCGCGTAGTGGCCGCGGAGCTTCAGCACCGGCGAGATGAGCACGGCGGCGCAGATGGCACTCAACAATCCTGCGGCGGGTAGCGCGAGCCAGAACGGCCACGCCTGGTATTTGACGAGCAGCGCCGACGTGTACGCGCCGATCGCGAAGAAGCCGGCCTGGCCGATCGACATCAGGCCCGCGGTGCCCGCGACGAGCGTGAGCGACACGCCGAGGATCGCGAAGATCGCGACGATCGTCGCGACGCGCAGCACGTACGCATTCGCGACGAGCGGCAGTACGACGAACGCGAAGGCCACGATGGCCGCCAGCTGCCAGCGCTTCAGCGTCACCGGCCGCCCGCGGCCGAAGAACGTGCCGGTCATCGGTTCGGTGAACCCTGCGTTGGGCGAGCCGAACAGGCCGCCGGGGCGCAGCCACAGCACGAGCACGAGCACGCCGAACGCGATCATGCCGCGCGTCGAGCCGCCGAACCACGTGACGCCGTAGCTTTCGATCACGCCGAGCAGCAGGCCCCCGACGACCGCACCCGGCAGGTTGCCCAAGCCCCCGAGCGTCGCGGCGGCGAAGCCTTCGATGCCCGCAGCGAAGCCCATGCTCGGGTCGACGTTGCGGTAGTACATGCCGACGAGCACGCCGCCGATGCCTGCGAGCGCCGACGAGATCGCGAACGCCAGCGCTTCCAGTCCGCCGGCGTTCACGCCCATCTGCAGCGCGGCGTCGCGATCCTGCGCCGTCGCGCGCAACGCGCGGCCGAGGCGCGTGTGCGCGAGGAAGAACCACAGCAGCAGCAGGCTCGTGAGCGTGACGCCGAGCATCGCGAGATCGGTGACGCTGATGCGGATGTCGCCGAGTTGCCACGCGGCGCGCGGCAGGAGGTTGGGAAAGAGCTGCGTCTCGGGCGTGAAGATCAGTTGCGACGCGCGGTCGAGGATCAGCGCGACGGCGACCGTCGACAACAGCGGCGCAATGCGCGGCGCGCGCGCGAGGGGGCGCACCGCGACGCGCTCGATCACGACGCCGAGCAGCGCGGTGCACACGATCACGCCGAGCATCGCCACCGGCAGCGGCCAGTGCAGCACGGCCGCGAAATACCAGCCGAGCATCGCGCCGAACGCGAATACCGACCCGTGCGCGAAATTGACGAGGTCGGCGACGCCGAAGATCAGCGACAGGCCGAGTGCGATCAGCGCATAGGCGTTGCCGTTGATGAGCCCGGTGACGAGCGGGTCGAGCAGCGACGTCATCGGGCCTTGTCGCGAATCACGTGTAGTACGTGAATTTCGAGCCCTTGACCGTGATCAGCGCTTCGTCGTAGTGCGCGACGCGCCGCTCGCCGTCGAACTTGAACGAGCCGAAGAGCAGGCTCGGGATCGTCTCGCCCGACAGGAAGGCCTTGCGGATGCCTTCGCGCGTCGGGCCGCCGTGCTCGGTGCCCCACGCGATGATCTTCACCGCGTCGTACGCGCGCGCGCCGTACTGGTCGGGCTTCTCGCCGTAGCGCTTCTGGTAGTTCGTGACGAACGTCTGGATCGCCGGACGCGGATCGTCGGGGAAGAACAGCACCGACATCACGGTGCCGTCGACCGCGCTGCCGCCGAGGTCGAGGAACTTGTTCGAATAGCACGACGTGGCGGCGAGGATGCGGCCCTTGAGGCCCACGTCCTGCGCCTGCTGCAGCAACAGCGCGCCGTCGGTGTAGTACGAGAACAGCACGAGCACGTCGGGATTGGCCTGCCGCGCCTTGGCGAGGATCGCGTGGAAATCCTTGTCGGTGAGGAGGTAGTTCTCGAGTGCCGCGACCTTGCCGCCCAGCGCCTTGTACTGCTCGACGAACACCTTCTGGCTCGTGTCGCCCCAGTCCGACGCCTGATAGAACACCGCGGCATTCCTGCCGTTGAGTTGCTTCGTGGCGATGTTCGCCATCAGCGCCGCGTCCATCTGCATCGTGGGCGCCGTGCTCCACATGTAGTCGCCGCCCTTGGTGAACTTCGGGTCGGAATTCGTGAGGCCGAACTGCACGAGCTTGCCGCGCTCGTAGATCGGCGAGGCCGCCATCGACGCGGCGCTCGAGAAATCGCCGAGCTCGGCGATGATCTTCGGGTCGTCGACGAACTTCTGCGCGACCGGCACCGATTGCTTCGGATCCGATTGCGTATCCTGGTAGATGAGCTGGACGGGACGTCCCTTGATGCCGCCGGCCGCGTTGATCTCGTCGACGGCCATGTCCATGCCCTTTTTCCACACTGCGCCGTACGCGGCGCGGTCGCCGCTGAACGGACCGGACACGCCGTAGACGATCGGCTCGCCGGCAGCTTGCGCAAAGCGTGGCGCCGACAGCGCGGCGGCGGTGGCAAGGCCGCCGAGCACGACCCTGCGACGGCCGATGGCGATGCGTTCGTGGCTCATGATGCGGTTCTCCTCTGGGTCGAAGCCGGGGGCTGGTGCGATGCGGGGTGCACATTATCGCTTTCGCCGCCGGTCCGGGAGGCGTTGCGCTTGCGATCGACGACCATGCGCTCGTGCAGGCGCGCGATCGTCCGGCTCGCGGTCGTGACGCACAGGAACGGAAGGAGCGCGTGCAACAGGCAGGCGACGCCGCCGACGACCATCGCCGCCGAAAAGGACGTTGCGGTGCGGAAATGCTCGCCGTAGGTTTCTCCGACACTTGCCGGATGCTCGGTAAACAGTGCTGCGATCTTCACGGGATCCTCCACGATGTCGACCGTATCGATCATAGGGAAGCGTGCGATCAACTTTGTGTGGTTTTTTGTCGCAAGGGCGCGCCTGCATCGAGAAAAAATTGCGTGCACAGCGCCAGTGATGAAAAAATGATCGAATGAACGCCGTGGACCGCCGAATCGTCGACCTGCTGCAGCAGGATGCGACGCAGTCGATCGCCGACATCGCCGAGCGCGTGCACCTGTCGACGGCGGCCTGCTGGCGGCGCGTGCAGAAGCTGAAGGACGACGGCGTGATCCGCCGCCACGTCGCGCTGTGCGACCCCCACAAGCTGAACGTCGGCGTGACGGTGTTCGTGATGGTGCGCACGAGCCAGCACAACCCGGCGTGGCTCGAGCGCTTCGCGAGCGGCGTGTCTCAGATCGCCGAGGTGGTGGAGTTCTACCGGATGAGCGGCGAGATCGACTACATGCTGCGCGTGGTCGTGCCCGACATCCAGGGCTACGACCGCGTGTACAAGAAGCTGATCGGGATCGCCGAGCTCGCCGACGTGAGTTCGAGCTTCGCGATGGAGCAGATCAAGTACACGACGGCGCTGCCGCTCGACTACGCCGAATGACGGGCCAGGAAATGCGGAAATGCGGGTCAGAGATGGATTTCGCTGCGCGAAATCCATCTCTGACCCGCATTTCCGTGCCGACCCGCATTTCCTGACCGTGTCACATCGCGATATGCCGGCCGCCGTCGACGTTCAGCGTTTCCCCGGTGACGTAGGGCGCGTCGGCGAGCAGGTACAGCACCGCCTTGGCGACGTCGTCGGGCGAGCCTTCGCGGCGCAGCGGCGTGTGCGAGATGATGCGCTGGCGCGCGAGCTCGTCGAACACTTCCTCGTCGGGCCACAGGATCGGCCCCGGCGCTACCGCGTTGACACGCACGTCGGGTGCCAACTCGCGCGCGAGCGAACGCGTGAGGCCGACGAGGCCCGCCTTCGCGATGGAATAGACGACGTAGCTCTTGAGCGGACGCTCGGCGTGGATGTCGGTGATGTTGACGATGGCGCCCTGCGTCTTGCGCAGCGCGGGGGTCGCGGCCTGCGACAGAAAGAGCGGCGCTTCGAGGTTGGTGCCGATCAGGTTGTTCCAGTCGTCGACGCCGATGTTGCCGATCGTCGTGGGATAGAACGTCGACGCGTTGTTGACGAGGCCATCCAAACGTCCGAAGGTTTGCACCGTCTGCTCGACGATCGAGGGCAGCTTGCCGACGTCGAGGAGATCGGCCTGGATCAACGCGACGGACTTGGCGCGAACGTGATTGAGTTCCGCCTGCAGCAGCCGCGCTTCGCCGGCCGACGCGCGGAAGTGCAGCATGATCGACGCGCCCGCGCGATGGAGCCGCCGGCATATCGTGGCGCCCACGCGCTTGGCGCCGCCGGTGATCAGTACGACCTTGCCTTCCAAGCCGCGCCCTGCCTGCCAATGAGTCCGAGGCAATCTAGCACAGTCGCACAGGACGTGCTGCATGCGGAGCCGCGGCGCCACGCCCGACGCGGCCCCAGGACATGATGGCGCCGGAATTGCCGCTTCCCGATGACGATGCCCGTGCGCAGAGCGCACGCGTCGCCGCATACGTCCATGCCGAGATCGCGCGCGCCGGTGGCTTCATCCCGTTCGCGCAGTACATGGAACTCGTGCTGTACGCGCCCGGCCTCGGTTATTACGTGGGCGGCGCCACGAAGCTCGGCGACGCCGGCGACTTCGTCACCGCGCCGGAGTTGACGCCGCTCTACGGCGCGGCGCTCGCGCAGCAGCTCGATGCCGTGCTCGCCGGATCGGGCGAACGCACGATCCTCGAACTTGGCGCCGGCAGCGGCGCGCTCGCGGCGTCGCTGTTGAACGCGCTGGCCGCCCGGGGGCGCCTGCCCTTGCGCTACCTGATCCTCGAGCCAAGTCCGCAGCTTCGTGCGCGGCAGCAGGCGACGCTCGAAGCGCGTGCCACCGCGGTGGGCGCGCGCATCGAATGGCTCGACCGGCTGCCCGACACGATCGACGGTGCCGTCGTGATGAACGAGGTGCTCGACGCGATTCCGCCGCACGTCGTCGTGCGACGAAGCGGCGCATGGTTCGAGCGCGGCGTCAGCGTCGTCCACGAGCGATTCGCGTGGGCCGAGCGCCCGCTCGACGATGCGCACGTGAAGGCGCTGGCGAGCACGCGCTTCCCGGAAGCGGACGACTACACGAGCGAAGTGAATCCCGCAGCCGAAGCACTCGTCGCCACGCTCGGCCGGCGACTGAACGCAGGCGCACTCCTGATCGTCGATTACGGCTTCCCGCGCCGCGAGTACTTTCACGCGCAACGAACACGCGGCACGCTCGTCGGCCATTATCGTCACCACGTGCACGACGATCCGTTCCTGTGGCCGGGACTGTCCGACCTCACCGCGCACATCGATTTCACCGCGATCGCGGAAGCCGGCGAACGCGCGGGCTTGCACGTTGCCGGCTTCGCCACGAAAGCGTCGTTCCTGCTCGGTTGCGGCATCCTCGATCGGCTGCGCGACGTCGGCCCGCCGGACTCCGCCGATTACATTCGCGCCGCGGCTGCGGTGCAGAAACTCGTGTCACCCGCCGAGATGGGCGAACTCTTCAAGGTGCTGCTGCTCGCGCGCGGCGACGTGCCGTTCCTCGCTGTCGCCGACATGACACATCGGCTGTAGCCGCCGATCACTCGACGACGACTGTGCCCTTCATGATCGTGTGGAACGTGCAGAGGTAGTCGAAGCGGCCTGGCTTCCTCGCCACCCAGCGATAGGTCGCCCCGGCCGCGATGCTGCCCGAATCGAAGCCGCCGGACGTCGACGTCGCGGTGTGCGGCACGGGATCGTCGTTGCGCCACTCGATCGTGTCGCCGGCCTTGACCGTCACGACCGGCGGCTTGAACGCGAAGCCGTCGATCGTGACGACGTGGGTCTGCGAGCGCGGCCGCGACGATTGGGCAGCGGAAGCCTGCGGCACAAACAGAGGATCGGAACCCACTTTCGTTGGGAAGGCCGCAACGGAACCGGGGTCCGACCCAAGCGCCAGCGCGAGCGCCAGCACCCAGGCG
This sequence comes from Burkholderiales bacterium, assembly GCA_025927765.1. Taxonomy (GTDB): domain Bacteria; phylum Pseudomonadota; class Gammaproteobacteria; order Burkholderiales; family Casimicrobiaceae; genus VBCG01. The sequence continues at coordinate 32,381 of JAICKU010000001.1, forward strand.
ATGCGCCCGCGTGTCACCTCACTTCCCGTATTCCGACTGCAGTTTCTTCGCGTGATCGAGGTGCGCGACGAACGCCGGCCGCACCTTGACGAGCAGCGCCTTGAGTTCTGCGTTGTGCGCGCTCGGGATCAGCGTGTTGTCCATCGCGTCGATCACCTGCTGGTGATAGACGACTTCGTGGTCGATGTACGCCTTGTCGAAGGCGTCGCCCTTCAGCGTCTTCAGGTGCGCGACGTTTTCCTGCCCGCCCTTCTTGAGACTTTCGGCCGTCGGGTTGTCCTCGGGCTTCACGCCGAGCTTCTTCACGAGGTCCTTGGCCGATTTGTTCACGCCCGTGTGGTCGGTGACCATCATCTTGCCGAACGCTTTCACGTCCTTGTGCGTCGCCTTCGACTCGGCGAGCTTGCCCGCGTCGATGTCGACCTGGTTCGCGGTGACGACGATCGCGGCGATCTGCGCGTCGTTGGGGCCGCCCTGCGCGTGGGCAGCGATCGAGGCGGCAAAAAAGGCGGCCGCCAGCGCCAGAGGCACTGTCTTCATGGTGATCTCCTATGCGAGTGGGAACTGCGGTTCGACTTACGTGGATGTCAGCCGCTTGGATGCATGGCACCGATGCGCACGAGCACGTGCGCGACGATGCGGTCGCAGCGTTCGCCGTCGAAGCCGAACACGTCCTGCGTGGCGACGTCGAGTTCTTCGGCGAGCGCCTCGCGTAATCGTGCCTTGGCCCGGAACAGCCGGCTTCGCACGGTCGGCTCCGGAATGCCGAGCGCGACGGCCGTTTCCTCGACCGTCAGGTCCTCGACTTCACGCAGCATGAAGACGGTGCGGTAGCCGTCGGGCAGTTCGTCGATCTTGCGTTCGATCAGCCGCCGCAACTCGTCGCGCAGCATCGTCTTCTCCGGCATGGGCGCGAGCGACTCGGGCACGAAATTGGTCTCGTCGCGCTCCTCGGGGGGATCGTCGAAGAGCACGACGACCTGCTCGCGCCGGGACCGCCGCAGCGCCTGCAGCGCCTGGTTCACGACGATCCGGGTGAGCCAGGTGGAAAGCTGCGCGTCGCCGCGAAACTCGGCCAGGTGATGGAACGCTGCGATGTAGCCCTCCTGCACGGCGTCCTCGGCCGCCGCGTCGTCCTTGAGGATGGCGCGGGCGGTCCGGTAGAGGCGGCGGTTGTAGCGCCGCATCAAAACGGCGAAGGCGGCGGTGTCGCCCTGTTGAACGGCGAAGACGAGCGTGGCGTCGTCGGCGCTTTCGAGCGGCTTGGTGCGCGCGGTCATGGCAGGCATCTTCTATACGCTGCCCATTCGATGCAAGTTGGAACGACGGCGTTCCCGGCGAGAAATTGGGGTCAGGAGATCAGGGTCAGACTCCAATTGCCGGTCGTGTCGCGAGGCGCGGTCATTGGACCCCGACCCCAATTTCCGGCCGAAAATGAGGGTACGACCCGGCTCTTTCAGACGAAGAAGAGGACCGTCAGCAGCGCGTAGATCGGCATCAGCACGAGCAGCGCCCAGCCGAGGTAGGCGAAGAAGCTCGGCATTTTCACGCCGCGCGACTCGGCGATCGACTTCACCATGAAGTTCGGCGCGTTGCCGATGTACGTGTTGGCGCCCATGAACACGGCGCCCGCCGATAGCGCGACGAGCGTGGTCGCGAGCGGCCCGGTGAGCGTCGCGGCATCGCCGCCTGCGAGGTTGAAGAACACGAGATAGGTGGGCGCGTTGTCGAGGAACGACGACAGCGCCCCGGTCATCCAGAAGTAGAGCGCGTCGTGCGGCTTGCCGTCGGGGCCGGTGACGAGCGCGACGAGCGGCGCGAACACGCCCTCGTGGCCCGCCCGGAGGATCGCGATCGCCGGCGCGATCGTCACGAAGATGCCCGCGAAGAGCTTCGCCACCTCGACGATCGGCGCGAAGCTGAAGTGGTTCGCCTGGCGCACCCGCGACGATGTCCATTTCCACGACGCCCACGCGATCGCGAGCAGACCCGCGTCGCGCGCGACGTTCTGCAACTCGACCGTCGTGCCGTGCACGTCAATCACGAGGTCCGGCTTCCAGAAGCCCGACATCAGCACGAGTGCGACGATGGCGCCAAGGAGGAGCGCGTTGATCTTGCCTTCGATGTACAGCGGCCGGTCGGGGGTCGGATCGACCCCCGCCGGACGCGCCTCTTCTCCCCTCCAGAGCCAGCGATCGACGACGAAGAACAGCGCGAGCAGGAGTGCGCTCGCGGTCAGCGTAGGCAACAGCATCGCCTTCGTCGTCCAGAAGAAATCGACACCCTTCAGGAAGCCCAGGAAGAGCGGCGGATCGCCGAGCGGCGTCAGCGCACCGCCGACGTTGGCGACGAGAAAGATGAAGAACACGACGACGTGCGCGCGATGGCGCCGGTTGTCGTTCGCGCGCAATACCGGGCGGATCAGCAGCATCGCCGCGCCGGTGGTGCCCATCACGCTCGCGAGCACCGTGCCGAGCGCGAGCAGTTTCGTGTTGGTGCCGGGCGAGCCGTGCAGGTTGCCACCGATATGCAATCCCCCGGACACGGTGAAGAGCGCGAGCAGCAGCACGATGAACGGAATGTATTCGACGAGCAGCGTGTGCACGAGCGCGTCGACGGCGACGGCCGGCCCGAACTGCAGCGCGAACGGCACGAGGAAGACCGCGACCCAGAACGCGGTCGTCTTGCCGAAGTGGTGATGCCAGAAGCCCGGGGCGGTGACCGGAATGAGCGCGATCGACAGCAGGATGCCGGCGAACGGGACCACCCAGAGCGGCGACAGCGCGGCGCCGTTCATCGCGCCGGAATCAGGAGATCGTGACGAGCGGGCGCGCCATCGCCTGCGCGACGAGACGCCGGCGCAGGTTGCGCGAGAGATCGTGCTCGGCCGCGCCGAGCAGCACTTCGTCGACGTCGCGGCGCGCACCTTCGCGCTTCAGGATGTCGCGAAGCTTGCCGAACGCGACGTTCGAGCGATGCGCAATGCCGGCCGCGTCGAGGCGCGCTTCGAGCGCGCGCAGCCAGCCTTCGGCGGCGGCGCGCGACTGCGCCTTCGCACGCTCGGGCGACACGAACACTTCCACCTTGCCGGACGTCAGCGGATCGACGATCGCGAGCAGTTCGACGGTCAGGCGCGGGCCGCGTCGTTGCGACACGAGGCGCGCGACGGCACGCTCGCCGCTCGCGAGGTTCGAGAAGGGGACGAGGACGCGTGGCATTTCGTCCCCGAGATTAGGACGGCGCCCGGCCACGCATAAGCCGGGAGCGCCGTAGGGGAAGCCCTTAGCATCGCGTCATCCCGCCCGCCCGCACATGCCGACGCCGAGCGTGCCGAAGCCTTCCGCAATCCAGCCCTTCGCGTCATTTCGTGGCGTACCGCCCTCGACGTCGCGTAGCGATGCTTCGCGCCGCCGCGGCCGTTGTAGAGGCGGAAGAGCGACCCTGCTTCTGTTCAGCGCCCGAGTCCCATCTCGAGCGCGAGCCGGATCAGGTCCGGCAGCCGGTCGACGCCGAGCTTGTCCATGATCCGCGCCTTGTACACCTCGACGGTGCGCGGGCTGATCGCGAGCAGCACGGCGATCTCGCGGTTGTGTTGACCTGCGAGCACGTGGTCGAGCACTTCGCGTTCGCGGGGCGTGAGCCGCGCGAGGCTCTGCGAGAAGCGGGTCTGACGCTCGGACCGTGTTCGCCGCTCGGCGCTCGTCGCGCTTGCCGCACGAATGGCCTTCAACAGCACTTCGTCGTCGAACGGCTTCTCGATGAAGTCGAACGCGCCTGCCTTCAGTGCGGCGCGCGTCGTCGCGACGTCGCCGTGCGCGGTGACGACGACGATCGGGTAGTCGAGTTGGCGGCGTGCGAGCTCGGCCTGCACGTCCAGTCCCGACGAACCGCTCATCTGCAGGTCGAGCAGCACGCAATCGACGTCCTGCGTGCCCGACCACACGAGGAATTCGTCGCCGGAGGCGAACGCGCGCACCGCGAAGCCATGCAGCCGCAGCAGCAGTGCGAGCGAGTCGCGCACGGCGGCGTCGTCGTCGACGATCGCGACGAAGGGTGGGCGCAGCACCGTGGCGTTCATCGGAACGCACTCACGATGCGGTCGGCAGCGTGAAGCAGAACGCGCTGCCGGGGGTGCGCGCTTCGTGCCACAGCCGGCCCCCGTGCGCGTCGACGATCGACTTGCTGATCGCGAGCCCCAGGCCCATGCCGGTGGCCTTCGTGGTGACGAACGGATCGAAGAGGCTGGCGGCAATGTCGGAGGCCACGCCGCTGCCATTGTCGGCGACGCAGATGCGCACGAAGTCGCTGCCGTCCTTCGCAACGTCGATGCGTACCCGCCGCTCGCCGCTCGTCGTCTTCAGGGCATCGATCGCGTTGGCAAGCAGGTTGTGCAGCACCGCCTCGACCTGCACGCGATCGACGAGCACGTCGGGCACGCCATCGGTCGTCGCCGCGACCGCGACGCGATGCTCGGCCGCGCGCTCGCGCAGCGTTGCCGATGCTTCGTCGACCAGCCGCGACGGTGCGATCGGTTCGATCCGCGTCGAGCCCGAGCGAAAGAAATCGCGCAGGCGCCGCACCACGCTGGCGGCGCGGTTCGCTTCGGCGATCACCTTGTCCATCGTCAGGGCAAGCTCGTCGCCGGTGCCTTTGCGCGTGAGCATCAACTGGCACGCCCGCAGATAGGTGCCGATGGCCGACAACGGCTGGTTGAGCTCGTGCGCAAGCGACGAGGCGAGCTCGCTCGCGGCAGCGAGGCGGAGACTGCGGTCGAGTGCCGCCTGCTTCGTGCGCAATTCGCGCTCGATCGTGCGCCGCTCGGACACCGCCGCCCCGAGCAGCAACCCGGTCACGGCGATCGCGAGCATCAGGAACTGGAATTCGAGCGTGCCGCTGCGCCCGAGGCCGGTGACGACGATCGCGGCGATCAGCCCGAGCTGCATCGCGAGCGTGGCGAACACCGCACCGTCGAAGCCGTGCCGCATCGCGATCCAAACGATCGGCAGGAACAGCACGTAGAAGAGCGTGGGCGCGTCTCCGAGGCCTGCGCCGAACACGAGCCACAGCGCGAGCGCGATCGCGGTCAGTTCGGCGAGCGTTTCGAACGACGGCCGCCGGCGCATCGTGCCTCGCCGCGTGACGACGAGAACCGCCGGCGCGGTGACGACGATGCCGATCAGATCGCCGATCCAGAACTGCAGCACGCCTTCGCGGAATTCGCCCGGCGGCAGCACACCCGTGCCGGCGAAGAGCGCGACGGACGCGAGCGCGATCAGCGCACACGCGATGGCTGACGTCGTGATGAACGCGGCCACATCGCGCAACGACCGCAGGTCGACGTCGATGCGCAGCACGCGCGACAGCACTGCCGCCACCGCCGTGTACGACAGGGCGAGCAGCAGCGACGCGGCAACGAGCACGGCAATCGGCGCGGGCGCGCCGCGTACCAGGAACTCGGCAGCGAGCGCCGCGACGAAGAGCCACGGCGCGTGCTGCAATCCGTAGCGCAGCAGGAACGCGAGCGACAGTCCCGGCGGCGGATTCCACGGCGTGATGCCGAAGGCGCCGACCGGATGGATGAAACTCACCCAGTCGAGCGCGACGTACGCCGCGACGTACGCGGCAACGACGACCGGCGTGGGCGCGCTCATCGGCCTGCCCTCCGCGCTTCGCACTTCGGCGCTTGGTCGCGCGTAGCCACGCCGGGCGCGCTCACGTCGACTCTTGTTTCGTGCGGCCTGCGAGCGCGTTGGCGAGAAACGTCGACAGGGCGTCGAGGTCGAGCGGCTTCGTGAAGTGAAGGTCGAAGCCGGCGTCCTTCGCGCGTCGCTTGTCCTCGCTCTGCCCCCAGCCGGTGACCGCGATGAGCAGCATGTCGCGTCCCCACGGTTGCGCGCGGATCTCGCGGGCGACCTCGTAGCCGTTCAGCCGCGGCATGCCGATGTCGAGCAGCGCGACGTGCGGGCGAAATGCATCGGCCTCCGCGAGCGCCTGCTCGCCGTCGTGCGCGACGCGAATCTGGTGGCCGTCGAGCGACAGCAGCGTCGCAAGGCTCGAAGCCGCATCACGGTTGTCGTCGGCGACGAGGATGTGCGCCGGCATCCTTGCGTGCGTTGCTTCGCGATCGACGTCGTCGTCCGGGGCCGGCGCCGTGCTGTTCGTGTCGACGGGCAAATGCGCGGTGAAGCGCGCACCGGTGCCCGGGCCGGCGCTGTACGCCTCGATACTGCCGCCGTGCAATTCGACGAGCCCCTTGACGAGTGCGAGGCCGATGCCGAGTCCGCCCTCCGCGCGATCGAGCGAGCCCTTCATCTGCGAGAACATCTCGAACACACGCGGCAAGAGCGCCGGCTCGATGCCGATGCCGCTGTCCTGCACGTGAACGGCGATGCCGCCCGGTTCGAGCGCCGCGCCGAGCTCGATCGTGCTGCCCGGCTCCGAATATTTCGCGGCGTTCGTCAAGAGATTGGCGAGCACCTGCGCAAGGCGCAGCGGATCGGCGTCGAGCCAAACCGGATCCGCCGGCAGCGCGCGCGACACGATCTGGCGCCGCTCGTCGAGCAGCGGCTGTGCAGTTTCCAGCGCCATGTCGACGACCGACGCCAGCGCCACGCGCTCGCGCCGCAGCTCGAGCTTGCCGCGCGTGATGCGCGAAACGTCGAGCAGGTCGTCGAGCAGCACGCCCATGTGGCGCACCTGGCGCTCGATCACTTCATGGCTCCACGCGCGCTGCGCCTCGCTCGCGTCGGCGGAGCGCGCAATCCGCGCAGCCTGCCGGATGGGGGCCAGCGGGTTGCGCAGCTCGTGCGCGAGCGTCGCGACGAATTCGTCCTTGCGTCGATCCGCCTCGCGCAGCGCGTCGGATGCCTCGATCAGCTCGGTGATGTCGGGACTGCTGCCCACGGCGCCGAGGAACTCGCCGTCGTCGGAGAACCGCGGCGCGCCGATCGACTGCACCCAGCGCCACGCGCCGTCGCTGCGGCGCACGCGCGCCATCACGCTGAACGAACGGCGCTCGCTGAGTGCGCTGGCGATCTCGCCCGCGTAGCCCTCGAGGTCGTCGGGATGCACGTGTTCCATCCACGCGATCGTCTCATTCGTGTTGGCGTCGGCGCCGAAGAATTCGCGGCACGCGCGATTGACGAAGATGAGCTCGCCCTGCGGGTCGAGCACCCACACGAAGAGCGGCGAGCTGTCCGCCATGGTGCGAAAGCGCTCCTCGCTTTCGCGAAGCTGCGCTTCCGCTCGCGCCCGCGCAAGCTCCGCCCATGTGCGTTCAGCAGCTTCGCGCAGCAGCGCGATCTCGTCGTCATGCCACGGGCGCGGTCCGCTCATCGTGACCCAGAGCGCCGCGGGGCTGCGCCCCGACGTGACGCGCGGCGCCGTCAGCACCGCGCCGGCGTCCTCGGCGAGCCACGCGGCGGCCTTCGGGTGCCGGCGCGTGTCCTCGATGAGGATCGGCAGGCCGGCTTCGCGCGCGTCGCGCTCGCCGAAGCGATCGATCGGAAAGCGTGCGCCTTCGTGACGCCCGGTTTTACCGTCGGCCCGCCATTCACTCACCACGCGAAACGTCGCGCGGTCGCGTTCGACTTCGAGATAGCCGGCGGTGGTGGTGCGAAGCTCGCGGCCGATCAGCGCGACCGCGGTGTCCGCGACCTGCTCCGGTGTATGCGCGGCGCGCAGCGCGTCGGCGAACTCGAGCAGAAAGCGGCGTCGCGCTTCGCCGGCGCGCGTGGCCTGCACGTACTGGCGGCGCACGCGCGCCATCGCGAGGGTGTTCGCGACGCGTGCGTGCAGTTCGCGCGCCGAGAATGGCTTGACGAGATAGTCGTCGGCGCCCGCGTCGATGCCTTCGATCCACGCCTCCTCGCCGGCGCGCGCGGAGAGCAGCACCACCGGGAGTTCGCGCGTGCGCTCGTCGTCACGGATCGCACGCAGCAGCGCGAAGCCGTCGAGCCGCGGCATCATCGCGTCGGACAACACGAGGTCCGGCAGTTCGCGGGTGATCGTCTCGAGTGCCTCGACGCCGTCAGCCGCGGCGACCACGCGAAAGCGCGCCGCGAGCAGGCGGCTCACGTAGTCGCGCATGTCGGCGTTGTCGTCGACGACGAGGACCGTTGGCGCGTCCGGCGGCAGCGGCGTATGCTGCGGCGGCTCGTGCAGCGTCGTCTCCCACGTGCGCGCTTCCTCGACGTACGCATCGGTGTGGCGCCGCCGCGTGTCGGCAATGCGGTCGTGCACGACGCGGTCGGGAGGCAGATGCGCGAAGCCGCGCGGGATCGTGACGGTGAACGTGGTGCCGACGTCGACGGTGCTCGCGACCGCCACGCCGCCGCCGTGCAGCTTCGCGAACGCGTGGACGAGTGCGAGGCCGATGCCCGAGCCTTCGTGGGTGCGCGCCCGTGCGTTCGGCACGCGGTAGAAGCGCTCGAACACCTGCGGCAACGATTCTTCCGGGATGCCCACGCCGGTATCTTCGACGATGAGGCGCAATGCGTCGTCGTCCGCGACGACGCGAATCGCGATGCGTCCGCGCAACGTGTGCTTCAGCGCATTCGACAGCAGGTTGAAGACGATCTTTTCCCACATTTCGCGGTCGACGTACGCGCCGGCGATGCTGGCGCAGTCGACATCGAACGCGAGGCCCGCACGCTCGATCGACGAGCGGAACACGCTCGCGAGATCGGCGGTGAGCGCGCCGAGGTCCGCTTCTGCATAACGTGCCTGCAGCCGCCCCGATTCGAGCCGCGAAAAGTCGAGCAGCGAATTGACGAGCTTCAACAGGCGCAGGCTGTTGCGGTGGACGACGTCGAGCTCGCCTTTCACGTTGTCGTCGAGCTTCGCGCGGTCGAGCACGTCCTCCAGCGGGCCGATCATCAGCGTGAGCGGCGTGCGGAACTCGTGGCTCACGTTCGAGAAGAACGCCGTCTTCGCGCGGTCGAGGTCGGCCAGCGCTTCCGCGCGCCGGCGCTCTTCGGTGTAGCTTCGCGCGTTCGCGAGCGCCGACGCGATCTGCGCGGCGACGAGCTCGAGAAAGCGCCGGTACGCGTCGTCGAGCGGGCGATAGCGATTGAGGCCGGCGATCAGTACGCCCGCCGCACGGGCGTGTCCGCGCTGCGCGATCGGCAGAAGCATTGCGGCCCGCGGCGGCTCGCGCCAGACGCCGCGGGGCAGCGGTGCCGGTGGTGCAGCGAGCTCGACGACGCGCGCTTCGCCGGTCGCGAGCACGTCGGCGATCGGCCAGCAGGCGTCGTCGCGGGGCAAGTCTGCGGGCGCGAGCGGATGCGCAGCGTCGAAGCCCGCGCGAAGTGCACAGCGGGCGCTATCGTCGCCGACGAGGTAGACGAGCCCGCAGGGAAGATCGGGCAGGCCCGCGGCGAAGTGGTGCCCGAGTGCTGCGAAGACTTCGGATTCCGATTGCGTGGCCGCGAGGTCGGTACCGATGGAGCTCAAGAGGCCGATTCGCCGCTCGGAGATCTGGCGATCGGTGTCCTCGGTCACGACGCACAGCATGCCCGCGATGCGCCCGTCGTCGTCGTAGACCGGACTGTACGAAAAGGTGTGGTACGTCTCCTCGGGGTAGCCGCTGCGCTCGAGGAAGAGTTGCAGCCCCTGGTCCCACGTGGCCTCACCGGTCGCGAATACGTGCTCGATGCGCGGGCCGATGTCGGGCCAGATCTCGGCCCAGACCCGATCCGAGCGGGCGCCGAGCGCCCAGTCGCGCTTGATGCCGAGCGTCGGCAGGTAGGCGTCGTTGCAGAAGAACGTGAGCTCGGGTCCCCAGAGCATCCACATCGCGTAGCGCGAATCGAGCAGGATGCGGACCGTGGTCTTGAGGCTCTGAGGCCAGTGCTCCGGCCGACCGAGCGGCGTGGCCGACCAGTCGAACGCGCGCATCCGCGCGCCCATGTCGCCCCCGCGGTCGAGAAAGCGCAGGTCGGCGGACGCCGAGCGCACAGCGGTGGTGGCGGTCGGTCGCGGGGGTGCCGCGTTCGATGCCGGATGGCCGCTGACCGGGGAGGAGGGGAAGTGTTCCATGCCGTGGTGGTCCCGAAGCGCGGACGCCCGGGGCCGGGGAGCAATGTTAGCGGCTCCGCGATGGCCGAGACGACGCGTCGCGTAAACGGCACATGCATGAGCGCTTGTAGTCACCGAAGCGCGTGCGCGTCCTACGCGCCCGTCGCGCGGTGGCCGCTTCAACTCGCCTTGCGTTTGCGGCAAAGTCGACCCGTACCTTCGCTCACTATTCATGCCTTCCACACGATGAAAATCTTGATAGCGGACGACGACATCGATGCAGCCGACTCCCTGGCCGTCCTGGTGCGCGTGGTCCTCGACGCCGACGTCTGCGTCTTCTACGACGCTGAAAGCGCGCTCGCCAGCGCCGGAGACTATCGGCCCGACGCCGTGGTCCTCGATATCAACATGCCGGGCATGGACGGCTTTCAAACGGCGCGCAGGCTCAAGAAGGACCGCCGCCTGGAGCGCAAGCCATTCATTGCGCACACGGCCGCCGCCGACGATCCATTGGTCAGGAAAATTGCACGCCGCGTCGGGTTCAAGCACGTGATATCGAAGGGTGATGCCGATTCCGTGACGACCCTGATCGACCTCCTCGCGGAAGTCTAGGGGCTGCCCGTCGAGTCGCGCAGGTCTTGCCCGGCGACGAGCCTTCAATGCCGCGCGGCCGTCATGCGATCAGCGTCGCGGTGTGCCATCGGCGCCCGCTGACAGTTCTGCAAGCGCTCCGCCGGTCGTTCAGTACTTGACTGGCTGCCGAGCGTAACGTCACGCTCCAAGCGGCGAGCCGAGAAACGGCGTCAAAGGAACCCTATGCGCAGAATCGTTTGCATCGTGTTGACGCTCTTGCTGGCGGGCTGCGTCCCTATCGGTGCGCGCGTGCAGAACATGCTGGCTACCGGCGGTTTTGCTGGGTCGCTGCGCTCGGTGATGCTGGCCTCGCCGGTACCCGGCGCTCCGGCGCATGCGTCGCATGATGCGAGTGCGTCTGTCGCTTGACTCGAGGCGCTGCGACGAAGGCGTTCCCTGGAGCGTAGTCGTAGGAACCGGCATCGCTCGCCGTCGGCATACCTTCCGCAGCTCGCGCCATCGCGAACTGCGCGTTCAGCTGCTGACGCCGAAACTCGGCTTGGTCTTCTGCGACGCGGCGCGACACGCCCGCCCGCTTGCGTGCACTTGTAGACCTGCCCTGACGCCGAAGAAGTCCACGCGACAGCGCCAACCGCCATTGCCGTAAGTACCACCGTTCGCAGCATCGCTCCCCCTTGTCGTTCTCGATCGCCGCTCGAGTACGGCTGGCTGCCGCGACTTTAGCGCGCTCCCTGGCTTCGTTCAACGGACGTCCGGTCGAGGCATCCTTCAGGGGTTGAAGTATTCCGCACGCGCATCGACTTTGCGCTACAAAATCCGCTGTGCGGTTGACGAATGTCCGTCATGGATGCACTTTTTCCTGCACACCGGCCTGTCGTGCCGATTCCGTGGAAGAAGAACCGTTGACAGAACAATCAGTTGGAGAGTGGCGTTTCTGCGTCGCGCCGATGATGGACTGGACCGACCGGCATTGCCGGTTCTTCTTCCGGTCGATGTCGCGGCGCGCGCGCCTCTACACCGAGATGATCACCGCGCCGGCGCTCGTGCACGGCGACGTCGACCGTCATCTCGCGTTCGATCCGGCCGAGCATCCGGTTGCGCTGCAGTTGGGCGGCAGCGACACGCGCGAACTTGCGCACGCGGCACGGCTGGGTGAGCGCTACGGCTACGACGAGATCAACCTGAACTGCGGCTGCCCGTCGCAACGCGTGCAGACCGGAAGCTTCGGCGCATGCCTGATGGCGGAGCCCGCACTCGTCGCCGAGTGCGTGCGTGCGATGCGCGATGCGGTGTCGCTGCCGGTGACGGTGAAGCACCGCATCGGCCTCGACGCGAACGAGGATTACGGCTTCGTGCGCGATTTCGTCGGCACGATCGCGCAAGCGGGATGCGACGTGTTCATCGTGCACGCACGCAACGCCGTGCTGAAGGGCCTGTCGCCGAAGGAGAACCGGGAGATCCCGCCGCTGCGCTACGAGGTCGTGCGCCGGTTGAAGCTCGATTTTCCGGATCTCGTGTTCGTGCTGAACGGCGGGCTCGTCGATCTCGACGCGATCGAGCGCGAGCTCGCGTTCGTCGACGGCGTGATGATCGGCCGCGCCGCTTATCACGATCCCTGGCTGCTTTCCGGCGTCGACGCGCGCCTCTTCGGCGAAGCAGCGCCCGTCGCGACGCGCGAGGCGGCGATCGCCGCACTCGTGGCCTACGCGGAGCGCGAACTCGCGGCCGGCACGCCGCTGCGCGCCATTGCGCGGCACGTGCTCGGCCTTTATCACGGCATGGCCGGGGGGCGGCGGTTTCGCCGCATCCTGTCCGATGCCGCGCGGCTGCACGACGCGGACGTGTCGCTGTTGACGGAGGCCGCCGCAGGGACGGGCTTGTAACTATTTCAACGTTTTGTCGCCATTGAACTACTCGATTTGCGGGCGCATCCAACCAGATGCCGGCTGCGAGGCGCGCGGACGCGTTTGGCCGCTGCAACATCGAGGAGTGAAACAACAATGGCCGATACCGTCAGCGATTTCCTGGTCTCCCGCCTCGCTGAATGGGGCATCCACAGGATCTTCGGTTTCCCGGGTGACGGCATCAACGGCATCCTGGGCGCCCTCAACCGGGCGCAGGACAAGATCGACTTCATTCAGGTCCGCCACGAGGAGATGGCGGCGTTCATGGCCTGCGCGCACGCGAAGTTCACGGGCGAAGTGGGCGTGTGCCTCGCGACGTCGGGGCCGGGTGCGATTCATCTTTTGAACGGCCTGTACGACGCCAAGCTCGATCATCAGCCCGTCGTGGCGATCGTCGGGCAATCGGCGCGCACGGCGCTCGGCGGCAGCTACCAGCAGGAAGTCGACCTGACGACGCTCTTCAAGGACGTCGCGAAAGAGTACGTCGAGGTCGTGATGGTGCCGTCGGCAATGCGTCACACGATCGACCGCGCCATTCGCATTGCGCGCGCGCAGCGCTCGGTGACGTGCGTGATCGTGCCCAACGACCTGCAGGAACTCGAATACGAGAAGCCGCGGCGCGCGCACAACACCATTCATTCCGGCGTCGGCCATGCGATCCCGCGGCCCATTCCGCTCGAGCACGAGCTGCAGCGCGCGGCGGACGTGCTGAACGCCGGCGAAAAGGTGGCGATGCTCGTCGGGGCCGGTGCCTTGCACGCCACGCGGGAAGTGATCGACGTGGCCGAAGTGCTCGGCGCGGGCATTGCAAAGGCGCTGCTCGGCAAGGCCGCGGTGCCCGACGCATTGCCGTTCGTGACCGGCTCGATCGGTCTCCTCGGCACCAAGCCGTCGTACACGATGATGAACGACTGCGACACGCTGCTGATGGTCGGCTCGAACTTCCCGTACTCGGAATTCCTGCCCGAGGAAGGGCAGGCGCGCGGCGTTCAGATCGACATCGACGCGCGCCTCGTATCGATCCGCTATCCGATGGAAGTCAACCTCGTCGGCGACAGCGTGTCGACGCTGCGCCTGTTGCTGCCGCTGTTGAAGCGCAAGCAGGATCGCAGCTGGCGGCAGAAGATCGAGAGCGAGGTCGCCGACTGGTGGAAGACGCTCGAGGAGCGCGCGATGGACGACGCGCATCCGATCAATCCGCAGCGCGTGTTCTGGGAGCTGTCGCCGCGCATTCCCGACGGGGCGATCCTGACGTGCGACTCGGGTTCGTCGGCCAACTGGTACGCGCGCGATCTCAAGATCCGCGAAGGCATGATGGCGTCGCTGTCGGGCGGGCTCGCGACGATGGGCCCTGGCGTCCCGTATGCCATCGCCGCGAAGTTCGCGCATCCGGATCGCCCGGTCATCGCGATGGTGGGCGACGGCGCGTTCCAGATGAACGGCATGAACGAGGTGCTGACGATCGGCAAGTACTGGAAGCGCTGGTCCGATCCGCGGCTCGTGATCATGGTGCTGAACAACCGCGACCTCAATCAGGTGACGTGGGAGCAGCGCGTGATGGACGGCGATCCCAAGTTCGAGGCATCGCAGGAGATCCCCGATTATCCGTACGCGCGCTATGCCGAGGGCGCCGGGTTGCGTGGCATTTGCGTCGACCATCCCGATGCGATCGGTCCCGCGTGGGACGAGGCGCTGTCGAGCGACCGCCCGACGATCCTCGACATCTACACCGATCCCGACGTGCCGCCGCTGCCGCCGCACATCTCGTTCAAGCAGGCGCGTCAGTTCATCGAATCGCTTGCGAAGGGAGATCCCGATCGCGCGGGCGTGATCCGCGAGACGGTCAAGGAATTTTTCGCGTGAGAGCGCGGGGGCTCGGATGCGCCCGCGGCGCGCGGCGATGAAGCGCGACGTCGTGCCGATCGAGCGGATCGACGTTTCCGCCTACACGATCCCGACCGACGCGCCGGAATCCGACGGAACGCTCGCGTGGTCGTCGACGACGATGGTGCTCGTCAGCGCCACGGCGGGCAATCGCACGGGTATCGGCTACAGCTACGCCAATCGCGCGACGGCGGTGCTCGTGCACGACACGCTCGTGAACGAAGTGCAGGGCCGCGACGCCCTCGACGTGGCCGGCGCGTGGACGGCGATGATCGCGTCGATCCGCAATCTCGGGCGACCGGGCATTTCGTCGATGGCGGTGGCCGCCGTCGACAACGCGCTGTGGGATCTCAAGTGCAAGCTGCTCGACGTGCCGCTCGTCGCGCTGCTCGGCGCCGGCCGAGCGTCGATCCCTGTCTACGGCAGCGGCGGCTTCACGTCGTACACGCTGGAGCGATTGCAAAAGCAGCTCGGCGACTGGGCGCGCGACGGCATCCGCATGGTGAAGATGAAGATCGGGCGCGAGTCCGATGCCGACATCGCACGCGTGCGTGCGGCGCGCGAGGCGATCGGCCCGAAAACGGCGCTCTTCGTCGACGCGAACGGTGCGTACAGCCGCAAGCAGGCACTGGGCTTCGCGCAGGCGTTCGTCGAACTCGGCGTGACGTGGTTCGAGGAGCCGGTGCCGAGCGACGACCTCGAAGGATTGCGGTTGATCCGCGACCAGGGGCCGCCGTGGATGGACATCACCGCCGGCGAGTACGGCTACGACGTCGTGTACTTCCGGCGCATGTGCGAGGCGGGTGCGGTCGACGTGCTGCAGGCCGACGCCACGCGCTGCGCAGGCGTCACGGGCTTCCTGCGCGCCGCGGATGTGGCGATGTCGTTCCACCTGCCGCTGTCGAGTCACTGCGCGCCGTCGATCCACGCGCATCCATGCTGCGCGGTGGGCGCGCGCCACCTCGAATGGTTCCACGATCACGTGCGCATCGAGCACATGCTGTTCGACGGTGCGCTCGATCCGGTCGACGGTGCGCTGCATCCCGCGCTCGACCGACCGGGCTTCGGCCTCACGTTCAAGCGCGCCGACGCGGAGCGTTACGCGGTATGACCGACGACTTTTCCGCACTCGAGCGCGAGCTCGCCGCCAGCGTCGACGGCGAAGTCCGCTTCGACCTCGGCACCCGCGCGCTCTACGCGACCGACGGCTCGAACTATCGGCAGGTGCCGATCGGCGTCGTCATTCCGCACACGGTCGATGCGGTGATCGCGACGGTGGCCGCGGCGCGCAAGCACGGCGCGCCGATCCTGCCGCGCGGCTGCGGCACGAGTCTTTGCGGCCAGTGCTGCAACGTCGCGGTCGTGATCGACTTCTCGAAGTACCTGAACCGCATCCTCGAGCTCGATCCCGTCGGCAAGACCGCGTACGTCGAGCCGGGTTGCGTGCTCGATACGCTGCGCAACGCCGCCGAGCACTACCACCTCACGTTCGCGCCCGATCCGTCGACGCACAGCCACAACACCCTCGGCGGCATGATCGGCAACAACTCGTGCGGCGTGCATTCGGTGATGGGCGGCAAGACCGTCGACAACGTGTACGAGCTCGACGTGCTCACCTACGAAGGCCTGCGCTTCACCGCGAAGCGGCTCGGCGACGACGAATGCGAAAGAGCGATCGCGCGCGACGACGAGCTCGGCCGCATCTACCGGTCGCTTCGGGCGCTGCGCGATCGCTACGCCGACGAGATTCGCGCGCGCTTTCCGCGCATCCCGCGCTGCGTGTCGGGTTATGGATTGCCGCACCTTCTGCCCGAGCACGGCTTCGACGTAGCACGTGCGCTCGTCGGCACCGAAGGCACGTGCGTCGTCGTGCTGGGCGCGAAGCTTCGCCTCGTCGACAGCCCGCCGGGGCGCTCGCTGCTCATCCTCGGCTATCCCGACGTGTACAGCGCGGGCGACCACGTCACCGACCTCATGCGCTTCGGCCCGATCGGCCTCGAAGGGATCGACGACAAGCTGATCAGCGACATGAAGGCGATCCACCTGCATCCCGAGGACGTGCAGTTGCTGCCGAAGGGCGGCGGTTGGCTGCTCGTCGAGTTCGGCGGCAAGGACCGCGCGGAATCCGATGCGAAGGCGCGCGCGTGCATGGAGGCGATCGCCAAGGTCGACCACCCGCCGACGATGAAGCTGTTCGACGATCCCGCGAAGGAGCAGATGATCTGGACGGTACGTGCGGCGGGCCTCGGCGCCACCGCGCACGTGCCCAACAAGAAGATCACGTGGGAAGGCTGGGAAGACGCGGCGGTGCCGCCCGCGCAGCTTGGCGAGTACCTGCGCGACTTCCGCAAGCTCCTCGACAGCTACGACTACGCGGGCGACCTGTACGGCCACTTCGGTCAGGGCTGCGTGCATACGCGCATCGACTTCGACCTCGAGTCGCACGACGGCATCGAGAAGTTTCACCGCTTCCTGAACGACGCGTCGACGCTCGTCGTGCGCTACGGCGGATCGCTGTCGGGCGAGCACGGCGACGGCCAGTCGAAAGCCGAGTTCCTGCCGAAGATGTTCGGCTCGCGTCTCGTGCAGGCGTTCGGCGAGTTCAAGGCCATCTTCGACCCGAACGGCAAGATGAATCCCGGGAAGGTCGTCGACCCGTACCTGCCCACCGAGAACCTGCGCATCGGCGAGACATACAACCCCGCGCAGCCGCAAACGTATTTCCAGTATCCGAAGGACGGCGGCATCTTCAGCCGTGCAGTGTTGCGCTGCGTGGGCGTGGGCAACTGCCGGCAGCACCACCACCAGACGATGTGCCCGAGTTACCGCGTGACGATGGAGGAGAAGCACTCGACACGCGGGCGTTCGCGCATGCTGTTCGAGATGCTGCGCGGAACGACGCTGAAGGACGGCTTCAGGAGCGACGCCGTGCGCGAGGCGCTCGACCTCTGCCTTGCATGCAAGGGCTGCAAGGGCGATTGTCCCGTGCACGTCGACATGGCGACGTACAAGGCCGAATTCCTGGCGCACTACTACCAGGGTCGGCTGCGGCCGCGCTCGGCGTATCTCTTCAGCCACATCGATCGCTGGGCGCGGTTGGCGTCGCTCGCGCCGCGCCTCGTCAATGGGCTGTCGCAGGCGAACCTGACCGCGAATCTCGGCAAGCGGATCGCCGGCATTGCGCCGATGCGCCGGCTGCCGCGCTTCGCGGCGGCCACGTTCCAGGAGCGCTTCGCCAAACGCAAGCCGATCGACCGCGACGGCGCGCCGCGGGTGACGCTGTGGCCGGATACGTTCAACAACTACTTCCATCCCGACACGGCGATGGCCGCCGTCGACGTGCTGGAGGCCGCGGGTTTCGCGGTCGAGGTACCGGCGCAGCACGTGTGCTGCGGCCGGCCGCTGTACGACTCCGGCATGCTGAAGGAAGCGCGGCGCTACCTGACACGCATCCTCGCGCGCTTCGAGCGCGACATCGATGCCGGCCGGCATTTCGTCATGCTCGAGCCGGCGTGCGCGTCGGTGTTCCGCGACGAATTGATGAATCTCTTCCCCGGCAACGAGCTCGCGAAGCGGCTGTGCTCGCAGACGTGCCTGCTCGGGGAGTTCTTGCAGAACGAGGCGACCCGCTTCGCGCCGCCGCCGCTGCCGGCGCGCGCGATCGTGCACGGCCATTGCCACCAGAAGGCGCTCATGGGCATGGACGCCGACCTCGCGGTGCTTTCGAAGATCGGCGTGCGTTACGAGCGGCTCGACTCGGGCTGCTGCGGCATGGCGGGCTCGTTCGGCTTCGAGCGCGACAAGGCGGCCGTGTCCGTCGCCATTGGCGAGCTCGTGCTGCTGCCCGCCGTGCGTACCGCGCCGTCCGATTGCCTCGTGATCGCCGACGGCTACAGTTGCCGCGAGCAGATCGCGCAATGCACCGATCGTCACGCGGTGCATCTCGCCGACGTGCTGAAAATGGCACTCGCCGGCGAGCGGGCCGAGGAAGCGGCCGCGGCGGTGGAGCGTCACGCCGAAGTCGAGTACGAACTGTCGCATTGAACGCGGAACGATGCGGGCGAAGATCATCGACGAAATGGCGCCGCGCACGTGGGCGCTCGTGTTCGATACGGGGGACGAGGTGATCGGACCGCTCACGCAATTCGCGACGCTGCATCAACTCGCCGCGGCGCGCTTCACGGCGATCGGCGCCTTCTCGCAGGCGACGCTCGGCTATTTCGACTGGCAGAAGAAGGACTACGACAGGATCCCGATCGGCGAGCAGGTGGAGGTACTGTCGCTCGTCGGCGATGTCGCGCTCGACGGCGGGCAGCCGAAGATCCACGCGCACGTCGTCGTCGGCAAGCGCGACGGCAGCGCGCATGGCGGGCATCTGCTCGATGCGCGCGTGCGGCCCACGCTCGAGGTGATGCTGGTCGAGTCGCCGGCGCGGCTTTCGCGCGTGTTCGATCGGGTCAGCGGCCTCGCGCTGATCGAGATCGATCCTGCGCACGTCCAACGTTAGGGAGGGCACATGAACACGATCGCAGGCGCCCGGCAGCGGCGACCGGCGTGGCGGCGGCGAAGCGAGATTGTCGTGGTGACGGGCGCGAGCGCCGGCGTCGGCCGAGCCACCGTGCGCGAGTTCGCGCGCCGGGGCGCGAGGCTCGGCCTCATTTCGCGCGACGCCGACGCCTTGCAGGAGACGTGTCGCGAAGTCGAATCGCTCGGCGGACAGGCGGTGATGGGTGTGGCCGACGTGTCGCAGGCGAGCGAGGTCGAAAGCGCCGCGGCAATGATCGAGGACCGTCTCGGCCCGATCGACATCTGGGTCAACAACGCGATGGTCACCGTGGTGTCGCCGGTGGCCGAGCTCGCCCCCGACGAGGTGCGGCGCGTCACCGAAGTGACGTATCTCGGCACCGTCAACGGCACGCTCGCCGCACTGAAACGCATGCGGCCGCGCAATCGCGGCGCGATCGTGCAGGTGGGCTCGGCGCTCGCGTACCGCGCGATCCCGCTACAGGCCGCGTACTGCGGCGCGAAGTTCGCGATCCGCGGCTTCACCGATGCGCTGCGAAGCGAACTGATGCACGACAAGAGCCGCATCCACGTGACCATGGTGCAGATGCCGGCGCTCAACACGCCGCAGTTCCAGTGGTGCCGCACGCGCATGCCGTGGCAGCCGCAGCCGGTGCCGCCGGTGTTCCAGCCCGAGGTCGCTGCGCGCGCCATCTACTATGCGGCGCATCACCGCCGGCGCGAGATCCTCGTCGGCCTGCCGACGCTGCGCGCCGTGTGGATCAACAAGTTCATTCCCGGCCTCCTCGACCGCTACCTCGCGCATTTCGGCTACTCGTCGCAGGAATCGCGGCTGCCCGTGTCGCCCGATCGCGAGGACAACCTCTTCAATCCCGTGCATGGCGATTTCGCGGCGCACGGCCGCTTCGACCGCATCGCCCGCCCCACCAGCGCGGCGCTTTGGCTGACGACGCACCGCGTGCCGATGATGCTGGCGCTCGCGGGTCTTGCGAGCGCGGCCTTCGCCGCACGCCGCAAACCAGGGTAAGACTCCGGAGTTTTGGGCCGGACTCCAAATGCGGTACCGTATTTCGAGTCCGACCCAAAACTCCCCGAAGCAGGGCCTGCCCCCACTTTCGCCGGCCGTCTTTTTGCTACACTGCCCCGGCCCCGTCGTGATTCGCTCCATGTGACCTCGATCGCTTTACCCGGCGCGCGCCGTCGCCCGACGTGACTCTCGCCGCGCCGCGCCGCCTCACGATCGCCACCCGCGAATCCGCGCTCGCCCTCTGGCAGGCCGAACACGTGCGCGGGCGCCTCACCTCCCGCTATCGCGGCACGAGCGTCGAACTGCTCGGCATCACCACGCAGGGCGACCGCATCCTCGACCGCCCGCTCGCGTCGATCGGCGGCAAGGGCCTGTTCATCAAGGAGCTCGAAAGCGCGCTGCGCGACGGCCGCGCCGACATCGCGGTCCATTCGCTGAAGGACGTTCCGATGGAGCTGCCCGACGGCTTCGCGCTCGCCGCCATCTGCGCGCGCGAGGATCCGCGCGACGCGTTCGTGTCGACGCGCTACGGGTCGCTCGCCGCACTCCACGACGACGCCGTCGTGGGCACGTCGAGCCTGCGGCGCGAAGCGCAACTGCGCGAGCGCCGGCCGTCGCTTCGCATCGAGTCCCTGCGCGGCAACGTGCACACGCGACTCGCGAAGCTGGACGAAGGCCGCTACGACGCGATCATCCTCGCCGCCGCCGGCCTGAAGCGGCTGGGCTTGAGCACGCGCATCCGCGAGTTGCTGGATCCCGACGCGAGCCTGCCGGCACCAGGACAGGGCGCGCTCGCGATCGAATGCCGCAGCGATCGGTTCGACGTGATCCACGCCGTCGCGCCGCTCGGCGATGTCGGGACCACGCTCGCCACCACGGCCGAGCGCGCGTTCTCGCGCGGCCTCGGCGGCAGTTGCCACACGCCGCTCGCCGCATTCGCGCAGTGGGAGGAGGGCCGGCTGTGGTTGCGCGGCCTCGTCGCCGCGCCGAATGGACGCGAGGTGCTGCGCGGCGAAACCGAAGGCGCGACCGACGACGCCGACGAAGCGCGTGCGCTCGGCGCAGCACTCGCGGACGAGTTCCTGCGCCGCGGCGCGCATCGCATCATTGCCGGTTCATGAGGCTGCGGATCCCCAGCTAAGACGCGCGGAGGCGAGTCCGATGACCACCGACATCCATTCGCTGTCGCCGCCGCCGCGTGCGCCGGGTCCGCTCGACGGCATCGGTGTGATCGTGACGAGGCCGTTGCGCGCGGCCGCCGCCTTCGCGCCGAAGATCGCAGCGCTCGGCGGGCGTCCGCTCGTGTGGCCCGCGATCGTGATCCTGCCGCCCGACGACGGCACGCAGCTCGCGCAGGTGCACGCGAACCTCGAGGCGTACGACATCGCGATCTTCGTGTCGCCGAACGCCGTCGAATACGGCGCGCGGCTCGACGGTCCGTGGCCCGCGCACGTGCGCGCCTTCGCGCCCGGTGCCGGCACCGCGGAAGCGCTCGCGGCGCTCGGCATCGGCGAGGTGCGCATGCCCGAGACGACCTGGGACAGCGAGGGCCTGCTCGAGCTGCCCGACCTCGGCGACGTCGCGGGCAAGCGCATCGTGATCTTCCGCGGCGAAGGCGGCCGCGAGTTCCTCGGCAATGCGCTCCGCGCGCGCGGCGCCATCGTCGATCACGTGCCATGCTATCGCCGCGTCGCGCCGCAAACGGGCGCCGACGGATTGCTCGAGGTGCTGCGCGACGCGCGTGCGCATGCGCTCACGCTGACGTCCGCGGAAGGGCTCGTCAATCTGATGAACGCCGTCGGCCTCGAGGGCCGCGCGTACCTGACCGCGCTGCCCGCGTTCTGCGCGCATCCGCGCATCGCCGAGCGGGCGCGCGAATACGGCTTGCCGGCGGTGGAGACCGCGGGCGGGGACGCGGGCCTTCTCGCGGGTCTCCTCGACTGGTTCGTGCCGAAGAACCGCGCATCCGGCAACGGCCGTTCGTAACCGTCATCCGAAAGAGGTCACATGAAGGACGTCGACATCCTCATCACCGCGCCGCTGCCGTCGTTTTTGCGCGAGCCGCTCGAAGCCGACTATCGTTGCCACGACTACGCGGCGGCGAGCGACAAGGAGGCGCTGCTGCGCGATGTCGCGCCGCGCATCCGCGGATTGGTGCAAGGCGGTGGAACGGTCACGCCGACGACGCTGCTCGACGCACTGCCGGCGCTCGAGATCATTTCGGTGTTCGGCGTCGGTTACGACGGCGTGCCGACCGGCTACTGCCGCGAGCGCGACATCAAGGTGACGAACACGCCCGACGTGCTCACCGACGACGTCGCCGACGTCGCCGTCGCGCTCATCCTCATGACCAGCCGCGACTTCATCGGCGCGAACCGCTTCGTGCGCGAAGGCCATTGGACGCGGCGCTCGCCGGCGCTGACGGCGAAGCTCTCCGGGCGCTCGGTGGGCATCGTGGGGCTCGGGCGCATCGGCAAGGCCATCGCGCAGCGCGTCGAGGCGATGGGCATGAACGTCGCGTACACGGGCCGCAAGCCGCAAGACGTCGCGTACCGCTACGTACCCGACCTCGCGACGCTCGCCGGCGACGTCGACTTCCTCGTGATCGCGTGCCCCGGCGGCGAAGCGACGCGGCGCCTCATCGACGCCCGCATCCTCGCCGCACTCGGCAAGAAAGGCACGCTGATCAACATCGCACGCGGCTCGATCATCGACGAGACCGCGCTCGTCGAGGCCCTCGCGAACGGCACGATCCGCGGCGCGGGCCTCGACGTGTTCGAGAACGAGCCGCACGTGCCGCAGGCGCTGCTCGCGATGGATCATGTGGTGCTGCTGCCGCACGTCGGCAGCGCCACGCGCGAGACGCGCCAGGCGATGGGCGATCTTTGCAAGGCGAACCTCGACGCGTGGTTCGACGAGCACCGCACGTTGACGCTGGTGCCCGAGCTCGGCTGAGCGGAATCAGCGCCGCCGCGCGGCGGCGTTGCGCCTCGGATCGAACAGCACGGTGAAGAGCGCGGCCAGCACCAGCCCGAGCGCGACCCATTCCTGCAGGCCGGGACGCTCGCCGAGCAGGATCATGCCGGAGATCACGCCGACGATCGGCACCGGCAGCGACGACAACGACGACACCGCGACGGGCATCGTGCGCGCCATCATGAACCACGCGAGGTTGGCGAGCGTGCCCGCGAGGAAGATGTTGTAGACGACCGAAAACCAGCCGCGGGCAGACAGCTGCGCGAACTCGGCGACGAGCGGCTGCGGATCGAAGAACGGCGCCGCGATCGCGAGCGGGATCCAGCCCAGCAGCAGCATCCAGCCGGACAGCGCGTTCTGCGGGATGGTCGGCCGCCATTTGCGCAGGAGCACCGTGCCGTACGCCCACGAGATGGCGGCGATGATGATCAGCAGCGCGCCGTACGGCGCACGGCGCACCGCGACGATCTGCTCGCCGAGCAGCACCGCCATGCCCGCGGCACCGAGCACGAGGCCGACGAGCTTGCGCGGCGACACGGTCTCGTGCAGCACCAGCGCGGCGATGCCCGTTGCCCAGACGGGCATCGTGTAGGCGAGGATCGCGCTCCTGCCCGCGGGCAGCTGTTGCACGCCGAACAGCACGAAGCCGTTCCACAGCGCGATGTTGAAGAACGAGAGCGCGAGCAGGCGTGGCCAGAATTCGCGCGGAATGAGGATGTCATCGCCGCGGAGCTTCGCGACGAGCAGCATGACGAGCGCGGCGAACGGCAGCGTGACGGTACGAAACGTGAGCGGCGCGAGCTCGGCGACGCCCATCTTCAGCACGGGCCAGTTGCAGCCCCAGACGAGCGCGACGACGAGGATCGCCGCCGCGGCGCGAACGCCTTTCACATGCCGACAGCCATGGCAGTCACGACGACGATGCGCGCGCTCAAGAGACCTCGACGAAGAGACAGGGGCCCGCGACCGGCGCGGAGCGGACATTGTATGTGACGGGCGCATGCGAGCGTGGGCACGAATGATGCGACTGATAAAATCGCCCGCCCGATCATGGTGACCTACGACGCCGACGCGAAGCAGCCGACGAGCGCGCCCCCGACGGCGGACTCACCGCCGCCCGCGCGCGGCGGGTCGCGTGCGACGCCGGCGATGCCGGCGCTGTGGATTCTCGTGCTGCTGGCGATCGCCGCCGGTGTGTACGCCTGGTACACGCAGAGTCGCGACACGCAGGCGCTGCGTGGCGACATCGCGCAGCGGCTCACGGCTGCCGATGCGCAGGTGGCGCAGGCGCGCGCGCGCGAATCGGACCTTGCGAACGAGCTGCGCGACGCGCAGGCGAAGCTCGCGCTGCTCGACGCGCGCGTCGCGGAATTCCAGTCGCAGCAGGCGGCGCTCGAGGCGCTCTACCGCGATCTCGCGCCGTCGCGCGACGAGCTCGCGCTCTCCGAAGTCGAGCAGATCCTCGTGCTCGCGAGCCAGCAGCTTTCGCTCGGTGGCAACGTGCAGGCGGCGCTCGCCGGCCTGCAGGTGGCCGATGCCAAGCTCGCGCGCCTCGACCGGCCGCAGCTCGGGCCGCTGCGCCGTGCGCTCGCCCGCGACATGGACAAGCTGAAGGCGGTGCCGTATGTCGACGTCGCGGGCATCTCGATCAAGCTCGACCAGATCATCGACAACCTCGACGCGCTGCCGCTCGCCAAGGACGAGCGCGTCGCCGCCCCCCCCGACTCGGCGGAGCCGGCGGACGAGTCGCCGTGGCAGAAGTTCTGGCATGCGGCGTGGAACGACCTGCGCAGCGTGATCCGGATCGAAGTGTCCGACCGTCCGGCGGCGCCGCTCGTCACGCCCGAGCAATCGTTCTTCCTGCGCGAGAACCTGCGCCTGCGCCTGCTCTCCGCGCGCCTCGCGCTGCTCGCGCACGACGAGCGCTCGTTCAAGGCCGATCTCGCCGCTGCGCGCTCGTGGATGACGCAGTACTTCGACCGGCGCAACGGGCACGTGCAGTCGGCGCTCGCGACGATGTCGCAGCTTTCGTCGATCGCGATGCCGACCGAAATTCCCGACCTCACCGCGAGCCTCGACGCGGTCCGCGCGCTCAAGGCCTCGATCGAGCGCGCGCAGGCGTCGGGCACGCCGGGTCGATGACCGTTCGCGCGCTGATCGCGTTCATCCTCGTCGCCGCCGCGGCGGTGACGCTCGCGCTGCTGTTCCGCCTCAACACCGGCTACGTGCTGTTCGTGGCGCCGCCCTATCGCGTCGAGCTGTCGCAGAACGCGTTCATCCTCCTCCTGATCCTCGCCTTCCTCGCGCTGTACGCGCTCATTCGCGCCGGTGTGCGGCTCGCGCGGCTGCCCGAGGAAGTGCGCGAAGGACGCAAGCGCCGGCAGCTCGAGCGCTTTCGCAGCAAGCAGGACGCGGCGATCGTCGCGCTGCTCGAGGGCCGCCACGGCAAGGCGCGCCAGTTCGCGCAGGAAGCCCTCGCGGTGCCGCAGGCCACACCCGTCGCCGCGCTCGTCGGTGCGCGTGCCGCGCTGGAGACGCGCGACTTCGCCTCGGCGGCGGCGATGCTCGAGCGGCCCGATACGCATGCAACGAATCTCGCCGTGCCGCGCTTGATGCTCGAAGCCGAGCTCGCGCTCGAGCGCGGGCAGCCGGCGGAAGCGCTCGCGCGCCTCGCGGAGTTGCGCCGGGAAGCCGGACTGCATACCGCGGCGCAGCGTCTCGAGCTGCGCGCGTTGACGGCCGCCGGGCGGCCCGCGGACATTCCGTCGCTCGTCGACCAGCTCGTCAAGCGCAAGGTGTACGACGCGAAGCAGGGCGAGCTTTTGCGCGGCAGCGCGCACGCGGAAGCGCTCGCCGGATTCGCGCACGATGCGTCGGGATTGAAAAGCTACTGGGCGCGCGTGCCCGAGAGCGACCGCCAGCAGCCGAAGGTCGCGCGCGCGGCGGCGCGAAGCTTCCTGTCGGCGGGCGCCGATCGCGAAGCGGCCGACATCCTCGCACGTAGCCTCGAGCGCAACTGGGATCCGGCGAACGTGCTGCTCTATGCGGAGTGCCGCCCACCGGATGCCAAGCGCCAGCTCGAAACCGCAGAGCGCTGGCTCGTCACGTACAACCAGGACGCGACGCTGCTCTACGCGCTCGGGCGGCTATGCGAGCGTAGCGAGCTGTGGGGCAAGGCGCAGACGTACCTCGAGGCGAGCCTCGCGCTCGACAATCATTGGCGCGCGCACGTCGCGCTCGGCGAGCTGCTGACGAAGCTCGGGCGCAACGACGAGGCGCAGGCGCATCTCGCGGCGGCGCTGCGGCTGGCGCTGGCGGAGCTCGAGCGGCCCGCTACTTCGGCAATTCCGTTTCCGCCGCATACGTGAAGCTGTCGGCGAAGAACTCGTCCTCCGGCAGCCCGCGCAGCCTCGTGAAGTCACGCTTCGCCGCGTCGATCATCGCCGGCGCCCCGCACGCGTAGACCTGATAGCCCGACAGGTCCTTGAAGTCATCCATCACTGCACGATGCACGAAGCCCGTGCGGCCGGGCCAATGGTCTTCGGGTGATGGTTCGGAGAGCACCGGAATGAACGTGAAGTTCGCGTTCTCCTGCTGCCACCTGCCCGGCACCTCGGGCATGTAGAGATCGCGTTTCGCGCGCGCCCCCCAGTACAGCACGATCTCGCGCGGGATCTTGTGGAAGAGCATGTGCTCGATGAGCGCCTTGATCGGCGCGAAGCCCGTGCCCCCGGCGACGAAGATCACCGGCTTGTCGCTGGACTCGCGCAGGTAGAACGTGCCGAGCGGGCCTTCGAAGCGCAGGATCTCGCGCCCCTTGAAGGTGTTGAAGAGCTGATCGGTGAAAAAGCCGCCGGGCGTGTGGCGGATGTGCAGCTCGAGCAGTTCGTCCGCATGCGGCGGCGTGGCGATCGAGAAGCTGCGCCGGTGGCCGTCCTTCAGCACGAAGTCGAGGTACTGGCCGGCGAGATACTGCAACCGCTCGTTGACCGGCAGCTTGAGCTTGACCACCGCGACGTCCGACGCGCGCTTGTCGATCGACTCGATGCGGCAGGGCAGCCGCTTGACCTCGATGTCGCCGGCCTTGCGCACCTCGCGCACTTCGATCACGAGATCGGTCTTCGGCTTCGCCACGCAGAAGAGCGCCAGGCCGCGGCGCTTCTCGTCGTCGGTGAGCGTCGAAGGCTGGTGCGCGCCGAAATCGACCTCGCCTTCGAGGATGCGTCCCTTGCACGTGCCGCACGCGCCGTTGCGGCAGCCGTACGGAATCATCAGCTCGGCGCGCATCGCGGCCGCCAGGACGGTGTCGCCGTCCTCGGCGGTGAACGTGTGGTCGCTCGGGCGTATGCTAATCTCGGCCGTCATGGTGCAGCGGGTATTGCTCGTGGGATGCGGCGATATCGCGTTGCGCGTCGCGGACCTGCTGCGCGAGCGCGTGCGCCTGATGGGGCTGACGCGCAATCGCGACGACGTGCGGAAGCTGCGGCAGCGTGGCGTGGTTCCGATCGCAGGCGATCTCGACGATCGCCATACGCTCGCGCGGCTCGACGTGGGCGCATTCGCCGTCGTGCATTGCGCGCCGCCACCGTCAAAAGGTCGGGACGATCCGCGCATACGCAACCTGCTCGCGGCGCTGTCGAGCGCGCGGATTATACCTCGGCGCTTCGTCTACCTTTCGACGTCGGGCGTGTATGGCGATTGCGCAGGCGCGCGCGTGACCGAGACGCGGCCGGTGCGCCCGCACACGCCGCGTGCGCACCGGCGCCTCGCGGCCGAGCGGCGCCTGCGAAGCTGGGCAACGCAGCATCGCGTCGCGCTGTCGATCCTGCGCGTGCCCGGAATCTATGCGCCTACGCGCCTGCCGCTCGAGCGCCTGCGGCACGGCACGCCCGCACTCGTGCCCGACGAGGACGTGTTCACCAACCACGTGCATGCCGACGACCTCGCGCGGGCGATCGTCGCGGCGCTGTATCGCGCGAAGCCCAATCGCACGTACAACGTGTGCGACGACAGCGAGATGAAGATGGGCGCATGGTTCGACGTCGTCGCCGACGCATTTCACCTGCCGCGTCCGCCGCGCGTATCGTGGGACGACGCCGAGCGCGTGATCGCACCCGTGCTGCTGTCGTTCATGAGCGAATCGCGGCGGCTTGCCAACGATCGCATGAAGCGCGAGCTGCGCCTCACGCTCCGTCATCCGACGCCGCACGACGTGCTTGCGCAGACGGCGCCGCGCGACCTCGGCCGCCAGCTCGCGTTGCCCATCGTCTGACGTGATGGAAGCGAGCGTTCCGCGCAAGCTCACGTTCTTCGAGCGACTCGACGCCTACGAGCGCCTGATGCGGCTCGACAAGCCGATCGGCACGCTGCTGCTGCTGTGGCCGACGCTTTGCGCGTTGTGGTTCGCCGCCGGCGGACGACCGCGCGGCTCGCTCGTGCTGATCTTCGTCGTGGGCACGCTCGTCACGCGCTCGGCCGGTTGTGCGATCAACGATTTCGCCGACCGCGATTTCGACGGCCACGTTGCGCGCACCGCGAAACGGCCGCTCGCGACGCGCGAGATCGCGCCATGGGAAGCGCTCGTCGTCGCGGCGGTCGGCGCGTTCCTCGCGTTCCTGCTCGTGCTGTTCACCAACCGCACGACGATGCTGTGGTCGATTCCCGCGCTCGCCATCGCGGTTGCGTATCCGTTCGTCAAGCGCATGTTCGCGCTGCCGCAGGCGTTCCTCGGCGTCGCGTTCTCGTTCGGCATTCCGATGGCGTATGCCGCGGTGCAAAACCACGTGCCCGCGATCGCGTGGGCGTACCTGCTGATCAACCTGTTCTGGGTCGTGGCCTACGACACCGAGTACGCGATGGTCGATCGCGCCGACGACGCGAAGATCGGCATTCGCACGTCGGCGCTGACGTTCGGGCGCGCCGACATCCTCGCCGTAGGCCTCTGCTATCTCGTCCATCTGATCGGCATGGCGTGGCTTGGCCGCGTCTACGCGCAGGGTGGCGTGTATTTCGCGGCGCTCGTCGTCGCTGGCGCGCTCGCCGCGTGGCACCTGTGGATCATTCGCACCCGCGATCCCGCGGCGTGCTTTCGCGCATTCCTCGGCAACCACTGGCTCGGCATGACGGTGTTTGTGGGCATCGTCGTCGACGATGCGCTCTCCGGCCGCTGGCCCGTGCGTTGGTGAGCGCGGCGCAGCTGCGCGGCCTCGCACCCGTCATCGCGCCCGATGCGCGCGTGCTGATCCTCGGCAGCTTTCCCTCCGAAGCGTCGCTGGCCGCGAAGCAGTACTACGCGCATCCACGCAATCATTTCTGGCCGATCCTCGGGTCGGTGCTCGACGAGCCGCTCGCCGAGCTCCCGTACGCCGCACGGCTCGAACGCGTGAAGGCGCACCGCGTGGCGATCTGGGATACGATCGTCGCGTGCGAGCGCGCGGGAAGCCTCGATGCCTCGATCCGCAAGGCCGAGCGCGGCGAAGTGCGGCGCGTGCATCGCGTGGCGCGGCAACTCGTCGCGGTGTGCTTCAACGGCCAGACGGCGGCGCGTGCACGGCCCGTGTGGACCGAAGCGGGCTACGAAACGCTCGTGATGCCGTCGACGAGTCCTGCATATACGTTGCCCGTCGAGCGCAAGCTCGCGGCGTGGCAGGCGTTGCGCTCGTTTCTGTGAAGGGACATCGATGGACCTGGGATTGACGGATCGGATCGTCGTGGTGACCGGCGCGAGCAAGGGCATCGGGTTCGCGTGCGCGGACGCGTTCGCGCGGCAAGGCGCGCGCGTCGCGCTGGTTTCGCGCAGCCGCGCGAACCTCGACGGGGCGCTCGCGAAGATGCGCCATTTCACGCATCGTCCGCTGGCGTTCGCAGCCGATCTCAGCGATGCGCCACAGGCGCTCGCGATGGTCGACGCGGTCGAGTCGCAGGTCGGACCGATCGACGTGCTCGTGAACTCGGCGGGTGCTGCGAAGCGTTCGCCGCCGGCCGAGCTTTCGGCGAAGGCGTGGCACGACGCCATGGACGCCAAATTCTTCAGCTACATCCATCCGCTCGACGCGATCGTCAAGCGCATGGGCGCACGCGGCCACGGCGCGATCGTCAACATCATCGGACAGGGCGGCAAGGTCGCGAATCCCGTGCATCTGCCCGGCGGCGCGGCGAATGCGGCGCTGATGCTGGCGACCGCAGGGTTGGCGGCAGCGTATGGGCCGAACGGCGTGCGCGTGAACGCGATCAATCCCGGGGGCACGCTCACCGGTCGCGTGCAGGAAGGGCTTGCTGCGGAGGCGAGGATGACGGGCATGACGCCCGACGACCTGCTCGAGCGGCAGCAGGCGCGCATTCCGCTGCGCAGGCTCGGCACGCCGGAAGAGGTGGCGGAGCTT
Source organism: Burkholderiales bacterium (assembly GCA_025927765.1). Taxonomy (GTDB): domain Bacteria; phylum Pseudomonadota; class Gammaproteobacteria; order Burkholderiales; family Casimicrobiaceae; genus VBCG01. Next base: position 62,689 of record JAICKU010000001.1, read on the forward strand.
GCGCTCTTCCTCGCGTCGCCGCGCGCGAGCTACATCACCGGGGCGATCGTGCCGATGGACGGCGGCGCCGCCGCCGTCATCTGAAAAGCAGGGTCGGACCCTGCTTTTCAGTTGCCGGGCTTCTTGCCGAGCACGCTGCCCATCGGCCGGTTGACCGGATTCACGATGTCGCCGCCGCTGTGCACTTCGATGTTCTCCGCCGCGTAGTCCTTCACGGCGATGTTGCTGCCCGTGCGGTAGAACTTCTGCTCGCGAACCTCGGACGTCTTGTCGGGTGGCAATGGCGCGCATCCGATGCACACGACGAGCGACGAAACGATTGCGAGCGGGAAGCCGGGCGCTTTCATGTTGTTGTTCCCTGGGACGGTGAGCGGTGAGGTTGCAGGAAGGGCCGCGCATCACTCCTGCGGCAGCAGCCGGGCGAAATCATAATAGTAGTAGTTGTAGATCATCCGGGTCCGATTGACGTAGCGACGCAGTATCGTGGGGCCCTCCGCCGCCGCTTGCCGGACGCCGGACTGCAGCGGAGGAAACGCCTCGCGCTGCACGGGGGACGTGTTCGATGCCAGGGGTGCCGACGCTTGCGCCACCACGGCAGGGGCTTCGCGAGCGGGGGGCGCGACCTCCGCATCCCCGGCATAACACGACGTGCCAACGCACGCGAAGACCAGCGCCGCGACGGCAAATGTTGCGTTGTGGCAGTTCATGATGTCTCCTCGGGTGAATCGTTTTCGCGGCGCCTCGTTGACGCGCACGACGGTCGGCGATGGCGCAGCATGGATCGCACGATCGTCGGGGTACCGAGTCCCATCGCCGAACGGCGACACGCCGCTGTTATGCGCGCAGCGGCGTGCCGCAACAATCCGCAGGATCGGTTAGGGCGAGCGGGTTAAGTCGCTCGCGTGATGACGCGCGAGTTTCGGCGCCGAAAGGCGCCGCGTGTCGTCGCGGTTCGAATCAGCCGCCGGGCCGGTTGAGCAGCGGCGCGCCGTTCAGCGGCCGATTGACGGGATTGACGATGTCGGGAGGTGCGACGTCGATGTTGGCCGCGCCGTAGTCCTTGACCGGGATGTTGCTTCCGGTGCGATAGAAACGCGGCGAATACGAATCGGCGTCGGCGGTCGTTTCCGGCGCGGCGCAGCCGCCGCAGCCGGCAATGACTGCGACGGCAACGATCGACGCGCGGGTTCGTTGCACGAAACTGCGGCTGGAGTCGCTCATGGCCGAATCCTCCCGCGACGATCATCCGCCGATCGGCGCCGGGGCGCAATGCAGCTCATCGCGAACCGCGGTGCCGTTCGGGTTAGCCCGTTCGGAGGAGGCACCCCGCCATGCCTTGACAACCGTTCGATGGCCATCGCCAAATGTCCACCGAGTGCGGGCGCCCCGGTTCCACCCAAGACGCGATTCCCTTGTCACGACGACTTCTATCGCGGTTGATCGTCGCGTTTGGCACGTGCGGCGTGGCGGTGGGGCTCGTGCTGCTCCCGGGTGTGTCCGCCGCGCAGTTGCTGCTCGCCGTGAGCGACGGCGCGGACGTGTACGGCGAGGTCGCGAACGAGATCGCGCGCCGCGTGCGCATCGGCGATTCGCAGCTGCAGATCGACGTCGCCGGCGCACAGGCAGCGGCCACGATGGACGCCGAGCGGCTTCGCCGCTACCGGCTCGTGATCACCATCGGTGCCGCGGCGGCGCGCGCGCTCGCGCTGCCGGCGGCGACGCCACGCAGACGCCCGCCGACGCTGGCGCTGCTGATTCCGCGCAATCGCATCGACGAATTCGTGCCGCATGCAGCGGGGGAACGCGATGGAACCTTCTCCGCCATCTTCATCGAGCAGCCGCTCGCGCGACAGCTCGACCTCGTCGCGCTCGCGTTGCCTGCCAGAACCCGCGTGGGCGTTCTGCTCGGGCCGGCGTCGGCCGCCTCGGTGCCGGAGCTCGACGAGGTCGCGCGCGCGCTTCAACTCGACGTACGCATTGCCGAAGCGAGGGATGCCACGGCCGTCTACCCGGCGTTGCAGCGGGTGCTGCTCGAAAGCGACGTGTTGCTCGCACTGCCGGACAACTTGGCGGTCAATGCGGCGACGATTCGCAGCGTGCTCGTCGCCAGTCATCGTGCGCAGGTGCCGGTGATCGGCTTTTCGCAGGCGCTCGTCGATGCCGGCGCGCTGCTCGCCGTCTACTCGACGCCGCAGCAGTACGCGCGGCAGGCCGCGGAGATCGCGCTGCGCGTACTCCGCGCCGAAGGCGCCGTCCTGCCGCGGCCGCAATATCCGCGCTACTTCACCGTCGGCGTGAACTTCCTCGCGGCGCACGTGATCGGGCTCGCCGTCGACGACGAATCCACGCTCGCCGCCCAACTCGCCGCACGCGCGCGAGAGCGCGAGAAGGAGCGTGATCGCGAGGCATCGCGAACGGCGGCGAAGCATGCAGACGGCTCGGGTTCGCCGTGAAGCACTGGGGCATCCGCGCCCGCGTGCTCGTCCTGGCACTCGCCCCGGGTGCGCTGATCCTGTTCACGCTGCTGATCTACTTCACGTACGTGCGCATCGCGGAAGTGGACGCGGCGCTCGCACGGCAGGGCGTGTCGATCGCGCGCCCGCTCGCGTCGGCCACCGAGTTCGCGCTGTTCGCCGGCGACCGCGCAACCCTGCAACGACTCGCCGACAGCGCGGCGCGCGAGGCCAACGTCGCGACCATCCACATCCGCGATGCGGCCGGCCGCGAAGTCGCGCGGAGCAGGGGCGAGCAGGCGACGCGCGATTCGACGCCGCTCGTCGAATTCACGCATCCCGTGGTCGAGACCCAGCTCGCCGGCGACATCCCGGAGCGACTGCACGTGCCCGATGCCAGCCCGATCGGCGAAATCGTCGTCAGCATGTCGCGGCATGCCGCCGAAGCGCAGCAGCGGCGGTTGCTCGCGATCGGGCTCGTGCTCGGGTTCACTTGCATGATCGGTGCGGTATTGCTCGCGATGGTGATCGGCAACGGCGTCGTGCGACCGATCAGGGGGCTCGCGCGGGCGATGCGCGAGGTGGGCGCGGGTCGCCGCGTCGCACCGCTCGACGTGTCGGGAGGGGGCGAGTTGCGCGAGCTCTCCGCGGGATTCAACGACATGGTGGCGCGTCTGCAGGCGGGGACCGACGAGTTGCAGGCGCGCATCGCCATCGCGACGCGCGAGGTCAGTGCGCAACGTGACGCCGCGCAGGCGGCAACCGACGCGAAATCACGCTTCATCGCTGCCGCCAGTCACGATCTGCGGCAGCCGTTGCACGCGATCGGCATGTTCACGGCGGCGCTCGAGCGGCGCACTGCGGATGCGCGCGTACGCGACGTCGTAGGCGAGCTCGCGCAGGCGGTGGCCGTGATGGACCGGCTGTTCGACGCGCTGCTCGACGTGTCGAAGCTCGACGCGGCCGCGCAGGAGGTCGCGCCGAAGCACGTGCGCGTCGCTGATCTTTTCGCCCAGCTCGAATCCGAGCATCTCGAGGCCGCAGCGCACAAGGACATTTCGCTGCGATTCCGCCCGACGTCGCTCGTCGTCGTGACCGACGAGCTGCTGCTGCACCGGCTGCTCGGCAACCTCGTCGCGAACGCGATCCGCTATACGAACGAGGGCAGCGTCCTCGTCGCTGCACGGCGCCGCGGCGATGCCGTGCGCATCGAGGTGCGCGACAGCGGCATCGGCATTTCGCCCGAGCATCAGGAGGCGATCTTCGACGAGTTCTACCAGGTCGCCAACCCGGCGCGCGATCGCCGGCTCGGCCTCGGGCTCGGCCTTGCGATCGTTGCGCGCATCGCCCGGCTGCTTCGCACCGAAGTCCGTGTACGCTCTGCACCCGGCCGGGGCTCGACGTTCTTCCTGCAACAACCGCTTGCGCCGGAGGGGGATGTGGCGCCGATGGCGCAGCGGTCGCGTGCGACGGTGTCCGAGGACGGCGAGGCCGCCTTGTCCGTGCTGATCGTCGACGACGATCCGATTGCGTTGTCCGGGAGCCGCGTTTTGCTGGAAGAACTGGGATGCAGCGTGACCACGGCCACCGACGCGGCGAGCGCGCAATCGGCGATCGAGCGCCTCGGCAGCGCGCCGGTGCTCGTGCTGTGCGACCTCTGGCTTTCCGACGATCGCAGCGGCATGGGCGTGCTGCAGCGCCTGCGCCGCCTCGCCCGCGCGCCGGTGTACGGTGTGCTCGTCTCGGGCGATACGCGGCCCGAAACGATCCAGCTCGCGCGCGATGCGGGCTTCGCGTTGCTGCACAAGCCGGTTTCGCCGGCGCGCATGCGTGCGATCGTGATGCAGTTCGCAGCGCGCGGCCGCGCGCTTGCCATCGAGCCGGCGCCATGAAGATCCTGGTGGCCGACGATCACGCATTGATTCGCGCAGGCTTGCGCGCCGAGCTGGCGACGCTCGACGGCGGGGCCGAGTTCGTCGAGGCATGGGACGAAGGGACGCTTCGCGCGATGTTCGAGCGGCACCCGGACCTCGAGCTCGCGATCGTCGATTTGACGATGCCCGGCATGCAGCGCGACGCGACGATTGCGTCGTTGCGCGAGCAATACCCGGCGATTCCGATCATCGTGCTCTCGGGAGGCGATCCGCACGTCGAGGCGAAAGCCGTGCTGCAGGCGGGTGCGTCGGGGTTCATTTCCAAGACCGGCATGTCGCAGGTGATGCTGCACGCGATTCGCCTCGTGCTTGCCGGCGGGCAGTATCTGCCGCCCGAGCTCATTCTCGAGCCCGAGGATCGCGCGTTGCCGGTGCCGGGATCGATGGCTGCCGACCACGCTGCAGCGAGCGTCACGGCGGCCGAGCTGGCGCATGCGGCGGGACGCCTGAGCGAACGGCAGCGCCAGGTGTTCGCGCTGCTGGCCGAGGGTCTTTCGAACAAGGCGATCGCGCGGCGGCTGGACATCACCGAGGGGACGGTCAAGACGCACGTCGCGACGATCTTCGACGTGTTCAACGTGCACAATCGCGTCGCCGCGGTCGCCGCGGCGCGTGCACTCTCGTCGAAGCCCGGCAGGCCGCAGGAGTCCTGACTCGATGGCCTATCGCGATTTGCGCGAGTTCATCGCGCAACTCGAGGCGAGCGGCGATCTCGTGCGCGTGCGCGACGTCGTCGATCCGAATCTCGAGATGACGGCGCTGTGCGATCGTGCGCTGCGCGCGCAGGGGCCGGCGTTGCTGTTCGAGCATCCGAAGGGCGATTGCCGCGGGCCGAACGGGGACGTGATCCCCGTCCTCGGCAATCTGTTCGGCACGCCGCAACGCGTCGCGAGGGCGATGGGCGTCGACAGCGACGATTGGCAGAACTCGCTGCGCGATGTCGGCCGCCTGCTCGGATTCCTCAGGGAGCCGGAGCCGCCGAAGGGTCTCGTCGACGCGTGGCGCACCACGCGTCCGCTGCTGATGAAGGTGATGGACATGGCGCCTAAGGAGCGGCGCGGCGGCGCATGCCAGGACGCGGTGTGGGAGCGCGACGACGTCGATCTCGCGCGCCTGCCGGTCCAGACCTGCTGGCCCGGCGATGCGGGACCGCTGATCACGTGGGGACTCACCGTTACGCGCGGTCCGCACAAGAAGCGCCAGAACCTTGGGATCTATCGCCAGCAGGTGATCGGGCGCAACAAGCTCATCATGCGCTGGCTCGCGCACCGCGGCGGCGCACTGGACTTTCGCGACTACGCGCTGGCATCGCCGGGTGCGCCGTTTCCGATCGCCGTCGCGCTCGGCGCCGATCCCGCGACGATCCTCGGTGCCGTCACGCCGGTGCCGGACACGCTGTCCGAATATCAATTCGCCGGATTGCTGCGCGGCAGCCGTACCGAGATCGTCAAGTGCATCACGCACGACCTGCAGGTGCCCGCGTCCGCGGAGATCGTGCTCGAAGGGTTCATCCATCCGGATACGCACGATCCGAGCGGCTACGAGACCGCGCTCGAAGGACCGTTCGGCGATCACACCGGCTACTACAACGAGGTCGAGCGCTTTCCGGTGTTGACGATCGAGCGCATCACGCTGCGTCGCGATCCGATCTACCACTCGACGTACACCGGCAAGCCGCCCGACGAGCCGGCGATGCTCGGTGTCGCGCTGAACGAAGTGTTCGTGCCGCTGTTGCAGAAGCAGTATCCTGAGATCGCCGACTTCTACCTGCCGCCCGAAGGCTGCAGCTACCGGCTCGCGGTCGTGTCGATGAAGAAGCAGTACGCCGGGCACGCGAAGCGCGTGATGTTCGGCGTGTGGAGCTTCCTGCGCCAGTTCATGTACACGAAGATGATCGTCGTTACCGACGACGACGTGAACGTGCGCGACTGGAAGGAAGTCGTGTGGGCGCTCACGACGCGCGTCGATTTCGCGCGCGACACGCTGATCGTGCCGAACACCCCGATCGACTATCTCGACTTCGCGTCGCCCGTCGCGGGTCTCGGCAGCAAGATGGGCATCGACGCGACGAACAAGTGGCCCGCCGAGACGACGCGTACGTGGGGCCGGCCGATCGAGATGGATCCGGCGGTGACGGCGCGCGTCGAGGCGATCTGGCGCGAACTGACGCCGGGACGCGCACGTTGACTCGCCCGTGCAATCATCTGTTCCTGCTTGCGGTCAGTGCTGCGTTGTCCCTGGAACCCGCTCGATCTTCCGGATCGCCGGCACCGGACCGTCACCGATCGACGGTGCGATCACCGTGATCGGCGATCGCGTTACGGGTTGCGCAACGCGACGTGTGCGGACGCGCCGATGGGCGGCATCGCGCCCGGCCCGCGACGATGCATCGCGGGCAGTGCACGGTCAGCGCCGATTGACGAGCAATCCCAGCACGAAGCCCGCCGCCGCCGCCGCGCCGATCGACACCCACGGATTGTCGTGCACGTAATCGTCGGTGTAGCGCGCCGCGGCCTTCGCCCGGTCCATCGCCTCACCCTCGAGCTCCTGCAGCCGGAGCTTCGCGCCAAGCAGCTTGGCTTCGACCTGGGCGCGCAGGTCCTTCGCGCGCTCGCCGGTTTCATTGCCGGCGCGGCGAAGCAAATCCTCGGCTTCGGTCAGCATGGCGGAAAAATCGTCGAGCAGCGATTCGCGTGAGATTTCCATCGTCGGCTCCTTGCGGGGATGCGTGGGTGCTTCGTCGGTGCGCGAAACGGCAGCTGCCGGCGCCGCGGGTCGCCATTATAGCGGCGCGCAAGGCTTGCGTTGACGCGGCCGGGGTGCTTTGATCGCACTCGCCTTGCCCGGAGTCAGCTCATGCCTGCGCTTCGCCTGCCCGCCCTCGATCCCGACACGGTTACCGTTCGCCGCGGCTCGGGCTACCCCGAGCCGTTCCGCTCACGCATGGGCGATCGCACCAAGCGGCGCCTCGGCGACGCCTGCGGTCTCACGCGCTTCGGCGTCAACCTCGTGACGCTCGGCCCCGGCGGCCAATCCGCGCTGCGGCACTGGCACACCGAAGAGGACGAGTTCGTCTACGTGCTGGAAGGCGAAGTGGTACTCATCACCGACGAAGGCGAGCAGGTGCTGCGTGCGGGCGATTGCGCCGGCTACCCGGCGGGCAAGGCCGACGCGCATCACTTCATCAATCGGAGCACCGCCCCGGCACGCTACCTCGAAGTGGGCAATCGCGATCCGGCCGATCGCGCAACCTATCCCGACGACGACGTTCAATACAGCACGGACGCGCAAGGCGCTGCTCGCTACGCGCACAAGGACGGGCGCGCATACTAGGCATCGACGTTTGCATCCTGCGGCACGGAGCGCACGTTCCGTCGCACGCGGCTTGAGGGTGCCTGCAGGGCGCCCCATCTTGTCGAACGGGCCCACGAACGCGATGGGCAGGTGGTATCGGAAGAACGGAGATCGCCATGGCTGACTATCCCGCTCCTGTGGTCCAATCCCGGCAGCCGCCGGTCAACGCCACGCTGATCGTCTACGCGCTGTTCGCAATCGCGGCCCTCGCCGGCATCGTGGGTCACGGCCTGCTCGTAGGCGCGCCGCTCTTCACGATCCTCGGCATCATCGGTGTGATCATCGCCTACGCCTCGCGCGGCGATGCGCGCGGCACGTGGCTCGAATCGCACGTGAACTGGCTGATCCGCACGTTCTGGTGGTCTCTGCTGTGGAACTGGATCGGCTGGCTCATCGCGCTGTCGCTGATCGGCATTCCACTCGCGTGGGCGATCTGGCTCGCGACGACGATCTGGGTGCTCTATCGCGTGGTGAAGGGTTACCTGCGCTTCCATCAGAGCCAGCCGGTCGGCGGCTGGTGATGCAAGTCAGGGTCTGACCCTGATTTCATCGGTTACCGCTGGCGCGCGGGATCCCACGATCCCGCGTTCGCGTACACCCACGAGACCAGGTAGTCGAGCGCGGGCCTCGCGCGCGCGGCGTTCGCGTCGTTGACGATCGCCACGACCGTGAAGCGGCGACCCCTGGCGTCGGTCACGTAGCCCGCGATCGCACGCACGCCTTCGAGCGTGCCCGTCTTGAGTTGCGCCTGCCCGGCGACGGCGTCGTCGCGGAAGCGATGCTCGACGGTGCCGTCGAGCGCGGCCACCGCGAGCGAACGCTCGAATTCCTCCCGCACGTCGCTGCGATCCGCGGCGATCAGCAGACGATTCATGCCGATCGCGCTCGTGCGCTCCCGCCGGGACAATCCCGAGCCGTTCTCGATCACGAGGCCCGGCATCGCGAGCTTGCGCGCGTGCATCCAGCGCATGACCGCGTGTTGCGCCTTCTCGGGTGTCGCGGGCAGCGGCGACGTCGCCGCGGCCAGCGTCAGGAACAGCTGGCGCGCCATCACGTTGTTCGAGCGCTTGTTGACGTCGCGCACGATGTCGGCGAGCGGGGGCGATTCGAGCACGGCGAATGGCGGCGTCTGCGGCGCGCGCCCTTCGGCGTAGCTGCCGTCGAAACGGCCGCCGATCGCGCGAAAGAAGCTCGCAAACATGGCGTGCACGTAATGCGGATGATCGAGGGCTGCCACCCACCATTCGCGCTCGCCGCAACTGCGCGGATACGGCGCGGCGAACAGGATGTCGGCGCGGTCGCCGCGGTCCTCCACCCGCGGGGACGCGCCTTCGCCATGGCCGCATGCGCCGTCCGACGGCGCCGGCGCATGCAGCGCCACCGCATCGAGCGGTGGATCGGCGCGAAGCGAAATGGCGCCTGCGTTGCCGTCGGGCGCGAGCGTCACCTTGAGCGACTTGAAGTTGACGAGCAGCGCGTCGGGCCCGACGTTGTACGGCTTGTCCGGCGCGCCGTCGAACGCCGCGGGATCGTACGGCGGCAGCGCGAAGCGGCTGCGATCGAGCACGAGCCTGCCGTCGATCGCGTGCACACCCTTCGCGTACAGGTCGTCGATGAACGCCTGCCATTGCTCGACGGTGATCTTCGGATCGCCGTCGCCTTTCAGGATCAGGTCACCGCGAAGCTCGCCATCGACGAGCGGGCCGCCGAGGTACGCCTTCGTGCGCCAGCGATAGCCGGGCCTGAGGATCTCGAGCGCGGCGAACGTCGTGACGAGCTTCATCACCGACGCGGGGCTCCGCGCACGGTTCGCGTCGTACGCGAAGAGGGGCCGCGGCTTCGTCGTCTCCTGCACGACGATCGCGACGTGGTCGAGTCGGATGCCGGCGTCGAGAAATGCGCGTCCCACGGCCCGCGGCAGCGCCGCCTGCGCGTCGAGTGCGAGGAACGCGATCAGCGCAACCGCGATGCGGACGACACGCTCATGCTGCATCGAGCGTCTCCAGCGTGCGCGCGACGAGGAACGTGAACTCGTCGTCGGTGAGCGTATACGGCGGCATGAAGTAGACGGTCGATCCGATCGGTCGCAGCACGAGCTCGCGGCGCAGCGCCTCGTTCGCGAAGCGCTGCGCGAAGTCGCCACCCGCACGCGCGACGTCGAACGCGACGATCATGCCGCACTGGCGAAACGCATGCACGCGCGGGTGGGCAACGACCGGCTCGGCCATGTGGCGCCAGCGCAACGCCTTGTCGCGGTTGGCCGCAATCACGTCGTCGTCGCGAAAGATGTCGAGCACCGCGAGCGCCGCACGGCACGCCAGCGCATTGCCGGTATACGAATGCGAATGCAGGAAGCCCCGCGTGACGTCGTCGTCGTAGAACGAGGCATAGATAGCTTCGTTCGTCAGCACGCACGACAGCGGCAGGTAGCCGCCGGTGATGCCCTTCGACAGGCACAGGAAATCGGGCGTGATGGCGGCCTGCTGGAAAGCGAACATCGTGCCGGTGCGCCCGAAGCCGGTCATGATCTCGTCGACGATCAGGTGCACGCCATGGCGCGCCGTGAGCTCCCTCGCTGCAGCGAGATAGCGCGCGCCGTACATCGCCATGCCACGCGCGCCCTGCACCAGCGGCTCGACGATCAGCGCCGACGTCGCGGCGGCGTGCTCGTCGAGAAAGCGGGCGAGTGCGTCGATCGCTTCGTCACACGCGCGATCGGCCGCGGGCGTCCCGACATCGTGCACGCCAGGCGACGGCAGCACCGGATGCGGCCGCAGGAGCGGTGCGTAGGCATCGCGGAAGATCGGAACGTCGGTCACCGACAGCGCGCCCACCGTCTCGCCGTGATACCCGCCCGCGAGGCGCACGTAATGATCCTTGCCCCGCACGCCGCGTTCGCGCCAGCAATGGAAGCTCATCTTGAGCGCGATCTCGGTCGCCGACGCGCCATCGGAACCGTAGAACGCGTGCGAGAGCCACGGCGCGAGCGCAGCGAGCCGTTCGGAGAGCTCGATCACCGGCGCATGCGTAAACCCGGCGAGCATCACGTGCTCGAGCGTGTCGAGTTGCGTGCGGAGCGCCGCATTGATGCGCGGATTCGCGTGGCCGAACAGGTTCACCCACCACGAGCCGACGGCGTCGAGATAGCGCCGGCCTTCGTAGTCGTGGAGCCAGGCGCCGGACGCACGCGCGATGGGCACCGGCGGCGACGCTTCGTGCCGCTTCATCTGCGTGCACGGATGCCAGACGGCGGCATGACTGCGCGCGGCCCAGTGCGCGTTGTCGCCGCGCGCGGTCATCGCACGCGCAGTTGCATTCGCCGCACGGCAGCGACGAGCTCGCGCATCGTGCCGGGCTCGCGCACCGAGTGTCCGGCGTCGGGCACGACGATGCATTCGGCACCGGGCCACGCGCGCGCAAGCGCGTCGGCCGACACGGCCGGGCAGATGATGTCGTAGCGGCCCTGGACGATCGTGCACGGCAGGTGGCGAATGCGCGCCATACCGTCGAGGATCTGGTTGGGGGCCAGGAACGAGTCGTGCGCGAAGTAGTGCGCCTCGATGCGCGCGATCGCGAGCGCACCGCTGTCGCCTTCGCTGCGTGTCGCCGGCTTCGGCAGCAGCGTCGAGCACGACGTCTCGTAACGATCCCAGGCGAGTGCGGCCGGCTCGTGCACGCGGGGATCCGGGTCGACGAGCCGGCGGTAATAGGACTTCACCACGTCGCCGCGTTCGCTTTCCGGCAGGAAGTGCGTGAACTCGCGCCACGCTTCGGGGAAGATGCGCTTCATGCCGTCGACGAACCAGTCGACTTCGGCGCGCGTCGCGAGGAACACGCCGCGCAGCACGAGCCCGAGCACCCGCTCGGCGTGCGCCTGCGCGTACACGAGCGCGAGCGTCGAACCCCACGAACCACCGAACAGCAGCCAGCGTTCGACGCCGAGATGCACGCGCAGGCGCTCGATGTCGGCGACGAGATGCTGCGTGGTGTTGTCGACGATGTCCGCCGTCGGCATCGAGCGGCCGCAGCCGCGCTGGTCGTAGAGCACGATGCGCCAGAACGACGGGTCGTAGAAGCGCCGATGATGCGGCTGGCTGCCCCCGCCCGGTCCGCCGTGCAGGAACAGCAGCGGCACACCGCTCGCATTCCCGCATTCCTCCCAGTGCATCGCGTGGCGGCCGTCGAGCGCGAGCATCCCGCTCGCGCGGGGCGCGCACTCGGGATAGAGCACGCCTTCGGGGGTGTGACGGACGAGCGAGTCGATCATGGCAAGCCGGGCTTCGCGCGCGCGGCGGGCAACGGCGCCGAAATGCGATGGCGGAGGCGGCCGGTATCATCGCACCTCATGACACACGACCTCCGCTCGCATCTAACTTCGACGCGCTGCTTGCCCGCCGACGCCGGGCGGGCCGTGCTGATCGGCCGCGCGTGGCTGCCTGCCGTCAACGGGCCGGCGCTCGTGCGCGTCGACGGCGACAGCCTGCTCGACCTCTCCGCGATCGCGCCGACGTCGAGCGAGCTTCTGAACCGACCGGCGCTTCTGCGCGACATCCGCGCGGCCAATGCGTCGCCGCGCGTGGGATCGCTGCGCGATGCGCTCGCGAACAGCGCGGAGGCATCCCGCGACGCGGCGAAGCCGTGGCTTCTCGCGCCGTGCGATCTGCAGGCGATCAAGGCGTCGGGCGTCACGTTCGTCGCGAGCATGCTCGAGCGCGTGATCGAGGAACAGGCGCGCGGCGATCCGGCGAGAGCCGATGCCGTGCGGCGCAAGGTCGCGGGCATCATCGGCGAGAACCTCCGCAACGTGCGCCCGGGTTCGGCGCAAGCCGCGCGCGTGAAGGGCGTGCTGCAGGCCGAGGGGCTGTGGTCGCAATACCTCGAGGTCGGCATCGGTCCCGACGCGGAGATCTTCACCAAGGTGCAGCCGATGTCGTCGGTGGGCACGGGCGCCGACGTCGGCATCCATCGCCGCTCGACGTGGAACAACCCCGAGCCCGAGATCGTGCTCGTTGTGAACGCACGCGGCGAAACCGTGGGCGCAACGCTCGGCAACGACGTCAATCTGCGCGACTTCGAGGGGCGCAGCGCGCTGTTGCTCGGCCGAGCGAAGGACAACAACGCGTCGTGCGCGATCGGGCCGTTCATTCGGCTCTTCGACGAGCATTTCACGATCGACACGATTCGCCGTGCCGATCTGTCGATGCGCGTCGAAGGCGAGGACGGCTTCGTACTGCGGGGCGCATGTCCGATCAGCGAGATCAGCCGCGACCCGCTCGACCTCGTCGCGCACGCGATCGGGCCCGCGCATCAATATCCGGACGGCCTGATGCTCTTTCTCGGCACGATGTTCGCGCCCACCGAGGACCGCCACGCGGCGGGCGAGGGCTTCACGCACGACGTCGGCGACATCGTGACGATCGAAACGCCGTCGCTCGGCGCGCTCGTCAACCGCGTCGATTACGCCGATGCGATCGCGCCGTGGACGTTCGGCGCGGGCGCGCTGATGCGCAATCTCGCCGAGCGAGGGCTGCTCGCGCAGAAGTAGGTTTGCGCTATGCCGCCATCCGGCGGCCCTTGAACGCCACCACGCGCTGGCGCTGCTCGCCCAGGCCCTGGATGCCGAGCGTGACCACGTCGCCCGCGTCGAGCCATTCCTGCGGATGGCGGCCCATGCCTACGCCGGGCGGCGTGCCGGTGGTGATGAGGTCGCCGGGCAGCAGCGTCATGTACCGCGACACGTCGGCGATCAGTTGCGGCACGCTGAAAATCATCGTGCGCGTGTTGCCGGTCTGCTTGCGCTCGCCGTTGACGTCGAGCCACATGTCGAGGTTCTGCGGATCGCGGATCTCGTCGGCGGTGACGAGCCATGGGCCGACCGGACCGAACGTGTCGCAGCCCTTGCCCTTGCTCCATTGCGATGCGCTGCGGTGCATCTGGAATTCGCGCTCCGACACGTCGTTGACGATGCAGTACCCCGCGACGTAGCGCAGCGCATCCTTCTCGGCGACGTAGCGCGCCGTGCGCCCGATCACCACGCCGAGTTCCACTTCCCAATCCACCTTCGACGACTCGTACGGCAGCATGATGTTGTCGTTCGCGCCCACCATGCACGTCTGCGCCTTGAAGAACACGACCGGGTGCTCGGGAATCGGCGAGTTCGTTTCCTTCGCGTGGTCGCTGAAGTTCAGCCCGATCGCGACGAACTTCGGCGGCGGCGCGATGCACGGCCCGAGCCGCGGCCGACCGCGCACGGCCGGGAGCCTGCGCGTGTCGAGCTTGCGCAATCCGGCGAGCGAAGTGGGTGACAGCGCGTTGCCGTCGATGTCGTCGACCTTGCGCGAAAGGTCCCGCAGCACGCCTTCGGCGTCGATGATGCCGGGCTTTTCGCGGCCCGCGGGTCCGTATCGTACGAGCTTCATCGATGTGATCCTCCTCTTCGAGTTATCGGGCAACGCCGGACGCGCCATGCGTCCGTCGCAGGACGGCGCCGCGCTAGATCGTCATGCCTCCGTCGCACGAGTAGACGTTGCCGGTGACGAACGCCGCTTCGTCGGATGCCATGAACACGACGAGCGGCGCGATCTCCTCGGGCGTCGCGAGACGCCCCATCGGCTGGCGCGCGACGAACATCCTTCGCGCCTCGACCGGATCGGGAAACGCCTTGATGCGTTCGGCGAGCGACGGCGTGTCGACGGTGCCGGGCGCGATCGCATTGCAGCGCACGCCCTTCTGCACGTAGTCGGCCGCCACCGCTTTGGTGAGGCCGATGACCGCCGCTTTCGATGCGCCGTACGCGAATCGATTCGGCAGCCCTTTGATCGAACCCGCGATCGACGCCATGTTGATGATGCTCGCGCCGACGCCGTCGCGCTCGTAGCGTTGCAGCATCGCGGGCAGCGCGGCGCGGATCGCCACGTACATCGCGCGCACGTTGAGGTCGAAGCTCTTCTGCCAGTCGGCAGGCGTGCAGTCGAGGATCGAGCCCTGATGCACGTAGCCCGCGCAGTTGAAGAGGATCGACAGCGGCGGGAGCTCGCCGAGCGTGCGCGCGACGGCATCGTCGTCGAGCACGTCGAGCACGCGCGTCTCGAGATTCGGAACGTCGCGCAGCGCCGCGAGCGCGCCGGCATCGACGTCGGTGGCGACGACATGGGCACCCTCGCGCGCCATCATGATCGCGCTCGCCCGGCCGATGCCCTGTGCGGCCGCAGTCACCAATGCAGTCTTGCCGGCGAGTCTCATCAGTCGTTGCTCGCAAAACGGTCGATTCTACGCGATGCCGCGTTCGACGCGGTCATTGCATCCCGGCGACCCTGGACGGCGATCGCAGGCGCCGTCAGCCGTAGGCCGCGGCGGAGCCCATCAGCGTGTCGACGAAGAAGCCGAAGGTCATGCGCCACGCCGCTTCGGCTGCGCCCGCGTGATAGCTCTCGCGGTCGAACGTCGCGAACGCATGCGGCGCGTCCGGCAGCACCGCGAGCGTGTAGCGCTTGTTGGCGTCGGAGAGCGCCTTGGCGATGCGCGCGTGCTCGTCGCTGGCGATCGAGGCGTCGAGCGCGCCGTAGATCAGGAGCTGCGGGGCGCCAAGATCGGCCGCGCGATCGACGAGCGGCTTGCGCGATCCGCGCGGCACCGCCGGCGCGATGCCGCCGCCGTACATCGAGACCGACGCGGCGAGCCTTTCGCCGTGCACCGCGTTCGCGAGAAACGCGAGGCGGCCGCCCATGCAGAAGCCGATGATCGCGAGGCGTCCGTCGTACGCGCCCTGCCGCGTGAGCGCGTCGAGTGCAAGACCGACCTCGTGCATCGCGACGTCGTCGTCGACGCCCCCGATCCGCGCGATCGCGCGCTCGCGATCGGTGTAGGCGAACGTGTCGCCGTGATAGAGGTCAGGCGCGAGCGCGAGGTAGCCGGCGCGAGCGAAGCGGTTGCACACGCCTTTGACGAAGGCGTTCAGGCCGAACGCCTCCATCAGCACGACGACACCGATGCCGGGCACGCCGTTGGGTTTGGCGAGGTAACCGGAGACGTCCGGCGCGAGCGTGACGGATTGCGTCTGCAACGGGGGCGCAGCCATGGGTTTGACGGGGACGTGCAGGCGGAGGGAATTCAGGGCGAAGGATGCGACGAGTGCACGGGGGCGCGCAAGGGGGCCGAGGCGCCACCGGTCGGCCTGCTGCGCATTTCCCGTTGGGCCACGCCGCAGTGGTCATGCCACTTGACCACTGGACCTGCGCGGCGGTAGCTTAGCCGTTCCCCTCCCGGACCGATCGACCCGGTGTGCCCGCGGTCGAAATCCTCATGCTGACCCGCTCTTCGCTCACCATCCGGCTGCATCCGGCCGACGACGTCGTCATCGCCCGCCAGCAGCTCGTCGGCGGCACCACGCTGATCGACGAGAACCTGACCGTCACCGGCCTCGTGCCCCCTGGCCACAAGGTGGCCACGCGCGCCATCGCCGCCAAAGAGCCGGTGCGCCGCTACAACCAGATCATCGGCTTCGCGAGCCGCGACATCCGGCCGGGCGAGCACGTTCACCTGCACAACCTCGCGATGGGGGCGTTCGACCGCGACTACGCGTTCGGCGTCGACGCGAAGACCACCGAGTACGTCGCGCAACCGGCGACGTTCCAGGGCATCGTGCGCCGCGGCGGACCGAGCGCCGGCAAGGCGGCGACGCGCAACTACCTCGGGATCCTGTCGACGGTGAACTGCTCGGCGACGGTCGCACGCGGCATCGCCGCGCATTTCACGCGCGAGCGGCTCGCGGCGTTCCCGAACGTCGACGGCGTGGTGGCACTGACGCACGGTTCCGGCTGCGGCATGGACACGAACGGGGAGGCGATGCAGATCCTGCGGCGCACGCTCGGTGGCTACGCGAAGCACGCGAACTTCGCGGGCGTGCTGATCGTGGGCCTCGGCTGCGAAGCGAACCAGATCGGCGCGCTGCTCGGCGCCGAGCAGCTCGAAGAAGGCCCGCTCCTGCGCACGTTCTCGATCCAGGACACCGGCGGCACGGCGAAGACGATCCGCCACGGCATCGCGATGATCGACGAGATGCTGCCGCACGCGAACGATGTCGTGCGCGTGCCCGTGCCTGCCTCTCATCTCACCGTGGGCTTGCAATGCGGCGGCTCGGACGGCTATTCGGGCATCACCGCGAATCCTGCGTTGGGCGCCGCCGTCGATCTGCTGGTGCGCCACGGCGGCACCGCGATCCTGTCGGAAACGCCGGAGATCTACGGCGCCGAGCATCTGTTGACGCGGCGCGCGACTTCACGCGAGGTCGGCGAGAAGCTGATCGCGCGCATTCGCTGGTGGGAGGACTACACGGCGCGCGAGCGCGGCGAGATGAACAACAATCCGTCGCCGGGCAACAAGGCCGGCGGCCTCACGACCATTCTCGAGAAGTCGCTCGGCGCCGTCGCAAAAGGTGGCACGACGAACCTCGTCGACGTCTACGAGTATGCGCAGCCGGTGACCGCGAAGGGCTTCGTGTACATGGACACGCCCGGCTACGACCCCGTGTCGGCCACGGGACAGGTGGCCGGCGGCGCGAACATGATCGTCTTCACCACGGGCCGTGGTTCGGCGTACGGCTGCGCACCCGCGCCGTCGCTCAAGCTCGCGACGAACACCACGCTGTGGACGCGACAGGAGGAGGACATCGACTTGAACTGCGGCGAAATCGTCGACGGCGACGCGACCGTCGCCGAGGTCGGCCAGCGGCTGTTCGAGATGATGCTCGCGACCGCGTCGGGGACGAAGACGAAGAGCGAAATCCACGGCTACGGCCAGAACGAATTCGTGCCGTGGTACGTCGGCGCCGTGATGTAGCCGCCAACGCGTGATGCGTTGACAGTTCGGCGTGGCGCTCGTACGCTGCCACGCCGGCTCGTAAGCCGGGAGCCGATTCAAACTCTCGAGGGGGCATCGATGAGGTTCTGGTCGAAATGCATGAGCGCGATGCTCGCGCTTGGGATCGCCTGCGCGGCCGCGCCGGCGACCGCGCAGGAAAAGCTCGTCGTATGGTGGGTCAAGGGCTTCTACAAGTCCGAGGACGACGCGCTCTACGCGATGATCAGGAAATACGAGCAGAAGAGCGGCGTCAAGGTCGAGCTGTCGCAGTACGCGGTGCAGGACATGATCCCGAAGACCGTATCGGCGCTCGATGCGGGCACGGTGCCCGACGTCGCCTACGTCGACGTCTACGACTTCCAGACCACCGGCAAGTGGGCCTACGACGGCAAGCTCGAGGACCTGTCGGACATCCTCGCGCCGATGAAGGACAAGTTCCTGCCCAACACGCTCGAGACCACGTACCTGCTGAATTCGAAGACCGGCAAGCGCGCGTACTACGCATTCCCGCTGAAGCAGCAGACGATGCACATCGAGTACTGGAAGGACATGCTCGAGGAGGCGGGCTACAAGGAGTCGGACATCCCGCAGACGTGGAAGGAATACTGGAGCTTCTGGTGCGACAAGGTGCAGCCCGCCTACCGCAAGAAGACCGGCAAGCGCATCTACGGCACCGGCTTCCCGATGGGCGTCGACTCGAGCGACTCGTACTACTCGTTCCTGACGTTCATGGATGGGTACAACGTGAAGCTGGTCGACGACAGCGGCAAGGTGACCGTCAGCGACCCGAAGGTGCGCGCGGGCATGATCAACGCGCTGCGCGACTACACGACGCCTTATACGAAGAGCTGCACGCCGCCGTCGTCGACGTCGTGGAAGGACCCCGACAACAACGTCGCCTTCCATAACAAGACCACGGTCATGACGCACAACGCGACGATCTCGATCGCCGCGAAGTGGTTCGACGACATGAACAACGCGCAGCTTTCGGCGGCCGAGCGCGAGCAGGCGAAGAAGAACTATTACGACAACATCCGCACCGCCGGCTTCCCGAAGAAGCCCGACGGCAGCACGTTCACGTACCGTGCGGCGGTGAAGACGGGCCTCGTGTTCGCCGACGCGAAGAACAAGAAGCGCGCGAAGGAATTCGTCGCGTTCCTGCTCGAGGACGAGAACCTGATCCCGTACGTCGAGGGCGCGCTCGGGCGCTGGTACCCGGTCACGAAATCCGGAGCGGCGCGGCTGTCGTTCTGGCTCGCCGATCCGCATCGCTCGTCGGTGCAGCGGCAGTTCGTCGCGGGCACCGTGCCGTTCGAATTCACGAAGAACTACAAGTTCACGATCCTCAACAACGAGAACGTGTGGGCGAAGGCGATGAATCGCGTGGTCAGCGAGCATTGGCCGGTCGACAAGGCGGTCGACGAGATGCTCGCCCGGATCAAGGAAGTGGCCGGCTGACGCCCTAACGAACACGGGGCGGCGCGACGCCGTCCCGTTCGTCGATGTCCACGATCGCGCTGCCCAAGGTCGAGCCGCTCGACCCGATCCGCCCCAAGCGGCGGGGGCTCTCGCCGTGGCAGGTGTGGGGCGTGGCGCTCCTCGCGCCGTACATCCTCGTCTTCGCGGTCTTCGTCGTCTACCCGGTCGCGTACGGCTTCTGGCTCGCACGCGATCCGCAAAGCTACGTCCGGCTGTTCGACGATCCGGTGTTCGCCGGCGCGGTCGTCAACACGCTCGTGTTCCTGATCATCGGCATCAACGTCAAGATGCTGGTCGCGCTGTTCCTGTCCGGCTTTTTCGTCAACACGCGGCCCTGGATCAAGTGGCTGTCGATCCTGTTCATCCTGCCGTGGGCGGTGCCGTCGATCCCGACGATCCTTTCCGTGCGGTTCATGCTCAATCCCGAGTGGGGACTCGTCAACCAGGTGATCTTTCGCCTGACCGCCGCGGACGGGCCGAACTGGCTCAACGACCGCTGGCTCGCGCTCACGATGGCAATCCTCGTGCACGTGTGGAAGAGCCTGCCGTTCTGGACGATGATCCTCATCGCCGGGCGACTCACGATTCCGCCCGAGCTCTATGAAGCGGCGAGCGTCGACGGCGCGTCGAAGTGGCAGAAGTTCCGCTTCGTGACCTGGCCGTCGCTCGCGACGCTCTACCTCACGTCGACGATCCTGTCGATGATCTGGACGCTCGGCGATTTCAACAGCGTGTACCTGCTGACGGGCGGCGGCCCCGCCGACTTGACGCACGTGCTCGCGACGCTCGGCATCCGCTACCTGCGCCTCGATCAGGTCGACCTCGCGATGGCGACCATCGTGGTGGCGATGCCGTTCGTGCTGCCGCTCATGTACTTCATGATGAAGCGGCTTTCAAAATGATGCGCGGGGCGGTCGACGAAGCGAAGCTGCTGCTGATCGGCATTCCGGTCGCCATCTGGACGCTGCTGCCGATCTACCACATGTTCCTGTTCTCGATCTCGAGCAAGGAAGAGGCGTTTTCCGGCAAGGCCTGGCCCGATCATCCAACGCTGCGCAACTTCGGCGTCGTGTTCCGCGAGCAGCACTACTTCCTCAATCACTTCTGGCAGCAGTTCGCCAACTCGCTGCTCATCGCCGTGGCCGTCGGCGTGCTGACGCTCGCGGTCGCCGCGACCGCCGCATTCGCGATCAGCCGGTTGCGCACCCGCGGCGGCCGCGTGGTGCTGAATTGCGCGCTGTTCACCTATTTCATCCCCGCGGCGTTCCTCGCGGTGCCGATGTACAAGGCGATGGGCGCGTATTCGCTGCTCAATTCCAAGTGGTCGCTGATCCTCGCGATGGTGACGATCGCCTCGCCGTACGCGATCTGGGTGCTGAAGCAGGCGTCCGATCGGCTGCCGTACGAGCTCGACGAGGCCGCACGGATCGACGGCGCGTCGCCGTTGCAGCTGTTCCGCCTCGTCTACCTGCCGCTGATGGCGCCGTCGCTCGTGGCCGTCGGCACTTACGCGTTGCTGCTCGCGTGGAACGAATACCTCTACGCGTTCCTGCTCCTGTCGCGCGACCAGGACATCACGCTGCCGGTCGCGCTCGGGCACTTCCTGTCGGCCGACGATTCTCCGTGGGAACTGTTGATGACCGCGGGCCTCGTCTACGCGCTGCCGCCCGCCGCGATCTACTATGCGTTCAAGCGCTACATGGTGGCGGGCCTGACCACGGGCGCCGTGAAGTCGTAAGCGTGTGGCGCGATGCCCGACGTATCGCCATTCCTGATTCCCGATCCCTGATCCCCGATCCCCGAATGTCTTCCGTCTCCTTCCACCACGTCGAGAAATCCTTTGGTGCCACGAAGGTCATCCACGGCATCTCGTTCGACATCGCCGACGGCGAGTTCATGGTGCTCGTCGGTCCGTCGGGGTGCGGCAAGTCCACGCTGCTGCGGATGCTCGCCGGCCTCGAGGACATCACGTCGGGCACGATCGCCATCGACGGGCGTGTCGTGAACGACGTCGACTCGAAGGATCGCGACATCGCGATGGTGTTCCAGAGCTATGCGCTCTATCCGCACATGAGCGTGCGCGAGAACATGGGATTCCGCCTGCGGCTGCGGCGCGCCGACCGGCGCGAGATCGACACGCGCGTCGCGCGCGCCGCGCAGATCCTCAAGCTCGAGCCGTATCTCGATCGCTTCCCGCGAGAACTCTCCGGCGGCCAGCGGCAGCGCGTGGCGATGGGACGCGCGATCGTGCGCGACCCGAAGGTGTTCCTGTTCGACGAGCCGCTGTCGAACCTCGACGCGAAGCTGCGCGTGCAGATGCGCTCGGAGATCAAGGCGCTGCACCAGCGGTTGAAGACCACCACGGTGTACGTGACGCACGATCAGATCGAGGCGATGACGATGGCCGACCGGATCGTCGTGATGCACGACGGGCGCGTCGAGCAGATCGGCCGGCCGCTCGATCTCTACGATCGGCCGAACAATCTCTTTGTCGCGCAATTCATCGGATCACCCGCGATGAACGTCGTGTCGGGCACGGTGCGCAGGCACAACGGCAGCGCGTGGCTCGAGGCCGACGGCGTGCGCTGGCCGATGGGCGAAGTGCCGGGTGCCGAGGGCCAGCCGGTGGTGTTCGGCGTGCGTCCCGAGCATCTGGATCTGGCGCGTACCGATGGCGACCACGTGGCGGGCGACGTCATCGTCGTCGAGCCCACCGGCGCCGAGACCGAACTGCTCGTGCAGGTAGGCGCTTCGCAGGTGACGCTCGTCACCTCCGGACGCCCGCGCGTGCGGCCCGGTGAGCGCATCGCGCTCGCCGTCGAGCCGGGGATGGGCCACGTGTTCGATCGCGAGTCGGGGCAGCGGCTGGTTGACTGACGACGAAATCCTCGCCTGCATCGAAGCTGGGCTTCTGATGGGCAGGGGTATCGGCCACGTCGACCTGCACCTCCTTGCGTCCACGGCGCTGGCGGGCTCTGCACGCCTCCGGACGCGTGACGAGCGTCTCGCAACTGTCGCTGACGGGCTCGATCTTGAGTTTTCCCGGATCGAGGCGGTCGTAATATCTTTCTCCTGTACATGCTTTCGTCGATGCAGAGGCGACGGTGCGTGATACAGCCGTTTTTCAGGAGAGGTTGAATGAGTACCAGTCCCAAACGCAAGCTCCGTTCCGCCGAATGGTTCGGCCGCCACGACCGCGATGCGCTCGTGCATCGCTCGTGGATGAAGAACCAGGGCATTCCGCACGACCAGTTCGAAGGCAAGCCGGTGATCGGCATCTGCAACACCTGGTCGGAAGCCACGCCGTGCAATGCCCATTTCCGCGAGCTCGCCGAGCACGTGCGCCGCGGCGTGCTCGAAGCCGGCGGCTTTCCGATCGAGTTCCCGGTGATGAGCCTCGGCGAAACGCTGATGCGCCCGACCACGATGCTCTTCCGCAATCAGTGCGCGATGGACGTCGAGGAATCGATTCGCGCGAATCCGTTCGACGGCATCGTGCTCCTGATGGGCTGCGACAAGACGACCCCCGCGCTCCTCATGGGCGCGGCGTCGTGCGACCTGCCGACGATCGGCGTCTCGGGCGGACCGATGCTCAACGGCAAGTTCCGCGGCGAGGACATCGGCTCCGGCACGCACGTGTGGAAGTTCACCGAGATGCTGAAGACCGGCGAGATGAGCGAAGGCGACATGATCGAAGCCGAGTCGTGCATGTCGCGCTCCGCCGGTCACTGCATGACGATGGGCACCGCGTCGACGATGGCGTCGATGGTCGAGGCGCTCGGCATGGGCCTGCCGACGAATGCGGCGATTCCGGCCGTCGATTCGCGGCGCAAGGTGCTCGCGCGCATGGCGGGCCGGCGCATCGTGAAGATGGTCGACGAGGACTTGCGGATGTCGAAGATCGCGACGCGCGAGGCGTTCGAGAACGCGATCATGGTCAACGGCGCGATCGGCGGATCGACGAACGCCGTCGTGCACCTGCTCGCCATCGCGGGACGACTCGGCGTGCCGCTCACGCTCGACGACTGGGACCGTCTCGGACGCGAGATGCCGTGCGTCGTGAACCTGATGCCGTCCGGCCGCTACCTGATGGAGGATTTCTACTACGCAGGAGGCCTCCCCGTCGTGATCCGCGAGATCGGCGACTGGCTTCACAAGGACGCGCCGACCGTGAATGGCCGCACGCTGTGGGAGAACTCGAAGGACGCCGTCAACTACAACCCGCAGGTCATCACGCCGGTGGCCGATCCGTTCAAACGACAGGGCGGGATCGCGGTGCTGCGCGGCAATCTCGCCCCCGACGGCGCCGTGCTGAAGCCGTCGGCGGCAACCCCTGCGCTGATGAAGCATCGCGGCCGCGCCGTGGTGTTCGAGGACATCGACGATCTGCACCGGCGCATCGACGACGACGCGCTCGACGTGACACCCGACGACGTGCTGGTGCTGAAGAACTGCGGGCCGAGGGGCTATCCCGGCTTTCCCGAAGTCGGCAATTTCGCGTTGCCTGCCAAGATCCTGAAGCAAGGCGTCAGCGACATGGTGCGCATCTCGGACGCGCGCATGTCGGGAACGGCGTACGGCACGGTCGTGCTGCACACCGCGCCTGAAGCTGCCGCCGGCGGCCCGCTTGCGCTCGTGCAAAACGGCGACGCGATCGAACTCGACGTCGCGGCGCGCCGGCTGCATCTCGACGTGAGCGACGAGGAGCTCGCGCGGCGCCGCGCGCGGTGGAAGCCGCCGGCGCCGCACGCGCGTCGCGGCTGGGTCAAGCTGTACTGTCAGACCGTGCAGCAGGCCGACAAGGGCGTGGACCTCGATTTCCTCGTCGGCAGTTCAGGCGCACCGGTCGGCCGCGAGAGCCATTGAGCCGGGTGCTGAACGCCACGCTCGTCGGGTCGCTCGGCGTCGCGCTGCTCCTCGGCGCGTTCCTGCTCAACATGCTGAAGCGGCTGGCCGCCGAAAGCGCGCCGTACGCGGCGATCAATCTCGTCGGCGCTTCGCTTGCCTGCTACTCGTCGTACCTGATCGGCTTCATGCCGTTCGTCGTCCTCGAAGGCGCCTGGGCGCTTGCAGCGCTGTTCGCGCTGGCGCGCTCGCTCACGGGCACGCAGGGAAACGCGCGATAATGCGCGTTCCACAGGTCGGGAGAGACACGATGAAGTGCCAGATCTCGGTCGCGACCTACGCGGCCGTCGGCGTGGCGATCGGTGCCGCCTTCGGCGCTGCGACCGGTGACATGGCGCAGTCGGTCGCCATCGGTGCAGCGCTCGGCGCGGCGGCCGGCTACTGGTTGCGCAAGC
This sequence comes from Burkholderiales bacterium, assembly GCA_025927765.1. Taxonomy (GTDB): domain Bacteria; phylum Pseudomonadota; class Gammaproteobacteria; order Burkholderiales; family Casimicrobiaceae; genus VBCG01. Next base: position 87,067 of record JAICKU010000001.1, read on the forward strand.
GCATCGATTTCCGCCGCTGATCTTCGCCCACACGTCCGATGCGCACGCTCTCCCACCTGTTCGCCAACAACCAGCGCTGGTCCACGCGCATTTGCGAGCGCGACCCCGAGTTCTTCCCGCGCCTTTCCCGGCAGCAGCGTCCCGAATATCTGTGGATCGGCTGTGCCGACAGCCGGGTGCCGGCCAACGAGATCGTCGACCTGATGCCGGGCGAGTTGTTCGTGCATCGGAACGTCGCGAACGTCGTCGTGCACACCGATCTCAACTGCCTCACGGTGATGCAGTTCGCGATCGACATCCTCAAGGTGCGTCACGTGATCGTGTGCGGGCATTACGGGTGCTCGGGCGTGCAGACGGCGCTGCGCGGCGATCGCATCGGCCTGTCCGACAACTGGCTGCGCCACGTGCAGGACGTACGTCGAATGCACGAGCGGCGCATCGCAAAGGCCGCCGAAAGCGGCAATGCCGCCGAGCGCCTGTGCGAACTGAACGTGATCGAGCAGGTGGTGCACGTGTGCGAAACCACGATCGTGCGCGACGCGTGGGAACGCGGACAGGACCTGTGCGTGCACGGCTGGATCTACGGCTTGCGCGACGGCCTGCTGCGCGACCTCGGCGTCACGGTGACCTCGCTCGGCGAAATGGCGGCCATCTACGAATCGGCGCTCGCGGCGCTGACGTGACCGTCGCGCGGTCGGCGGCGTGGAGAGGGTGATGAGCGCTTACCTGATTGCAGACGTCGAGGTCACCGACCCCGAGGGTTACCAGGAGTATCGCCGGCTGGTCGCGCAATCCGTCGCCGCATTCGACGGACGCTTTCTCGCGAAAGGCGGACGGAGCGAGACGCTCGAGGGGAACTGGCTGCCGAAGCGCGTCGTGATCATCGAGTTCCCGTCGATGGAACGGCTCGAGGCCTGGTATCGCTCGCCCGAGTACGCGCCCGCGCTTGCGCTGCGCAAGCGTTGCGCCGTGTCGCACCTCGTGATGACCGACGGCGTCGACGACCGCTGACGCCCTGCGCGATCGCGCGCGCCGCATCGCGTCGTGCGTTGCAATGCCGTTCAAACGCGACCGGCGCGCCGAGCGAGCGGCGCACCGATCCAATTGCGGATCTCGATGTCAAACGGGTTTTCCACGGCACGAGAGCCGGCGAAAGCCTATGCGGATTGCGCAGGTAGCACCTTTGTATGAGAGCGTCCCCCCAAAACTCTATGGCGGCACCGAACGCATCGTTTCCTACCTTACCGAGGAGCTCGTTGCGCTCGGCCACGACGTCACGCTGTTCGCGAGCGGCGATTCGCAAACGGCGGCGCACCTCGTGGCCATGTGTCCGCGTTCGCTGCGCCTCGATCCCGATTGCATCGACCAGCTCGCGCATCACTTGCTGATGCTCGAATGGGTGGTCGAGCAGGCGCAGCGGTTCGACGTCATCCACTTCCACATCGATTACCTGCACTTCCCGCTGTCGCGCCGCCAGCGCTACGCGCACGTGACGACGCTCCACGGCCGGCTCGACATCCCCGACCTCGTGCCGCTGTACCGGGAGTTCCCCGAGATGCCGCTCGTCTCGATCTCCGATTCGCAACGCCTGCCGCTGCCGCACGTCAACTGGAAGGGCACCGTGTACCACGGCATTCCGCGCGACCTGTACCGATTTCGCGGCGAGCCGGGCGATTATCTGGCGTGCCTCGGCCGCATTTCCCCGGAGAAGGGCATCGACCGCGCGATCGAGATCGCGAAGCGGGTGCGCATTCCGCTGCGCATCGCCGCGAAGGTGGACAAGGCGGATCGCGAGTACTTCGAGAACGTGATCGAGCCGCTGCTCGACGACCCGCTCGTCGACTACATCGGCGAAATCGGCGATGCCGACAAGGCCGGGTTCCTCGGGCACGCGAAGGCGCTGCTGTTCCCGATCGACTGGCCCGAACCCTTCGGACTCGTGATGATCGAGGCGATGGCGTGCGGAACGCCGGTGATCGCGTACAGCAGCGGTTCGGTGCCCGAGGTGCTGGAGCAGGGCCGCACGGGCTTCATCGTCACCGACCTCGGCGACGCGATCGACGCGGTGCGGCGCCTGCCCGAACTCTCCCGCGCGCGCTGCCGTGAAGTGTTCGAGGAGCGCTTCACCGCGGAACGGATGGCGCGCGATTACGTCGATGTCTACGAGAAGCTCCTCGAGCGGCCGCCACTGAAGCTCGCCGCCGGGAGCTGACGCCACCCATTCCAGGGAAAGGGACACGCGCGCATGCCGCAGGACGTCTTACGCATCGAGGATGGCTTCTACATCCTGTCCACGTCGAGCCGGGTCGACGACCGCACCGTGGTGCTGAAGCAGGGCGACGCATTCGCGATCTTCGATCGCTCGGGCGACGTCGAGGAGATCGGCACGGGTGTGCTCGGCCTGTATCACCACGACACGCGGTTCCTGTCGAAGCTCGTGCTGCGCATCGCCGCGCAGCGCCCGCTGCTGCTGTCCTCGACGATCAAGGAGGACAACGCGGTGCTCGCCGTCGACATGATGAATCCGGACATCAAGCACGGCGACGACATCGTGATCCCGCGCGGCAGCGTGCACGTGTTCCGCTCGAAGGTGCTGTGGAATTCGGCCTGCCACGAGCGCCTGCGCATCCACAACTACGGCCTGTCCGCCGTGACGATCGAGCTGTCGATCGACTTCGACGCGGATTACCGCGACATCTTCGAGGTGCGCGGTACGCACCGGGCGAAGCGCGGGACGCGGCTGCCGGGCGAGTGCACGAAGAACGCGGTGCTGATCGCGTACGACGGCCTCGACCATTGCGTGCGCGGCACGCAGTTCGTGTTCGACCCCGCACCCGACGAGCTCACCGCCGCGCAGGCCCGCTACACGCTGCATCTCGAGCCGCGCGCCGAAGCGAGCCTGCATCTCGAGATCAATTGCGAGGAAGGGCTGCCGGCGGACGCGTCGGCGCGGCGTGCGCGGCTTGGCCGCTCGTCGCGCCACGCGTCGTGCTACGAGGACGCGGCGAAGGCGTCGGCGGACGAGCTCGCGCAATCGCGCGACGACGATCCGAAGATCGTCTCGTCGAACGAGCAGTTCAACCTGTGGGTGAACCGCTCGATCTCGGATCTCTACATGATGGAGACGAAGACGCGCTACGGCCGCTATCCGTATGCCGGCGTGCCGTGGTTCAGCACGGTGTTCGGTCGCGACGGCATCATCACGAGCCTCGAGTACCTGTGGTACGAGCCGTCGGTCGCGCGCGGCGTGCTCGGGTACCTCGCCGCGACGCAGGCCGATTCGGTGAGCGACGCGCAGGACGCGCAACCGGGCAAGATCGTGCACGAGATGCGCCACGGGGAAATGGCGATCCTCGGCGAAGTCCCGTTCGGCCGCTACTACGGCTCCGTCGATTCAACACCGCTCTTCGTGCTGCTCGCCGCCGCATATTACGAGCGCACGGCCGATCTCGATTTCATACGGGAGATCTGGCCGAACATCGAGCGCGCGCTCGCGTGGATCGACACCTATGGCGATGCCGACGGCGACGGCTTCGTCGAATACGCGCGCGAATCGACGAACGGCCTCGTCAACCAGGGGTGGAAGGATTCGTGGGATGCGATCTTCCATCGCGACGGCTCGCTCGCGAAGCCGCCGATCGCGCTGTGCGAAGTCCAGGGATATACGTACGCGGCAAAGAACGGCGCCGGCATGCTCGCGCGCGCGCTCGGGATGCGCGAACAGGCCGACACCCTGCACGCGCAGGCCGAGGCGTTGCGCGAGCGGTTCGAAAAGGCGTTCTGGTGCGAGGACCTCGGCGTGTACGCGCTCGCGCTCGACGGCACCAAGCAGCCGTGCCGTGTCGTCACGTCGAATGCGGGACAGTGTCTGTTCACCGGGATCGCGAGCGAGGATCGCGCGCGACGCGTGGCGCAAACGCTGATGGACACGCCGTCGTACTCGGGCTGGGGCGTGCGTACCGTTGCCGCCACCGAACCGCGCTACAACCCGATGTCGTATCACGACGGCTCGGTGTGGCCCCACGACAACGCGCTGATCGCGGCGGGCTTCGCGCGCTATGGCATGCGGGGGGCAGCCGCGCGCATCCTGTCGTCGCTGTTCGACGCGACGCTGTCGTTCGACCTGCATCGGCCGCCCGAGCTCTTCTGCGGCTTTCCGCGGCGCCCCGGCGAAAGCCCGACGCTCTACCCGGTGTCGTGCTCGCCGCAAGCGTGGGCGTCGGGCGCGCTGTTCCTGCTGCTTCGCGGGTGCCTCGGCCTCCAGATCAGCGCACCGGAGCGGTGCCTGTCGTTCAACAACCCGATGCTGCCCGACTCGGTCAACGAATTGCGCATCACCGGGCTCGCGATCTGCGACGCGAGCGTCGACCTCGCGTTCGTGCGCCATGACGACGACGTCGGCATCAACGTGCTGCGCCGCCAGGGGCGCTGCTCGGTGATCGTCCAGAAGTAGCCGAACTCGATCCGCAGCACCTGTCCAATCGAAATGGGCCCGGACCTTTCGGGCCGGCACGCATTTTCGGAGGCGACATGGCGAGGAATCTAGTGGGCAAGCGCGTCGCGATTCTGGCGACCGACGGATTCGAACAATCGGAGCTCGCGGATCCGCAGCGCGCGCTCGAGGATGCGGGGGCCGCGACCGACATCGTGTCGCTTCGCGCCGGCACGATCCGCGGCTGGAAGAGCGGCAACTGGGGCGATGCGTTCACCGTCGACAAGACGGTCGGGCAGGCGAGTGCCGACGACTACGACGCGCTCGTGTTGCCGGGTGGCGTGATGAATCCCGACAAGCTACGCACCGACGAGGACGCGGTGGCGTTCGTGCGCAAGTTCTTCGCCCAGGGCAAGCCGGTCGGCGCGATCTGCCACGGTCCGTGGACGCTGATCAACGCGGGCGTCGTGCAGGGGCGATCGATCACGAGCTGGCCGTCGCTCCGCCAGGACCTGATCAACGCCGGTGCGCGATGGGTCGACGAGGAGGTGGTGGTCGACAACGGGCTCGTGACGTCGCGCAAGCCCGCGGACATTCCTGCGTTCGATCGGCGGCTGATCGAGGTGATTGCCGAGCGCGCGGAGGTGCATGGGTAGCAAAAACCGGGATGAGGGGTGAGGGATGAGCCTGCCCTTTCGCGGCGCGGTTACGCAGGGGCGCTCTTACGCCTCGTCCGTCGTCCCCGCACCCCGCTTTTCGGTTTGGGGCTACTGGTTTGGGCCTACTTCTCGTCCTTGGAAAAATAATCCAGGAATTCCGCGAGCTCCGGCCCGATACGGCGCAGCTCTTCTCGATGCGCGCTCGCCAGACGCTCGAAAACGCGTGCACCGCGGGCCGTGAGCCGCAGGTTCACCTTGCGCCGGTCGGCGGGATCGACGCTGCGCTTGACGAGCCCCTCGGCCTCCAGCCGGTCGACGAGCCCCACTGCGCTGTTGTGCTTGATCAGCAGCAATTGCGCGAGCTCGTTGATCGTCACGCTGTCGTGCCGGTTGCGTCCCTTGATCGCGAGCAGCGCCTGGTACTGCTGCGCGGCGAGGCCCACCTCGGCCGCCGCGGTCTCGCTGAACGACAGGAAGCGCCGCAGCGTATACCTGAACGCGGCCAGCATCTGGTACTCGGAGGGATCGAGCGTTTCAGCGCCCCGATCGCTCACGTCCGTCATCGATCCCCCCGCCTTGGCGGCGGCCGCGACATGCCGCCGCCCGCGCCGCTTTCGCGCACGCGACGTTCGACCTCGCCGCGTTGCGCCGGCAGTTGACAATATATCGTACTCCGATACACTCCGCCAGCAGGGCAGCGGTAAGGAGGCATTGCCCGATCCGCGCAAACATGAAGTAAGATCGCGGGCGGCTCGAGACCGACAATATCGGACCGCGATGTTTCGTGGTTCGATTCCAACCTGGAGGAGAACGTAATGCGGGACCGCAAGTACGACATGGGAAGCAACGGCCGGCGCGACTTCATGCGCCTCGGCCTCGGCGTGGCGGGCGGGCTGGCGCTGCCCACCGCGTTCATCAAGGAGGCGTTCGCGCAGGACAAGCCGCCGATCGGCACCTGGCCCGCCGGGTCGCAGGGCGACTCGGTCTTCATCGGCATCACGGTCCCGCGCACCGGCACCTACGCGGTCCAGGGCGAAGACGAGCTCAAGGGTTACGAGCTCGCCGTCCAGCACATCAACGAAGGGCATCCGCTGATCAAGGCGATCTCGCCCAAGACCAAGAAGGGCGTACTCGGCAAGACGGTGAAGTACGGTGTCGCCGACTCAGCCGCGAAGCCCAACGACGCCATTCAGGCGCAGCAGCGCTTCATCAGCGACAACAAGGCGATCCTGATGACGGGCTCCACGTCGAGTGCGGTCGCCGTGGCGCTGAACAAGCTCGCGCAGCGCGAGAAGGTGCTCTACGTGACCGGCATCTCCGGGTCGAACGACACCACCGGCAAGGACTGCGTGCGCTACGGCTTCCGCCAGAACTTCTATGGCGAAACCGCGGCCAACGCGCTCGGCCCGGTGCTGTTGAAGGCATTCGGGAAGAACAAGAAGGCGGCGTTCATGACGCCCGACTATACGTACGGCCACACGGTCACGAAGTCGATGAACGACTACCTGACCAAGAACGGCGGCTGGACGATGGTCACGAACCAGGTGTCGCCGCTCGGCGCTCCCGACTACAGCTCGTACCTCACCAACATCGCCAACTCGGGCGCCGAGTTCCTGATCAACGTGAACTGGGGCCACGACGCGGTGCTGTCGACGAAGCAGGCGAAGCAGTTCGGGCTGCTGCCGAAGATGAAGCTGGTGATTCCGTACCAGATTCCGTTCCTCGCACCGGAAGTGGGCGCCGACGTGACGGAAGGCGTGTACGCGGCCACCGACTTCTGGTGGACGCTCGAGGACAAGTTCCCGCTGGCGAAGCAGTTCGTCGACGAATTCCGCAAGAAGTACAACTACAGCCCGGAATGGGGCGCCGAGAACGCGTACATGTCGTTCGCGTTGTGGGCCGATGCGGTCGAGAACGCCGGCAGCTTCTATCCGCCCGACGTCATCAAGTCGTACGAGACGCCGCGCAAGATCAACTCGGTCGTCGGCGAAGTGGAGTGGCGCGCCGCTGACCACCAGCTGATCCGCCCGGTGATCATCGTGCAGGGCAAGAAGCCGTCTGCGATGCGCAACAAGGAAGACTTCTGGGATGTGATGGAGATCGTGCCGGGCGCGTCGGTCATGCAGAAGCCCGACGCGTTCGGTTGCAACCTGGGTTCGTATACCTGATCGCTGCAAATACCGGCGCTGCGGGCAAAGGCGAACGACGCCCGCGCGCCGCGCCGGAGCGGGCCGCGCCCGCGGTCCGGCGTCGAAGACCCATCGCACGGAGCGCCGCGCGCCGGTGGAAGCCGGAAGCGCGGTGCGCCGCACGCGAACTGCCTGAATCACGATGAACGTTCGCCATGATCACCTGGGCTAACTTCGTCTCGCAGCTCTTCAACGGGTTGGCGCTCGGGGCGCTGCTCGCGCTGATCAGCTCGGGACTCACGATCATCTACGGCACGCTCGGCGTGCTGAACCTCGCGCACGGCGCGATGTTCATGCTCGGCGGGTATGCCGGCTACATGGCGTACGAGGCCACGGGCTCGTACGTCGTCGCGCTGATTGGCGGCGCCGTGTTCCTGCTCGTCGTCGGCATCCTGCTCGAGCGGGTCGTCATCCGTCACTTCTACCATCGGCCGCACGAAGACCAGCTGCTCGTCACGTTCGGCATCGCGATCGTCATCGTCGAAGCGGTGCGCTTCTTCTTCTCGAGCCTGTCGAAGACCGTACCGGCGCCGTCGCTGCTGTCCGGCATTACGCCGCTCGGGTTCATGTTCTACCCGACCTATCGCCTGGCGCTCGTCGGCATCGTCGCGGTGGCGCTGCTCGCGCTCTTCCTCATGCTGTTCCGCACGCGCCTCGGCATGATCGTGCGCGCGGGCATCGAGGATTCGGTGATGGTCGACTCGCTCGGCATCAACGTCCAGCGCGTGTTCATGGTCGTGTTCGGCATCGGCGCCATGGCCGCGGGCTTCGCCGGCATCGTCAATGCGCCCGTGGTCGCGCTCACGCCCGACGTCGGCGAGGCGATCCTCGTGCAGACGTTCGTCGTCGTGGTGATCGGCGGCGTGGGCTCCTTCACCGGCGCGATCCTCGGCGGCCTCATCGCCGGCGAGATCATCAGTATCACGTCGATGATCAACCCCGGCTACGCGTACGTGGTGCTGTTCGCCGCCATGACGCTCGTGCTGATGGTGCGGCCGCAGGGGCTGCTTGGAACCAAGGGTAGAGAGTAATCACATGTCCACCGGCACCGCTCGCGCCATTCCCCCGCCGACGCGCCTTCGCGAACCCGCGACGCTCCGGCAGCGACCGTTCTTCGTCGAGACGATCCTCGCACTTGTCCTGATCGCGGTGCCGCTCGTGCTGCCGTACCTCGGCTCGGCGCCCAACACGGTCAATCGCATCCTCGTCTGGGGCCTGTTCGGCATCGGCTTCGACATCCTGTTCGGTTACACGGGCCTGCTGTCGTTCGGCCAGTCGGCGCTGTACGGCACCGGCGGCTTCGTCGCCGCGTACCTGCTGACGCGCGCCGGGTTCCCGTACGTGATCCTCGCGCTCGTCATCGGGACGATCGCCGCGGCGGCGGTCGGCTACCTCGTCGGCCTGATCGCGCTGAAGCGCACCGGCATCTACTTCGCGATGATCACCGTCGCGATCGCCGAGGTGTTCTACTTCGTCGAGTTCAACCCGCTTTCCGAATGGACCGGCGGCGAGAACGGCCTGCCCGGCGTGCCCACGCCGTCGATTCCCCTCGGCTTCACGACGCTGCACTTCTCGACCGGCTGGTCGCTCTATCCGTTCCTCGCCGTGGTCTACTTCCTGGGCATCGTGCTGGCGCTCCGCATCGTGCGCTCGCCCGTGGGCACGATCTTCCGCGCCATCCGCGAGAATCCGCTGCGCGCGGCGGCGGTCGGCCACAACATCCACAGCTACAAGGTCGCGGCGTTCGTGATCGCGGCCGCCTACGCGGGCCTCGCCGGCGGATTGCTCGGCGTGATGCAGGGCTTCATGCCGCCGGAGGCGTTTACGTTCGACACCTCCGGGCAACTCGTGATCCAGACGGCGATCGGGGGTCGCGGCACGCTGTTCGGCCCCCTCCTCGGCGCCGGCGTGTGGCTGTTCCTGCAGGATTTCCTGCAGGGGACGCTGAAGCTCGGCGCCGCGTGGAAGCTCGTGCTCGGCCTCGTGTTCGTGCTGCTCGTGGTCTTCCTGCACAACGGCATCATCGGGGGCCTGAAGTCGCTGTACCAGCACGTGCGCGGACGCGCGAACGGCGATACGGTGGCGATCGACACGATCGACGCCGATGCAGCGCGCACGAGCGCCCGCGAGCCGCACTTCAGGCGCGACGTGCCGGCGTTCTCCGGGCCCATCCTGAAGGCGACCGGGTTGTCCAAGCATTACGGCGGCGTGATCGCCAACGCCGACATCGACTTCTCGGTGAATCGCGGCGAACTGCGCGGCATCATCGGCCCGAACGGCGCCGGCAAGAGCACGTTCTTCAAGATGCTGACCTGCGAAGTGTCGCCGACGTCGGGGTCGATCACGTTCGAGGGCCGCGACATCACCGGCATGAGCGTCACCGACGTTTGCCAGCTCGGCCTCACCAAGAGCTACCAGGTGAACCAGCTCTTCAATCGCCTGACCGTGCGCGAGAACGTCGCGATCGCGGCACTCGCGGCGCTGCGCGGCAAGCTCAAGCTCGACATGCTGCGCAAGATGGCGAACGTTCCGGGACTTGTCGATCAGGTCGAGCACACGCTCGAGCTCGTGAACCTGACGGGACGGCGCGACACGCCGGTGTCGCAGCTCGCCTACGGCGAGAAGCGGCGACTCGAAGTGGGCCTCGCACTCGCGTCGTCGCCGACGCTGCTCTTGCTCGACGAGCCACTCGCGGGCATGAGCCCGTCCGAGCGCGTCGAGACGGTGAAGCTGCTGAAATCGATCGCGCAGGGGCGCACGATGATCATCATCGACCACGATATGGATTCGCTGTTCGAGCTGGCCGAGCGCGTCACCGTGCTGCAGGAAGGCCGGGTGCTCGTCGAGGGCACGCCCGAGGAGATCAAGGGCAACGCGAAGGTGCAGGAAGCGTATCTCGGCGGCGTGCACGAGGGCCTGGGCGACACTGCGGAGGCCGTGTCGTGAGCCTGCTCGAAGTCAGCAACCTCAACAGCTACTACGGCGACTCGCACATCCTGTTCGACGTGTCGCTGCGCGTCGAGAAGAACGAGGTCGTCGCGCTGCTCGGCCGCAACGGCGCGGGCAAGAGCACGACGTTGAAGAGCCTGATGGGCGTCGTGACGCCGCGCACGGGCTCGGTGCGCCTCGACGGCCTCGACATCGCCGGGAAGAAGAGCCACGCGATCGCCAAGTGCGGCATGCAGCTCGTGCACGAGGACCGGCGCATTTTCGGCAGCCTGAACGTCGAGGAGAACCTGGTGCTTGCGGGCCTCACCGCACAGAACAAGTGGCCGCTCGATCGCATCTACCAGATGTTCCCGCGTCTGCGCGAGCGGCGCGGCAGCCGCGGCACGGATTTGTCCGGCGGCGAGCAGCAGATGCTCGCGATCGCACGCGCACTGATCCGCGATCCGAAGATCGTCCTGCTCGACGAGCCGTTCGAGGGCCTGGCGCCGGTGATCGTGCAGGCGCTGATGGCGGCGTGCCGCGACCTCGCCGCGGCGGGGCAGACGATCGTGCTCGTCGAGCAGAACCTCGCGGCCACGCTCGCGCTCGCGCACCGCGTCTACATCATCAACAACGGGCACATCGCGCACGAGGGCGACGCGAAGGAACTGCGCGCGCGTCCGGAGCTGCTGCAGCGCTACCTGGGCGTGTAGCGCAACAATCGGAGTGCGTGCCACCACGCGCGCGCGCACGCTACCCGCATGTCGTCCACGAGTGCCGCCCGGCTGCTGCTGCTCGCCGCGATCTGGGGCGGGTCGTTCCTGTTCATGCGCATCGCCGCGCCGGTGCTCGGCCCGGTGCGCCTCATCGCGTGGCGCGTCGCGCTCGCGGCGATGTTTCTCGTCGTCATCGCCCGGCTGCGCCGGCGCGACATCGCCGCACGGACCCATTGGCGCCACTACCTGATCCTCGGCACCTCCAACTCCGCGGTGCCGTTCCTGCTGTTCGCGTTCGCCGCGCAGGCGCTGTCGGCCTCGCTGCTGTCGATCCTGAATGCGACCGCGCCGATCTTCGCCGCAGCGATTTCCGCGCTCGTCGCGCGCAGGCCTCCCGCGCCACGCGTGATCGTCGGACTCGTGCTCGGCGTCGTCGGCGTCACGGTGCTCGCGAGCTTCGACGCGATGATGGTCGCCCCCGGTGCGCTGCTCGCGTTGTTCGCCGGCCTCGCCGCATCGCTGTCCTACGGCATCGCGTCGATCTACGCGAAGTCGGCGCCGGGTCCCGATCCGTTCGCGAATGCGCTCGGCAGCATGTTGGCCGCCACGTTGCTGCTCGCGCCCGCGACGCCGTTCTTTCCGGCACACGCGCCGTCCGGAGCGATCGTCGTGCTGTCGGTGCTGGGGCTCGGCGTGCTGTGCAGCGGCGTCGCGTACCTGCTGTACTTCCGTCTCATTGCCGATCTCGGCCCGGCGTCCGCGCTCACCGTCACGTTCCTGATCCCGGTGTTCGGCGTGCTGTGGGGAGCGCTGTTCCTGCACGAGCCGATCGGCGTGCACACGATCGCGGGATCGCTGATCGTCGTCGTCGGCACCGCGCTCGTGACCGGCTTCAACCTGCGACTGCTGTTGCCGGGCGTGCGAAGTCAGAACTTGCCGTAGCGCTGGTACGCCTCGACCGGGTCCATGCCGCCGATCAGTGCGCGGCGCATCTCGCTTTCGGTCGCCACCACGTCCTCGGTGCGCGCGATCACTTCGCTGGCGTGCGCGTGCGGAACGATCACGACGCCGTCGCGATCGCCGAGCAGGTAGTCGCCGCTTTCGATCGTGACGTCGCCGATCGCGATCGGCTCTCCGTAGCGGTCGGGGATCCAGCGCTCGACGATGTCGGCCGGCGTGAGGAACGAACAGAACACCGGAAAGCCCTGCGCGAGCACGAGATCGGTGTCGCGCGAGCCGCCGTCGACCACGTAGCCGAGCACGCCGCGGGCGGCGAGCGTTTGCGCCGACAGTTCGCCCATCAGTGCGATCTCGTGGTTGTGCGGCTGGCACACGACGACGTGGCCACACGGCGCACGCGACAACAGCGTGCACCAGCCGAGCAGCGTTTCGTCACGCGATTTCGAGCGGTCGATGTGTCCTTCGACCGTCCACACCCGTCCCGCGAGGCGCGTGCCGGGGGCGATCGCCTTGATCGACGCCGGCAGCACCTGATGGTCGAGGCCCATCGCGCGCATCACGTCGTGCACGGCCGCCGAGTAGCACGCGGCAAGACGCGATGACAGTGCGGACATCGCTTCGGCAGTCATCGCAATGCCGTCACGGCGCCGGCGTCTCGCCGGCAGGTGCGACCGGCGCTGCGCGCTTCCAGCCGCCGATGATCGCGCCCGCGAGCGCGAGCCCGACGACGGCATACACCGAGTCGATGAGCCACAGCGTGACCGAGCGCGCCTCTAAGCCATAGTTGAGCGCCAGCGTCGCCGCCATGAAGCCGGTCGCGACGATGACACCGAGGCGAAGCCCGCCGACGAGTGTCGACGCCTGGAGCCGCTGCATCAGCCAGGCGAGCGTGTAGCACATGACGAGTATCGCCACGAAGCCGACGACGTAGGGCACGGGGGATGCTGCGTGAGCGCTCGCGATCTCGTTCGCCGTCTTGCCGATGCCTGCGAGCCAAGGCGCCTGCACGACGCTGTACCAGATCGCACCGAGCACGAAGAACACGATCGACGCGATCCATACCGCGAGATGTCGTCCGAGTGTCACCGCAGTCCTCCTTCAAGCGACTGCATATTTCACCACAGACGAGCACGGCGCGCGTGTGCGCCACACCCCGAACGTGCGCGCTCTCGAACGGCTCCCGGCGTGTGTCAACGTGTCGCGAAGAGGTCGCCCTGGCGCGTGTCCGTGCGCGGCGGGCGAAAGCGCGTGGTGTCGAGATCCGACTGCTCGCGGCCGCGCGCGAGCCCGAGCCTGCGGCACGCGGTGGCGAAGCGCTTCTCGATCAGCTCGGCGAAGATGCCGCGGCCCCGCATGCGCGTGCCGAAGGCCGACTCGTAGTCGCGCCCGCCGCGCATCGCCGCGACGAGGCTCATCACGTGCGCCGCACGCTGCGGATAGTGCGCATCGAGCCAGGCGCGAAACAGTGGCGCCACCTCGAGCGGCAGCCTCAGCATCACGTAGCCCGCGCTCGTCGCCCCGTTCGCGGCCGCCTGCTCGAGGATCGCCTCGAGATCGCGGTCGTTCAGTTGCGCGATGATCGGCGCAACCATCACGCCCACGGGAATGCCGGCGGCGCTGAGATTCTTCACCGCCTCCAGCCTGCGCGACGGCGCGCTCGCGCGCGGCTCGAGTTTGCGTGCGAGCTCGCGGTCCAGCGTGGTGACCGACAGGTAGACGCGCGCCATCTTCCTTGCCGCCATCGGCGCGATCAGGTCGATGTCGCGCTCGATGCGCGCCGATTTGGTGACGATCGTGAACGGATGCTCGCATTGCGCGAGCACTTCGAGGATCGCGCGCGTGATCATCCATTCGCGCTCGATCGGCTGGTAGGGGTCGGTGTTGGTGCCGAGGGCGATGGGGTCGCAGCGATAGCCGGGCTTCGCCAGCTCCGCCCGCAACAGCTCGGCGGCATTCGGCTTGGCGAAGAGCCGCGTCTCGAAATCGAGGCCCGGCGAGAGGTCGAGATACGCGTGCGTGGGCCGCGCGTAGCAGTAGATGCAGCCGTGCTCGCAACCCTGGTACGGATTGATCGACTGCGAGAACGGCACATCGGGGGAATCGTTGTGCGCGATGATCGTGCGCGAGCGTTGCTCGCTCACCGTCGTCTTCAGCGGCGGCAGGTCGTCGTCGCGCGCCCAGCCATCGTCGAACGCCTCCCGCGTATGCTCGCGATAGCGGTTTCCCGGCTCGAACGTCGCGCCGCGGCCCTTCATGATTGCGGCGTCGCCTCTTGCGCGGCATTCTCGGCGCGGGCGATCCGGTGGTCGATGCGGCCCGGAATGAAATGCAGCGCCCCGAGCAGAACGTAGGCGTAGATCGCCGCGCGCGTGCTGACGAAGGCGACGGCCATCGAGATCGTCGGCACGAGCGCGAAGAGCGCGCTGCGGCGCCGGAGCAGCGTCACGATCTCGGGCGTGAATTCAGCGCTCGTGAGCTCGGGATGGCGCGCGAGATGGTGGATATGCGACAGACTCGTGGCGGTGAGGATCAGCAGCGCGATGCCGTAGATTTCGCAGGGCAGCACGAGCTTCTCGTGATCGCCCACGAGGTCGGTGGCGAACGGCAGGAAGCTCACGACCATCAGGTAGCCGAGGTTGATCCAGATGAGCGAGCGGTTCGTGTGTTCGATGAAATGGAACTGGATATGATGATTGATCCAGTAGACGCCGACGACGATGAACGTCACCACGTAGATGACGAAATGCCGCTCGAGCGTCGCGAGCTGGGCGGCCAGCGCGGCGTCGGTTGGCGCGACGACGCCTTCGGGGAGGCGGATGTCCAGCACGAGCAGCGTGAGCGCGACGGCGAACACGCCGTCGACGAGCGCTTCGATCCGGTTCTTCTCGAGGCCGCGCGCAAGGGGTCGTGTCATCGAGCCACCTCCACGAAAAGCCGCGCAACCATGATACCCAACTCTCGCGCATGAACGAGCGTAGCGCGCGCGACGTCGTGCTCGTGCAGGCGATCGAGTCGGCCGACGCGTCACGTGAGGTCTGGACCGACGACGACCGCGCGTGGGCGCTGCGGACTGCCGGCGAGATCGTCGGCGAGGATGCCCCGGCCGACGCGTTCCTCGCGCGGCGCGCAGCACTCGTGCTCGAGCGGCTGCGGGGGCGCTTCCCGAGGATCGCCGCTTTCGCGCCGCTGCCCTCGGCGCGCGGGTGGACCTCGCTCGTCGTGGCCGTCGGCGCATTCGTCGTGGGCGCGCTCGGCGCCGACGTCGGCGCAACCCGCACCATCAACCTGCTCGCCCCGCCGGTGCTCGCACTCTTCGCGTGGAATCTCGCCGTGTATGCCGTGCTGCTCGTTCATGCTTGGCAACCGCGGCGCCCGGCGCGAAAGCCCGGTGGGCTGCGTCGCGCCGTCGCGCGCTGGCTGCGCGGCGCAACGCGCATGGCGCGCGCGCGGCTCGCGCCAACGTCTCTCGTGCTCGCGGCGCAGCGCTTCACCGGCGAATGGACGCGGCTCGCGATGCCGCTTTGGCAGCAACGCGCGGCGCGGTTGCTGCATGTCGGCGCGGCCTGCCTCGCCCTCGGCATGATCGCCGGGCTGTACCTGCGCGGCATCGCGCTCGAGTTCCGGGCGAACTGGCAAAGCACGTTCCTCGGCGCCGCCGACGTCTCGCGCATCCTGCGCGTCGTGCTGGCACCCGGTGAATGGCTGACCGGCATCCGCGTGCCCGACGCCGCGCATCTGCAGGCGATCGCGAACGGCGGCGAAAACGCGGCGGCGTGGATTCACCTGTACGCGGCCACGATCTTCCTCGTCGTGATCGCGCCGCGCGTCGTGCTCGCGGCCATCGCCTGGTTGCACGAGCGGCGGCTCGCAACGCGCTTTCCCCTTCCGCTCGACACGCCGTACGTCGATCGCCTGTTGCGCGCATGGCGCGAAGGCACCGCGCCGATCGTCGTCGTGCCCTACAGCTTCGACGTGCCCAACGTGAGCCGCGAGGGCCTCGCACGCCTGCTCGCGCGCGTGCATCCGGCGGGCGTCGACGTGAACTGGCTCGCACCGGTCGCCTACGGCGACGACACGTTGCCCGACACGAAAGGCGGCAGTGCGGGCATCGTCGCGCTCTTCAACCTGTCGGCGACGCCCGAGCCCGAGGCGCAGGGCGCGTTCGTCGCGGCACTGCGCACCGCCGCGGCAGCCGGCGTGCCGATCGTCACGCTCGTCGATACGTCGCAGTTCGCCGCGCGCTTCACCGACGCGCGCCGTGTGTCCGAGCGCGAGCGCGCATGGCGAAACGTGCTCGAGGCTGCGCACGCCGAGCCCATCTTCGTGCGGCTCGCGCAGCCCGACGAGATCCAGGCCGAATCAGAGCTGTCACGCCAGCTCGATCGCATCGCATGAGCATTGCGCCGCAATCCATCGCACTGTCGCTCGTGTCGCATACCAATGCGGGCAAGACCGCGCTCGCGCGCACGCTGCTCGGCCGCGACGTCGGCGAAGTGCGCGACGAAGCGCACGTGACGACCAGCGCCGAGCGCTTCGTGCTGCTCGAAAGTGCCGCCGGCGACGTGCTGTACCTGTGGGACACGCCGGGTTTCGGCGACAGCGCACGGCTGTTGCGGCGCCTGGCAGGCGCTGAGCATCCGATCGTGCGCTTCCTTGCCATGACGTGGGATCGCTGGCGCGACCGCGCCTTCTGGTTCACGCAACAAGCGGTACGCAACGTGCGCGACGACGCCGACGTCGTGCTCTACCTCGTCAACGCGTCGGAAGCGCCGTCCGACGCCGGCTATCTCGCGCCCGAATTGCAGATCCTGGAATGGATCGGCAAGCCTGTGATCGTGCTTTTGAACCAGACGGGACCGCCGCGCGGCGTCGACGCGGAGGCGGCGGAGATTGCACGATGGCGCGAGGCGCTGGGTGGTCGAACGCGGATCGGCGACGTGCTGTCGCTCGACGCGTTCGCGCGCTGCTTCGTACAGGAAAGCGTGCTGCTGCATGCGGTGGCGCGCGTGCTGCCCGCCGACAGGCAGCCGGCGTTCGCGCGCCTCGAAGCCGCGTGGCGCGCCGAGCGCGACCGGCGGTTTGCCGCGTCGATGATCGCGATCGCGAAGCCGATCGCGGCGGCCGCCTGCGATCGCGGCATGCTGTTGCACGCGCCCTGGCATCGCTCGCTGATCGAGAGCGGGCGCGCACTCGTCGGCGGCGGCGAGCGCATCGATCCCGAGAAGCGCGCGGCGATGGATGCGCTCGCGAAGCGGCTCGACGCCGCGATTCGCGCGAGCACCAACGAATTGATCGCGATCCAGCATCTGGGCGGCGAGGCGGCGGACGAGGTGATGAAGCGCCTCGCGTCCGACGTCGCGACGCAGGCACCGCTGGACCCGCGCACGGCGGGGGTCATAGGCGGCGTCGTGTCCGGCGCGTTGACCGGACTTGCGGCCGACATTGCGGCCGGCGGCCTCACGTTCGGCGCCGGCATGCTCGCCGGCGCGCTCGTCGGCGCCGCCGGCGGCGTGGGCCTCGCGCACGGATTCAATTTCGTGCGCGGCCGCAACGAATCCTGCGCGCGGTGGACCGACGAGTTCATCGCCTCGCTCGTGCCCGCCGCGGTGCTGCGCTATCTCGCCGTCGCGCATTACGGCCGCGGCCGCGGCGACTACGCGGCCAGCGAGTATCCGGCGTTCTGGCGCGACGTGGTCGCCGACCAGATGGCGCAGCACGATGTGGCGGCGGTGGTCGCGCAACGGCGGCGCGAGCCGTGCGACGCGCAGGCGCTGGCAGACGCGTTCGAATCGCTGCTCGCGGCGATCGCGGGTGGCGTGCTGCACACGCTCTATCCCGCCGCCGACGCGCCCGCCTTGCCTGAATCGACCGCGCCGACGCAGAATGACGCGCCGCCGGCGGCTCCGGCGACGTGAACGATTCGAACATCGGGGGAGCAACGGCCATGCACCGGGCATCGTACGAAGC
Organism: Burkholderiales bacterium; assembly: GCA_025927765.1. GTDB lineage: Bacteria > Pseudomonadota > Gammaproteobacteria > Burkholderiales > Casimicrobiaceae > VBCG01. The sequence goes on from JAICKU010000001.1 coordinate 104,918, forward strand.
GCTCGTCGCCGAGCGCCTCGAGCGTGAAGCGCTCGAACTCGCGGCGAAGCGACGCGACCCGCTATCGCCCTACGCCGAAGCTCCTGCACCGTTCGCACGGCGACGCTTCATGCTCGGTTCGCTCGCAGCGCTCGGCGTGGGCGCGCTTCCCGCGCCGCGGGCTTCCGCGCAAGCGCTCGGCGCCGCCGTGCACGACGTCCCGAGCGACCCCACGAAGACGCCCGGCTATCCGCTCGCCGACGAAAGCTACGGCACGCGCTCGCAGTTCGAGACCGCGGTGCGCCGGCGCTTCAAGACGTCGACGCCGCTCTCGTCGTGGACGATGACGCCGCTCGAGGACGGGATGGGCGTGGTCACGCCTTCGGGATTGCACTTCGAGCGCAGTCACGCGGGCACGGCGGTGATCGATCCCGCACAGCACCGGTTGTACGTGCACGGCATGGTGGACGAGCCGCGCAAGTACACGATGAACGACCTGAAGCGGTTCCCGTCGCTGTCGCGCCTCATGTTCCTCGAATGCTCGGGCAACGGGCTGACCGAATGGGCAAAGCCGACGATGGCCACCGTGCAGTTCACGCACGGTCTCACGTCGACGTCGGAATGGACGGGCGTGCCGCTGTCGGCGATCCTCAACGAAGCGGGCCTGCGGCCGGGCGCGAAATGGCTGCTCGCCGAAGGCGGCGATGCCGCGATGATGACGCGCAGCATCCCGCTCGCGAAGGCGATGCAGGATTGCTTCCTCGCGTACGGCCAGAACGGCGAGGCGCTGCGCCCCGAGCAGGGCTATCCGCTGCGCCTGATGGTGCCGGGGTACGAGGGCAACATCAACATCAAGTGGCTGCGGCGCATCGAAGTGTCGGACGCGCCGTTCATGACGCGCGAGGAAACGTCGAAGTACACCGATCTTTTCCCCGACGGGAAGGCCGTGCAGTTCTCGCTGGCGATGGAGGCCAAGTCGGTGATCACGTCGCCATCGGGCGCGATGACGCTCGACGGTCCCGGCTTCCGTGAAATCACCGGGCTCGCGTGGTCGGGGCGCGGCGCGATCCGGCGCGTGGACGTGTCGACCGATGGCGGGCGCACGTGGCGGCGCGCCGCACTGCAGGCGCCGGTGCTGCCGATCTGCCACACGCGTTTTCGTTTTCCATGGCAATGGGACGGCCGCGAAGCGGTGCTGCAGAGCCGCTGCGTCGACGACACCGGCTACGTGCAGCCGACGCTCGGGCAGTTGATCGCGGTGCGGGGGCTGAACGGACCGCTCGGCTCGGTTTACCATCTGAACGCGATCCAGAGCTGGCACGTGACGACCGACGGCAAGGTGACGAATGTCCACGATTACTGAGCGGCGGTTCGTCGCGCGCGCCTGCCTGTTCGCCGTCGCGCTGGCATCGATCGGCGCGGACGCGTTCGCACGCGAAGCGGCGGCGAAATTCGGCTTCGGGACGAGACCGAGCGAAGCCGAGATCGGCCGCTTCTTTTCGCCCTTGCCGGACGGCCGCGGCATGCCGCAGGGTTCGGGTTCGGTGCTCGAAGGCAAGTCGGTGTACCAGCAGCAGTGCGCGTCGTGCCACGGCGAGAAGCTGCAGGGCGGCATCGGCGATCGGCTGATCGGCGGGCGCGGCACGCTCGTCAACGCCGATCCGCGCAAGGCGCCGATCAAGACCGTCGAAAGCTACTGGCCGTACGCGACGACGCTCTTCGACTACGTCAAGCGCGCGATGCCGTTGACGGCGCCGGGAAGCCTGACCGACGATCAAGTGTATGCGCTGACTGCGTACATACTCTTCGAAGCGAACATCGTCGCCGACGACGTGATCATGAACGCGGAAACGCTGCCTAAGGTCGTGATGCCGAACGTCGACGGCTTCATGCCGGACCATCGGCCCGAGCACTTCCCGCCGGTCGCGAAAACGCCGCATCAGTCGCTGGGCATCGTCAAATAGCATTCGCGCATGTCGGTCAAGCCGAAGACGCACGGATTCGACACGCTCACGCTGCACGCCGGCGCGCGCCCCGATCCTGCCACGGGCGCGCGTGCGACGCCGATCTACCAGACCACGTCGTTCGTGTTCGACGACACCGACGATGCGGCCGCGCTCTTCAACATGGAGCGCGCGGGCCACGTCTATTCGCGGCTGTCCAACCCCACGTGCGCGGTGCTCGAAGAACGCATCGCCGCACTCGAGGGCGGCATCGGCGCGATCACGACCGCGAGCGGGCAAGCGGCGCTGCATCTCGCGATCGTCACGCTGATGTCGGCGGGATCGCACATCGTCGCGTCGCGCTCGCTGTACGGCGGCTCGCACAACCTGCTCGACTACACGCTGCCGCGCTTCGGCATCGAGACGACGTTCGTCGATCCGCGCGACCTGGGCGCGTGGCGCGCCGCGATCCGCCCGGAAACGCGATTGTTGTTCGGCGAATCGCTCGGCAATCCCGCGCTCGAGGTGCTCGACGTGCCGCGCGTCGCCGCACTCGCGCACGAGCACGGGCTGCCGCTCCTCGTCGATTCCACGTTCACCACGCCATTTCTGCTGCGTCCGTTCGACCACGGCGCCGATCTCGTCGTGCATTCGGCGACGAAGTTCCTTTCCGGGCACGGAACGGTGATCGGCGGCCTGCTCGTCGACGGCGGGACGTTCGACTGGAACGCCGATGGCGTGCGCGATAAGTTTCCCACGCTGACGCAGCCGTACGCAGGCTTCCACGGCATGGTGTTCGCCGAGGAATCGTCGACCGCGGCGTTCCTGCTTCGCGCGCGGCGCGAGGGATTGCGCGATTTCGGCGCGTGCATGGCGCCGATGACCGCGTTCCACATCCTGCAGGGCATCGAGACGCTGCCGCTGCGCATGGCGCGGCACGTCGCGAACGCGCGCGCCATCGTCGCGTTCCTGCGCGACCACCCGTTCGTGGCGCACGTCGGCTATCCCGACCTCGTCGAACATCCGGATCACGAACTCGCGAAGCGTCTGTTGCCGCGCGGCGGCGGGGCCGTGTTCAGCTTCGATTTGCGCGGCACGCGCGAGCAGGGCCGGCGCTTCATCGAATCGCTGCGTCTCTTCTCGCATCTCGCGAACGTCGGCGACGCGAAATCGCTGGTGATCCATCCGGCGTCGACGACGCACTATCGGATGTCGGACGAGGACCTGCGGCGCGCCGGCATCGGCGAAGGTACGATCCGGCTGTCGATCGGCCTCGAGGACCCGGCGGATCTGACCGAAGATCTCTCTCGGGCGCTCTACGCGGCGAGCAAGGGCTGATGCGCTTCGCCGTCGAAGGCCGCGCCGTCTACGCGTACACGGGCTCGCGCGCGCTCGACGCCGCGAAGCCCACGGTGATGTTCGTGCACGGTGCGGCACACGATCACGGGGTGTTCGCGCTGCAGTCGCGCTATTTCGCGTGGCACGGCATGAACGCGGTCGCCGTCGACCTTCCCGCGCACGGCGGATCGCAAGGTCCGGCGCTCGCATCGGTCGAGGCCATCGCCGACTGGCTGGCCGCTGCGCTCGATGCGCTCGGCGTCGCGCGCGTACATCTCGTCGGGCATTCGATGGGTGCGCTCGCGTCGCTCGAATGCGCGGCGCGTTATCCGCAGCAGATCGCGCGGCTGACGCTGCTCGGCGCGTCGGCGCCCATGGCGGTCAGCGAAGACCTGCATGCGGCCGCCGAACGCAACGACCACGTTGCGTACGAGCTCATCAACGGCTGGTCGTTTTCGCCCGGCGGTCAGCTCGGCGGGAACACCGTGCCTGGCGTGTGGATGCTCGGCAATTCGATGCGGCTGATGGAGCGTACCGCCCCCGGCGTGCTCGCGAACGATCTCCGCGCGTGCCACGAGTACGCGAACGGAGTCGACGCCGCATCGCGAGTGCAATGCCCGGCGCTCGCGATCATGGGCACGCGCGACCTCATGGCGCCGCCGCGCAACGCGAAGGCGCTGATCGCGGCGTTGCCGGACGCGCGCGTGGTCACGCTGCCGGATGCCGGCCACGCGCTGATGGCCGAGCGTCCCGACGCGGTGCTCGACGCGCTGCGCGAGTTCTTCGGTTCGCGCGCAACCTGACGTGACTGCGCGGATCTACGTCGGCGACGACGTTCGCGCGTTGTCGCCGGCGGCCTCCTATCCGTTGCCTGCGTCGGCGGCGCGCCACGTTGCGCAGGCACTACGCATGCGCACGGGCGAACCGATCGTGCTCTTCACCGGCGAAGGCGGCGAATACGACGCGACGATCGAGGCCATTGACCGGCGCGAGGTCGTCGTGCGCGTCGGACGGCACCATGCGGTCGAGCGCGAGAACGCGCACCCGGTCACGCTCGTGCAGGCACTGATCGCCGCCGACATGATGGATTTCGTCGTGCGCAAGGCGGTCGAGCTCGGCGTCGGGACGATCGTGCCCGTGCAGGCCGCGCGAAGCCAGGGGGTGCCGGTCGCGCGGATCGCAAAGCGCGTCGAGCATTGGCGGCAGATCGCGATCGCCGCGTGCGAGCAATGCGGGCGCAATCGCATTCCGCCGGTCGCCGATGTCGTGACGCTCGCACAGTGGATCGCCTCTTCGACGCCGGGGGGTGCGGTGATCCTCGACGCGAGCGCCGCGCAGTCGCTGGGCACGCTCGCCGTGCGCGACCCTCCCGCTGCAATCATCAGCGGACCGGAAGGCGGCCTCACGCCCGAGGAACTCGCCACGGCGAATGCGCGCGGCATTGTCGCCGCACATCTCGGCCCGCGCGTGCTGCGTGCCGAGACCGCGCCCCTCGCCGCACTCGCGACGCTGAACGCGTTCGGCGCGACGTAGGGTCAGTCAGGAAATTAGGGTCTGACCCTACCTTTCGCGATCCCCGGCCACGAGAATGCTGCAATGCACGCGCTCGACCAGCATCGAGTCGACGGTGCCTCGCCACCAGCGCAGCGCGAACTTCTTGCTGCGGCGGTGCCCGACGATCACGAGGTCGATGCCGAGCGATTCGACCATGCGCGAGATCACGTCGACCGGCTCGCCGTCCTCGAGGTGCGTCGTCACCGAGAAGCCGCGCTCGGTCAAGCGTGCAGCCGCTTCGTTGAGGTCGGCCTGCATGCGCGACCGATCGATCGCGAGCGCGGGCTCGGGCACGAACTCGCCGGCCAGCAGGTACGGCGACGGGTCGTGCAGCACGCACACGAGATGGATCTCGCGGCCCGACACCTGCATCAGGTTCGAGCACTCGTCGACGGCGAGCCGGCTTTCGGGCGAGCCGTCGAATGCGACCAGGATCTTCCGATACATGGTTTCCTCCTTCTACGTCCGTCGTTGAGTCTGCTTTTTATGTCTTCGCAGGGCCGGGCCTGATCAGCCACGCGGGGACGACCGCGAGGGCAAACGCTAGGGTAACGATCGCGAAGCATTCGTGGAAGGGCCTCGCGGGATCGACCTTGCCGACGGTGTCGAGGCGCCACTCGAGCACCACCGCGAGCAGGTTCACGCCGATCGCGCCCCCGAGCTGCCGCACGAAGTTGACGGCGGCCGACGCGTACGCGAGCTCGGTCCCCGCGAGCGACTGCACGGCGCCGACGTTCAGCGCGGGAATCAGCATGCCGAGGCCGGCACGCCCGATCACGAGCCACAACGCCAGCAGCACGAAGCCCGTCGCCGCGCCGGAGAACGTCAAAAGCAGGCTCGACACCGCGAACAGCACGAGGCCCGCGATGACGATGGGCCGCGCGTGCAGGCGATCGGTGAGGCGACCGCCGATGGTGATCGCGATCGCGAGCGCGATACCCGCCGGCGCGAGCAGATAGCCCGCTTCCGCGGCGTCGTAATGCGCGATCTCCTGCGCGAACACCGGCACGAGGTACGTGCTGCCGAAAAGCCCGATGCCGTACGCGAACGCGACGATCGCGCTGCCTGTGAACGTGCGATGGCCGAACAGGCGGATCGGCAGCAGCGGCGCGCGAGTGCGGCGTTCCCACAGCACGAACGCGATCGCGAGACCGACGCCCGCCGCCGCGAGCAGCAGCGTACCCGGCGACGCGAAACCATCGCGATGCCCGACAACGGGAATGTTGAGCAGCGCGACGAGCGCCAGCGCGAGCAGGACCGTGCCGAGCCAGTCGAAGCGCAGGCGCTCCGGCGCGCGGACAGTCGCGAGCGTGCGCGCGCCGAGCACCAGTCCCGCGATGCAGAACGGCACGGTCAGGAGGAAGATCGACCGCCAGCCGAACGCTTCGAGCAGCGTGCCGCCGATCGCCGGGCCGATCGCGGGTGCCAGCACGATGCCGAATCCGTAGATGCCCATCGCTCGACCGCGTTCGTTCACCGGGTACACGCGAAACAGCACGATCATCGCGAGCGGCTGCAGGATGCCGGCCGTTGCGCCCTGCAGCACGCGTGCGCCGATCAGCGCGGACGTATTCCAGCTCCCTGCCGCGAGCAGCGACGCGACGAGGAAGATCGCGAGCGTGGCGACGAACGTCGTGCGCTCGCCGAACGTCTCGACCAGCCATGCAGTGCCGAGCATCGTCGCGGTCATCGCCGCGAGGTAGCCGGCAGCGATCCACTGCAGCGTGTCGTGGCCGACGTGGAACTCGGCGATCAGCGCGGGAAACGCAACATTGACGATCGTCGCCGAGAGGATCGTCGAGATCGTGCCGAGCATCATCGTCGCGACGACGAGCGCGCGCGACGCGGGAGCGTTCTCCCCGCTCAGGCCGTCGCCGCGACGCGCCGGCCGCACAGCGCGAGTCCGATGTCGACGACGTCGTCCCACGGGTCGCCCCGCCCGAGGCCCTTCGCCAGCGCGTCGAGCTTCGCAAGCGCGGCGACGAGCGGCGCGACGGCGTCCGCGTGCACGCGGCGCGCGGCGCGTTCGAGCGCCGGCTGCCGCTTGCCCCACACGCGCGCCCCGCGCACGGCATTCGCAATCGACACGCCGCGCGCCGCCGCTTCGTGCACGCTCGCGAGCGCGTGCAGGTCTTCGCCGAGCTGCCACACGGCGAGCGTCACCGGCTCGCCCTCCGCGCGGAGGCCGTCGACGATGCGCAGCACGCGCGCCGCGTCGCCCGTCAGCCACGCTTCGGAGAGCTCCTGCAGGTCGTAACGCGCGACGTTGGCCACGGCGCGCTCGACGTCCTCGTGCGCGAGCGTGCCCTTGGGCAACAGCAGCGCGAGCTTGGCGATTTCCTGCCCGGCCGCGAGCAGATTGCCTTCACAGCGATCGGCGAGGAACGCGAGGGTGTCGCGGGAAACCCGCTGCCCGTTTCGCGCCAGCCGCTCGGCGATCCAGCCGGGCATGGCCTTGCGATCGAGCGGCGCGACCGCGATGACGACACCGTGCCTGGCGAGTGCCGTGAACCATGCAGAGTTCTGCGCGGTGCGATCGAGGCGGGGCAGCGTGATCAGCGTGACGTCGTCCGGTGGCAGGGCGTTCGCATGCTTCTCGAGCACCGCCGCACCTTCGACGCCCGGCTTGCCCGAGGGAATGCGCAAGTCGACGAGCCTTCGCGACGCGAAGAGCCCGAGATTCGCGTTCGCCGACGCGAACGCGTCCCAGCGGAAATGCTGCTCGGCGACGAACACTTCGCGCTCGGTGCAGCCCGCAGCCCGCGCGGCTACGCGAATCGCGTCGCCGGCTTCGATCGCAAAGAGCGGCTCGTCGCCGTGCACCACGTAGAGCGGCGCGAGCTTCTTCGCGAGATGCGCGTCGAGCTCGTCAGCCCGCAGCTGCATGCCCGAATCTCAAGCCGGCTTCCTCGCCGCCTGCAGCCGGCGGATCAGCTGCTGAACGACGTCGCTCTGCATTTCCTTCAGCAGGTGCTGTTCCTGCGTGCCGCGTGCAAGCACTTCGCTCTCGTTGAACGTGTAGCTGCGGCGCACGCTGATCTCGCCGGCCGGCAGCCAGTCGTTGCCCTGCGCGTCGTGCAACCGGAAGCCCACGCGCTTGACGAGCAGGTACTCCTGCACGCTGCCCGCCACCGACAGCGACAGCACCTCCTTGTCGTCGGCCACCTGCGGAATGTCGAGGATCACCTGCGCGTCCTTCGCGTCGACGACCTTCGCGCTGCCGGTTTCATTGAGCGCGCGGCGCACCTCGTCGGCGAGCCCGGGTGCGCCCGGCGCATTCACCGCGATCGTCGTGAACGTGTACGTGGCCTTGCCGCGCAGGTGGAACCCGCATCCGGCGAGCACGAGCGACGCCGCAAGGAGCGCAACGTAAAAGTAGGGTCTGACCCTGCTTCCCGGGTTCGACGAAAGCGCATGCATCATCGCGCTGCTCCCTGGCCCCTGGCCCTTACACCACCACATTGACGAGCCTCCCCGGCACCACGATCACCTTCTTCACCGGGCTGCCCGCGGCGTGGCGTGCGACCTCGGGCGCCTCGCGCGCCGCTTTCTCGATCGCGAGCCTGTCCGCCTTCGCCGGCACCACGATCTTGCCGCGGAGCTTGCCGTTCACCTGCAGCACGAGCTCGATGTCGTCGCGCGCGAGTGCCGCCGGATCGACCGCCGGCCACGCGGTGTCGAGGATGTCGCCGTGCGCGTCGGCAAAACCCAGTTCACGCCACAGCACCCACGTCGTGTGCGGCACCACCGGATACATGACGCGAAGCAGGATCGAAAGGCCTTCGCGTGCGAGCGCCGAAGCGCCTTTCGCGTCGGGCGCGACGGCTTCGAGCGTGTTCAGCATCTTCATGCCCGCCGACACGACGGTGTTGTACTGGATGCGCTCGTAGTCGTAGTCGGCCTGCGCGAGTGCCATGTAAACGTCGCGGCGCGCGTTGCGCACGTCGTCGGACGCCTCGCGCCAGTCGAAGCCTTCGCCGCTCGTGACCGCCTCGCGCTTGCCCTGCGCATAGTTCCACAGCCGCTTCAGGAACCGATGCGCGCCCTCGACGCCGGTGTCCGACCATTCGATCGTGTGCTCGGGCGGGCTCGCGAACATCACGAACAGCCGCGCAGCGTCGGCGCCGTAGCGCTCGATCATGTCCTGCGGATCGACGCCGTTCAGCTTCGACTTCGACATCGTGCCGAGGCCGTCGTACTCGACGGGCTTCCCGTCGATCCTCGACACCCCGCCGGTGATCACGCCGTGGTCGTTGCGCGTGATCTCGACGTCCGACGGCGGAATGTAGTCGATGCCACCCTTGTCGTTGCGGCGGAAGAACGCGTGCGCGAGCACCATGCCCTGCGTGAGCAGCCGCGTGAACGGCTCGCTGTAATTCAGCATGCCGAAGTCGCGCATCACCTTCGTCCAGAAGCGCGCGTAGAGCAGGTGCAGGATCGCGTGGCTGATGCCGCCGATGTACTGGTCCATCGGCATCCAGTAGCCGTCGCGCGCGTCGATCATCGTCGGCGCATCGGGGCACGTATAGCGCATGAAGTACCACGACGAATCGACGAACGTGTCCATCGTGTCGGTTTCGCGGCGCCCCGGCGCCCCGCAACGCGGGCACGGCGCGCGCAGGAAATCCGCGCGCCGGGTGAGCGGATTGCCGGTGCCGTCGGGGATGCAATCCTCGGGCAGCACGACCGGCAGGTCCTCTTCGGGCACCGGCACTTCGCCGCACTTGTCGCAATGGATGATCGGGATCGGCGTGCCCCAGTAACGCTGGCGCGAGATGCCCCAGTCGCGGAGCCGCCACGTCGTTCGCTTCTCGCCGAGCTCCTTCGCCGCGAGGTCGCGCGCAACCGCATCCACGGCCGCCTGATAGTCGAGGCCGTCGTACGGCCCCGAGTTGACGCATACGCCGATCGTCTTGTCGGCGTACCAGTCGTGCCACACGTTCGCGTCGAACGGCGTAAACGCCGCGGCATCCTTCGGCGCGATCACCTGCTCGATCGCGAGGCCGTACTTCTTCGCGAACGCGAAATCGCGCTCGTCGTGCCCCGGCACGCCCATCACGGCGCCTTCGCCGTAGGTGAGCAGCACGTAATTGCCGACCCACACCTCGACCGCTTCGCCGGAAAGCGGATGCGTCACGGTGAGCCCCGTGCGCATGCCCCTCTTCTCCATCGTCGCAAGGTCGGCTTCCATCACCGAGCCGCGCTTGCATTCGTCGATGAATGCGGCGAGCTCGCGATTGCTGCGCGCGGCGTGCGTCGCGAGCGGGTGCTCGGGCGCCACGGCACAGAACGTGACGCCCATGATCGTGTCGGCGCGCGTGGTGAACACGTACATGCGGCCATCGCCGATCGGCGTTCCGTCGTCGTTGCGGATGTCGTGCAGGAACGCGAAGCGCACGCCTTCGCTGCGACCGATCCAGTTCGCCTGCATCGCCTTGACGCGCTCCGGCCAGCCGGGCAGGTGCTCGAGCGAGTCGAGCAACTCCTGCGCGTACTCGGTGATTCGCAGGTAGTACATCGGGATCTCGCGCTTCTCGACCGGCGCCCCTGAGCGCCAGCCGCGGCCGTCGATCACCTGCTCGTTCGCGAGCACCGTCTGGTCGACCGGGTCCCAGTTCACGGTGCCGCTCTTGCGGTACGCGATGCCCGCTTCGAGCATGCGCAGGAAGAACCACTGGTTCCACTTGTAGTAGCTCGGATCGCAGGTGGCGATCTCGCGCGACCAGTCGATCGCGAAGCCCATCGACTGCAACTGCTTCTTCATGTACGCGATGTTGTCGTACGTCCACTTCGCGGGCGCCTCGCGGCTCTTCATCGCCGCGTTTTCGGCCGGGAGCCCGAACGCGTCCCAGCCCATCGGCATCAGCACGTTGTGCCCGCGCATGCGGAGCTGCCGGTACATCACGTCGTTGATCGTGTAATTGCGAACGTGCCCCATGTGCAGCTTGCCGGACGGGTAGGGCAGCATCGATACGCAGTAGTACTTGCCGCGGGGAAAGCGCGCATCGTGCTCGACGGCGCGATAGGCGTCGCCCGCCTTCCACGCGGCCTGCGCTTCGCTCTCGATGGCGGCGGGCTCGAACGGTTTCATTGCGAAAATGGGGAGAGCGCGGCGAAAGGCGCGCGTCTTTTTTGAAGTAAGTCGTTGATTATACGTTTGCGCCTCGAAAAACTCCGCGAATGGCACAATGATGGGTTGCGGTCGAACCCGCAACTCACCCCATGCATCGGCTTCGTCTTCTTCGCCGTCGCGCGCTCGCGTTCGTCGCGTGCATCCTCGCGGTGGGCCTCGCCCACGCGGCGCCGGTGCGCACCGATCACGTCAACGCCGAGCTCGTCGCCGACCGCGCGGCGCTCGTCCCCGGCACGACGACGACGCTCGCGCTCCGGCTCGACATCGATCGCGGCTGGCACACGTACTGGCGCAATCCCGGCGAATCGGGGCTGCCGACGACGCTCGCGTGGAAGCTGCCCGCAGGGTATCAGGCGGGCGACATCGAGTGGCCGGCGCCGAAGGCGCTGCCGGCGGGGCCGCTCGTCAACTACGGCTACGAGGGCGTGGTGCTGCATCTCGTGCCACTGCGTGTCCCGGCCGACGCCGCCGTCGGGCAGAACGTCACGCTCGCGGCACGCGCCGATTGGCTCGTGTGCAGGGAAACGTGCGTGCCCGAGGGCGCCGACCTCACGCTCGTGCTGCCCGTCGCAGGCGACGCCGTCCCGTCGAAATGGCACGACGCGATCGCGGCGACGCAGGCCGCGTTGCCGAAGCCGTTGCCCGGCTCATGGAAGACGAGCGCGGTGGCGAAGGGTTCGCGCATCGCATTGACGCTGACGCCGCCGGCGAATGCCGCGGACCCGGGCAGGTTGCAGTTCTTCGCGGACGACGAGCGGCGCATCGAGGCGTCGGCGCCGCAGACGCGCGAAGCGGCGAACGGCCAGTATGTGCTCGACCTGCCGGTGTCGCACGAGCTCAAGGGCGGATTCGCGTCGCTGCGCGGCGTGCTGCGCGGCGCAACCGGCTTCGCGACGGACAACGGCGTTGTCGCGGCCGCGGCGATCGACGTGCCGATCGCCGGAACGCCGATCGCCGGTCCGAAGCCGGTGATCGACGCGTCGGCCGTCACCGCCTCGGCGGCGTCACTGCCAACCGGCGCGGCGAACATCGCGGCGTGGCCCGTCGCGGTCGCGCTCGCCTTCGCGCTGGTGGGCGGCGTGCTGCTGAACCTGATGCCCTGCGTGTTCCCGATCCTGTCGTTGAAGGCGCTCGGGCTCGCGTCGTCCGACGGCGATCGCGGCGCGTTGCGACAGGAGGGCGTAGCGTTCGCCGCCGGTGTCGTCGTCGCGTTCGCCGCGCTCGGCCTCGTGCTCCTCGCGCTGCGTGCCGGCGGCGCCGAGCTCGGCTGGGGCTTCCAGTTGCAGTCGCCGGCGGTGGTCACCGCGCTCGCGATCCTGTTCTTCGTGATCGCGCAGAACCTGTCGGGCGTGTTCGAGTTCGGCGCGTTCGTGCCGTCGGGCGTCGCGAGCTTCGCCCACGCGAATCGTCACGTGAACGCGTTCGCGTCGGGGCTCCTCGCCGTGGCCGTCGCGTCGCCGTGCACGGCTCCGTTCATGGGCGCGGCGCTCGGTTACGCGCTGACGGCTCCGGTCGTTGTTACGCTCGGCGTGTTCCTTGCGCTCGGCGTGGGCATGGCGCTGCCGTATGGCCTGCTCGCGTGGTTCCCGCAGTGGCGTCGCATGCTGCCGCGCCCCGGTCCCTGGCTCGTGCGCCTGAAGCAGGTGCTCGCCTTTCCGCTGTATGCGACGGTGGCGTGGCTCGCGTGGGTGCTCGCCGCACAGGTGGGCATCGACGCCGTCCTGCGGCTCGGGCTCGTGCTGGTGCTGGTCGCGCTGGCGCTCTTCGCGTGGCGCGCATGGCGGTCGGCGGGCAGCGCCGCATGGACGGGCGCCGTGGCCGCCGCCGTCGTCGGCGCCGCCATTGTCGTGTGGCCGCTTTTCGTCGGCGGCGGGACCCAGGAGGTGCCGCGCACGGCGAGCGGCGACGGCTGGCAAACGTTTTCGCCGGCGGGCGTGGCGCAATTGACGGCGGAAGGCCGGCCCGTGTTCGTCGATTTCACCGCGGCGTGGTGCATCACCTGCCAGGTCAACGAGCGCTTCGTGCTGAACGACGCGCGCGTGCGCGACGCGTTCGCGCAGAACGGCGTCGCGCTCGTCCGTGCCGACTGGACGCGCCGCGATCCCGCCATCACGCAGGCACTCGCCGAACTCGGTCGCAGCGGCGTCCCGGTGTACGTGCTCTATCGCCCGGGACGCGCGCCGCTCGTGCTGCCCGAGGTGCTCGAGCGGCGCGTCGTGATCGACGCGTTGGCGTCGTAGTCTGCGACCCTTGGGCTACGGCTTCTTCGCATGCACGACGCCGGTCATGAACGGGTGCACCGTGCATAAGTACGCGTAGTCGCCTTCCTTGTCGAACGCGCGCTCGAACGTATCGCCGGTATCGAGCCCCTTCGACGCGAAGCTCTTGTCGCCGGCCGCGATCGTGTGCGGCGTCTCGTCGTGATTGGTCCACACGATCGTCGTGCCCGGCGCGACGGCGATCTCCTTCGGCGTGAATGCGAACTTCGCAATGTCGATCTGAACCGTTCCCGCGTGTGCCGCGGTCACGATCGTGAACGCGAGCGCGGCCGACAAGGCGCGTGACGTCTTCATCGGTCGTCTCCTTCAGCTCGCGAGTGGCGTATCGATCAACGCGAGCTCGTGACGTCCGCGAACGACGCTGACGCGCCGCGTGCCGAGCAGCTTGCCGAGCTCGCTTCGGGGAACGGTCACCGGACCCGGCTCGCCGATGCCGGCCTGTCCGGGAGTGGGCAGCGGATACGCGAGCGACATCGCCGTGTGCAGCGCGACGTTGCCCTCGACCTTCTGCAGGACCTGGTGGATATGGCCGTTCAGCACCGTGACGGAGCCGAACGGGCGCAACAGCGACATCGCCTGCGCGGAATCGGCCGTGCCCCAGCCCCACGGTGCCCAGATCGTCCACATCGGAATGTGCGCGAGCACGACGATCGGGGTCGAATGCGACCGGCCGGCGAGGTCGTTCTTCATCCAGGCGAGCTGCTCGTCGCCGAGCGATGCGAGCGTGCCCGGCTTGAAGTTCTCGACGTTGTTGAGCGCCACGAAATGCACGCCGGCATGGTCGAAGCTGTACCACGCCTTGCCGTTGCCGTCGTGATCGAAGAACTTGAGGTAACCGGACGTGCCGTCGTCGATCGTGTCGTGCTCGCCGGGCACCGTGTGCACGCGGTCGACGCGCAACGCCTGCAGCAGTTCCTTCGCGCGGCCGAATTCCTCGGGCTTCGACAGATGGCTGACGTCGCCGGTATGCACTACGAACGCCGGCGCGGGCGCGAGCGCGTTGATCTCGTCCGTCGCACGGCGGAGGCTGCCGACCACGTCGGGATTCGCATCCTTCCTGAAGCCGATGTGCGTGTCGCTGATCTGCACGAACGTCAGCGCGTTGCCCGGGGCGGGCTTCATCGCGTCGCCTCGCGTCGCACCGAGCGCGTGCGGCACGCCGCCGGTGACGGTCCAGACAAGGGCGGTGCCGCTCCAGGCCGTGAGGCACGAGAGCGCCTTGCGACGGCTGGCGAAGCGGGGTGAGCGGTTGGGATCCTGCGTGTTCATCGCGATACCTCCGGGGTCGGTGATCGGGGTCCTTCCGTCACGCCTTACTCCCGGCACGCGACCGATATTCCGCTTCGCACTGCACGGCTGCCGCGGGAATAAAGTGACTGCTCCCGCGGTACACGAGTCGACGCGGCCCGACACGACGTGCAACGGGCGCGGAGGAGCAGCGCTTGTCGGACCACGCTCGTTTCGAGAAGCTCGTGATGCCGCATCTGGGGGCCGCCTACAACCTGGCGCGCTGGCTTGCGCGCGACGGGCACGACGCCGAGGACATCGTGCAGGACGCGTGCATTCGCGCGCTGAAGTACGTCGATTCGCTCAACCGAAGCGAGGCGAGGGCATGGTTCCTGACGATCGTGCGGCACGCGTTCTACGACTGGTGCGAGCGCAACCGCCCGGCGGACATCGCGCACGACGACGGCAGCGCGCTCGAAGCGGCAGTCGATCACAACGCGATCGACCCCGAGCAGGCGGTGCTGCGCCGCGCTGAATCGAAGGCGATCGCCGACGCCGTCGCCGAACTGCCGCTCGCGTTTCGCGAGGTGCTGATCCTGCGGGAGATGGAAGACCTGTCGTACAAGGAGATCGCGCGCATCGCCGACATTCCCATCGGCACCGTGATGTCGCGGCTCGCACGCGCGAGGGCGTTGCTGCAGGGCTCGCCGCGCCTTCGCGCCATCGGAGAACGAACGTCGGGAGGCGAGCGGTGAAGTGCGACCAGACGCAACCGTTGATTGCGCCGTACGTCGACGGCGAACTCGACACGCTGCGGCGACGCTTCGTCGAGAAACATCTGAAGAACTGCGCGCCGTGTGCCGAGCAGCATGCGGACCTCGTTGCACTGCGCCAACGCATTCGCACCGAAGTGCCGTACTTCGCTGCGGCGCCGGCGCTCGCCGAGCGTGTGCGCGCGATCGTGGCGGCGACGCCGCCCGCCGGTTCTTCGGGCCGGCCGCACAAGCGCGAACGCTGGCCACGGCTTTCGGTCGGCGTTTCGCGGCACTGGCAATGGCTCGCCAGTGGCGCAGTCGGTGGCTGCGCCGCCACGGTGCTCGCGTTCGTGGCAGGCACCGCCGTCCTCGATTGGCAGGCGAGCCAGAACGTGGTCGCGCAGGCGGTGACGAGGCACGTGCAGGCGACGCTCGGCCATCGCCTGGTCGACGTCGCGTCTTCCGATCAGCACACCGTGAAGCCGTGGCTGTCGGCACGCCTCGATTATTCGCCGCCGGTGCACGACCTCGCTGCGGAAGGCTTTCCGCTCCTCGGCGGCCGCCTCGACACGCTCGGTGGCCGCAAGGTCGCCACGCTCGTCTACGGCTATCGCAAGCACACGATCGACGTGTTCGTGCAGCCGGACTCGTTCGACATGCCGTCGTCGCACGAGCTTCGCGGCTTCAACGTCGCGCATCGGCGTGCGGCAGGGTGGGACTGGCTCGCGGTGTCCGATGCAAGCCCGGACGTTCTGAACGGATTCGTTTCGCAGCTCGTCAGCGCGGCGACCGCGAAGTAGTGGCGCGCGGCCGCGACCGTGACAACTCCCGCGTTATTCCCGTTCGCATAAACGCTTCTTTGCGCCGGTCTGCCAATCGAGCGCCCTGAAACGCTCGTTCATTTCCGAAAAGGAGAAGCCATGAATCGCAAGTTCACGAACAGCCACCTGATCGCCGCCGTTGCATCGACGCTCTGCGCATCGGCCGCGCTGGCTGACGACAACAGCATGAGCGTGCTGACCGGCGAGTCGTACGCGTATTTCAACCATCTGGATTACAGCGCGGGCAGGTTCAACGTCGCGCACGCACCGGAGCGTGGCGATGCCGCGGTGCAGGCGCGGCAGGCCGTGGAGCACGACACGGCGATGAAGATGCCGCAGGCGCCTCGCGATGCGGCGGACACGCCGATCCTGCTCGCCGAGCGGCCGCGCATCGCATTCCGCAGCCCGTTCCGCGACGACACCGGCGCGTGATCTATAAACCCGGCGGAACCGGGAGCGCGATCGCGAGGCCGAGCGGTACGAACGCGATCGCCATCAGGTTGCCGATCAGCACGATCGAGGCGACCTTGCCCGGTTCCTGCCGGAATTGCTCGGCCACCATGAAGTTCAGCACCGCCGGCGGCAGGCTGCCGAACAGGATCAGCAGGCCGCGTTGCGTAGCGTCGAGATCGAGCACGAACGTGAGCAGCCACGCGCTCGCGATGCCCGTCAGCGGGCACACGATGCCGCCGACCGCGCCGATGCGCCAGTCGGCGAAGCTCGACTCGAAGAGGCGCACGCCGAGCGACAGCAGCATCATCGGAATCAGCGCGTCGCCCACCATCCTGATCGCGACCGACGACCATTCCGGCATGGGCGGATGCGAAAGCGCGAATGCGAAGCCGGCGACGGTCGCGATCACCATCGGGTTTCGCAGCAGGTTCCCGAAGCGCGCGCGGTGGTCGATCATCCACGTGCCGAGCGTGAACTGCAACAGGTTCGAGATCGTGAACAGCGCGACCATCGGCGAGAAGCCGGCGGTGCCATACGCGAGTGCGGCGAGCGGCAGGCCCATGTTGCCGCAGTTGTTGAACATCATCGGCGGCACGAACGTGCGCACCTCGGCGTGCATCGCGCGCGCCACGGGCCACGCGAGCAACCCCGAGCCCAGCACGACGCCCACGCTGCCGAGCAGCAACCCGCTGTTGGCGCCGACGTCGAACGACTTGCTCGCGAGTGCCGAGAACACGAGCGCCGGCGCCAGCACGTTCATGCTGATGCGGTTCACCGACGCCATGTCGGGCTTCACGCGCCACGCGTAGAGCCAGCCGAGCGCGATCACGGAGAACACCGGCAGGATGATGCCGGCGATGCGCGCGAGCATCAGCCGCTACAGGATGTACTGCGCCAGATTGTCGTCGCCGGCGATCCCCGCGAGCCGCCGGTCGACGAATGCCGCGTCGATCGGTACCGTCTCGCCCGTGCGCCGCGCCGCGTGGAACGACACGTCCTCGAGCAGCCGTTCCATCACGGTGTAGAGACGCCGCGCACCGATGTTCTCCTGCCGCTCGTTCACCGCATGCGCGATCTCCGCGATGCGGCGAATGCCGTCCTGCCGGAACTCGAGATGCACCTGCTCCGTGCCGAGAAGCGCCTCGTACTGCCGCGTGAGGCACGCATCGGTGGCGGTGAGAATGCGCTCGAAATCTCCGACCGACAGCGGCGCGAGCTCGACGCGAATCGGCAGCCGGCCCTGCAGCTCGGGGATGAGGTCGGACGGTTTCGACAGGTGAAACGCGCCCGACGCGATGAACAGCATGTGATCGGTCTTGATCATTCCGTACTTCGTCGTGACCGTCGTGCCCTCGACGAGCGGCAGCAGGTCGCGTTGCACGCCCTGGCGCGACACGTCGGCGCCGTGTGCGTCGGTGCGCGCGGCGATCTTGTCGATCTCGTCGATGAACACGATGCCGTTCTGCTCGGCGGCCGCAAGCGCGCGGGTCTTGATGTCGTCGTCGTTGACGAGCTTGCCGGCCTCCTCGTCAGTGAGCTGGCGCAGCGCGTCGGGCACCTTCATGCGCTTCACCTTGTGCCGGCCGCCGCCCATCTGCTGGAACATGCCCTGGATCTGCGACGTCAGGTCCTCCATGCCCGGCGGCGCGAGGATGTCCATCGACGGCGGCGACACCGTCACCTCGATGTCGATCTCCTTGTCGTCGAGCTGGCCTTCGCGCAGCATCTTGCGAAAGCGCTGGCGCGTTCCCGAGTCCGCCGGCTTCATGTCGTCGAAATTGACTTCGCGCGCCGGCGGCAACAGCACGTCGAGGATGCGCTCCTCGGCGGCGTCGGCCGCGCGGTCGCGCACGCGCCGCGTTTCGCTCTCGCGCGTCTGCTTGATCGATACTTCGACGAGATCGCGCACGATCGTGTCGACGTCGCGGCCGACGTAGCCCACCTCGGTGAACTTCGTCGCCTCTACCTTCACGAACGGCGCGTCGGCGAGGCGCGCCAGGCGCCGCGCGATCTCGGTCTTGCCGACTCCGGTGGGCCCGATCAACAGGATGTTCTTCGGCGTGATCTCCTGCCGCAGCGGCTCGGGCACCTGCTGGCGCCGCCAGCGATTGCGCAGGGCGATCGCGACCGCGCGCTTGGCCGCATCCTGCCCGACGATGTGCTTGTCGAGCTCCGAGACGATCTCTTCGGGCGTCATCGGCAATGCCATTGCAATCCCCAGAAATGAAACGGCCGCCGGAAAATCGGCGGCCGCTCCATTTTAACGCGCGGTCCCCCGCGCCAGCGTGGCTACGGCGCGACGTAGAGATTCGTGCAATTGCCCGCTTGCGACGGATTCGCCTCGATCGCGCCGTCGAGCGGGATGCATTGGCTCGGCGGCAGCGCCGCGTTCTTCTCGACGTGCGCGACGAGGAGATCGAACGCCTTCTGCGCGTACGGCTGGATCACGCGCAGCTCGGGAAACGCGTTCGGCAGCGCGTAGGACTCGATGTGATTGCCGTTCTGCACCTCGTAGAGACGGTATTGCGCATTGCGATGCGCGTTGTTCCCGTTGCGCGAATCGTTCACCGCGTCCTCGTACGCGCGTGCCTGGCGCTTGATCGGCAGCAGCGCGTCCATCGTGCCGGCGACCGTGATCAGCGGCTTCTTGATCTTGCCGGTGGTTTCCACCGCCGCAACGGAGCTTGCGACGCCCGGAAGTCCCATGCGCATCACGTAGTCGTAGTTGCCCGGCCCGGCGCCATACGTGTCGTAGGTCGGATCGAAGCGCTGTTGCCACTGGCACGTCGTCACTTCCCAGAACTCGTTGTAGTAGTGGCCCCACAGCGAGGCCGTCACCTTGCCCGTCGCATCGCGGTGGACGATGTCCGGCGGGAAGCCGGCGCCGAGGATGTTCTTCGCCGCCTGGCTGTCCGGGTCGTAGTTCGCCTTGACGTAGTCGGGGAAATTGCGCACGGCCACCGGCAGGTCGATCAGGATGTTTTCCGTGGGATTGATGTACGTGCCTTCCCAATCGACGCCGCCGTCGAACAGGTTCGGCGCTTCCTCGACCGCGCGGCGCACCTGGTATCCGCCGTTGGACGTGCCGACGGCGTAGGTCCGCGACGGGTACTTGTTGTACGTCGCCTTGAGCGCGCTTTGCGCGAGCTGCGCCGTTTCGAGCATGTATTGCGTCCACTGGGTGAAGGGCTTCGGCGGATCGACGTCGTAGAAGTGCACCCACAGGGTCGACAAGGCGCCGCCCGGCGGATTCACCCGGCAGGACAATCGGTCGTTCTGCGGCTGTGTCGCCGAGAGCGCGACGTCGTAGAAATTGAGAACGCCCTTGTTCTGCGACGCGTATGCGTAGCCCTTCGGCAGCACGTAGTCGCTCCATGCCCAGTCGCCGTTGAATTCGCTGCGTGTGCCGGAAGCGCCGGCGACGACGAGCTTGCCGTTCCAGTCGTCGGGGAAGCGCAGGAGGAAGCGCGCCTGTCCCGCCGGGTCGTCGGCGTACCAGCCTTCGACCTGGATGCCGGGGACCGGCTTCGTGGTGGGCGCGGGCCCGTTGGAGATCACACCGCGATCCTTGGTCGGCGAATACGAGCCAAAATTGGCGGGCAGCGTGAATACGCCAGGGATCAGGTCGAGCGCGACGCCCGGCAGCGGTTTCCCGTTCGCGAACGTGGTGAGCGAATCGTCGGGCGGAGTGATCGGCGGAACGTTCGTGGCGTTGGCCGTCCGCAGGTCACCCGTGTGAAAGCAAACGACGCCGGTGGCCTTCCCGGTGAGGAAGCGCTCGACGTCCTTGCACGTCGGCGCGGCGTGGACGGCGACGGACAGCGGCGCGACGGCGAGCGCTGCACAGATCCGGTTCATGACTCGTTGCTGCATCAATGATCTCCTGTCATCGAGGGAGCGGCCGCTGTTCGAAGGAAGCGAGCAGGGCGGCCGGTTGTAGCGCCCACGTCGTCGCGCGACATGCGTGCCGGACCCGCGATGCTAACGAAAATCGTCACGTGACGCGACGCGTCACTTTTCCAGCCGACAAGCGGCGCGCCAGCCGGAGACAGTGGCCGCCATGCGACAATCGCAGGATTGCGGCCTGACAATAGGGATGCTCGTTTGCGTGTGTCGAAGGGGTTGCTGGGAGCGCTGCTCGTCGTTTCGCTCGCCGGCTGTTCGGGAGTCAATTTCCACCTCGGATCGGTGCGCGACGAGCCGGCACGGCCGAAGGTCACCGGCTACGGGCAGGAAGCGAACCTGCGTGCCATCAACGGCTCGGCGGTGTTCGGCAAGATTCGCGTGATCGACCGCGGCAGCGACGATGCGAGCATGCTCGTGTCGATGATGAACGTGCCGCCCGGCGCCTATCGAATCGCGCTGCACGAGCGACCCAACTGCTCGTCGCCGAACGGCTTTTCGGCCGGTCCGCTGTGGGCGCCGGCGGGGCGCGATGCCGGGACCATGATTCCGGTGCAGTACATCAACTCGGAAGATCGTGTGGGGATGACGATTCGCCTCTCGGGCGTCCGCACGACGGGGCCGAACGGGGTCGCAGGCCACAGCGTCGTCGTCTACGCGGGGCCCCGCATCACGCCCGCGCAACCCGATGTGCCGAACCAGGCCATCGCCTGCGGCGTGTTCGAAGCCGCGCAACCGCTCTCGTTCTAAAGCGGCCCATCCCGACTAGGATGAAACATCCCCCCACGCTCGCTCCGCTCGCTGCCCCCCGGGGGGTGCGTCAGTCGGTCGGGGCGGCCCATCCCGACTAGGATGAAACATCCCCCCACGCTCGCTCCGCTCGCTGCCCCCCGGGGGGTGCGTCAGTCGGTCGGGGCGGCCCATCCCGACTGATGGGCATGCTCGACGGCCGCAGGATTCTCATCACCGGCGTCCTCTCGAACCGGTCGATCGCCTATGGTGTCGCGAAGGCATGCCACCGCGAAGGCGCGACGCTCGCGTTCACGTACGTGAGCGACGAACTCGAGGATCGCGTCGCGAAGCTCGCCGCCACGTTCGGGCCGTGCCCGGTGTTGCCCTGCGACGTGACGTCCGACGAGTCGATCGAGCGGCTCTTCGACGCGCTCGCGCGCGAATGGCAGGGCTTGGACGGGCTGCTGCATTCGATCGCGTTCGCGCCGCGCGAGGCGCTGTCGGGCAACTTCGTCGACGTCACGACGCGCGACGCGTTCGCGACAGCGCACGACGTTTCGAGCTACAGCTTCGTCGCGCTCGCGCGCGGCGCGCGACCGCTCCTCGCCGGAAACCACGCGTCGCTCCTCACGCTGTCGTACCTCGGCGCCGTGCGCGCGCTCGCCAACTACAACGTGATGGGCCTCGCGAAGGCGAGCCTCGAGGCGAGCGTGCGCTACCTCGCATCCGCGCTCGGGCCCGAAGGCACGCGCGTGAACGCGATCTCGGCCGGCCCGATCAAGACGCTCGCGGCCGCCGGCATCGGCGGCTTCTCGAAGATCCTGCATTTCGTCGAGGAGACGGCGCCGCTGCGGCGCAACGTCACGATCGACGAAGTCGGCAACGTCGCGGCGTTCTACTTCTCGTCGCTGTCGAGCGCGATCACCGGCGAGGTGACGTACGTCGACGCGGGCTTCTCGCACGTCGCCGCGGGGCTCGCCGAGTAGTGTCGCGCACGCCGGGCGGCCGGTACGACGCGGTCGTCGTCGGCGGCGGCCATAACGGCCTCGTCTGCGCGGCGTATCTCGCCGCGGCCGGCCTGTCCGTGTGCGTCGTCGAGCGCCGCGGCATCGTGGGCGGCGCGGCGGTCACCGAGGAATTCCATCCCGGATTTCGCAATTCCACCGCGAGCTACACGGTGAGCCTGCTGTCGCCGCGCGTGATCCGCGACCTCGACCTCGCGACGCACGGCCTTCGCATCGTCAGGCGACCGCTTGCGAATTTCCTGCCGTTTCCGGACGGTACGCATTTGAAGGTCGGCGGCGGCCTCGCCGCGACGCAGCGCGAAGTCGCGAAGTTCTCGCCGCGCGACGCGCAGGCGCTGCCGCCGTATTACGCGATGCTCGACCGCGTCGCGGGCGTGCTCCGGGCTCTGCTCGACGTGACACCCCCCAACGTCGGCGCACATCGCGGCGGACGCTTCGCGTTCGCGCTCGACGCGTGGAAGACGGCGAAGCCGTTTCGCGCGCTCGACGCGACGGCGCAGCGCGACGTGCTCGATGTCTTGACCAAGAGCGCGGGCGAGATCCTCGATCGCTGGTTCGAGTCGGCACCGCTCAAGGCGGCCTTCGGCTTCGACGCGGTCGTCGGCAATTTCCAGAGCCCGTACGCGCCCGGCTCGGCGTACGTGTTGCTGCACCACGTGTTCGGCGAAGTGAACGGCGAAGCGGGGCAGTGGGGACACGCGATCGGCGGCATGGGCGCGATCACGCAGGCGATGGCGAAGGCGTGCACCGCGCGCGGCGTGGAGATCCGCACGTCCGCGGCGGTGCGCGAAGTGCGCGTCGCCGGCGCGCGCGCGGTCGGCGTGACGCTGGAAAGCGGGGAGGCGATCGAGGCCACGCGCGTGGTCGCGAACGTGAATCCGCGGCTCCTGTTCGAGGAACTCGTCGCGCCCGCGCATCTCGACGACGAATTCCGGGCGCGCATTGCAGGATATCGCTGCGGGTCGGGCACGCTGCGGATGAACGTCGCGCTCGCGGAGCTGCCCGATTTCCGCGCGTTGCCGGGCAGCCACGCGCAGGCGCACCACGGCAGCGGCATCATCGTCGCACCGTCGCTCGCTTACATGGAGCGCGCGTACTTCGATGCGAAGACGTCCGGGTGGTCACGCGCACCGATCGTCGAGATGCTGATCCCGTCGGTGCTCGACGACTCGCTCGCGCCGCCCGGAAAGCACGCCGCGAGCCTCTTCTGCCAGCACGTGCATCCGCGGCTCGACGAGGTGCTGCCCGGGCACACCTGGGACGACCACCGCGACGAGGTGGCCGACCTGATGATCGCGACCGTCGATGCGTTCGCGCCGAACTTCGCCGGCAGCGTGCTCGGCCGCCGCGTGCTGACGCCGCTCGACCTCGAGCGCGAGTTCGGCCTCACCGGCGGCGACATCTTCCACGGCGCGCTCGCGCTCGACCAGTTGTTTTCCGCGCGCCCGGTGCTCGGCTACGCCGACTACCGGATGCCGATCGAGAACCTCTACCTGTGCGGCTCCGGCGCGCACCCGGGCGGCGGCGTCACCGGCATTCCTGGGAAGAACGCGGCGCGGGAGATCCTGCGCGACGTGCGGCGGCCGCGCCGCTGGCCGCGCGGGGGATAAGGGACAGCGCTTTCGAGAAAGCTTCGCGCCGATTCCGGGCGGAGCTTTCTGCGTGCATTCGTCGACGCCCGCCGATAAGCCGGGTTCTGTTACGGCGCGTGCGAAGCACGCGCTATGACCGTCATTCCTCTAGGCGCACCGTTGCCGGTGCGCTCGAGCCGCCTACCCGCGGACTCGGCGAGCAGCGTCGTCGTCCGCCTATTTGGCGTTGCTCCGGATGGAGGTTGCCGCGTTTCACCCGCTTCCCGAGGGAAGCGACTCGTCTCTGTGGCCCTGTTCCTCGCCTTCGCCGCGGCGCGAGCCGCGGCTTATTGCGGCCGGGCGTTACCCGGCATCCTGCTCTGCGGAGCCCGGACTTTCCTCTCCCCCGGGACGAAGTCTCGGGGCAGCGACGATCTGGCGGGCGTCGATCCGTATTCTACTTGACGTAGGCGCGCGACAGCACCGCGCCGGCGCGCTCGATCGCGAGCGATTCGTCGAAGTACCGTTGCGCCTCGTCGAGGGCTCCGTGCTCGCGAGCGTGTGCGCCTGCCTTCTCGAAATAGTCGCTTGCGCGGCCGGGCTCGTCGGCCGCCTGCCACTGTTGCGCGAGCGTGGCGTAGTACGGCGCGAGATCGTCGCCATGCGCGGCCTCGTGCCACTCGGCGACCGCGCGGTGCAACTGCCGGCGCTGCGCGAACAGCATGCGGTCGTACGCGGCCGCGTGGACGACCGGGCTCGCGAACGCGAAGACGTCCTGCAAGTCGCCGTCGACGGGGACGACGACCCCTTCGGCGACGAGTGCGTGCACGCGCTTGCGCAACGTCGGCCGCTCGCCCGCGTCGGGAAAAACGGCTTCGAGCGCCTCGAGGGCGAACGTCGATCCGACGACGCTCGCGACCTTGAGCACCGCCTGTTCGGTGGCCGGAAGGCGGTCGATGCGCGCCGCGACGTCGGACCGGCTTTCGTCGCCGCGCGTCCCGGACAGCGGGCGGTAGACGGCGACGCGCTTCGACTTTCCCTTGACCGCGATCGCAGGCAGCGCCTCGAACGCCATGCTCGCGCGCGCAGCCTCGTACACGCCGGCGTCGCACAGCACGTCGCCGTTCGCGGCTTTTGTCATCAGCCGGACGGCGAGATTGACGCTGTCGCCCATCACGCTGTACGCGCGGCGCGCGCTGCTGCCGTACGCGCCCGCGCGGATCGGCCCGCGCGCAACACCGGCCGCGATGGCGCCGACGAACGGGAACCGTGACGACGCGTGCACGAGCGAGAGCGCCGAGCGGACGGCGCGCAGGTCGTCGTCGTCGTGGGCGACGGGCACGCCGAAGCCGACGTGAAAGTGGCTGCCCTTGTCGCCGAGTGCCAGCTGCAGCAGCGTTCCGTCGTGCGCGTGCGCGATCTCCTGTGCGAAGCGCGCGAGCGCGTCGAGCTTCTGCTCGGCCTCGGCGTCCGCGTCGTAGTCGATGCCGGCGAAGCGGACGAACACCGACACGGCCGGCCGGAGCTCGGCCAGGAATTCGCCCTGGCCGTCGCGCACACGCTCGCGCACGCCCGCCGCGACGAAGGCCTGCGCCTGCGCGTCGTCGAGGCGCTCGCTGTCCTCCGGCCACGGGCACGGCGCGGCGGCGGATTCGTCGACGTCGACGACCGCGCAATCGCCGCGCCACGCTCGCAGCCTGCACGCGCGCGGGAGCGCGGCGAGCGCACGCCGCGTCGCCACCACTTCGCCGCGCCTCGCCTGCCTTTCCGCGGTGGCGAGCTCGTCCATCACGTGTCCGCCGACGACGTCGAGCTGCTGCAGCCGAGGGTCGCCCACGAGCATGCGGCGCGCGGTGCCGTGAGCGAGCGCCACCTTGAGGCCGAGCGACACGTCGAGGCCGCCTGGCGCCGTGATCGCCGCGAACGCGCCCATCGCGCGCTGCATCGCGGCCGCGCACGCCGCCGCCCGCGCTGCATGCTCACCGTCGAACCAGCACGTGATCGCGTCGCCGCCGAAACCGACGACGCTGCCGCGAAAGCGATGCACGCAGTCGATCAGCGATCCGAGCACGCGGTTCACCTGTCGCGTGACCTCCTCCGCGCCCCGGCGCGCGCCGAGCTCGCGCACGAACGCTTCGGTGAGCGGCGTGAAGCCCGAGATGTCGGCGAAGAGCGCGGTGCCCGTCGACGTGCCGGGCAGTGCCTCGCCGCAGGCGAGCGCGTGGCGCCGGTCCCGCGCGACGTAGCTCGCGAGCGTGTCGCGCGCGTTCGCCCGTCGCTCGGCGATGTCGAGCTGCAGTTGCGCGAGCTGGCGCAAGAGCCGCTGCTCGCGCGCGACGACTTCGCGCGCCATGCTGCGGAACACGCGGGCGAGATCGCCGAGCGCGTCGTCGCGCGCGGCCACCGGCGCCAGCAGCCCCTCGTCGTACGCGCTTTCGTGCATCGCCTGCGCCGCTGCCGTCAGGCGCTCCACCTGCCGCAGGTACTCGACCTCGCGGTCGCGCTGGAGCTTGCGCGCAAGCCCCGAGCGGATCCGTGCTTCGAGCAGCACCGGTTCGAAGGGCTTGCCGAGCCAGTCGTCCGCGCCGGCGCGAAGCCCCCGGACGATGCTCGCGAGGTCGTTGACGGCGGAGATGATGACGACGGGCAGCTCGCGCGTCGCGGCGTCGGCCTTCAAGCGCTCGAGCACCGCGAAGCCGTCGAGCACCGGCATCATGATGTCGAGCAGCACGAGATCCGGCGCCTCGGCGCGCACCCGCTCGAGCGCCTCGGCGCCGTCGGCGGCGGTGACGACGGCGTAGCCGAGGTCGTCGAGCTCCTGCGCGAGGAAGTCGACGTTGAACGGCTCGTCGTCGACGACGAGGATCTTCGGCCGCGTCACGCGCTCGACGTCAGGCGCCAAGGTAGCGATCGAGCGTCGCGAAGAGCTCGGCATCGTCGATCGGCTTCGTCAGGTAGGCGTCGCATCCGGCCGCGATCGCACGCTCGGCGTCGCCCGCCATCGCGTGCGCCGACAGGCCGATGATCGGCATCGACAGTCCCGCGGCGCGAATGCGGCGCGTTGCTTCGTAGCCGTCGCACACCGGCAACGACACGTCCATCAGGATCAGGTCGGGCGACTCGGACGCTGCCATCGCCACGCCCTGCTCGCCGTCGTTCGCCACCACGAGCGCGTAGTCGTCTTCGAGCAGCTGCGTGACGAGCTCGACGTTGAGATCGACGTCCTCGACGATCAGGATCTTCTTCATGAGGCAATCGCCGGACGTGTGCGGGGTCAGGGCGTCGCGGCGGGCTTCGCGAGCGCCGATTCGATCTCGCGGATCAGCGCGTCGGCAGCGAGCCCCTGCTTGCGCACGATCTGCGCGACCCGCGCTTCGAGGCTCGCCGTCTCCGCCGCCGACAGGCTCTTCGCGGTGAGCACCACGACGGGCACGAAGCGATGCGCGGGGTGCTCGCGCAGGCGCTCGAGCACGCCGAAGCCGTCGAGCCGCGGCATCACGAGGTCGAGCAGCACGACGTCGGGCCGCTCGCGTTCGATCGCAGTGAGCGCGGACACGCCGTCGACGGCGAACTTGAGATCGTATTGCGTGCCGAGCAGCTGCTGCACGAGGTCGATCACCTGCGGGTCGTCGTCGGCGACGAGCACGCGCTTCGGCGCGCGGCCGCCATTGCGCGTCGCCACGCGCGACAGCGAAGATTCGATCGCCTGCATGTCGAACGGCTTCAACAGGTAATCGGCCGCGCCGAGTTCGTAGGCGAGCGGCTTCCTGTCGACGATGGTGAGCATGACGACGGGAATGTCGCGCGTGACGGGATCCGACTTGAGCTCGAAGAGCACCTGCCAGCCGTCCTTCACCGGCATCAGCACGTCGAGCGTGATCACGTGCGGGCGAAGCTCGCGGGCGCGCGCGAGGCCTTCCTCGCCGCTCGTGACGCCGACGACGTCGTAGCCCGCTTCCCCGAGGTTCTCGCGCAGCAGATCGAGGTCGTTCGCATCGTCGTCGATCGCGACCACGATCGGCCGCGACCGGCGCGCCGGCTCAAGACGCCCGGTCGCATCGGCGACCGGTACGCGCGTGGCGGCAGCCGACGCGTCGGGCGCATGTTCGATACGCACCGTCAGCGTGAACGTCGAGCCCGTCCCGGGCGCGCTCGCCACCGTGATGTCGCCTCCGAGCAGGCGCGCGAGGCTGCGGCTGATCGACAGGCCGAGCCCGGTGCCGCCGTACTGCCGCGTCGTGCTGCTGTCCGCCTGCTGGAACTCGTCGAAGATGCGCGCGAGCGCTTCCTCGCCGATCCCGATGCCGGTGTCGGTGACCGCGAGCGTCAGGCCGCGGCCGTCGACCGTGGCCGCGAGCGTGATCGTGCCTTCGTGCGTGAACTTCGCCGCGTTGCCGAGCAGGTTCAGCAGGATCTGCTTGATCTTCTCCTGGTCGGTGCGCACGAGCATCGGCTCCGCCGCGTAGGCCTTGACGAGCGATACGCCGCTTCGCACGAGCGGTGTCGCCGTCCCGATGCATTGGTCGAGCAGCTGCACGAGGTTGAACGTCGACGCCGTGACGTCCATCCGGCCCGCCTCGATCTTCGCGATGTCGAGCACGGTGTTGATCAGCGCAAGCAGGTGCTGCGCGCTCGTCAGCACCTTGTCGAGGTTCTCCGTCTGCTTCGCCGGCAGCACGCCGTCGGCCTTGCGCCGCACGATGCGCGTGAAGCCGATGATCGCGTTGAGCGGCGTACGAAGCTCGTGGCTCATGTTGGCGAGGAACGTGCTTTTCGCGCGATTCGCCTGCTCGGCGGAGGCCCGCGCCTCGCGGGCCTCGTCGAAGAGCCGGGCGCTCGCGAGCGCGACGCTCATCGCGCTCGCGAGCGTCGTCAGCATGCGCACGTCCGCCTCGGAAAACGCGTGCTCGCGATCGACGTTGTCGAGGCCGATGATCGCGCGAACTTCGTCGCCGGCGACGACCGGCACGCGCAGCATGCTCTTCGTGGCCTCGGTGCCGGGGATCGTCGCCGCCTCGATGCCGAGGGCGGCGAGGCGCTTTGCGACGTTCTCGTTGACGACGAGCGGCTCGCGCGTGCGGATGACGTGGCGCGCGAGCGGCGAAATGGGCGCATCCTCGACGCCGTAGCGCACGCCGCGCTCGAGCAGGTAGCGATAGCGCCGGACGCCGCCGGCGAGATCGAACGAGACGATGCTGATCGCCTGCGTGTCGAAGAGCTCGCGCAGCCGCTCCCCGACGAGGTCGTAGATCGCCTGCGCCTCGAGCTGCGCGACGAGGCCCTGCTGCACGTCGTTGATGATCGCCAGCTCGGCGTTGCGCTGCTCGGTCTCCTTCAGCAGGCGCTGCGTCTCGTCGAAGAGCCGCGCGTTCTCGAGGGCGACGCTCAGGGTGTTCGCGAGCGTCTGCAGCAGGCGCACGTCGGAGTCGGAGAACGCGTGCTCGCGCCTGCAATCCATCAGATGGATCAGGCCGCGCGCGTGGTCGCCCACGACGAGCGGCACGAACACGCAGCACTTCTCCTGCATCGGGCCGTCGGCGACATGCGAGCCGTACTGCCGCGCCGCCTCGTCCATCCGCTCGTTCACGACGACCGTCTCACGGGTGCGGATGACGTGGGGCCCGAACCCGGTGGCGGGCAGCGGGTGCGGCGCGCACGTGCAGCGCCTGCCGCCTTCGCGCCGGTAGGGAACGTGCATCATGCCCGCGGCGGCGTCGTAGATGCGGATGTCGACGTCCGCGCCGCGGAAGATCTCGCTGATCCGGTCGCCGATCGCGTCGTAGATGCGCTGGATGTCGAGCTGCGCGGCGAGCGCGGCCTGCACGCTGTTGATGATCGACAGCTCCGCATTGCGCTGCTCGAGGATCGCGTTGGACGTTTGCAGCTCGGCCGTGCGCGCGGCGACCTTGCGCTCGAGCCCTTCGGTCCACTGCGCGTTCTCGAGCGCCACGGCGGCCTGGTTCGCGAGCATGCCGAGGAGATCGCGGTCGCTTTCGCCAAAGCGGCCGTACGTGCCGTCGATGTCCGCGTACAGGTAGCCGGCGAGGCGGTTCTGCGTGAGGAGCGGCGCGACGATCCGCGAGCGCTGCGCTGCGGCCTGCCTCGCCAGACCGGTCTCGACGAGCTCGGCGGTACCCGAGCGTCGCGCCGCGTCGAGCCACGGGACGATCGCTTCGAGGACTGCGCCCGCGTCCTCCCCGTGGGGCACGATCGCGTTGGCGACGCGGCGCGCCGCGTCGTGCTCGACGATCAGGAGCACGCGCTGGCCGCCACAGAGCTCGGTCGCTTCCTCGACGACGAAGTCGCGGATCTCGTCGGTCGTGCGCAGCGAATTGAGGCGCAGTCCGGTGTCGACGAGGCGCTGGAACGGCTCGCGCGGATTGGAAGCGATCGCGAGGTGCGCGAGGCGCTTCGCCTTCGGCAGCTTCCGCTTCGTCGCCTCCGCGATCCAGGCGGCCACGATCTCGCGGTTCGCGTCGACCTTCGTGAGGTAATTGCGGCGCAGCCCTTCGTCGCGGAGCGTGGCGATGCTGCGGCAAAGCAACCGGTACGCGCGCCCGGTCGCCTGCGCGGCCTCGGCGCGTCGCCCGCAGGCCGCCAGCGCCTGCGCATGGCGCCACCAGACTTCCTGCGGCGTGAATCCGTCCGGCTTGGCGTAGCCCCGCGCGCGGTTCTGGGTCGTCGCCTGCGTCGTCGCGGCGAGCGCGGCCTCCGCGTCGCGGGCATGGAGCAGCGCATCGGCGAGCAGCGACAGGTAGCGGGGCTCGGCGCCGCGCCCGATCGTCTTCGCGATGGCCAGGCCTTCCCGGAAATGCCGGGCGGCGAGCGGGTAGTCGCCCTCTGCCCGCGCGAGCATCCCGCGCTGGCCGCAGACGGCGAGCTCCATGTTCGGATCGCCGAGCCGGCCGACCCGCTCGCTCAACTGCGCGAGATGCGTGCGCGCCCATTGCAGGTCCGAAAGGTCGATCGCCTCGCCGATCGCGCTCGCGAGCGCGTAGGTGGCGATGACCTTCGCGCCGATCCGTGTCGCCTCCGCGAAGACGTCGTGCTGCAGCCGGAACGCATGGCGATGCAGCCCGAGATCGCGGTACGCGAGGCCCAGGTTGGCGCGCACGGCAAGGCCGCGATCGACGTATCCGGCGGCCTCGAAGGCCCGGGCGGCGCGCGCGAGGTGACGGATGTTCTCGCCGATGTCCGCCTCGACGAACGCGAGGTTGTTCAGCGCATTGCCGGCACCGTAGCGATCCCCGGCCCGCTCGCACAACGCGAGCGCTTCCTTCGCCGCGCGCAACTGCGCGGCGGCACGCTCCTGTGCGAAGTACCCGTTCGCGACGACCCATAGCGCCCGGCCGGCGTTCGCGTCGTCGCCGAGCTTTTTGAAGAGGCGCGCCGCCTCGAGCCCGGTCTTCGTCGCGCTCTTCGCATCGCGGCTGCGCGACTGCGCTTCGCCGAGCCGCAGCAGGCTTTCGCCCACGAGGCGCGCATTGCGGCTCGCCTTCGCAGCGGAAAGCGCGCGCTTTGCGGACGCCACCGCGTGCTCGAGGTCGCCGCGGCGCATTTCCACGAGCGCCGTGCGGTTGTGCGCGATCGCCGCGCAGGACGGTGAGTTCGCCGCCGCCGCGATGTCGCGCATCGCCTGCGCGTCGGCGTCGGCGCGATCGAGGTGGCCGAGCGCGACATGCGATTCGGCGCGAAGGTCGAGCAGCGCGAGACGGTCCGGCGCGGACAGGCCGATCGCCGACAACGCCGCGCTGCACGCATCGATGGCGCGCTCGTGCTGTCCTGTCCAGGCCCATTCGCGCGCGATCGCGATCACCGACGCGGGCTCGGCGGCGCCGCTCGCCTTGCGCGACCGCCGGGGTTTGGCGGGCTTACGCTCGATCGCGACGCCGGCAGGGGTCCTCGGGATCCGATCCATTGGTCGAGGGTGTGGCCGGACTCGGGCGCGGGTCAAGGCGCGCTCTCCCGGTCAGCCGGCGGGGCTCGCGAGGCGCCAGCGCATGGCCTCGCCGGCGCGAAGCGGCACGATCGCGGCGTCGCCGAACGGAAGGGTCTGCGGCACCGTCCATGGCTCGCGCACCAGTTCGACCGCACCGTCGTTGACCGGCAGGCGATAGAAGGCCGCGCCGTGCAGGCTCGCGAAACCCTCCAACCGATCGAGGGCGGCCGCGTCCTCGAAGGCCTCGGCGTAGAGCGGCAACGCGACCGGTGCCGAGTAGCATCCGGCGCAACCGCACGCGTCCTCCTTCGCGCCCTTCGCGTGTGGCGCCGAATCCGTGCCGAGGAAGAACTTCCCGCTGCCGGAAATGGCGGCCGCGACGAGTGCCTGCCGGTGCGTCTCGCGCTTCAGAACGGGCAGGCAGTACAGGTGCGGCCGCAGGCCGCCCGCGAAGAGCGCGTTGCGCGAATAGAGCAGGTGCTGCGGCGTGATCGTCGCGGCCACGTTCGCGGGCGCGGAGACGACGAAGTCGACGCCCTCGCGCGTCGTCACGTGCTCGAGCACGATGCGCAGCCCCGGAAAGCCGCGCACGATCGCCGCGAGTTCGCGCTCGACGAACACGCGCTCGCGATCGAACACGTCGACGCCCGGATCGGTAACCTCGCCATGCACGGCAAGCACCAAATCTTCACGTTCCATCGCCGCA
The DNA here is from genome assembly GCA_025927765.1 of Burkholderiales bacterium. Taxonomy (GTDB): domain Bacteria; phylum Pseudomonadota; class Gammaproteobacteria; order Burkholderiales; family Casimicrobiaceae; genus VBCG01. Next base: position 137,276 of record JAICKU010000001.1, read on the forward strand.
AGCGCCTTGTAGGCACGCGACAGCGCGGTCACGCCCGACTGCGAATTCGTCGTCGCACCGGCGGGGTAGTACTTGACCGCGTGCACGAATCCGCTCGCCTTCGCGCGCGCGATTTCCGCGGGCGACGTCTCGTCGGTGAGGTAGAGCGTCATGAGCGGCGTGAAGCGGCTGCCGGCGGGGAGCGCGGCGAGAATGCGCTCGCGGTAATGCGCGGCGCCTGCCGCCGTCGTCACCGGCGGTTTCAGGTTCGGCATGACGATTGCTCGCCCGAAGGCCTCTGCAGTTGCAGGGGCGACGGCTGCGAGGGCCGGGCCGTCGCGCAGGTGGACGTGCCAGTCGTCGGGGCGGACGAGCCTGATGCGGCGAAGTGACATTGAAGCCATTGTTTTTCAATTATTGTAGCCGCGTCCTTCGCACGAAGGACGACCGGCGGCGGGGGGCGGCGGCAGTTCGCTTGGCCGGTCCGTCGCAGGTTATAATGTGCAATTTCGCACGAGGGCGCGGCGATTGACCGGATAGGGGATGTGCAATGCCTGACGTCGCGACGGTACGAAGCTCAAGGATGGATCGAAGCATGGCCACCAAAACTGCAATTGCAGTGAAAAAACTGCCCCGGGAGCTGACGGAGGAGGACATCCTGAAAGCGCCGGAAAAGGACTACATGAACGACGCGCAGCTTGCGTTCTTCCGCAAGCGGCTCGAAGACATTCGCGACCAGATCCTGCGCAACGCCGACGACACCGGCGAGCATCTGCGCGAGAACGAAATCACCACCGACCCGTCGGATCGCGCGACGCTGGAGGAGGAATACACGCTCGAGTTGCGCACGCGCGACCGGGAACGCAAGCTTTTGAAGAAGGTCGAAAAATCCCTGCGCATGATCGAGGACGGCAGCTACGGTTACTGCGAGGAAACCGGCGAGCCGATCGGTGTCCCGCGACTCATCGCGCGTCCGATGACCACCTTGTCGATCGAGGCGCAGGAGCGCCGCGAACGGGTCCAGAAGCTCTACGGCGACTGAATCGTCCGGCGTTCGATCGCAGGCGGACGGGCCGCGCGCACGCGCGGGCCGTCCTTCGTCCATTTCCACCCACCGATCGAAGGAGCCCGACGAAATGTTCACGCTGCCGCCCCTCCCGTACGCCGAGAACGCGCTCGAACCCGTCATCTCGGCGAACACCCTGTCGTTCCACTACGGCAAGCACCACAAGGCGTACGTCGACAACCTGAACAAGCTCGCCGCGGGAACGGAATACGAGTCGATGCCGCTCGAGCAGGTGATCCGCGACACCGCCGGCAAGCCCGACAAGACGGGCATCTTCAACAATGCGGCCCAGATATGGAACCATACGTTCTACTGGAGCTGCATGCGCCCGGGCGGTGGCGGCAAGCCGAGCGGCCGCATCGCCCAGATGATCGACAGTGACCTCGGCGGCTACGACAATTTCAAAAAGGAATTCGCCACGGCGTGCACGACGCAGTTCGGCTCCGGGTGGGGCTGGCTCGTCTCCGACGGCGGGAAGCTCCGCATCGTGAAGACGCCGAACGCCGAGCTGCCGTGGACGAAGGGCGCGACCGCACTCCTCACGATCGACGTGTGGGAGCACGCGTACTATCTCGACTATCAGAATCGCCGGCCGGATTACGCGAACGCAGTGATCGACAAGCTCCTGAACTGGGAATTCGCGATGCAGAACCTGTCGCGCGGAGGCGCTTAAGGAGCAGGATGGCGCTGTTCGGCAAGCCGTCGGCACGTAAGCCCGAGGCGAAATCGGGCGATCGCAAGCCCGCGCGCGAACCGAAGGTGATGTCGGCGCGCGAGCTCGCGCAGGCTGCGAGCCGCAAGGGCAAGGCCGTCGCGCTCGAGCCGCTCGGACTCACGAGCATGCGCGGGCCGAGCGTCATCGACTGGTCGACCGCGCCCAAGTCGATCGAGGTCGCCGAGACCAGCGGCGGCCTATCTCCGGTGCTCGAGAACGCCGCGCTGCTCTTCGCGAACGGCCAGGACGTTGCCGCGCGCGAAATGCTCGAGCAGGGCGTCGCGAGCGATCCGGAAACGCGGCTGTCGCCGCTCGCGTGGCTCGCGCTCTTCGACCTGCTGCAGCGCGCCGGCGATCGCGACGCATTCGACCGCCTGGCCATGCAGTTCGTCGTCGGCTTCGAGCGCTCGGCGCCGTCGTGGGACGAATCGGCGAAGGCGGGCACCGGCGAGCACCCGGCCGGCGGCGGCTACATCGCCGTCACCGGCAGGCTCTCCGACGCGAGCGCGTCGCAGCTCGAGGGCCTTCGGCGCGCGCTCGAGAAATGCGTGCCGCGCGCACGCCTCGACCTGTCGTCGGTCACCGGCTTCGACGACGCCGGCGCGCGCCTGCTCGCGAACGAGCTCGGCCGCGCGCGAAGCCAGCGGATGGAGCTCGCGATCCAGCGCCCGGAAAAGCTGCGCCGCGCGCTCGAGGAGGCGGTGGCGAAGGGCCGCGAAGGCGGGGAAGGTGCGTGGCTGCTGTCGCTCGAGCTGATGCAGTGGGCGCACGAGCAGGAAGCATTCGACGAGCGCGCGCTCGCGTTCGCCATCGCGTTCGAGCTGTCGCCGCCGTCGTGGGAGCCGCCGCCGGACGCATCGCGCCGCCCGCAGCCGGTGTCGGTCCCGCCGGCCGCGTCGTCCGTCGTTCGCGACCGCGATGTCGTCGCGTTCGACGGCGTGCTCGCGGGCGCATCGCCGCCTGCGCTCGAGCGCCTTGCCGACGTCGCGGCGCGGAACCCGCAGGTCCACGTCGACATGCGCAGCGTCGAGCGCGTCGATTTCGTGTGCGCCGGCGCGCTGCTGAACGCGATCGCGCGGATCGAGAGCCAGGGCAAGGCCGTGCAGATCGAGGCGGTGTCGCCGATCGTGCGCGCGCTGTTGCTGCTCGTCGGCATCTCGCCGCGCCATTTCGTGCGCAAGATCGACTGACGGCACGATGGCGGAGGTCTTCCACGGCACGACGATCCTTTCCGTGCGTCGCGACGGCGCGGTCGCGCTCGGCGGCGACGGGCAGGTGACGCTCGGCCAGGTCGTGATCAAGGCGAGCGCGCGCAAGGTGCGGCGCCTGTATCACGACCGCGTGCTGGCGGGGTTCGCCGGCGCGACGGCCGATGCGTTCACGCTGTTCGAGCGCTTCGAGGCGAAGCTCGAGAAGCACCAGGGGCATCTCACGCGCGCGGCGGTCGAACTCGCGAAGGACTGGCGTTCCGACCGCGTGCTCCGCAGGCTCGAGGCGATGCTCGCCATCGCGGATCGCTCGGCATCGCTCGTGATCACCGGTGCCGGTGACGTGCTCGAGCCCGAGCACGGCATCGTCGCCATCGGCTCCGGCGGACCGTACGCGCAGGCCGCGGCGAACGCGCTGCTCGACAACACGGCGCTGTCGGCGCGCGAGATCGTCGAGCGCAGCCTGCGCATCGCCGGCGAGATCTGCATCTACACGAACCAGCAGATCGTGCTCGAAGTGCTCGGGTCATGATCGAGGAAATCGGCCGCGCCGACGTGGCTTCCGGTTCGACTTCGCCGACTTCGGGGTCGGCAACTTCGGGGTCAGAGCCGCAAGTCCAAGGACTTGCGGCTCTGACCCCGAAGTCGGCGAAGTCGACTCATCGGATCGAGCGCCACGACGTGCTCGTCGCCGGCGGCGGCCTCGTGGGCTTGGCACTCGCCGCAGCACTCGCGCGAAGCGGCCTCGGCGTCGTGCTGGTCGACGGCTCGGGCCCGCGACCGGTGCCGGAGCCCGATTCGTGGGACGCGCGCGTGTACGCGATCAGCCCCGGCAGCGCGGCGTTCCTCGCGCGGATCGGCGCATGGCAGGCGTTGCCGAGCGAGCGCATCGAGGCGATCGAGACGATGCGCGTGGCGGGCGACGCCGGCGCGATGCTCGAATTCTCCGCGTACGAATTGGGCGAGCGCGCGCTCGCCTGGATCGTCGAGGAGCGCGCGCTCCGCGCCGCGCTGCTGCCCACGCTGCACACGTCCGGCCTCGACTTCGTCACCGATGCGCATTTCGGCGCGCTCGCGTGGTCGGCCGACGAAGGCACGCTGACGCTCGGCGACGGCCGGCGCTTCGCGGCGCGGCTCGTCGTCGGCGCCGACGGCGTGCATTCGTGGGTGCGGCGGTCGGCGGGCATCGCCGCGGAGCCACGGTCGTACGGCCAGCAGGGAGTCGTCGCCAATTTCGCGTGCGAGCTGTCGCATCACGGCTGCGCGCGGCAATGGTTTCGCGACGAGGGCAGCGTGCTCGCGTGGCTGCCGCTGCCCGGGCGCCGCATCTCGATCGTGTGGTCGGCCCCCGACGCGCTCGCGACGGAACTGCTCGCGCTGTCGCCCGATGCGTTCGCCCTGCGCGTCACCGACGCCGGCGGCAGCGCGCTCGGCGCGCTGTCGCCGATCACGGCGCCGGCGGCGTTTCCGCTGTCGTCGCTGCGCCTGCCCACGCCCATCGCCCATCGCCTCGCGCTCGTCGGCGACGCCGCGCACGGCGTTCACCCGCTCGCCGGCCAGGGTGTTAATCTCGGCTTCGGCGACGCGCAGGCGCTTGCCGACGTGCTGGCCGAGCGGGGCCCGGTTCGCGACGTCGGCGCGCCGATCCTGCTCGAGCGCTTCGCCCGGCGGCGCGCCGAGCCCGTGCTCGCGATGCACGCAGTCACCGACGGGCTCGTACGCCTGTTCGCGCCGCGCGGCGCATGGCTTCGCAGATTGCGCAACACGGGGCTGTCGGCGGTCGATCGGCTCCCGTTCGTCAAGCGGGCGCTGGCGCAGCCGGCGTTCCGCTAGCCGGCCCCCCACAGAGTTTCCTGGAGAATCGAATGCAACGAATCGAACACCGGTGGTCGCGGTACGTCGCGCGTACCCTCGCCATCGGCATGGCGGCGGCGCTCGTGGTCGCGCCGGGCGCCTTTGCGCAGAACGCATCGTCGACGCCGACGCTGAAGGCCACCGACGCCACACCCGCGACGCCCGAGGCAGCGGCCATCCGCAAGACGCTCGAGCAGAAGTTTCCGGGCGCGCAGATCTCGCACATCGCGAAGTCCGGGTACCTCGGCCTCTACGAGGTGATGCTCGACGACAACCTCGTGTATACCGATCCGAGCGCGGCGTACGTGTTCGTCGGGTCGCTCTACGACACTGCGACGAAGCAGAACCTGACCGAGGCGCGCGCGCGCAAGCTGAACCGCGTCGACGTCGCGAAGCTGCCCTACGACCTCGCGTTCAAGCGCGTGAAGGGCGACGGGTCGCGCAAGCTCATCATCTTCTCCGACGCCGACTGCCCGTTCTGCCATCGCCTCGAAACCGAGATGAAGGGGCTCGACAACGTCACGATCTACACGTTCCTGTTCCCGATCGACCAGCTGCATCCGAACGCGGCGCAGAAGTCGAAGCAGATCTGGTGCTCGGCCGACAAGGCGAAGGCCTGGGATACGTTCTTCGCGTCGGGCAAGCTGCCCGACAACAAGGGTGATTGCGGCGATCCGGTCGCGAAGACGCAGGCGCTCGGCAACTCGCTGCACATCAACGCGACGCCCACGCTGATCTTCGCTGACGGAACGATGATCCCCGGCGCGCTGCCGCTGCCGCAACTCGAGAAGGAGATGACGTCGGCGGAGGCGGAGGCGAAGAAGCTCGCGTCGCAGAAGTAGCAGGGGGAAATCCGGGTCAGAGATGTATTTCCTGCAAGGGCTCGCACCGGCGAAGTCGTTCCTTTTGGAAATACATCTCTGACCCGGATTTCCGCGCGGACACCATTCGGGGGGGGGACATGGCGATCCTGGACTTCATCACCAAGCAGTTCATCGACATCATCGAGTGGACGGACGACTCGCGCGACACGCTGTCGTACCGCTTCCCCGACGAGGACAAGGAGATCAAGAACGGCGCGCAGCTGATCGTGCGCGAATCGCAGGTCGCGCAGTTCGTCTACCTCGGCCAGTTCGGCGATCGCTTCGGTCCCGGCAAGTATTCACTGACGACGCAGAACATCCCGCTCCTCACCGACCTCGCAGGCTGGAAGTACCTGTTCCAGAGTCCGTTCAAGGCCGATGTCTACTACGTCGTCACGCGGCTTTTCACCGGCAACAAGTGGGGGACCGCGAACCCGGTGATGATGCGCGACCAGGATTTCGGCATCGTGCGCCTCCGCGCATACGGCACGTACGATTTTCGCGTCGCCGACGTGCCGAAGTTCCTGAAGGAAGTGGCCGGCACCGACGATCACTTCCGGATCGACGAATTCAACGACACGATGCGCTCGCGCATCGTGAGCGTGTTCTCCGATGCGCTCGCGCAGGCAAAGATCCCCGCGCTCGACGTCGCCGCGCGCTATCAGGAACTCGGCGAAGCGCTGCTGCCGATCATCAATCCGATCATCGGCACCAAGTACGGCCTCGAGATGACGTCGTTCATCGTCGAGAACGTGTCGGTGCCGCCGGAAGTCGAGCAGGCGATCGACAAGCGCTCGAGCATGGCCGCGGTCGGCAACCTGAACGACTACGTGAAGTACCAGATGGGGCAAGGGATGGGCGCGGGGGGCAACGGCGGCGTCGCGGCCATCGGTGCGGAAATGGCCGTCGGCCTTGGCCTTGCGCAGCAGATGCTGAACCAGCCCGGCGGCATCATGGCGCAGGCGACGAAAAGCATCGAAGCGCCGGCGCCGGCCAACGGCGCCGCGGGCATCGAAGTCATGAATCCCGCGCAGGTGGCGCAGATGCTCGGCGTCGCCGAGTCGGACGTGCTCGCGAGCCTCGAAGCCGGGGACCTCAAGGGCAAGAAGATCGGCACGCAATGGCGCGTGACGAAATCCGCCGTCGACGCGTTCCTGCAGTCGTAATTCGGGTCCATCGTACGAGGACCATCGCGTGACGGGCGAGGCGGTTGCCCACGCGCGGGCGAAATTCGCCTGCCCGGCCTGCGGCGGCGAGGCGGTGTGGAATCCTGCGAAGCAGGCGCTCGGGTGCCCGTTCTGCGGCACGGTGTCGCCGGCGCGCATCGACGCCGCCCGCGCGATCGTCGAGCACGACCTCGTTGCGGCCTTGCACACGCTGCCCGATTCGTCGCGCGGCTTTCTCGCCGAGGCGCGGCAGGTGCGCTGCCAGAGCTGCAACGCGATCTCCATGCTCGACCCGAAACGCCAGGCGCAGAACTGCCCGTTCTGCGGCTCCGCGCAACTCGTGCCGTACACGGAGACGAAGCCCGCGCTCCGGCCGGAAAGCGTGCTGCCGTTTCACGTCGACGAAAGCGCCGCGCGCGAGGGCATTCGCCGCTGGTACGCAAGGCTGTGGCTCGCGCCGTCGGCGCTGAAGAAGCGCGCGCTCACCGACACCGTTCGTGGCGTGTACCTGCCGTACTGGACGTTCGACGCGCACGTCGAAGCCGACTGGACGGCCGAGGCCGGGCACTACTACTACGAAACGCAGACCGTGTACGTGAACGGCCAGCCGCGCACACAGCAGGTGCGCAAGGTCCGCTTCGTGCCGGCTGCGGGCCACGTGACGCATTTCTTCGACGACGATCTCGTGTGCGCGTCGGTGGGCGTGCAGCCGCCGTTGATTCGCGGCGTCGAGCCCTTTCCGACGAAGGAGCTGAAGCCGTACGATGCCGCGTACGTGGCGGGCTGGGTGGTCGAGCGCTACCAGATCGATCTCGTCGGCGCCGCGCAACGCGCGCGCGCCGACATGGACGCGAAGCTCGCGATGCTGTGCGGCGCGCAGGTGCCGGGCGACACGTACCGCAACCTCGCCGTACATCCCGACTATTCGCAGCAGACGTTCAAGCACGTGCTCGCGCCGGTCTGGCTGCTCCAGTACAGCTATGGCGCGCGCAGCTTCCAGTGCGTGATGAATGGCGTGACCGGCGCGCTCGCGGGCCAGTATCCGAAGAGCCCTTGGAAGATCGCGCTGATCGTGCTGGTGGTGATCGTCGTCGTGCTGATCGCGTTGTCCGGCCAGAAGTAGCGGGAGAACCAGGGTCCGACCCTGCATTTGGGCGACGACGGAGACAATGTCGAGAATCCGTGGAAAAAGGTAGGCGCCGACCCTTGATGCTGCCTTACACAATCGTCACCGGCGTTTCGCAGGGCCTCGGCGAGGCGCTCGCGGCCGAACTCCTCGCGCGGGGTGGGCGCGTGCTTGGCATCGGGCGCCGATCGTCGTCTTCGCTGAGCGGCGAGCGCTACGCGTTCGTGCCCTGCGATCTGTCCGACGTACGTGTTGCCGCGCCGATCCTCGCATCGGCGCTTGCGAGCGTCGCCGCCGTGCAACCCGATCGCGTATGCCTCGTCAATAACGCCGCGACGATCGAGCCCGCCGGCGTGCTCGGCGTGCTCGACGTTGACGCGATCGACCGCTCGCTCGCCTTGAACCTCGCGGCGCCGGCCGTGCTTGCCGATCTTTTCTGCCGCACGTTCGACGACGATGCGGTCGAACGTCGCATCATCAACGTGTCGTCCGGCGCGGCGTCGCATCCGATCCCGGGTGAAGCGCTCTATTGCATCGCGAAGGCGGGTCTCGAGATGCTGACGCGCATGTTGTCGGCCGAGCACGCGTCGCCGCGCTTTCGCGCGATCACGCTGCGCCCGGGCGTCATCGACACGCCGATGCAGGCGTACGCGCGTTCGCAGCCGCCGTCGCAACTGCCGAGCGTCGGGATGTTCCGCGGCTTCCACAGCCAGGGACAACTCGTCGCGCCGCACGTCGTCGCGCGCAAGGTCGTGGCGCGCCTCGTGACGGGCGAGGTCGACGACGCCCGTACGTACCGCTACGACGAGCTCTGAGGCGAGCCCGCGGGACCGCGGATCTCGATGCGGTAATCGAGCAGCGTGCCTGCCGGTCCCGCCTGCCAATGCGCGCAATAACGCTCGGCGATGCGCGCTTCGAAGATGCCGCTGTCGCCGGTCGACCGTTCCCGCACGATCGGCGACACCACCGCGCCGCCTTCGCGGTAGCGGAGATCGAAGTCGACCGGCACGCTCGCCTCGAAGCGATAGTCGAGGCGATCGCCGCGTGCGAGGTCGCCGCACACCTCGGCGTCGGCATAGGGCGCGATCGGACGCCGCTCGGCGACGCGCGGCGAGTCGCGCACGAGCGCGGGCGTCGACGCACACGACACGGCGGCAAGCGCGGCGGCGACGCCCGCAATGCGCGCGAGCGTCGTCATTCGCGTCCCGCGCAGGCCCTGCGCAGCGCCGCGCGCCTGCGCGGCCAATCCTCGGCGAGGAGCGCGAGGCGCACGTGGTCGCGCCAGCGTGCGCCGATCTTCACGTAGCGCCGCGAATAGCCTTCGCGCACGAAGCCGACGCGCTCGACGAGCGCGAGCGAGCGCGCATTGCCCGGCTGCACGTTCGCTTCGACGCGGTGCAGCCTTGCATCGCGAAACGCGAAGTCGAGCGCGAGTGCCAATCCTTCGGTCATGTAGCCGCGCCCGGCCATGCCCGCGAAACCGAAATAACCGACGTACGCGGAAAGGAACACGCCCCGCACGATCTCCGAGAAGTTGACGACACCCGCGAGCGCATCGTCTTCACTGCGCACCACGAGGAACGCGAGATGCCTCGGGTCGGCCACCTTCCGGTAGCGCGCCAGGTAGACCGCGAACGCGTCGGGCGTGAGCGGCGGCTGCACGTAGCCGCGGTGCATCGTGCGGCTGCGCTGCGCGCTCGCGAGGAACGCGGCTTCGTCGCTGCGCCGCGGCGGACGCAGATGCACGCGCTTGCCTTGCAGCGGGGACACGGTCCGGCGCGTTGGCATAATGGAATTTTAGCGGGAGTACCGGATTGGCCACCTGGATCGAGGGCCGCGTCGCGGGGCGCCGCCGCTTCCTCGACACGCTGCACCTGCTTCAGGTCGACGCGCCGCAGCTCACGTTCGTCGCCGGGCAGTTCGCGCGCCTCGCGCTGCCCGCGCCCGAGGGTTCGAAGGACCCGATGATCGCGCGGCCCTATTCGTTCGTGAATCCGCCGTCGCAGCCGCTGCACGAGTTCTATTTCAACGTGGTGGCGGAAGGGCCGTTGTCGCCGCGCCTTGCTGCGCTCGACGTCGGCGCGCCGATCTGGCTCGCGCCGCGCGCGAGCGGCTTGTTCACGCTCGACGAGACCGTGGAAGCCGATACGCTGTGGTGCGTCTCGACCGGCACCGGCATCGGCCCGTTCCTGTCGATGCTCCGCACCGAGGGTCCGTGGGACAAGTTCGCGAACGTCGTGCTCGTGCACGCCGTGCGCCTCGGGCGCGACTTGTCGTTTCGCGAGGAGATCGGCGGCATCGCGCGTGCGCACGAGGGACGCTTTCGCTACGTGCCCGTCGTGAGCCGCGAGCCTTGGCCCGATGCGCTTCCGGGGCGCATTCCGGCACTGATCGAGGACGGCCGGCTGGAGGCCCGGGCCGGCGTGCCGTTGACGGTCGAATCTGCCCACGCGATGCTGTGCGGCAATCCCGCGATGGTCGACGACGTGCAGAAGGTGCTGGCGACGCGCGGGATGCGTCGGCACCGGCGCAAGGAGCCGGGGCACGTCACGCTGGAGACGTACTGGTAAGCAGCCGCTGCGCTACCGGCGGCGTTCGCTTCGTCTCCGCGGGTCGAGACGGTGAGGGCCGCGCGCGACGTCAGCTTCCGAGCGTCCGCGTGACCACTTCCGTGACATCCGGCGACAGGTTCGGCGTCTTCGCGATCCGCTGCAGGCACTGCTGCATCGATCCGCGCCGCGGTTCCGCGTAGCGTTTCCACAGGTTGAACGCGCCGGCGATCGTCGCCGCGAGCTGCGGGTTCGTCGCGTCGAGCGCGCGCACCTGCTCGGCGGCGAACGCGTAGCCTGCACCGTCCTGCGCATTGAACCGCGCGAAGTTGCCGAGCGCGTACGATCCGACGAGCGAGCGCACGCGATTCGGATTGCGCGCGTTGAAGCGCGGATGCGCGAGCAGCGTGCGTACGGTCGCGAGCGTGTCGTCGCGCAGGCTCTTCGCCTGCAGCGCGAACCACTTGTCGAGCACCAGCGGCTCGTCGCGCCACTTCGCCTCGAACGCGGCGTACAGCGCGTCGTGCGCGACCGACATGGAATCGCGCAGCGCGAAGAGCGCCGCGATCGCGTCGGTCATGTTGTCCGCACGCTCGTACTGCCGGGTTGCCAGCGCGTGCGACGCGTCGTCGTCGAGTGCGCCGAGGTAGCGCAGGCACAGGTTCGACATGCGGCGCATTCCGGCCTGTGCGGTCGTCGGCGCATACGCTTCGCGCGGACGCTGCCGCGCATACGCGTGCTCGAACAGCGCGCGCTGCCGAAGCGCGAGCCCACGCTCGACGAAGCGCCACGCGGCGGCGATGCCATCGGGCTCGATCGTGTCCTCGAGCGACGCCACGTACGCCGGGTCGGGCATCGCGAGCGCCAGCGCGAGCAGCGCCGGGTCGCTGCGCTCGTCTTCGAGCAGCACGGCGGCCACACGTGCGAGCATCGGCGGCAGCTCGAGCGGCGCGCCTTCGCGATGCGCGGCGGCGAGGTCGAGGATCGCGCGGATGAACGCGCGCTGCGACGCATCCCAGCGATTGACGGGATCGCTGTCGTGCGCGGCGAGCAGCACCAGTTCCTCGTCACGATAGTCGTAGCCGACGTTGACGGGCGCGGAGAAACCGCGGAACAGCGACGGCACCGGCTGTTCCGGCACGTCGACGAATTCGAAGCGATGCGTACGCTCGGTGAGCTCCAGCGTGCGCGTGGTTTCGCCCGCCGTTGCTTCGCCGCGCAGCCGAATCGGCATGTCGTGACCGTCGGGTGCGAGCAGCCCGATCGCCATCGGGACGTGCAGCGGCGGCTTGCGCCTGCCGCCGTTCGGCAGGCTCTGCTCGACGTCGAGCGTGTACGTGCGCGATGCGGCGTCGTAATTGCCGTGCACGCCGATCTTGGGCGTGCCGGCCTGCGCGTACCAGCCGCGGAACTGCGCAAGGTCGACGCCCGAGCTGTCCTGCATCGCCTGCACGAAGTGATCGCACGTGACGGCCTGCCCGTCGTGGCGGTCGAAATAGAGGTTTATCGCGCGCCGGAAGCGCTCGGGTCCGAGCAGCGCGTGCTGCATGCGGATCACCTCGGCGCCCTTCTCGTAGACGGTCGCCGTGTAGAAATTGTTGATCTCCTGGTACTCGTCGGGCCGCACCGGATGCGCCATCGGTCCCGCGTCCTCGGCGAACTGCTCGCGGCGCAGGTACTCGACGGCGCCGATGCGCTCGACCGCGCGCGACCCGAGGTCGCTCGAGAATTCCTGGTCGCGAAACACGGTGAGTCCTTCCTTCAGCGACAACTGGAACCAGTCGCGGCAGGTGACGCGGTTGCCGCTCCAGTTGTGGAAGTACTCGTGGCCGATCACGCCTTCGATCGCGTTGTAGTCGGCGTCGGTGGCCATCGCCGGGTCGGCGAGCACGAGCCGGCTGTTGAAGATGTTGAGGCCCTTGTTCTCCATCGCGCCGAGGTTGAAGTCGTCGGCACAGAAGATCATGAACGTGTCGAGGTCGTACTCGCGGCCGAAGCGCTCCTCGTCCCAGCGCATCGCGTTCCTGAGCGAGCGCATCGCGTAGTGGCAGCGCCCGATGTTCGCAGCGCTCGCGTAGATGCGCAGCGCGACGTGGCGACCCGAGCGCGTGACGAACGTGTCTTCCAGCGACGCGAGGTCGCCGGCGACCACGGCGAAAAGATACGTCGGCTTCGGAAACGGATCGTGCCAGGTCGCGAAGTGGCGGCCGTCGTCGAGCGGGCCCGTGTCGACGAGATTGCCGTTCGACAGCAGCACCGGGTAGCGCGCACGATCGGCGCGCAGCGTCACGCGGTAGCGTGCGAGCACGTCGGGGCGGTCGAGGAAATACGTGATGCGCCGAAACCCTTCGGGCTCGCATTGCGTGCAGAACACGCCCGACGAGACGTAGAGGCCTTCGAGCGCGGCGTTCGCCGCCGGCGCGATCTGCGTGCGGATCGTGAGCGTGCCGCGATCGGGCGCGTCCTTCAGCGTGAGCGTCGCATCGGCGACGCTGTAGCGGTCGCGCGGCAACGCTACGCCATCGAGCGCAACGCGCAGCCGTGTCTGCTGCTCGCCGTCGAGGGCGAGCGGCGCGTGGCGATCGACGGCATCGGCGTGCGGGTTGCGCCGGAACGCGTACGTCGCCGTGACTTCGGTGGCGTCGGGGTCGAGATCGAATTCGAGCGCGAGATCGTCGACGAGGAAGGCGGGCGGGCGGTAATCCAGGCGACGCTTCGCCTTCCCGCGGCCAGCGCGGGGCAGCATCGGCAGCATCATCCGTTCGTCTACTCGACGTCGAGCAGTTCGACGTCGAAGATCAGCGTCGCGTTCGGCGGAATCACGCCACCCGCCCCGCGCGCGCCGTAGCCCAGCTGTGACGGAATCACGAGCGTTCGCTGCCCGCCCACCTTCATGCCGGCCACGCCTTCGTCCCAGCCGCGAATCACGCGGCCCTGGCCCAGCACGAACCGGAACGGCGTGCCGCGATCGCGCGAACTGTCGAATTTCGCGCCGTGCGAATCGGGCTTCGAACTGTCGTAGAGCCAGCCGGTGTAGTGGACTACAACGCCGTGGCCGGCGACGGCTTCGGCGCCATGCCCCTGTTTCACATCGATTTTCTTCAACTCGCTTTGCGTGGCATCCAACTTGCTTTTTCCTTGCTCGTCAGGGGTCGACGCGCTCGTGGCAGGCACTGCGTAGAGCACCATGCACGAAAGCGCGATTGCGTAAGCCACAGGGGCGATGCGTGCCCGAATGGCACGAGCGCCAATGCGTATCGCCATGCGAAGACCTCGGGATGTAAAGGGCGCCGAAGGAAGCTTCGGCGCGGTCGCCGGGATCCGGCGCTCCGTCATTTTATCCGCTTCGGGTCATCTACATGGGAGCGATGTTCGCGTTTCTGTCGCCGGCTTCGCGCGACACGGCCGATCCGATCGTTTCGGTCAAATCCGCCACGGGATGGCTACGCCAGCTCCCGTCGCTCGACGTCGTCGCGCGGCAGCAGCTCGTGCTGCGTGCTTTCGACGAGATGCGCCAGTCGCGGCGCGCGTTCGACGTGGCGCGCTGCGAGGCGCTGCAATACGTCGACGCCGCGCTCGGCGCCGACCGCCGACAACTGTTCAAGCAGTACGTCGACAGCCTGGAATCGGCGCCGAAGGTGTCCGCACGCATCTGGCAGGGCAGCCTCGATCTCGCGCAGGCATTCATCGTCGCGTACCAGCGCGTGCTCGAAGCCGCGCTGGCGCCCGCCGCCAACGGCCGCTTCAAGCCGCACGTGCCCGTGCTCTTCGCGCGCCTCATCCACTACTACGGCACCGACGCGAAGCTTCGCGTGTGCCGCCACGAGCGCTGGATCCCCGCCAAGTGGCTCGAATTGCATCGCGCCTACATGCGCGCGAGCGAGCTCGGCGTCGATCGCGTCGCCACGTCGCTCGGGGCGAGCGGCGGACACGCAACGCAATGGACGGTCGAGCAGGAATACGTCTACGCGCTCCTCGTGCATCAGTTGAACAGCGGCAACCTGTCGCCTGCGAATCTCGACTGGGCAGTGGCGCAGGTGCGCGGCTGGAGCCGCAGGCTCGAACTCGTTGCGCTGCCGAAGACGATGGAGGGGTTCTACGTCGACGTCGCGGGGCGCGCGGGCCTCGTCCGTCGCACCGGACAGGAATCGGGCTCGATGCTGCGCTATGTCGACACCACGCCGCTTGCGAACCAGCTCGACATGACGCTCGCCGCGCTCCGCCATTCCGAGGAAACCGATCAGGGGCCGGTGGGACCGCTCAACCACCAGCGCGCGATGATTCTCGACAAGGTGCGTGCGGCGGTCGCGCCCAATCTCAACACCGACCTGCGGCGCGATCCGCGCACGCCGTGCGCGCTCGGCGCACGCGTGCGCATCGGCCTCGCGCGCATCCAGCACGAACTCGGCAGGGCCGTGTCCGACGCACCCGCGGACACGCAAACGGGAGAGGAGATCGAGGTGTACGCGGTCGCCGGTCCGGCGCGCCCGAAGCCGCGCGTGCCCGACGAAGCCGACACGCTGTCGTCGAGCCTCGCGTCGTTCCCCGATCCGATGTGGCAGGTGCGCGACCGCAGCGTCGCGGGGCTGCGCATCTGCGCAGGGGGCGGCGTCGGCCAGACGCTGATGCTGGGCTCGCTCGTGGCCGTCAAGCCCGGCGATGCGTCGCACTGGGTACTCGGCGTCGTGCGGCGCCTGAACAAGCTGTCGAACGAGGACGTCGAAGCGGGCGTGTCGCTGATCGCCGAGCGCGCCGTGGCGGTCACGCTCTATGCGAAGCGCGAAACCAACCAGGAGCTCGGCATCGTCGTCAACGGCCTCGATGCGTCGATGATGGGTCCGCGCTTCGAAGGCCTGTACCTGCCGCCGCCGTCGCGGCCCGACAAGCCGCTCGTCGTCAAGACGGTCGTGATCCCCACCCAAGAATACGCGGAGGGACGCAAGCTGATCCTGATGACGGGGCGCTCGATCTACACGGTGGCACTGCGGCAGCTGGTCGAGCAGCGCGCCGACTGGAGCTGGGCGGCGATCCAGATCGTGGAGAAGCAGGCGCGCACCGGCACGGACTGAATCAAGAGCGGCGCGAGGCCCGCCGTCCGACCGTCACTGATCCAGCGGCCGGAAGCGCAGCTCGAGGCTGCGCTCGAACATGTCGGCCTGGGGCGGTTTCGGCAGCGGCGACGACTTGAGGATCGCGCGCTGCACGGCGTTGTCGTACGCGGGCACGCCGCTCGACTTCCGCAGCTTCACGTCGATGATCTCGCCGGTCGGCAGCTGCACGACGTCGAAGACCGCCTCCGGATTGCCGGACATGTCGGCCGGCAGGTTGATGTTGTTGCGGATGCGGCTGCGGATGCGATTGATCCAATCCGCCTCCGCGCGTGAGCGTGCCGCGCCCGCGGCCGCGTGCTCCGCGCGCATGCGCGCTTCCTGCTCGGCCTGCGCGCGCATGCGCGACTCGCGCTCGGCTTGCGCACGCATGTTCGCTTCGCGTTCGGCCTGCGCGCGCATCGTCTGCTCGCGTTCCGCCTGCCGGCGCAGCTGCTCCTCCTTGGCCGCCTGCGCGCGCATCGCCTCGATCTGCTTCTGCTGGCGCTCCTTCAGTTCGGCCTGACGCTTCTGCTCGGCCTGCTGTGCCGCCTGCTGCTTGCGCAACTCGTCCTGCTTGCGCGCTTCGTCCTGCCGGCGGATTTCCTCCTGCCTGCGCGCTTCGTCCTGCTTGCGCGCTTCGTCCTGCTTGCGCGCTTCGTCCTGCTTGCGCAGTTCCTCCTGCCGCTTCGCCTCCTGTTGCGCGAGCTCCTGCTGGCGCTTCTCCGCTTCGCGCTTCGCCTTCAGCGCGATGTCGGCGTCGGGCACTGCCGGCTTCTCGACGGCCGGGGGAGCTTTCGCGACGGGTTTCGGCGGCGCCGGTTCAGGCGGCGGCGGTTGCATCGGCTGCGGTGCCGGCGCGTGCACGCGCGGCGCGGGTGCGGGCGGCGGTGGCGGCGCGTACAGCTCGGCGGTGACCGCTTCGGGCTCGCGGTTCTGCCATGACATCGAGAACACGAGCACGCCGACGAACAGCAGGTTCACGACCACCGCGAGCGCGAGCGACGTCCACTTGCCGCGCGTGCTTCGCCGCTGCGGTGGACGATCCATCGGGGAAAGCGCGCTGGAAGGGGTCATGGGGTGGGGCGGGCGAGGAGGCCGACGCGCTTCACGCCCGCGAGCTGCAGCCGGTCGAGGATCCTGATGACATCGTCATATTGTGCACCCTTGTCGGCCTGAATGACCACGGGGCGCTCCATGCCTCCCAACATCGACTGCACCTGATCGGCCACGTTGTCGAACGACGCGTTCTGCGAGCGCGCGCTCGGCGTCGACTTGTCCACGACCGTGATCGACTTGTCCTTGTTCAGGTTCACGTAGATCGGATCCTGCGCCTGCGTGAGCTTCGACCCGACGGAAGGCAGCTGGATTTCGCCCGGTGCGACGAGGGGGGCCGTGACCATGAAGATGACGAGCAGCACCAGCATCACGTCGATGTACGGCACGACGTTGATCTGGTTCACCGGCCGGCGGCGACCGTGGCGCATGGAGCTAGGCACGCCTCATCCCTGCCTTTGCAGAATGTTCGAAAACTCCTCGATGAACGTTTCGAAGCGCACCGAGAGCCGGTCGACGTCGTGCGTGAAGCGGTTGTACGCGACGAACGCCGGGATCGCGGCGAAGAGGCCGATCGCGGTGGCGATCAACGCTTCGGCGATACCCGGAGCAACGTTCGCCAGCGTCGCCTGGCTGACATTCGCGAGGCCGCGGAACGCGTTCATGATTCCCCATACCGTGCCGAAGAGGCCGATGTAGGGCGATACCGAGCCCACGGTGGCGAGCCCGGCGAGGTGCGATTCGATCGCGTCGATCTCGCGCTGGTACGCCGCGCGCATCGCGCGCCGTGCGGCGTCGAGCGTGACATCGGACGGGCTGCCCTGCCGGCGATGCTTCGCGAACTCGCGAAAGCCCGCGCTGAAGATGTGCTCGAGGCCGCCGCCCACCTGCACCTGCCCGACCTTGCGATAGAGGGTCTCGAGGTTGCCGCCCTGCCAGAACGCGTCTTCGAACGCGTCGGTTTCGCGGCCGAGACGCCGCAGCTGGAAGAGCTTCAGGAAGATCTGCCACCACGACCACAGCGAGAGCAGGGCGAGGAGGGCGATGATCGCCTGCACGATGACCGACGCATGGACGATCAGCGTGAGGAACGAGAGGTCGGTGTGGACGTTTACGGGCACGATGGCAGGGTCGAGGTATGCGTTGCGCGAGGATTCATGGCCGGCTCACTTGCAGCCGCTCGGCGAGCACGCGCGGGATGCGCGCCGGACGCAGCCGCGCGACATCGACGCACGCGAGCACGATCAGGCCGCGCACGAGCGATTCGTCGCCGCGGTGGATCTCCTGCGCCACGTCGAGGCGGGCGCCACGCACCGCCCGCGGCGCGACGGTGACGTCGAGCCGGTCGTTCAGGCGTGCAGGCCGCAGGAAATCGATCTCGGCGCGCGTGACGGCGAACATGACGCCGTGGGCCGCCTCGAACGCCGCGAGCGGAAAGCCGAGTGCTTCGAGCCACTCGGTGCGCGCGCGCTCCATGAAGCGCAGGTAGTTCGCATAGTAGACGATGCCCGCGGCGTCGGTGTCCTCGTAGTAGACGCGCAGCGCGAACCGGAAATCGCTCACGTGCCGGGAAAGAGTTCGCCGTCGTTGCCCGGCATCGCGAGGCCGAAGTGACGCCAGGCGAGCGGGGTTGCGACGCGGCCGCGTGCGGTGCGCTGCAGGAAGCCCTGCTGGATCAGGTACGGCTCGAGCACGTCCTCGATCGTGTCGCGCTCCTCGCCGATCGCGGCGGCGAGGTTGTCGACGCCCACCGGGCCGCCTGCGAACTTGTCGAGCATCGTCGACAAGAGCTTGCGGTCCATGACGTCGAGGCCGCTCGCGTCGACGTCGAGCATCGACAGCGCGGCATCGGCGACGTCGCGCGTCACGTGGCCCGACGCGCGCACCTGCGCGAAGTCGCGAACGCGCCGCAGGAGCCGATTTGCGATCCGCGGCGTGCCGCGCGAGCGCTTCGCGATCTCGAGCGCGCCTTCGGCCGCGACGTCGATCTCGAGGAGGCGCGCGGAGCGCGCCACGATTTCGGTCAGCTCCTGCGGCGAATAAAACTCGAGCCGCGCGACGATGCCGAAGCGGTCGCGCAGCGGATTGGTCAGCATGCCCGCGCGCGTGGTCGCGCCGACGAGCGTGAACGGATGCAGATCGATCTTGACGCTGCGCGCGGCCGGGCCTTCGCCGATCATGATGTCGATCTGGAAATCCTCCAGCGCCGGATAGAGGATTTCCTCGACGACGGGCGAGAGGCGGTGGATCTCGTCGATGAACAGCACGTCGCGCGGCTCGAGGTTCGTGAGCAACGCGGCGAGATCGCCGGGACGCTCGAGCACGGGCCCCGACGTCTGGCGCAGATTCACGCCGAGCTCGTGCGCGAGGATGTGCGACAGCGTCGTCTTGCCAAGCCCCGGCGGACCGAACAGCAGCACGTGATCGAGCGCTTCGCCGCGGCCGCGCGCGGCCTCGATGAAGATGCCGAGCTGATCGCGGATCTTGCGCTGGCCGATGTATTCGTCGAGCCGGCGCGGACGCAGCGCGCGCTCGACGACGTCCTCCGACACGCCTTCGCTCTTGCCCGCGACGACGCGCGCGAGTTCGTCGTGCTCGATGGCCATCGCGCGTCAGGCTCCTGAGCGCTTGCGGGCGTTCGTCGGGCGTTTCACGATTTGGCGAGCAGCTTCAACGCCTGCTTGATGCCGTCCGCCACGCCGACACCTTCGGGCAGCTCGCGGATCGCCGACGTAGCCTCGCGCTCGCTGTAACCGAGCGCGACGAGCGCGTGCATGATATCCGACGTCGCCGGCTGCGCGCGGTGGATGCCGACTGCTTGCGTGAGGTCGGCGCCGAGCTTGTCCTTGAGCTCGAGCAGCAGGCGCTCCGCGGTTTTCTTGCCGATGCCGGGCACGCGCGTCAGCCGCGCGGTTTCCTGCAGCGTGACGGCCTGCGAAAGCTCGGTCACCGACAATCCGGACAGCAGCGACAGCGCGATCTTCGCGCCGATGCCGTTGACCTTCAGAAGCTGGCGGAACGCGCGGCGTTCGCCTTCGGTGCCGAAGCCGTACAACAGGTGCGCGTCCTCGCGCACGACGAGATGCGTGTAGAGCGTCACGCGCTCGCCGTTCTGCGGCAGGTTGTAGAACGTGCTCATCGGCACGTCGACCTCGTAGGCGACGCCCTGGACGTCGAGCGTGAGCTGCGGCGGAGTCTTGTCGACGAGGATGCCGGTGAGGCGGCCGATCATTGGGGTAGGGCGGTGCGAAGGCGCGGCATTATCGCATCGGCGGTCACGCGAGCATGCGGCCGTTGCGCAGCCGATAGCTGCGCTGCGCGAACGCGCCGAGGCCGCTCGACGCGTGCGCGTGGCAGATGGCCGCGGCAAGCGCATCGGCGGCATCGGTGGCCGGCACGCCCGGCAGGTTCAGCAGCCGCCGCACCATCTCCTGTACCTGCGGCTTCATCGCGCGTCCGCCGCCGACCACCGCCTGCTTCACCTGGCCCGCCGTGTATTCGGTCACCGGCAATCCGGCGAGCACCGCCGCGGCGATCGCCGCCCCGCGCGCCTGACCGAGCAGCAGCGTCGAATTCGGATTGACGTTGACGAACACCTTCTCGACCGCCACCTCGGTCGGCCGCTCTTCGGCGATCACATGCGCGAGGTCGCGCACGATCACGCCAAGCCGCGTCGGCAAGCTCTTGCCTTCGGTCCTGATGCAGCCGCTTTTCACGTACACGAGCACGTTCGCCTCGGCTTCGAGAATGCCGAAGCCGGTGACGCGAAGGCCGGGATCGATGCCGAGGATGCGGCGCATGAACGCGAAGGCGGGCGCCGCGCTGGAATACCCTACGCGCTGCCCGCTTGCGGGGCTCGTTCGCGCTCGGGGCGGCCCTTCGCGCTCACGCCGACGTCTCCTCGATGACCGCGGACGTGTACACGTCCTGCACGTCGTCGAGCGATTCGAGCGCGTCGATGAGCTTCTGCATGCGCTGCGCATCCTCGCCCCGCATGTCGACTTCGGTGATCGGCTTCATCGTCACTTCGGCGAACTCGGACGCGAGGCCCGCCTTCGCGAGCGCATCCTTCACCGCGATGAAATCGTTCGGCGTCGTCAGCACCTCGAGGCTGCCGTCGTCGTTGGTGACGACGTCCTCGGCGCCGGCGTCGATCGCCGCCTCCATCACCTTGTCCTCGTCGCTGCCGGGCGCGAACACGATCTGCCCGACGTGGCGAAAGAGGAACGCGACCGATCCGTCGGTGCCGAGGTTGCCGCCGTATTTCGAGAACGCGTGGCGAACGTCGGCCACCGTGCGCGTGCGGTTGTCCGTCAGGCAGTCGACGATGACCGCCGCCCCGTTGATGCCGTAGCCCTCATAGCGGATTTCCTCGTAGTTCACGCCTTCGAGGCCGCCGGCGCCGCGCTTGATCGCGCGCTCGATCGTGTCCTTCGGCATGTTCTGATCCATCGCCTTGTCCATCGCGAGGCGCAGGCGAGGATTGGACGATGGATCACCGCCCCCCAGGCGCGCGGAGACGGTGATTTCCTTGATGAGGCGCGTGAAGACCTTGCCGCGCTTCGCATCGGCGGCCGCCTTCTTGTGCTTGATGTTCGCCCACTTGCTGTGGCCCGCCATCGCTTCGCATTGCTCTCGTACTTGGCAATCGAAAATTATAAGGCTTGCAACAATCCCTGGCGTTCGAGGAACTGCGCGAGCGAGCCCAGCCGGATGTTCGCGTCGTTGATTTCGAGCATGCTCTGCTTGACCGCCAGCGGCAGCGGCAGCAGCTCGGCCAGCCGATAGCCCACCCATGTGGCGTCGTCGTAATGCGTTTCCGGGGGGAAGTTGTCGGGGGCGAGCTTCGCCTCGATCAGCCGAAGCAGCTTTGCGAGCGGCGCATGCCGCTCGCGCAGTGGCTGCGCGGGTTCGTCGGGAATCATCCCCACGTCGCCGACGACGAGCCCGAGCGCGTCGGTCGCGTGGCCGCGGATTTCGAAGCGGGCACCGCCGGCGGCGGCGACATGCATGATGCCGAGTTGCGGCATGTCGACGCTGGTGATCCGCGCGAGCGTGCCGACCTTCGCGATCTCCGGCGTGCTCCCGTCACCGCGCGACACTTCGTCACCCTCGAGAATCAGGCACACGCCGAAGGGTCGCTCCTCGCGCAGGCACGTCTTCGTCATCTCGACGTAGCGATGCTCGAAGACCTTGAGCGGCAGCAGGCCGCCCGGAAACAGCACCGTGCGCAGCGGAAAGAGCGGCAGCGATGTGGTTCCGCTCATGCCTGCACCGTCCCGGGCGGTGCTGCCGTTTCGCCCCAGCGCTGCATCAATGCGTGGGGGACGCCCAGATGGTCGAGTACGCGTGCGACGACGAAGTCGACGAGGTCGTCGACCGATTGCGGCCGCGTGTAGAAGCCGGGCGCGGGCGGCAGGATCACCGCGCCGGCGTGCGCGAGCTTCAGCATGTTCTCGAGGTGGATCGCGGAGAGCGGCGTTTCGCGCGGGACGAGCACGAGCGGCCGGCGCTCCTTCAGCATCACGTCGGCCGCGCGCGCGATCAGGTTGTCGGCGATGCCGCCGGCGATCGCGCCGAGCGTGCCCATCGTGCAGGGACAGATCGCCATCCCGTCGCCGGGGTTCGAGCCCGACGCCATCGGCGCCAGCCAGTCGTCGCGCCCGTAGACGTCGAGTTGCCCGGGTGCCGCGCGATAGCGTTCGCCGAGCATGCGGGCGGCCTCGCGCGGCTGCGACGGCAGCGTCAGGTCGCATTCCTGCTTCGCGACCACCTGCGCCGCGGCGGAATAGACGAGCGCGACGTGCACCCGCGCGTCGAGCAGGCATTCGAGCAGGCGCAGCCCGTACGGCAATCCCGAGGCGCCCGTGAACGCAAGCGTGATGCGTTTGCGCGCCTTCATCGAGCTACCGTCAGCGCTCATGCCTCGAGCTCGCGATGCCGCACCAGCACCTGGTATCTCGGCGTGAATGCCTGCGCGAGGCGCTCGGCGAGGTACACCGAGCGGTGCTGCCCGCCGGTGCAGCCGATCGCGACGGTCAGGTAGTTGCGGTTGTCGCGCGCGTAGTCGGGGAGCCACCCCGCGACGAAATGGTAGATGTCGGTGTACATGCGCTCGACTTCGGGAATCGTTTCGAGGAACGCGACGACGTCGCGATCCTTGCCGGTCTGCGGCGCCAGCGCGGGCTCGTAATGGGGATTGGGCAGGCAGCGCACGTCGAACACGAGGTCGGCGTCGAGCGGCACGCCGTGCTTGAAGCCGAACGATTCGACCTGCAGCGTGATCTGCGACGGATCGACGGTCAGAAAATCCTTGACCCAACCGCGCAAGTTGGCCGCCGGCAGCTCGGAGGTGTCGAACGACGTGCCGAGATCGCGGGCATGCGCAAGCAACGCACGCTCGTACTCGATCGCTTCGGTGAGCGTGCGGTGCTCGCTCGAGAACGGGTGACGCCGCCGCGTTTCAGAGAAGCGCTTGACGAGCGTTTCGACGGTGGCGTCGAGGTACAGGAAGCGCACCTGCCAGCCGCGCCCCTCGAGCGCGCCGATCGCGTCCTGCAGGCCGGGCAGGCCCGGTCCCGTCTTGACGTCGAGTGCGATCGCGACGCGCTCCTGTCCCGTGCGCTGCAGGTAGTCGGCCGTCTCGACCACGAGCGGCACGGGCAGGTTGTTGACCGCGTAGTAACCGGCGTCCTCGAACGCCGCGAGCGCAACGCTCTTGCCCGAGCCGGAGACGCCGCCGATGAGGGTGAGGTTCATGCGCGACTTTCGGCGCCTAATCCTTGCCGTCTTCCATCAACCTCTGCTGCCGCTCGATGAACTCCTTCGTGCTGTCGATGCCCCGCTGGTTCAGCACGAAGTTGCGCACGGCCGCTTCCACGAGCACCGCGAGGTTGCGGCCCGCGGCCACCGGGATCGTGACCTTGCGGATCGGCACCGACAGCACTTCCTGGAACGTCGCATTCACCTGCAGACGGTCGAGATCGGAGAACGCCTCGTTGCCGTGGTCCTCGAGGTGCACGATCAGCCGCAACAGCTTGTGCGGACGCACGGCCGTTTCGCCGAAGATCGTGCGGATGTTCAGGATGCCGATGCCGCGCACTTCGAGGAAATCGCGCAGCACCGCGGGGCAGCGGCCTTCGATCGTGTCGGGCGAGATCCGATAGAGCTCGACGATGTCGTCGGCGATGAGGCCGTTGCCGCGCGAAATCAGCTCGAGTGCGAGCTCGCTCTTGCCGATCGCCGACGCGCCGGTGATCAGCACGCCGAGCTCGAGCACGTCGAGGAACACGCCGTGCAGCGTCGTCGACTCCGCAAGCATGCGCGACAGGTAGATGCGGAACACGTCGACGATGTGGGGCGACGGCTGCTGCGACGTGACGAGCGCGACCTTGTGCTGGTTGCACATGTCGAGCAGGTGCCGCGGCACCTGCTCGCCGTTGCCGACGACGATGGCCGCCAGCTCGGTGGTGAAGAGCCGGTTGATCGAGCGCGTGAGCTCGTCTTCGGGCAGCGCGCGCAGGTAGGCGAGCTCGGCGGCACCGAGGATCTGCACGCGAAAGGGGTGGATCAGGTTCATGTGCCCGACCTGGCCGATGGTCGGGCGCAACGTGCTTTCGCCGACGAGCACGCGATTGCCGCCGTCGCGCCCGGCGAGCCAGACGAGGCCCAGCCGCTCGCGGTTGTCGTCGAGGAACTGCTCGATGCTGACCTGGCGCACGAAGGGCGTCGGCCTGTTCAGTTCGGCTGCCAGCCGCGGAACGCTTCTTCGATGTCCGCTGCACCGCCCGCTTCATTCAAGCGCGCGCGAAATGCCCGGTCGGAGAACATCTGCGCGAGCTCGGACAGAAGTTGCAGATGCCGGTCGGTCGCCTGCTCCGGCACGAGCAGCACGAACAGCTGGTCGACGGGCTTGCCGTCGGGCGCGTCGAAGGCGATCGGTCGCGCGAGCCGCACGAATGCGCCCACCGCGTCGGCGAGCGCCGGAATGCGGCCGTGCGGGATCGCGATGCCTTGCCCGAGGCCCGTCGATCCGAGCTTCTCGCGCGCGGCAAGGCTCGCGGCGACGCGCGCCTGCGACAGCCCCGACGATGCCTCGAACAGGCGCCCGATCGCCGCGAAGCATTGCGCCTTCGACTCGACGTCGAGGCCGACGACGATGTTCGACACAGGCAGCAGCGCCGCGATCGCGTTCACTTCCGGGCGGTGTCCTGGAGTGGAGGCACGTTGTCGGCCTGCGACGCGCCTTCGGAACTCGTCTCCATCGCCGCACGCGCCACGTCGGGGTCGGTGCGGTGATCCTTGAGCTGCTCCTTGTACTTCACGACCTGCCGGTCGAGCTTGTCCGCGAGCGCGTCGATCGCCGCGTACAGGTCGGCATCGATGCATTGCGCGTGCAGATCCTTGCCGCGCACGTGCAGCGTTCCCTCGGCGCCGTGCTGCAACTTGTCGACCGAGAGCACGACGGTCGCCTCGATCACGCGTTCGAAATGCCGGCTGATGCGATCGAGCTTCGCAACCACGTAGTCGCGAATCGCCGGGGTGATCTCGATGTGATGGCCAGTGAGTTGCAGGTTCATCGTGACGCTCCTTGCGAACGATGACGGCGCCGCGCCGCCGTCGAAATTCGCGCGCGATACGACGCGAAGCGCGCCGGCGTCGCGTCGCTGCGCGGTGGACGATGCAAGACGGAATCGGGGGCGGCACCGCGAAGCGGACGATCGCGCGCACGTCACGGCCGGGGGCGAGGCGTCAGAGCGCCTTGCGCATGTTCACCGGCGGGATCTGGAGCGCTTCGCGGTACTTGGCGATCGTGCGGCGCGCTACGAGGATGCCCTGCTCGCCCAGCATGTCGGCGATCTTGCTGTCCGTGAGCGGGGTCTTCGCGTCCTCGGCGGCGATCAATTGCTTGATCAGCGCGCGGATCGCCGTCGCCGAGGCGGCACCTCCGGTGTCGGTGGCGACGTGGCTGCCGAAGAAATACTTGAGCTCGAACGTACCGCGCGGCGTCAGCATGTATTTCTGCGTGGTCACGCGCGAGATGGTCGATTCGTGCAGCGACAGCATGTCGGCGATCTCGCGCAGCACCATGGGGCGCATGGCGACTTCGCCGTGCTCGAAGAACCGGCGCTGCCGCTCGACGATCGCCTTCGCCACGCGCAGGATCGTGTCGAAGCGCTGCTGCACGTTGCGGATCAGCCACTTCGCTTCCTGCAGCTGTGCGGCGAGCTGCTGGTTCGAGCTTTCGCGGTTGCGGGTGAGGATGTCGGCATAGATGCGATTCAAGCGCAGCTTCGGCATCGCCGCCTCGTTCAACGACGCAACCCATTGATTGCGCACCTTTCGTACGACCACGTCGGGAATGACGTAGTTCGCCTCGGCCTTCGCGAACGCCGCGCCCGGACGCGGGTTCAGGCTGCGGATCAGGTCGCGTACGCCGCGCACGCCGTTGTCGTCGGTGTGCAGCAGGCGCTTCAGTTTCGTGAAATCGCGATTGGCGAGCAGCGCGAGGTTGCCGTCGACGACCTTCAGCGCATCGGCGAGGAAGGGCGTGCCGGCGGGCAGCGCGCGCAGCTGCAGCGCGAGGCACTCGGCGCAGTCGCGCGCCCCGACGCCCGACGGCTCGAAGCTCTGCACGTATTTCAACGCGATGTTGAGCTCGTCGGGATCGATCTCGAGCTCGGCGGGGAAGATCTCGGCGATCTCCTCGAGCGACGTCGCAAGGTAGCCGTCGTCGTCGAGCGCGTCGATCAGCGCGGTGACGATCTGCCGGTCGCGCAGCGGCAGGTTCAAAAGCGCGAGCTGCTCGTTCAGGTGATCGCGCAGCGTGGAGGTCGCGATCTGCTGCGGCAGGAAATCGTCGTCGTCCCCGGAATTGCCGCCGCCCCAATCGCCGTCGCCGTTGCTGCCGTAATCGGCGAAGTCGGCCACCTCCGGGACGTCGTCGCGCGTGCCCCGGCTTTCCGCCAGCGTGTCCGAGGACGGTTCGTGGCTGGTCGATTCGATGGCGTCACCGAGCCGCCCCGGGCCCGCCAGCGGAATCTCGGGCGCGAGATGCTCCTCCTCGACTTCGGCGCGCTCGAGCAGCGGATTCTCCTGGAGCATCCGCTCGACCTCGGCGTTGAGCTCGATCGTCGACAGCTGCAGCAGCCGGATCGACTGCTGCAGCTGCGGCGTCAACGTGAGGTGCTGCGATAGCTTGAGTTGGAGCGTCTGTTTCACCGGCGGCCGCGCATGTGACGGGAACCTCGCGTGCTCTTTCGAAACGCGCTCAATCAGAGCCGGAAGTGCTCCCCGAGATAAACTTTCCGGACGTCCTCATTATAGACAATCTCGCCCGGTGCGCCGGAAGCCAGCACGCGCCCCTCGTTGATGATGTACGCGCGGTCGCAGATGCCGAGCGTCTCGCGCACGTTGTGGTCGGTGATGAGCACGCCGATGCCGCGTTCCTTGAGGAATCCGATGATCTTCTGGATGTCGAGGACGGCGATCGGGTCGACGCCGGCGAACGGCTCGTCGAGCAGGATGAAGCGGGGACGGGTGGCGAGCGCGCGCGCGATCTCGACGCGGCGCCGCTCGCCGCCGGACAGCGACACCGCCGACGCGTCGGCGAGGTGCGAGATGGACAGGTCCTCGAGCAGCGCGTCGAGGCGGTTCGACAGCGTGTCCTCGTCGAGGTCCTGCAATTCGAGGATCGCGCGCACGTTCTGCGCGACGGTCATCTTGCGAAAGATCGACGCTTCCTGCGGCAGGTACGACAGCCCGCGGCGCGCGCGGCGATGGATCGGCAGCCGCGACAGGTCCTCGTCGTCGAGCGAGATCTCGCCGCCGTCGGCGGCGACGAGGCCCACGATCATGTAGAAGCAGGTGGTCTTGCCCGCGCCGTTCGGCCCGAGCAGGCCCACCACTTCGCCGCTCGCGACTTCGAGCGACACGTCGTGCACGACGGTGCGCGCCTTGTAGCGCTTGCGCAGATGCGCGGCGGCGAGCCTGCTCGGATGCCCTTCGTGCGGTTCGCCGGGCGGCGTGCCGTTTCTCACTTCGCCGACAGCGAGGTGTCGGGCGTGAGCGCGAGCGGGGGCGCCTTCGCCGGCGCGTTGCTGCGCTTTGCGTTCGCGTCCTTGGCGTTCGGCGGTTCCTTCGTCCCGCCCTTGGGGCGCGCGCCTTCCTTGCCACCCTTCGCCCCCGGCGCCGCCTCGCCTTCGTTGCGCGGCTGGAACACGCCGCGCACGCGCGACTCGCCACCCTTGGCGCCCTTCGGCGCGCCTTCGACGCGATATTCGCCGGTCGCGTTGTTGTAGAAGACGTACTGGCCGCGCAGCTCGTTGTTGCCTTCCTTCAGGAGCGCGTTGTCGTAGAGCTCGAGCGTCTGCTTCTGGCCGTTGTAGACGGCGCGCTGCGCGTAGCCCTCGTAGTACTCGTCCGAGTTGTCCTTCTTCTCGCGAAAGCTCACCGGATTGCCGTACGCGGTGGCGGTGAGCGAGTTGTCGGCGTTCTGCTTGAAGTCGATGCGGTCGGCGTGGATCGAGATCGTGCCCTGCGTGATCACCACGTTGCCCTTCACCGTGCCCTTCTTCTCGAGCAGGTTGCCCTCGAACGGCTGGTCGGACGAAAAGACGATGTCCTTGTTGCGGTCGGCGGCCTCGCCGAACGCGAGTCCGGGCGCAAGCGCGAGGAAGAGGGCGGCGGCGACGCAGGGCGAAAGGCGCGCAGCGAATGTCATTCTGAGGTCGATCGGGATTGGAAGGTGCCCTGCACGGGCGCCTCGATGCGCACATGCTTCGTCTTGTTGTCGAACACGAGCCCGCGGCCGTGGATTATTCCACGTGGCTCCTCGACGGTCACCGGCTGGTCCGTCGTCACGCGCTCGTCCTGCGTCAGCACGTGCAGCGTGCTGGTGGTGAGCGTGATCGGTCCGCCGGCGTCCGTGCCGGGGGCTGCCGCCGGGTCGGCCTCGCGCACGACGCGCACGTGCCCGGCAAAATCGCCGTGCCGGCGATCGCCGGCGACGACGCCGCGGTCGGCGGTGATCGTCATCGGCGGCTTGCCGGGTTGCGTCAGCGCGAGCTTCGGGTCGGTGAGCTCGGCCGTGTCGTTGTCGGGGAAGTGCTCGGCCTTCGCGGCCGCGAGCACCTCGCTCGGCTTGCCGTCGTCGCCGAACGTGATCGCGCGAAAGTCGGTCAGGAACAGATCCGGGTCGTGGCGCGTCGAGCCGTCGCGATGCGCGGGCGCCGGCTGGACCTGCGTGTCGAGCCAGTACGTGAGCGCGGCAAGGCCGCCGAGCAGCAGTACCGGCGACCACGCGACGAGGCGATCGAGGAGGTTGCGCGTGCGATCCATCGCGTCAGGCCGGGGTTGCGAGCGAACGCACCGCGGGCGCGACGTCGTCGCCATGGCCTTGCGCCGCCAGCAGCAAGTCCGCGAACTCGCGCACCGCCCCCGCGCCGCCGGCGCAGGTCGTCACGTAATGCGCATGCGCACGCACGATCGGCGGCGCGTGCGGCACGGTGGCGGCGACGCCGCAGGCGGCGAGCAGCGGAATGTCGGGCAGGTCGTCGCCAATGTGCGCGCATTCTTCGGGCGTCACGTGCAATGCGCGGCGCAGGCGTTCCCACGCGACCGTCTTGTCCTGCGCGTCCTGCACGAGGTGCGGAATGCGCAGCTGCCGCGCGCGATGCGCGACGGCCGGCGCGGCGCTGCCGGTGATCCAGGCGACGACGATGCCCGCCGCGGCGAGGCGATGCATCGCGACGCCGTCGAGCGCCGAGAACGCCTTGAACTCGTGGCCGCGATCGTCGATGTAGATGCGCCCGTCGGTCAGCACGCCGTCGACATCGCACGTGAGGAATCGCACGCGGCGCGCGCGGGCGGTCAGATCCATGAACGCGCTGTTCCCGACATGCGCTAGACCACCCGTGCGCGAAAGAGATCGTGCATCTGCACGGCACCGATCAGCGTCCCCGCGTCGTCGACGACGAGGAGCGACGTGATCTTGGGCGGCGTTTCCATCAGCACGATGCAGTCGGCCGCGAGACGCTCGGGCGTGATCGTGCGGGGATGCGCCGTCATCAATTCGGCGATCGTTGCGCGCTTCGCATCGTCGACGCGGGCGAGCGAGCGGCGGAGGTCGCCGTCGGTGAACACGCCGGCCACACGGCCGTTCGCGTCGACGACGGCCGTCATGCCGAGTCCCTTACCGGTCATCTCTACGATCGCCTCGGCGAGCGTCGCACTCGCCGGCACGCGCGGCATCGCGTCGCCGGTGCGCATCACGTCGGCCACGCGCGTCAGCAGGCGCCGGCCGAGCGCGCCGCCCGGATGCGACCGCGCGAAATCGTCGACCGAGAACCCGCGCGCATCGAGGATCGCGAGCGCGAGCGCATCGCCGAGCGCGAGTGCCGCGGTCGTACTGGCGGTGGGCGCAAGGCCCAGCGGACACGCTTCGGCGTCCACACTGGCGTCGAGGTGCACGTCGGCCGCCCGCGCGAGCGTGCTCTTCTCGTTACCCGTCAGCGCGATCAGCGCCGCGCCCTGGCGCTTGAGGTGCGGGGTCAGCAACAGCAATTCGTCCGTTTCTCCGGAATTCGACAGCATCACGACGACGTCGCCCGCGGCGATCATGCCGAGGTCCCCGTGCCCGGCCTCGGCCGGATGCACGAAGAACGCGGGCGTGCCGGTGGACGCGAGCGTCGCCGCGAGCTTGCGCGCAACGTGCCCGGACTTGCCGATGCCCGACACGACGACGCGGCCGCGGCAGCCGAGCATCAGCTCGATGGCGGCGACGAACGGATCGGAGAGGCGGTCGGCGAGCGACGTAATCGCGCGCGCCTCGGTGTCGAGTACGCGGCGCGCGAGCGCGAGCGCGCGTTTCGCGTCGACGACGCTTGCCGCGGCCTTGCGCGTGCCGGCGTCGGCGGAGGCGATCATCGCGCAAATTATACCGATGCCAGACCTGCGAACGCCCATGTTACGGTTTGGCGATGCCGGACACGCTGCTCCTCATCCTGCTGCTGCTCGCGGCGTCGGTCGTCGTCGTCGGCTTCTTCCGCAGCGTGGGCCTGCCGCCGATCCAGGGCTACCTGATCGTCGGCATCGCGCTCGGGCCGCATGCGCTCGCCGTCGTGCCCGACGTCGAGGCGACGCACGAGCTCGCCCTGTTCGGCATCGTGTTCCTGATGTTCTCGATCGGCCTCGAGTTCAGCCTGCCGCAACTGAAGGCGATGCGCCGCGCGGTGTTCGGCCTCGGGCTCGCGCAGGTCGCGATCACCACGCTCGGCGGCATCGCCGTGGCCGTGCTGTTCGGCGTGGGCTGGCGCACGGGCGTCGTGCTCGGCGGGGCGCTCGCGATGAGCTCGACCGCCATCGTGTCGAAGATGCTGGCCGAGCGCGGCGAACTGACCTCCCCGCACGGCCGCGACGTCATGGGCGTGCTGCTGTTCCAGGACCTCGCGGTCGTGATCTTCCTGATCCTGGTCCCGTCGCTCGGCCTGCCCGGACGCGACACCGGCCTCGCGCTCGCGAGCGCGGTGATCAAGGCGGCGATCGCGCTCGCGCTGATCCTGTTTCTCGGCCAGCAGCCGATGCGCGCGTGGTTCCACGCGGTCGCACGGCGTCGCTCGCGCGAGCTCTTCGTGCTGAACGTGCTGTTCGTCACGCTCGGCATGGCCGCGATCACGCAGTACTTCGGGCTTTCGCTCGCGCTCGGCGCGTTCCTCGCCGGCATGCTGATCGCCGAGACCGAGTTCCGCTACGAGGTCGAGGAGGACATCAAGCCGTTCCGCGACGTGCTGCTCGGCCTGTTCTTCGTCACGATCGGCATGATGCTCGACCTGCACGTCGACGCCGCGTTGGGCGGCCGCGTGCTGCTCCTGCTCGTGCTGTCGATCGCCGCGAAGTTCGCGCTGATCGTGCTGCTGGCGCGCGCGTTCGGCGCGCCGCTCGCGACGTCGCTTCGCAC
The DNA here is from genome assembly GCA_025927765.1 of Burkholderiales bacterium. Classification (GTDB taxonomy): domain Bacteria; phylum Pseudomonadota; class Gammaproteobacteria; order Burkholderiales; family Casimicrobiaceae; genus VBCG01. The sequence continues at coordinate 168,901 of JAICKU010000001.1, forward strand.
CGGGTTCTACCTCGCGCAGGCGGGCGAGTTCGCGCTCGTCATGCTCGCGCTCGCGAACGATCATCGTCTGGTGCCGCACGACCTCGCGCAGGCCGCGCTCGCCGCGATGATCCTGTCGATGCTCGCCGCACCGCTCCTGATCGAGCAATCGGGACATCTCGTGCGCAGGCTGACGGCGAACGACTGGCTCGTGCGCGCCGCGGAGCTGACGCAGGTCGCCGCGCGCACGATGGGCCGCCAGGACCACGTGATCGTCTGCGGCTTCGGGCGGAGCGGCCAGAACCTCACGCGCCTCCTCGAGCGCGAGGACATCCGCTGGCTGGCGCTCGACACCGATCCGTCGCGCGTGCGCGATGCGGCCGACGGCGCGAGCGTCGTCTACGGCGACGCGGGGCGGCGCGAGACACTGCTGTCTGCGGGCGTCGCCAAGGCGCGCGCCGTCGTGGTGACGTTCGCCGATGTGCCCACGGCGCAGAAGATCCTGCACCACGTCGCGCACGTCGCGCCCGGCGTGCCGGTGATCGTGCGCACGCAGGACGACGCCGAGATCGATCGCCTGCTCGCGGCGGGCGCCACGGAGGTCGTGCCCGAAGTGCTCGAGGGCAGCCTGATGCTCGCCGCGCATTCGCTGCTCGTGCTCGGCGTGCCGCTGCCGCGCGTGCTCGCGCGCATTCGCTCGGTGCGCGAGGAGCGTTACGCGCTGTTTCGCGGCTTCTATCACGGCGCGACCGATTTCGAAGGGGCCGAGAACCTGCAGCCGCGGCTGCATACGGTGGTGCTCGAATCGGGCGCGTCCGCGATCGGCAGGACGCTGCGCGAACTCGCGCTCGATGCGAGCGTCGAGGTGACCGGCGTGCGGCATCATGGCGGCCGCCCGGTCGCGCCGCACCCCGACTGGCGCTTCGAAGCGGGCGACGCGATCGTGCTGCTCGGCCGGCCCGGCGATCTCACGCGTGCGGAACAGCGGTTGCGCAGCGCCTGACCGCTGAACCCCCGGGTACCGGGAGGGCCGTGCCGGCACGCTACAATTCGCCTTTCGCCCTCCCGCAGCAGCCCATTCAGTGCCCGATGCCTCCTCGGGCGCCGCCGACGCGGCGCTCCCGCCAGAAATCGCCGTGCGGTTGACGAAGGTCACGTTCGGCTACGACCCGCACCGGCCCATCCTCCGCGGCATCGACATGGCGATTCCTCGCGGGCGCGTCGTCGCGATCATGGGCGGCTCCGGTTGCGGCAAGACGACGATCTTGCGCCTCATTGGCGGCCAGATCCGGCCGCAGGCGGGCACGATCGATGTCGAGGGCCGCGACGTGGGTGCGATGGACCGCGAGGGGCTGTTCGCGATGCGCCGCCGGATCGGCATGCTGTTCCAGTTCGGCGCGCTCTTCACCGACATGAGCGTCTTCGAGAACATCGCATTTCCGCTGCGCGAGCACACCGAGCTGCAGGAGGAGCTGATCCGCGACCTCGTGCTGATGAAGCTCAACGCCGTCGGCTTGCGGGGCGCGGCGCAATTGCGGCCGTCGGAACTGTCGGGCGGCATGGCGCGCCGCGTGGCGCTGGCGCGTGCGATCGCGCTCGACCCGATGCTCGTGATGTACGACGAGCCGTTCGCAGGCCTCGATCCGATCTCGCTCGGCGTGGTCGGCCAGTTGATCCGGCGGCTGAACGACGCGCTCGGCGTCACGTCCATCGTCGTGACGCACGACATCTACGAGTCGCTGAAGATCGTCGACTACATCTATTTCGTGTCCGAAGGGCGGATCATCGCGCAGGGCACGCCCGCGGAGGTGCGCGCATCGCACGATCCGTTCGTGCGGCAGTTCGTCGACGGCGAGCCCGACGGACCCGTGCCGTTCCACTATCCCGCGAAAGGACTGCGCGAAGAGTTCGCGCCGCGCGCGTGAAATGACTACGCAGGCACTGGCCGGCGTCTTTCGCCGCATCGGCGGCGCCACGCTCGACTCGATCGCGCGGCTCGGTTTCGCCGCGCGCTTCTCGATGGCACTCGTCACGCACCTGCCCGGTGCGTTTCGCCGTCTCTCGCTCACGCTGCGCGAGATCTACTTCGCCGGCGTGCTGTCGCTCGTCGTGATCCTCGTGTCGGGGCTCTTCGTCGGCATGGTGCTCGCGCTGCAGGGCTTCGACGTGCTGCAGCGTTACGGTGCGAACGATTCGCTCGGCGTGCTCGTCGCGCTGTCGCTCGTGCGGGAACTCGGGCCGGTCGTGGCGGGTCTGCTGTTCGCAAGCCGCGCCGGGAGCGCCGTCACCGCCGAAATCGGGCTCATGAAGACGACGGAGCAGCTCTCGGCGATGGAAATGATGGCGGTCGATCCGCTCGCGCGCGTCGTCGCGCCGCGGTTCGTCGGCGGCGTGATCTCCATGCCGCTGCTCGCCGCGCTCTTCTCGACCCTCGGCGTGTACGGCGCGTACCTGGTCGGGGTCAAGCTGATCGGCATCGATTCCGGCTCGTTCTGGGCCAACATGCAGGCGGCCGTCGATTTCCGCTACGACATCGTCAACGGCATCATCAAGAGCGTCGTGTTCGGCACCGCGGTGAGCGCGATCGCCGTGTTCGAAGGTTACAACGCGCGGCCGACGGCGGAAGGCGTGTCGACTGCGACGACGCGCACGGTCGTCGGAAGCTCGCTCGCGATCCTCGCGCTCGATTTCGTGCTCACCGTGTTCATGTTCCGGGGCGTTCACTGAATGAATCGATCGACACTCGATCTGTGGGTCGGCATCTTCGTCACGATCGGCATCGCGGCGATCCTGTTCCTGGCACTCAAGGTCGGCAACCTGCTCACGGTGACGAACGCACCCGGCTACCGCGTCGAGGCGGCGTTCGACAACATCGGCGGACTCAAGGTGCGCGCGCCGGTCAAGGCGGCTGGCGTCGTGGTGGGGCGCGTCGAGCAGATCAGGCTCGACTCGCATACGTACCAGGCCGTCGTGTCGATGAACATCGACCGCGGCTTCGAGTTCTCGAAGGACACGATCGCGTCGATCCTGACGTCGGGCCTGCTCGGCGAGGTCTACGTCGGGCTGTCGGCCGGCGGCGACACGAAGATGCTGGCGAACGGCGATCGCATCGCGAAGACGCAATCGGCGATCGTGCTCGAGAAGCTGATCGGCCAGTTCCTGTTCGACAAGGCGGCGAGCGGGCCGGCCCCGGCGAGCGGAACGCCGGCGAACGCCGCCAACGCCGCCAACGCAGCGAGTGCCAAATGACGCTCCGTCACCATTGCTTGCGCACGCTCGCGCTCCTCGCCGTGATGCTGCTCGTCGGCGGATGCGCGATGGGGCCGACGCGCGAGGATCCGTTCGAGCCGATGAACCGCGTGTCGTACCGCATCCACACGACGATCGACACGGCGGTGGTGAAGCCCGTCGCGCAGGCCTACGTCGAACTGACGCCGAAGCCGATCCGCCAGGCCGTGACCAACTTCTTCGGCAACATCGACGACATGTTCTCGTTCGTCAACGACGTGCTGCAGGGCAAGCCCGACAAGGCGGGCCACGATCTCGGCCGCGTGATCACGAACACCGGCTTCGGCCTCCTCGGGCTGATCGACATCGCGTCCGACGCCGGCATTCCGAAGGGCGGCGAGGATTTCGGCCAGACGTTCGGCGTGTGGGGCATCGACCAGGGGCCGTACCTGTTCATTCCGCTGTTCGGGCCGACGACGGTGCGCGACGGCAGCGGCTGGCTGATCCGCGGCTACGCGACGCCGATCGCGCACATCAACGACGCGCCCACGCGCGATTTCCTGCTCGGGCTGAACCTCCTCGATTTGCGCGCGTCTGCATTGCAGACCGAGAGCCTCGTCAACCAGGCGGCGCTCGACCCGTATACGTTCATCCGCCGCGCCTACCTGCAGCGGCGGCGCTATCTCGTGTACGACGGGCAACCGCCACCGGAAAAGGAAGAGGAAGAATGAGCACCACTCCCCTCCGTGTGGGCGTCGTCGCGCTTTGCGCCGCGCTGCTCGCACTCGTCGCACTGCCCGCGTTCGCACAGGAAGCGCCCGATGCACTCGTGAAGCGCGTATCGCAGGAAGCCCTCGACATCATCAAGACCGACGCCCGCGTCAAGGCCGGTGACAAGGCGCACATCCGCGAATTGATCAAGGCGAAGATCGCGCCACATTTCGACATGCAGCGGATGACCGCGCTCGCGGTCGGGCGCGCATGGCGGCAGGCCACGCCCGAGCAGAAGCAGCGCCTTTCAGACGAGTTCGAGTCGCTGCTGATCCGCACGTACTCGAATGCGCTCGACCAGTACCGCGACCAGCAGCTCGATTACAAGCCGCTCCGCGTCCAGCCCGATTCGAACGAGGTCACCGTGCGCACCGAAGTCGTCCGCCCCGGGCAGCAGCCGGTGTCGATCGACTACAGCATGGAGAAGACGCCGGCAGGTTGGAAGGCGTACGACGTGATCGTCGGCGGCGTGTCGCTCGTGACCAATTATCGCGACGAGTTCGCGCAGCAGGTGAGCCAGGGCGGCATCGATTCGCTGATCAAGGCGCTGGCGGCCAAGAACGCGGCGCCGACGCAATGACGCCGTGACCCGCGAGCGCATCGCAGCGCGCATCGTCGCCGAGAACGATCGCTGGCGGCTGATGGGCGAACTCACGTTCGACGACGCGGCAGCCGTGTTCGACGCGGCGAAGGCGATCGCGCTGCCGGCCGCCGACGTCGTCGACCTGTCGGGACTGACGCACGCCGATTCGTCGGCGCTCGCGGTGGTGCTCGCGATCAAGCGACGTGCGGCCGGCGAAGGTCGTGCGCTCGTGGTCGAAGGCGTGCCGTCGTCGTTGCGTTCGCTCGCCGTCGTCTACGGCGTCGCCGATCTCCTGGCTTAGTCCTCCGTCACACCGCTGCCGCATCCTGCGCGGCACCTGTTCCCGATGCCCGCCGCTGCGCCTCCCGTTCCCGCCGTCGAGATCGCGGGCCTGTCGAAGCGCTTCGGCGAAGTGCAGGCGCTGTGCGACGTCGACCTGCGCGTTGCACCGGGCGAATTCTTCGGTCTTCTCGGACCGAACGGTGCGGGCAAGACCACGCTGATCTCGATTCTCGCCGGGCTGACGCGCGCCGATCGCGGCACGGCCTCCATCCTCGGTCACGACGTCGTCAGCGATTACCGCGAGGCGCGCCGCGCGCTCGGCGTGGTGCCGCAGGAACTCGTGTTCGACCCGTTCTTCACCGTGCGCGAAACGCTCTCCATCCAGTCGGGCTATTTCGGCCTGCGTCATAACGATGCGTGGATCGACGAGCTGCTGTTCCACCTCGACCTGACGCAGAAGGCGGACGCGAACATGCGGGCGCTTTCGGGCGGCATGAAGCGGCGCGTGCTCGTCGGGCAGGCGCTCGTCCACAAGCCTCCGGTGATCGTGCTCGACGAGCCGACGGCGGGCGTCGACGTCGAGCTGCGGCAAAGCCTGTGGGCGTTCATCCGGAAGTTGAATCGCGACGGGCACACGATCATCCTGACCACGCACTACCTCGAAGAGGCCGAGGCGCTGTGCAACCGGATCGCGATGATGAAGGCCGGGCGCATCGTCGCGCTCGACACCACGCGGCATCTGCTGTCGCGCTTCTCGGGATTGACGGTACGCGTCTCGTCCGAGCGCCTGCCGGAAGGCTGGACGGCGCGCGAACGGCGGCGCGAAGGCAACGTGCATTACCTCGCGCTCGAAAGCTACGCCGAGCTCGAAGGGTTGCTCGCGGCCTTGCGCAGCGAAGGCATCGCGATCGACGAAATGACGCTGGCCGACACCGACCTCGAGCAGGTGTTCCTGCGCATCATGGCGGGCACGGAGACGACCGACGAGGCGTCGCGCATGCTCGAGGTGCCGGAATCGTGAACGCTCGGACGCCCCCTCACCCGCCTCGCGTGCGCTCGGCGCCCTCTCCCGATGGGGCAGACGGTTGGGGTGAGGGGCTGCGCGCGCTTCGCCAACCGATGCGCGGTGTCGTCGGCGCCGGCATGTTGACGCTGCTGCAGAAGGAGCTGCTGCGTTTCTGGAAGGTGAGCTTCCAGACGATCGCGGCCCCCGTGCTGACGGCGCTCCTGTACCTGCTCATCTTCTCGCACGTGCTGGAATCGCGCGTGTCGGTGTTCAACGGCCAGGTGCGCTACACCGACTTCCTGGTGCCGGGCCTGGTGATGATGTCGGTGCTGCAGAACGCGTTCGCCAACGCGTCGTCGTCGCTGATCCAGTCGAAGATCACCGGCAACCTCGTGTTCGTGCTGCTGCCGCCGCTGTCGCCGCTGGACATGTACGCGGCGTACGTGCTGGGCGCGATGGTGCGCGGGCTCGTCGTCGGGCTCGGCGTGTTCATCGTGACGCTCGTGCTCCTGCCGGGACCGTTCCACATGGCGCATCCGATCGTCGCGATCGCGTTCGCGGTGCTCGGCAGCGCGATCCTCGGAACGCTCGGCGTGATCGCCGGCATCTGGGCCGACAAGTTCGACGAGCTCGCGGCGTTCCAGAACTTCCTGATCATGCCGCTCACGTTCCTGTCCGGCGTCTTCTACTCGATCCACACGCTGCCGCCGTTCTGGCAGGCGCTGTCGCATTTCAATCCGTTCTTTTATATGATCGACGGCTTCCGCTACGGCTTCTTCGGCCTGTCGGACATCGACCCGGGCATTTCGCTCGGCCTCGTCGCCATCGCCGCCATCGTGCTCGCGGCGGTCGCGCTCTCGATGCTGGCGCGCGGCTACAAGCTGCGACACTGACTTCCATTTCGCACTCCACATCATGGTGACTCCCGAATCCATCAAGGCGTCGATCGAGCAGGGCCTCGACTGCCAGCAGGTCGACGTGGCCGGCGACGGCCATCACTTCGAGGCGCTGATCGTCTCGCCCGCATTCCGCGGCCTGTCGCGCGTCGCGCGCCACCGGCTCGTCTACGCCGCGATGGGTGAGCGCATGCGTGAGGAGGTGCACGCGTTGTCGATGCAGACGTTGACGCCGGAAGAGGCGCAGGCCTGAGGAGCCTCGATGGACAAGCTGCAAATCGAGGGCGGCAGCCGCCTCGCCGGCGAAGTGCGCGTGTCGGGCGCCAAGAACGCCGCACTGCCTATCCTCTGCGCATCGCTTCTGACGCCCGAGCCGCTCGCGCTCACGAACGTGCCGAAGTTGAACGACGTGCGCACGATGCGTGCGCTGTTGTCGCAGATGGGCGTCGCGCAGCACGACGGCGACGGCTTCATCACGCTCGACGCGGCGCGCATCGACTGGCCGCTCGCGCCGTACGAGCTCGTGAAGACGATGCGCGCGTCGATCCTCGCCCTCGGGCCGCTGCTCGCACGCTGCGGCGAGGCGCGCGTGTCGCTGCCCGGCGGTTGCGCGATCGGCCTGCGGCCCGTCGACCAGCACGTCAAGGGCCTGCAGGCGATGGGCGCCGAGATCGACATGGCGCACGGCTACATCAACGCCCGCGCGGCGCGGTTGCGCGGCACCACGTACGTGTTCGACGTCGTCACCGTGACGGGCACCGAGAACCTGATGATGGCCGCGACGCTCGCCGACGGCGTGACCACGCTGGAGAACGCGGCGCGCGAGCCGGAGATCATCGACCTCGCGCAGTGCCTCGTCAGGATGGGGGCGCGCATTTCCGGCGCCGGCAGCGATCGCATCGTGATCGAAGGCGTGGCGAGACTGCACGCCGCCGAGCACGCGATCATGCCCGATCGCATCGAGACCGGCACGTTCCTCGCGGCGGCCGCCGCCACGCATGGCGACGTCGTCGTGACCAACGCCGACGCTTCGTCGCTCACCGCCGTGATCGACAAGCTGCGCGAGGCGGGCGCGCACATCGACACGAATGCCACGTCCATCACGGTGCGCGGCAACGGCGCCTTGCGCGCCGCAAGCGTGCGCACGGCGCCCTTCCCGGCGTTTCCCACCGACATGCAGGCGCAGTTCATGGCGCTCGCCACGCTCGCCGAAGGCGCGTCGGTGATCACCGAGACGATCTTCGAGAACCGGATGATGCACGTGCAGGAACTGCGGCGGCTCGGCGCCGACATCGAGGTCGAAGGCAACGCGGCGGTGGTGCGCGGCGTCGCGCGGCTGACCGGCGCGAACGTGATGGCCACGGACCTGCGCGCATCCGCGTGCCTCGTCATTGCCGGGCTCGTCGCCGACGGCGAAACGACGATCGATCGCATCTACCACCTCGATCGCGGCTACGAGTGCATCGAGGACAAGCTGTCAGCGCTCGGTGCGCGCATTCGCCGCGTGTCATGACGCTCGAAGCGAACGCCGCACGCGTCGACCTTCGCGCCGACGATCTCGCGAAAGCGCCGCTCGGCCAGCGCATCCGTCACGTCGACCATTACGACGCAGCACTCCTCTACCGTATTTCGCGCGCACCGCAACGCGCGGCGCTCGGCATCACAGGCACGCTGCCGTTCACCGGCGTCGATGCGTGGACCGCGTACGAACTGTCGTGGCTCGATCAGGCCGGCAAGCCGCAGGTCGCGCTCGCGAGCTTCGACGTGCCGGCCGAATCGCCGTCGATCATCGAGTCGAAGTCGATGAAGCTCTACCTCGGCTCGTTCGCGCAGACCGCGTTCGCCGGGATGACCGATATCACCGCTACGATCGAGCGCGACCTGTCGGAGGCGTGCGGCGTACGCGTCGGCGTGACGTTGCGCGGACCGTCGGCCTTCGGCGCGCAGGCGATTCGCGAGCTGCCAGGCGAGAGCCTCGACGACCTGCACGTCGCGTGCAATGCGTACGACGTCGTGCCCGACGTGCTCGCGGCCAATGGCGACGTCGTCGAGGAAACGCTGACGACACAGCTCTTCCGCTCCGTGTGCCCGGTCACCGCGCAGCCCGACATCGCGTCGATGCAGATCGGCTATCGCGGCCCGCGGATCGATCGCGAGGCGCTGTTGCGCTACCTCGTGTCCTACCGCTGCCATGCGGGGTTCCACGAGCATTGCGTCGAGCGCATCTTCATGGACATCTCGGCCCGCTGCCATGCGCAAAAGCTGTCGGTGCTCGCGCGCTTCACCCGCCGCGGCGGCCTCGACATCAATCCGTTCCGCACCAACGCGGGCATCGCGAATCCCGACAACGTGCGCACCGCGCGGCAGTAGGCGCCGTGCCGTGTAGGAGCCGTGCCGACAGGCCAGTCCGCGCATCGCCCGGAACCGCGCGAACGCCGCTTCTGCCCAACCTTCGTGACGTATCGCACGGAGGCTTCATCATGCATCGGCTACTCAAGGCTACCCTCGCGGGCGCGGCGCTCTCGGGGCTTCTCGCCGGCTGCGCAACGACGGTCGACTGGGGCGGCCCGCTCGGCCACTACCGGTACAGCTACGATTCGCGGCCGATCGTGTACGGCAACGACGACAGCGACCACTACGACACGTACCATGCGCCGGCGATCGTCGACCGGCCGGCGGTCACGTATCACGACGAAGACGACGACGATTGACGTCGGAGGCCTCCGGTAGAATCCCGAGGCTCCCCGCTTCGTGATTCTGCCGCTTGGCCCCGCTCACGCTCGCCCTGTCGAAGGGGCGCCTCCTCGACGAAACGCTGCCGCTCCTCGCGGACGCGGGCATCGTGCCGCGCGAAGATCCGCGCGCGTCGCGCAAGCTGATCGTCGAAACGCAAGCGCCGGGCGTGTCGCTCGTCATCCTGCGCGCTTCCGACGTCCCGACTTACGTGCAGTACGGCGCCGCCGATTTCGGCATCGCCGGCAAGGACGTGCTGCTCGAGCACGGTACCGAAGGGTTGTATCAGCCGATCGACCTCGGCATCGGCCGCTGCCGGCTCGTCGTCGCGACGTGCAGCGACTACGACTGGGCGCGTTCCGTGCAGCGGGGCGCGCGGATCCGCGTCGCCACCAAATACGTGCGAACGGCGCGCGAGCACTTCGCGGCGAAAGGCATGCACGTCGACGTGATCCATTTGTACGGGTCGATGGAGCTCGCGCCGATCGCGGGCCTGGCCGACGCGATCGTCGACCTCGTCTCGACCGGGAATACGCTGAAGGCGAACGGCCTCGTCGCCGTCGAGGACATCATGCCGATCAGCGCGCGGCTCGTCGTCAATCCCGGTTCCCTGAAGCTGAAGCGCGACGCGGCGAAGCCGCTGATCGACGCGCTCGAACGCGCGGCGGCCGGGCGGGCGAAGCCGTGACTGGCGCGCTGACGCTGCGCACGCTGGACACGCGCGATCCGGGGTTCGACGCGGCGCTCGACGCGCTCGTCGCGTTCGAAGTGGCGCAGGATGCGTCCGTCGATGCTGCGGTTGCGGCGATCGTCGCCGACGTGCGCGCGCGCGGCGACGAAGCGGTCCTCGACTACACGGCGCGCTTCGACGGCCTGCGTGCGGCCTTGGTCGACGAACTCGTCATCGATCAGGCGACGATGCGCGCGGCGCATGCATCGCTGCCGAATGAACAGCGTGAAGCGCTCGCCATTGCGGCGACGCGCATTCGCGATTTCCACGAGCGCCAGCGCGGCGGCGGCTTCGCCTTTCGCGATGACGACGGCACCGAGCTCGGGCAGCGCGTCACGCCGCTCGATCGCGTGGGCCTGTACGTGCCGGGTGGCAAGGCCGCGTATCCGTCGTCGGTGCTGATGAACGCGCTGCCGGCGCAGGTGGCGGGCGTCGGCGAGATCCTCGTCGCCGTGCCTACGCCCGGCGGAGTCCGCAATCCGCTCGTGCTTGCGGCCGCGCACGTCGCCGGCGTCACGCGGGCCTACACGATCGGCGGCGCGCAGGCGATCGCGGCACTCGCGTACGGCACCGAATCGATCGGCGCCGTCGACAAGATCTGCGGCCCGGGCAACGCGTACGTCGCTGCCGCCAAGCGGCGCGTGTTCGGCGCCGTCGGCATCGACATGGTCGCGGGCGTGTCCGAGATTCTCGTGATCGCCGACGCGAGCGCGAATCCCGACTGGATCGCGATCGACCTCTTCTCGCAGGCCGAGCACGACGAGATGGCGCAGGCGATCCTGCTCACGCCCGATGCATCGCTGCTCGATCGCGTGTCCGCGAGCGCGTCGCGCTTGATCGGCGAGATGCCGCGCGCCGGCATCATCGCCGCGTCGTTCGCGCGCCGGGGCGCACTGATCCGCACGCTCGATCTCGACGAGGCCTGCGCGATCGCGAATCGCATTGCGCCCGAGCACCTCGAGCTCGCGGTTGCCGATCCCGACGCGCTCCTGCCGAAGCTCCGCCACGCCGGCGCGATCTTCGTCGGCCATTACGCGAGCGAAGCGCTCGGCGATTACTGCGCCGGTCCCAATCACGTGTTGCCCACCGGGCGCACGGCACGTTTCTCGTCGCCGCTCGGCGTCTACGATTTCCAGAAGCGCACCAGCGTGCTGCGCATCGACCGTCGCACCGCCCAGGCGCTGGCGCCCATTGCGGTGACGCTCGCCGAAGGCGAGGGCCTGACGGCGCACGCGCGTTCGGCCGCGGCGCGCCTCGAAGAAACGTCATGAGCGCGAAGCGATCAGTCCCGAAGCGCTCCGCGCGGAGGGTAGTCCGGTGAGCGTGCGCGCGCGCATCGCGTCGACGGTGCGGCCGGAAGTGCAGCAGATCGCGCGCTACCACGTGCCGGATGCGCGCGGCCTCGTCAAGCTCGACGCGATGGAGAATCCGTATCCGCTGCCGCCTGCGCTGGGGCGTGAACTCGCCGACGCGATCACGCATGCAAAGATCAATCGCTACCCCGACGCCGACGCGAGCCTTGCCCGTGCCGCGTTGCGCAATGCACTCGCGCTGCCGGAGGGCGTCGACATCCTGCTCGGCAACGGCTCCGACGAACTGATCCAGATCATCGCGTCGACCGTCGCGCATCCGGGCGGCGCCGTCGTTGCTCCCGAGCCGTCCTTCGTCATGTATCGGCGCACCGCGCTCATCGCGAACGCGCCGTTCGTGCCCGTCGACCTGCGGGCCGACTTCTCACTGGACGTGGACGCGATGGCGGCCGCGATCGAGCGTCACGCGCCGTCGCTCGTGTTCATCGCCAATCCGAACAATCCGACGGGCAATCTGTTCGCGCGCGAAGACCTCGAACGCCTCATCCGCGCGGCGCCGGGGCTCGTCGTCGTCGACGAAGCGTATTACGCGTACGCCGACGCGTCGTTCCTGCCGCACGTGCTCGAATTCCCGAACGTCGTCGTGCTGCGTACGGTGTCGAAGATCGGCATGGCGGGCCTTCGCCTCGGTTACGTCGTCGGACACCCGGACTGGATCGCCGAGTTCGACAAGCTGCGCCCACCCTACAACGTGGGCGCGCTCGTGCAGGAGGCGCTGCCGGTGCTGCTGCGCCACCATGAGGTCTTCGATGCGCAGGCGGCGGCGATCCGGCACGAGCGGGCGCGACTGTCGGCGGCGCTGCGCGAACTGGACCTCGACGTGTTCCCGTCGCAGGCCAACTTCGTGCTGGTGCGCGTTCCGGACGCGCTGGCGGCGCACGCGGCATTGCGTGCTGCGCGCATCCTCGTGAAAAATCTCGACGGCACCCATGCGCTCTTGGGAAACTGCCTGCGCATCACCGTGGGTACGCCCGACGAGAACGACGCGTTGCTCGACGCACTCGCGGATCACCTGAAAGGAAGCATGAAATGAACGCCACCGACGCGAACGCGTTGCGCAGCGCCGAGGTGTCGCGCCGCACGGCGGAGACCGACATCACGGTGCGCCTCGCCGTCGACGGCACCGGCCGCACCGACGTCAGGACGGGCATCGGCTTTCTCGACCACATGCTCGATCAGGTCGGACGCCACGGCATGTTCGACCTCACCGTCCACGCGAAGGGCGACCTGCACATCGATGCGCATCACACCGTCGAGGACGTCGGCATCACGATCGGGCAGGCGCTGCGGCAGGCGCTCGGGGGCAAGCAGGGCATTCGTCGCTACGGATACGCGTACGTGCCGCTCGACGAAGCGCTGTCGCGCGTGGTGGTCGACCTGTCGGGCCGTCCGGGCCTCGAGTTCCACGTGCCGTTCACGCGCGCACTCGTGGGCACGTTCGACGTCGACCTGATCCACGAATTCTTCCAGGGCTTCGTCAACCACGCGCTGGTGACGATGCACGTCGACAACCTGCGCGGCCAGAACGCGCATCACCAGGCCGAGACGGTATTCAAGGCGTTCGCGCGTGCGTTGCGCATGGCGTGCGAGCCCGATCCGCGCGCGGCGGGCGCGGTGCCCTCGACGAAGGGTACGCTTTAACCGGCCATGATCGCCGTCATCGACTACGGCATGGGCAACCTGCGCTCGGTGGCGAAGGCGCTGGCGCACGTCGCGCCCGACGCGAACGTCGTCGTGACGAGCGACGCGGCGGTGATTCGCGACGCCGCGCGCGTCGTATTGCCGGGGCAGAGCGCGATGCCCGACACGATGGCGGCACTCGAGCGCTCCGGCCTGCGCGATGCGGTCCTGGCGTGCCTTCGCGACCGTCCGTTCCTCGGCGTGTGCCTCGGCCTGCAGATGCTGTTCGACACGAGCGAGGAAGGGCCGACGCGCTGCCTTGGCACGTTCGCAGGCGAGGTGCGGCGCTTTCGCGAAGAAGAGCTGGTGCTGCCGGGCGGCGAGCGCCTCAAGGTGCCGCACATGGGGTGGAGCCCCGTTGCGCAGGCGAGGCGGCATCCGCTGTTCGAAGGCATCGCCAACGGCGAGCGCTTCTATTTCGCGCACAGCTACCATCCGGTGCCGGCGGATCCGGCGCTGACCGTCGCCACCGCTTCGTATCCGGCGCCGTTTACTTGCGCGATAGCCAAGGCTAATATCTTCGCCGTGCAATTCCATCCGGAAAAGAGCCAGCGCGCGGGTTTGCGGATGCTCGCGAACTTCGTCGCCTGGGACGGAACGATCTAGGCCAATCCCGGCATTCAACGCCCGAAACTCCCGCCCGCGGAGCTCGCGCTGCCGCGGCCCGAGCTGCCATGCAGATCATTCCCGCGATCGACATCAAGGACGGTCATTGCGTGCGCCTGAAGCAGGGCGACATGCAATCCGCCACCGTCTTCTCCGAGGATCCCGCCGCGATGGCGCAGCACTGGCTCGAGCAGGGCGCGACGCGGCTGCACCTCGTCGACCTGAACGGTGCCACGTCAGGGCGGCCGCGCAACGAGCTCGCGATTCGCGAGATCGTGAGCGTGATCGGCGACGAGATTCCCGTGCAGCTCGGCGGGGGCATTCGCGATCTCGACACGATCGAGCGCTACCTCGACGACGGCATCGGCTACGTGATCATCGGTACGGCCGCGGTCAAGAACCCGGGTTTCCTGCACGATGCCTGCTACGCGTTTCCCGGACACATCATCGTGGGCCTCGACGCGCGCGACGGGAAGGTCGCCACGGACGGCTGGTCGAAGATGACCGGGCACGACGTCGTCGACCTCGCGAAGAAGTTCGAGGACTATGGCGTCGAGGCGATCGTCTACACCGACATCGGCCGCGACGGCATGCTGAGCGGCATCAACATCGACGCGACGGTCAAGCTCGCGCGCGAATTGAAGACGCCGGTCATCGCGAGCGGCGGCATCGCATCGATCGCCGACATCCACCAGCTGATGCCGTTCGAAGGCGACGGCATCGTCGGTGCCATCGCCGGGCGCGCGCTCTACGAGGGCAGGCTCGACTTCAAGGAAGCGCTGAAGGCGGCGAAAGGCTGACTTGGGCCTCGCGAAGCGCATCATTCCCTGCCTCGACATCGCAGGCGGGCGCGTCGTGAAGGGCGTCAACTTCGTCGACCTGCGCGACGCGGGGGACCCCGTCGAGGTCGCGCGACGCTACGACGAGCAGGGCGCCGACGAGCTCGCGTTCCTCGACATTCGCGCCAGCGTCGAGAACCGCGGGCTGCTCTACGGCATGATCGAGGCGGTCGCGAACGAGGTGTTCATTCCGCTGACGGTCGGCGGGGGCGTCAACACCGTCGACGACGTGCGCGCGCTCCTGAATGCGGGCGCCGACAAGGTGAGCATCAACACGGGCGGCGTTTCGCGCCCGGAGCTTTTCGCGGAAGCGTCGGCGCGCTTCGGCGCGCAATGCATCGTTGCCGCCATCGACGTCAAGCAGTACGCACCCGACGCGTGGCAGGTGTACATCCACGGGGGCAGGACGCCGACCGGCATCGATGCCGTGCAGTGGGCGCAGGAAGTGGCGTCGCTCGGCGCCGGCGAGATCCTGCTCACCAGCATGGACCGCGACGGCGTGCGCAAGGGCTTCGACCTTCGCGTCACGCGCGAGGTGAGCGACATGGTGAGCGTGCCGGTGATCGCCTCCGGGGGGGTCGGCTCGCTGCAGGACCTCGTCGACGGCATCGTCGATGGCAGGGCCGATGCGGTGCTCGCGGCGTCGGTGTTCCATTACGGCCAGTTCACGATCGGGCAGGCGAAGGCCGCGATGCGCGCGGCCGGTATCGAAGTGCGCTCCTGATGGGCAACTGGCTCGACGAAGTCCGCTGGAACAAGGACGGCCTGGCACCCGCGATCGCGCAGGACGCGGCGACGCACCGCGTGCTGACGCTCGCGTGGATGAATCGCGATGCGCTGACGCTGACGAGGGACACGCGGGAGGCGCATTACTGGTCGCGCTCGCGGCACAAGCTGTGGCGCAAGGGCGAGCAGTCGGGCCACGTGCAGCGCGTGCGCGAAATCCGTCTCGACTGCGACCGCGACGCGATCCTGTTGATCGTCGAGCAGGCGGGCGGCATCGCGTGCCATACCGGGCGCGAGCGCTGCTTCTATCGCCGACTCGAAAGCGACGGGTGGCAGACCGTCGAGCCGATTCTCGAAGACCCGGTTACCGTGTATGGCCGCGAATGACGCGGCGGACGTGCTCGCGCGGGTCGCGGCCGCGATCGAGGCGCGCCGCGGCGCGGACCCGGCCGCATCGTACGTCGCGTCGCTTCTCGGTGCCAATCCCGATCGGCTGCTGAAGAAGATCGGTGAGGAGGCGACCGAGACGGTCCTCGCCGCCAAGGACGGTGATAAAATGCACGTGATCGCCGAGGTGGCCGATCTGTGGTTCCATTGCCTCGTGCTGCTCGCGCGGCACGGCCTCGGTCCCGACGACGTGCTGCGCGAACTCGCGCGCCGCGAAGGCGTCTCCGGCCACGCCGAGAAGGCGTCGCGCGGCCGCTAGGCCGCGCTTGCGTCCTTAGCGAACGATCCCGATGTCGACCGACTCCAACTGCATATTCTGCAAGATCGTGCGCGGCGAAATTCCGAGCCGCAAGGTGTACGAGGACGACGAGGTGCTGGCATTTCACGACATCCAGCCCGTCGCGCCCGTGCATTTCATGGTCATACCGAAGAAGCACGTCGCGTCGCTCGCCCACGTAACGCCGGCCGACGCGCCGGTGCTCGGACACATTCTTGCATTGGCGGGCCGCCTTGCCAGCGAGGCGGGGTCGCCCGACGGGTTTCGCACGATCATCAATACCGGGCGCATCGGCCGCCAGGACGTCCAGCACGTGCACGTGCACATCATCGGCGGTCCCGAGCCGCTCGGGCCCATGATGGGAGTCAAGGCGGCAGGCTAACGAGGAGGGAATCGACTCATGGGTTCATTCAGCATCTGGCACTGGCTGATCGTGCTGCTCATCATCGTGCTCATTTTCGGCACGAAGAAGCTGCGCAACATCGGGCAGGATCTCGGCGGCGCCGTCAAGGGCTTCAAGGAGGGCATGAAGAGCGCCGAAGAGCCGGCCGCCGAAGCGGAGCCGCCACCGCAGGTGACGGGCCGCACGATCGAGGGCGAGGTCCGGCAGGAGCGCTCGACCAAGGTATGACGCGGCGAAAGGGCGTTGATATTCGCCCGCCACGCCGCTGAGTTGGGGTCGTTCCCGTGTTCGACATCGGCTTCTCGGAAATCGTCGTCATCGGCGTGGTGGCGCTCGTGGTCATCGGCCCGGAACGGTTGCCGAAGACCGCGCGCACCGTCGGCCTGCTGTTCGGACGCCTGCAGCGTTACGTGAGCGACGTGAAGGCGGACATCAGCCGGGAGATGGAGCTCGACGAGTTGCGCAAGCTGCAGCGCGAGATGCAGGGCGCGGCGCAGGAATTCGAGCAGAGCGTCAAGACGGCGGCGAACGATTTCAGCACCGGCGTGCGAAGCGTCGAGCAGGAGCTCAATTCGACGGTGTCGGAAGCCGCGTCGTCCGCATCGTCGGCGTCGGCGACGCCTGCGCTTTCCGACGCCAAGGCCGCGCCCGCGGGCGAAGCAGGCACGAAAGCGCCGGAGCAGCCGGCGCTTCCCGGCTTCGAGAAGATCTGACGGCGGCTTCCCGCTGAATCCTTGCCTCGTTGCGGGGCGGCCCCTTCGAAATGACCGATCCCGTCGACACGCAGGAATCCTTCCTTTCGCACCTGATCGAGCTGCGCACGCGGCTCGTGCGTTCGATCATCGCGGTGATCGTGGTGCTGCTGTGCCTGTTCCCGTTCGCGAAGGACATCTACGCGATCCTCGCCGAGCCGCTCCTGAAGGTGCTGCCGCACGGCTCGACGATGATCGCCACCGACGTGACCGGCACGTTCCTCGTGCCGCTCAAGGTGACGCTGATGGCGGCGTTCCTGATCGCGCTGCCTTACGTGCTGTACCAGGCGTGGGCGTTCGTGGCGCCCGGCCTCTACCAGCACGAGAAGCGGCTCGTGCTGCCGGTGCTCGTGTCGAGCGTCGCGTTCTTCGCGATCGGGATGTGCTTCGCGTACTTCGTCGTGTTCCCGGTCGCGTTCGGCTTCTTCGCCGGCTACACGCCCGCCGGCGTGCAGATGATGACCGACATCGACAAGTACCTGTCGTTCGTGCTGACGATGTTCATCGCGTTCGGCGTGACGTTCGAAACCCCGGTGGTCGTCGTCGTGCTCGTGCGCATGGGCGTGGTGACGGTCGAGAAGCTGCGCTCGTTCCGCCCGTATGTGATCGTCGGCGCATTCGTCGTCGGCGCGATCTTCACGCCGCCCGACGTCATTTCGCAGAGCCTGCTCGCGGTCCCGCTGTGGCTGCTCTACGAGCTCGGGCTCGTGCTGGCGCGCTTCGTCGGGTCGCCCGCGCGCGAGGCGGAAGGCGAAACGGAGACCGAGCCGGCGAAGTAGCCGGACTCCAGCTGTGCATTGCATGCCGGCCTGGGGCGGCGCATGCCGACGTTCATGGCGAAGCCGAACTGAAGAGCTTGAGCACGCCGGCCGCAACGTCGGGGTGACGTTTCGCGAATGACTCGTGCCCCGCATCGAGCCTCGCGTTTTCCATGCCCACGCTGGACTCCGTGAGGCAGGTTCCGAACGAGCCGCTGCCGTCGTACATACGCTCGAGCATCACGCTGCCGAGCTCCGACTTGAAATGACCGGATTCCCAGTACCAGCGCGTCGTTGACGTTCTATCGCCCGCAGCGGGAACGCTTTCGGTCGTGAATTCGCTGTAGCCGCTGAAATCCCACACGCTGCAGCTTCCGGTGGCGGTTGCCGGGAGGCGCCGGGCCAGCTCGCGCTTCCATTGCTTGAACGCAGGCGCAAGGCCGGCGTGGTAGAACATCTCGAGGATCCGCGCGTGGTAGGGGTAGATCACGAATTCCAGTCGAATATCGGCAGCCCGAGCGGTTGCAACCAGTCGTTCGAGCTCCCGCCACGACGCCGACTCCGTTCCTCCGTTGACGAAGATCCCCTTCGGCGACTTCACGTAGGTGCGCGCGTTCGTCGCGTCCCTCTGGCGGAAGATCGACGCGTAGCCTTCCTCGCGCGCGTAGCGTCGATATTCGTGGAGCGGGTTGAAACCGCTTGCATCGACGTCGGCTGCATCGGGGTCGTGTCGCTGCAAGACGGTCACTCCGGAATCGATGAGCGTATCGAGCGAAATCAGCACGGATAGATCGTTCGTGCGCGGCGCGGCGGGCGCCGCCGGCTCGACCGACTCGTTCGAAGCGACGAGGAAATCGAGAAAGTCCAAGCCGACAACGGCCGTGCGAAGCCGACCGGCGGCGATCCCCGATGCCAGCGCGGCTTCCGCCATCCCCAGGCTTGCGCCGGGTACGGCTGCGTTGTAGACCGGATGCATCGCCGCCGGCCATGCAGTCGCCCGCGGATCGAACCCGATCTCCGCGCGCGAATTGCCGAGGATCAGCGTGACCGGACGCGTACGCGCAATGCCGCGAAGCTTGAGCGAGGCGTCGTGCTGCACGGCGCGCGGTCGGGGCGCCGCCGCGTCCAACCCGACCGGCGGATTCCACAATCGATAGGGATCGACGAGCAAGTTGATGCAGGCCGCCGCAGCGATGAAGGCGGCGAATGCAATGCCGAGTCGGGTCAGGTAATGGCGCAAGCCGAGGTTCCGGTCGGTCAGAATTGGTAGTAGAGAAACTCGCTGACGCGATGGAGCGAGAGAAAGCCGATCGCGGCGACGCATCCGCACGCGAGCGCCCACGGCCCGCTCGGCCGCCACGCCGCCCAGCGAACCGGTGGCGCGTGCGGCGCCCCGATCCCCGGCCGATACCCGCCAAGCATCTCCTGCGTGTTCGGCGCGACGAAGACCAACGGCAGAAGGACGGCGATCCACGCGTACATGCGCACGAACTCGCTTCCGCCTCCCAGCGTGAATTGCACGCCGAGGCTGCCGAGCCGTCGAGCGAGCACGGGGAAGTGAACGGCGATCGCGTTGGGCATCGAAACCCCGTTCTGGCCGATCATCCCTTCAATGATCGTCGTGGCCGTGTGGAAATCCGGCGCCCTGAAGAGCACCCAGGCGAAAACGACCGCAACGAACGTGACGAGGCGGGCGAGATTGCGGCCGGCCCATGTCCCGGCCTCGCCTTCGCGAGCCCCCGTCAGGTGGCGCCAGGCGTGGTTGACGACGAGGTACGCGCCGTGAAGCCCGCCCCACGCCACGAACGTCCAGCCCGCTCCGTGCCAAAGGCCGCCGATGAGCATGGTGGCGAGCAGATTCGCGTAGCGGCGAGTCTTGCCGAAGCGGTTTCCGCCCAACGGAATGTAGACGTAATCGCGCAGGAATCGCGACAGCGTGATGTGCCAGCGGCGCCAGAAATCGATGATGTTCGTCGCCTTGTACGGCGAATCGAAGTTGATCGGAAGCTGGATGCCGAAGAGACGCGAGAGTCCGATCGCCATGTCGCAATAGCCCGAGAAATCGAAATACAGCTGGAGCGTATAGACCAGCGCGCCGCCCCAGGCGTCGAAGAAGCCGGGAGGGGACACGGACGCGTTCGCGAAGACGCTCGAGGCGAACGGCGCGATGCCATCCGCCAGGACGACCTTCTTGAAGAGCCCGATGGCAAAGATCGTCAAGCCGACCGCAAAGTTGTCGGCGGTTGCCCTGTAAACGTTGCGGTCGCGGAACTGCGGCATCATTTCCGCGTGGTGAAGGATGGGGCCGGCGATGAGATGCGGGAAATACGTGACGAACAACGCGTAATGCACGGGATTGCGTTCGCTCGCCTTGCCCCGGTACGTGTCCACGAGGAAGGCGATCTGCGTGAACGTATAGAACGAGATGCCGAGGGGCAGCACGACCCGTGCGACCTCCAATGGGAAGCCGCTCAGCGATGCCAGGGTGTCGACGAAGAAGTTCGCGTACTTGTAGTAGCCGAGAACGCCGAGGTCGACGGCCACGGCGAGCGTGAGCAGGAGCTTCGACGTCGACCGGTCGCGCAGCGCGGCGGTGCCGATCCAACCTCCCATCGCGTAGTTGAACGCGATCGACGCCAGCAGCAGCAGCACGTAGATCGGGTTCCACCACGCGTAGAACGCAAGCGAGGCAACGACGAGCCATGCAGCGGCGGCGGTGGGACCGAGGCGCGCAAGTCCGAAGAATCCAAGGAGCGTGACCGGCAGAAAGGCGAGCAGGAACGGATACGAATTGAACAGCACCGCGATTCGCGTCCCTGCGCTTAAGGTGGCGTCGGCCGCGGCCGCTTCGCCACGACGACGTCGAGGTCGAGCAGCTTCCCGTCGCGCACCACCTTCATTCGAGCGTGAGTGCCCGGTCGCAACTCGGCCACGCGCGCCACGAAGCGAGGCACGTCGGGAGTCGCATTGCCCGCCACCTCGACGATCACGTCGCGCGTTGCCATCCCCGCGCGTTCCGCCGGGCCGTTTCGCATCAGTCCGCGCACGAGCACGCCGTCGGTGCGCGTGAGCGACAGCGCGTCGGCGAGGTCGCGCGTGATCGCCTGCGGATCGACGCCGACCCAGCCGCGCGTCACTTCGCCTTCGCGGATGATCTGGCCCAGCACCGACTGCGCGAGCGACACGGGAATCGCGAAGCCGATGCCCATCGAGCCGCCCGACTGCGAGAAGATCGTGCTGTTGATGCCGATCAGGTTGCCGGCGGTGTCGACGAGCGCGCCGCCCGAGTTGCCGGGATTGATGGGCGCATCGGTCTGGATGAAGTCCTCGAAGCGATTGATGCCGAGGTGGTTGCGGCCGAGCGCGCTGATGATGCCCATGGTCACCGTGTTGCCGAAGCCGAACGGATTGCCGATCGCGAGCACGACGTCGCCCACGTGCAGATGCTCGGTGCTGCCGAACGTGATCGCCGGCAGCTTGTCGCCGTCGGCCTTCAGCACCGCGAGATCGGTTTCGGGATCGGCCCCGCGCACGCGCGCATGCAGTTCACGCCCGTCGGCCAGCACGACCTCGATGTCGTCCGCGCCGTCGATCACGTGATGGTTCGTGAGGATGTAGCCTTCGGGCGCGACGATCACGCCCGAGCCGAGGCTGGTGGCGCGGCGCGCCGGCATGCTCTGCGCGAGCTCGGGGAAATAGCGCTGCAGGATCGAATCGTCGAGCAGGGGGTTGCGTGCGGGCAGCGACTTGCTCGTGTAGATGTTGACGACAGCGGGCATCGCCTTCTTCGCCGCTTCCGCGTAGCTCGCGACCGCCGGCGAGGCAGCGGCGGCAGGCTGCTGCAGCAGCACCACCGCATTGCCCTTGCCGGCGAGGCGCGGCAGGAGGTCGGGCCGCAGCGTCGTGACGACGAACAGCGCCGCCACGCAGAGCGTGCACGCCTGCGCGAAGAGGAGCCAGAATTTCTTCAGCACGGTGAAATGCGCATCCAGCGTCGATTATAGGAGGCCTTGACGATTCCCGTATAATCCAAAGGTTTTGCGGGACGAACGCATAGAAGCCGCGGCAAAGCGAAAGGCAAGGATGGCCACAGACGCGATCGAGAACAAGGACAAGCGCCGCTTCCTCATCGGGGCGACATCGGTGATGGGGGGGCTCGGCGCCGCGGCGGTCGCCACGCCCTTCGTGATGTCGCTCTGGCCGAGCGAGCGAGCGAAGGCGGCCGGCGCCCCGGTCGAAGTCGACATCAGCAAGGTCGAGCCCGGGCAGAAGATCAACGTCGAGTGGCGCGGCAAGGTCTGCTGGGTCGTCAACCGCACGAAGGCGATGCTCGACACGCTTCCGAAGATGGATTCGCGCGTCGCCGATCCGAATTCGAACGTCCCCCAGCAGCCTCCCTACTGCAAGAATGAGGCGCGCTCGATCAAGCCGGAGTGGTGGGTCGCCGTCGGCATCTGCACGCATCTCGGCTGCTCGCCCACATATCGCCCGGAAGTGGCGCCCGCCGACCTCGGCAACGACTGGCTCGGCGGCTTCTTCTGCCCATGCCACCAGTCGAAGTTCGACCTCGCAGGGCGCGTGTTCAAGGGCGTGCCCGCGCCCACGAACCTCGTCATTCCGCCGTATCACTACGAGAGCGACACGAAGGTCGTGATCGGCGAAGACCCGAAGAAATAAGTCCGAAGGAAGAAGCGGCAATGAGCAGATTCATGACGTGGGTCGACGAGCGGTTTCCGCTGACTGCGCTGTGGAACAGCCAGTGGGGCAAGTACGTCGCGCCGAAGAACTTCAACTTCTGGTACTACTTCGGCTCGCTCGCAGCCCTCGTGCTCGTGCTGCAGATCCTCACCGGCATCTGGCTCACGATGAACTACAAGCCCGACGCGCAGAAGGCGTTCGAGTCGGTCGAGTACATCATGCGCGACGTGCCGTGGGGCTGGCTGATTCGCTACATGCACTCGACGGGCGCTTCGCTGTTCTTCGTCGTCGTGTACCTGCACATGTTCCGGGGCTTGATGTACGGCAGCTACCGCAAGCCGCGCGAGCTCACGTGGATCTTCGGCTGCCTGATCTATCTCGCGCTGATGGCCGAGGCGTTCTTCGGCTACCTGCTCCCGTGGGGGCAGATGTCGTACTGGGGGGCGCAGGTGATCGTGAACCTGTTCTCGACGCTGCCGGTGATCGGCGACGACCTTTCCGTGTGGATCCGCGGCGACTACACGATCTCCGACGTCACGCTCAATCGCTTCTTCGCGTTCCACGTCGCAGCACTCCCGCTCGTGCTGATCGCCCTTGTCGTCGCGCACCTGATGGCGCTGCACGAGACCGGGTCGAACAACCCCGACGGCATCGAGATCAAGAAGCAGCCGAAGGACCCGCGCACCGGCCTGCCGCTCGACGGCATCTATTCGCACCCGTACTACACGATCAAGGACATCGTCGGCGTGATCGTCTTCCTCGCCGTGTTCTCGGTGATCGTGTTCTTCACGCCCGAAATGGGCGGCTACTTCCTCGAGGCGAACAACTTCATCCCCGCCAATCCGCTGAAGACGCCTTCGGAAATCGCGCCGGTGTGGTACTTCACGCCGTACTACGCGATGTTGCGCGCGGTGCCGTCGTTCGCGCAGACGCAGGTGTGGGGCGTGATCGTCATGGGCATCTCGGTGCTGATCTTCTTCGCGCTGCCGTGGCTCGATCGCGGTGCCGTCAAGTCGATCCGCTATCGCGGCCGGCTCTACAAGGGCTGGCTCGTCGCGTTCATCGTTTCGTTCCTGATCCTCGGCTACCTCGGCACCGTGCCGATCACCGTCTGGGGACAGTTCGCCGACAGCGCGCCGTTCTACGGCGCCGACAAGGCAACGGTCGTGGCACGCTTCCTGACGGTGGTCTACTTCCTGTTCTTCATCCTGATGCCGTGGTACACGGCACGCGACAAGACGAAGCCGGTCCCCACCCGCGTCCGCTGGCACTAAAAGCGCCCCGATGACCCACTTGATCAAGCTCCTGCTCGCAGCACTCGTCGCCACGTCCGCGTCGTTCGCGTACGCCGCCAGCGAATCGAACGTGCGCCTGATGCACGCGCCGGTGAACCGTCTCGACGACGAATCGCTGCAGCGTGGCGCACGCAACTTCGTCAACTACTGCTTGACCTGCCACTCGGCGAAGTACATGCGCTACAACCGGCTGACCGACCTCGGTCTCACCGACAAGCAGATCGCGGACAACCTGATGTTCGCGAGCGACAAGATCGGCCAGACGATGACGGTCGCGATGACGGAGGCCGACGGCAAGGCCTGGTTCGGCAATCCGCCGCCCGACCTGTCGGTGGAGTCGCGCATTCGCGGACGCGACTGGCTCTACAGCTACCTGCTCGGCTTCTACCGTGACGACAAGTCGGCGACGGGGTGGAACAACCTCGTGTTCCCCAACGTGGGCATGCCAAACGTGCTGTGGGAGCTGTCGGGGCAGGACAAGCTCGTCGAGACCGAATACGAAGACCATGAAAAGGCGATGGGCGCGGCGATCGCGGTCAAGGGCCTCTCCGCGCTCGAGCCCCTGCCGGGCGCGAAGGTCGCCGTGCTCCACCTCGAGCCCGGCACGCCCGGCGCGATGACTCGCGAGCAGTACGAGGGCTTCGTGACCGATCTCGTCAACTATCTCGACTACATGGCGGAGCCCGTCCGGAACCACCGCATCCACCTGGGCCTGCTGGTGCTGCTGTTCCTCGGCGTGTTCTTCGTCTTCGCCTACGCGCTCAAGCGCGAATACTGGAAAGACCTGCATTAAATGATGACGCTCTATTCCGGCACGACGGATCCGTTCAGCCAGCGGTGCCGCATCGTCCTGCACGAGAAGGGCATGGACTTCCAGATCATCGACGTGGACCTCGACCACAAGCCCGAGGACCTCGCGGTGATGAACCCGTACAACCAGGTGCCGGTGCTCGTCGAGCGCGACCTCGTGCTGCACGAGTCGAACATCATCAACGAGTACATCGACGAGCGCTTCCCGCATCCGCAGCTGATGCCGGCCGATCCGGTGATGCGCGCGCGCGCACGCCTCTTCCTGCACCGCTTCGAGAAGGAACTCTTCGTCCACATCGACGCGCTCGAGAGCGGCAACCAGAAGCACGTCGACAGGGCGCGCGCGCAGGTGCGCGACTCGCTGCTGCAGATCGCACCGGTGTTCGCCAAGCACAAGCACATGCTGGGCGACGACTACTCGATGCTCGACGTTGCGATCACGCCGCTCCTGTGGCGCCTCGACTACTACGGCATCCAGATGCCGAAGCAGGCCGCCCCGCTCATGAAGTACGCCGAGCGCCTGTTCGCGCGCCCGGCCTTCTCCGAAGCCCTGACGTCCGCGGAGCGCGGCATGCGGAAGTAGGCATTCCATTTGCATGCAATCGTAGCCGGGCCGTCTTTTCCCTGCTGATCGTAAAGCGGCCCGACACCCGCTGCTCCGCGGGCAGGCGAAGAGTGCTGTGACGCACGCGGCCACACTCGCCGACACGTATGCCACAGCGGCGGCGGGCGGATCGAAGGGTTAAAGCCGATTTCTTGACCGGCCGCGAGCCGAGCGTAATATTTTTGCCATGTCCGAGCAGTCTGCGAAACCCTATCTTGTTCGCGCGATCTGCGAATGGTGTGCCGACAACGGCCTCACGCCGTACCTCGCCGTGCGCGTGAATCCGCAAACGCGCGTGCCGGCCGCATTCGTGAAGAACGGCGAGATCGTGCTGAACGTGAGCCCCACCGCCACGCGCAAGCTCACGATCGACAACCAGTGGATTCATTTCACTGCGCGCTTCAACGGCTCGTCGCAGGAAGTCGCGGTGCCCATCGGCGCCGTCATCGGCATCTTCGCGAAGGAGACCGGCTATGGCTTCTCCTTCTCGGCGCCCGACGACCCCGTCGCCGCGTTGGCGTCGGCCTCCGCCGGCACCGCTCGCGACGCGCAGCCCGCGCGTGCGGGCGAACCGCCGCGCAAGCGCCCGTCGCACCTGCAAGTCGTCAAGTAAGTCGTCACGCGCCGCCGCACGCCATGCGGTGCCATGATGCGCGCGTTCCCCGTCTTCCGGCGCCGGCATAGCTCAGTTGGTAGAGCAGCGGTTTTGTAAACCGTTGGTCGTGGGTTCGAATCCTACTGCCGGCATCATCGAACGCAGAATGCCGCCCACGCGTCGCGCCCCCTCGACGATGTCCGCGACGCCGCACGCGCCGTAACCGAATATCAGGCCCGGCCTCGCGTCACGCCGATAGAACGGCTTGATCGAATAAAGGCCCACGCCCGCTTCGGATGCGCGGCGCACGAGCTCATCGACGTCGAATGCCTCCGGCAATTCGGCGGTCACGTGCAACCCGGCGTGCGACGGCAGCAGCGAAAGCCACGCCGACGCGAACCGGTCGAGCGAGGCGACGAGCACCTGGCGGCGTTCGCGATAGACGCGCTCCATGCGGCTCACGTGTCTGCGGAAATGGCCGCCGGCGATGAAGTCCGCCATCACCAGTTGCTCGAGCGCCGACGCGTGCCGATCGGTGATCCATTTGGCGGCCGTCAGCGGCGCCTGCAATGCTCGCGGCGCGACGATGTAGCCGAGACGAAGACCGGGAAACAGTACTTTGGAAAACGTGCCGAGGTATACGACCGAGGCGTCGCGATCGAGGCCCTGCAGCGACTCCATCGGCCGTCCGCCGAAGCGAAACTCGCTGTCGTAATCGTCCTCGACGATCACCGCGCCGGTTTGTCGCGCGAACGCGAGCAGCGATTTGCGGCGCGCGAGCGACAGCGTGATTCCGAGCGGGAACTGATGCGACGGCGTGACGTACACGACGCGCGCGTCGCGCGGCAGGCGATCGACGACGATGCCGTCCGCGTCGACGGGGATCGGCGCGATCGTCGCGCCCATCGCCTCGAAGATCGCCGCCGCCGGCGTGTATCCGGGGTTCTCGATCGCCACACACGCGCCGCGGTCGACGAGGATGCGCCCGAGAAGATCCAGCGCCTGCTGCGAGCCGTTGCAGATCAGCACGTCGTCCGCTTCGCAGCTCACCGCTCGCGAGTGCGCAAGGTAGCGTGCGATCGCCGCGCGCAAGCGCGGAAGCCCGGCCGCCTCTCCATAGCGGCCGACGTCGTTCGACATCACGCGCAGGTTGTACGCGGCGAGCCTGCGCCAGGTATCGATCGGGAAGTTCGCGAGATCGGGCAGCCCGGGCCGGAAATCGTGCACGAGTTCGCGTGTCGGAACGATCGAGCGCGAGCGCGGCAAGCGCTTCGCCCACTCGCTGATGCGAGTGGCTTCGAGCGGCGCGTATGTCGTCGCGCGTGCGGGCGTCGTCGCGTGCATCGCGACGTACGTTCCGGAACCGTGCCGGCCTTCGAGATAGCCTTCGCGCGCGAGGCGTTCGTACACCTCGGTCACCGTCGTGCGCGACAGCGACAGCGAGGCGGCGAATTGCCGCGTCGACGGAAGGCGCTCGCCCGCCGCGAGGCGTCCGTCGAGGATCGCTTCGCGCAGGCGCTGATAGAGGTGACGTGTCGATCCGCGTCCACGCGACAGATCGGCAAGAAAGTCGTTCGCGAGCAGGAACTCCATCGCCGATGCCTCGTGAAAGTGGTCCGGATTAAACGCTCGCAAGTGGTCCTTGAAGCATACCAATTTCGCGCCTAGACTCCGCGGCCGTAGGCCTATTTCCATCACGACGGAAGCTCGAACCCATGGCGCTGATCAAGGACGTCGATTCCATTCTGAAGGGCAAGAAGGTCAAGGTGCGGAAGGCGGGCGACAAGTTCGAGCACACGAGCTTGCTGCCCGACGACGAGTGGTACCCGAAGGCCGTCCGCACGAAGATCCGCCCCGCGCGATGGAACTGGAAGGACTGCCAAGCCAAGCTGCAGGAGATCGCCGGTTCGCCCATTCCGGGTGCCGACCGCCGCTTCATCATCCTCGTCAACAACGACACCGAGGAAATGACGAGCACCGCGCCCGGCGCGCTCATCGGCATGACGATCCTCAATCCCGGCGAGGGGCTGAAGCCGCACCGGCACAACTCGTTCGCGATCTATCACGTCCTTCAGGGCCGGGGCTTCGACGTCATGCAGGACGAGGACGACGGCGAGCCGACGAAGATCGAGTGGGAGAAGGGGGACACGTTCCTGTGTCCCGCGTGGACGTACCACCAGCATGTCAACGACGGCGACGAGCAGGCGATCATCCTGACGGTGCAGGATTTCCCGCTGCTCGCCGCGCAGCGCAGCCTGCTGTTCGAGGAGCCGCGCGGCGTCGAGAACATCAAGCAGGTGAGCAAGAAGTTCGTGCCGCATCGCGACACGACCGACAGCTTCAAGCTCGATATCTGATTCCGGGGAGACGACGATGGGCCGCCTGACCGAAGACATGAAACGCATGGTCGCGAACCTGCGGCTTTGCTACGTCGCCACAGTGACACCCGACGGCAAGCCGAACCTGTCGCCGAAGGGCTCGCTGCGCGTCATCGACGACGAACACCTCGCATTCGCCGACATCATGTCCCCCGCGACCATTCGCAACCTCAGGAGCAATCCATACATCGAGGTGAACATGGTCGATCCGTTCCTGCGCCGCGGCTATCGCTTCAAGGGCGTGGCCGAGATCGTCACCGAAGGCTCGACGTACGACCTCGTGGCTAACGAGCTCTGGGAGCGCGAAGGCCGGCAATACCCGGTCAATGCCGTCGTCAGCATCGCCGTCGACACCGCGCTCGCCGTGCGTTCCCCCGCCTACGTCTTCAACAAGGGCGTGAAGGAGGAGAACGTGCGCGCCATCTGGCTCGAGCGCTACGGCGTGGCGCCGCTCGAGGCCGCCGACGTTTCGTCCCGCACCGTTTGAGGAGGCTCGATCATGAAGGCGCATGCACGCTGGATATCCGCATCGCTTGGCGCGATGCTCGCGACGCTGGCCGTCGTGGCGAACGCGCAGCCGATGAAGGAAGTGAAGCTCGCGCTTTCGTTCCCCAATGGCGCGGCATGGCCATACCTCGCCGTCGCCGAGGAGATGGGTTACTTCCGCGACGAAGGCCTGAAGGTCGTGATCATCAACCTGAACGGCGCCTCGGCGTCGTATAAGGCGATGGCCACCGGGCAGGCCGATTACGCGTTCTCGGGGCCGGCGCAGGTACTGAACGGGCTTGCCGCCGGCGAGGAGACGAAGTCGTTCTACACCGCGTACCAGGGACATGTGTATCAGTTCGCGGCGCCGGAGAGCAGCCCCTACAAGCGGATTGCGGATCTCAAGGGACAGAAGATCGGTATTTCGACGGTCGCGGGCGGCCAGTATCCGTACCTGCTCGCGACGCTGAAGAATGCCGGGCTGACCGTCGGCCCGGGCAAGGACGTCGAGATCGCGGAGGTCGGGCGCGGCGGCCCGGCGGCCATTGCGCTCGAGCAAAAGCGCATCGCCGCCTATTCGGCGTCGTTCGTCGACCTGATGGCGATCGAGCTGACAGGCATGAAGATGCACCGCTTCACCGAAGGCCCGACGTCGACGTTCATCAGCGATTCGCTGATCGCGACGAAAGCTAGCCTGCAAAAGGATCCGAAGACCGCAACGGGACTCGCCCGCGCCATCGCGCGCGCGACCGTGTTCTGCTTCGCGAACCAGGATGCCTGCTGGGCGAGCATTACGAAGGCGGTTCCCGAGAACGGCAAGAATCCCAGGTTCACGAAGCCGTTGCTGCGCTATACGCTCGAACTGCACAAGCTGACACCCGAGGCGCATGGGCAATGGGGGTACCAGTCGCCGAAGGCGTGGGAGGCGATCGACGAGTTCCTTGTCGACAGCGGACAGCTGAAGCAGAAGGTCGACGCGTCGCAGGCATTCACCAACGACCTGATCCCGGAGATCAACCACTTCGACGTGACCAAGGTCAAGGCCGACGCCGCGCAGTACAAGGTGCCGACGGAATAGCGGTGCTCGTCGCACTGGACGCACAGGCGCAGGCGCCCGGGAAGGAACGCGCCGCGGCGATCGAGGTGGACTCGGTCTCGAAGCGTTACCGCCTCGGCGAAGAGACGCTGGCCGCGCTGGAGGACATCTCGCTCGTCGTCGGCGAAGGCGAGTTCGTGTCGCTGATCGGCCCCAGCGGTTGCGGCAAGAGCACGCTGCTCAATGTCGTTGCGGGCCTCGTTCCCGCGACGTTGGGCCGCGTGCGCGTGCTCGGCAACGACATGACCGGGCCGAGCCGGCGCATCGGCATGATGTTCCAGTCGCCGGTGCTGCTGCCGTGGCGTACGAACCTCGACAACGTGCTCCTTCCGGTGGAAGTGTTCGGGCTCGACCGGCGCAAATCCGCGACGCGCGCCCGCGAGCTTCTGCAACTCGTCGGCCTCGCCGCGTTTGCCGATCGCTATCCAATGGAGCTCTCGGGCGGCATGCAGCAGCGCGTGGCGATCTGCCGGATGCTGCTTTGCGATCCCGCGATCCTGCTGATGGACGAACCGTTCGCAGCACTCGACGAGATGTCGCGCGAGTTCATGAACGTCGAGCTGCTGCGGATCTGGGAGGCGTTGCGCAGCACGGTGCTGTTCGTCACGCACAACATCGGCGAGGCCGTGTTTCTCTCGGACCGCGTCATCGTGATGAGCGCGCGTCCCGGGCGCATCGCGCGTGTCGTGCGCGTGGAGCTTCCGCGTCCGCGGACGAAGGCGACGCTTTCGAGCGACACGTTCTTTCATCAGGTGACGGCGGTGAGAAAGGCGTTCGATGAAACCGCAGACCGGATCGCTTCCTGACGCGCCGGGTCGCGATGCGGCACGCCTCGGCCGCCGCGACGTGGTGGTCGCGCTCGTCTGCGGCGCGCTGCTGCTCGTGGGATGGGAGGCCGTTTGCCGCGCGGGCTTCGTATCGCGGCTCGTCCTGCCCGCCCCGTCGGCGATCGCCGTCGAACTGTGGAGTGCGGTGCGCGAAATCGTCGTCGGCGGACCGATGCGCACGCACGCGCTCACCACGATCTACGAGATTCTCGCGGGGTTCGGCCTCGGCGTGGGGCTGGGATTCGTGCTGGGCGTGCTGATCTCGGAGATTCCCGCCGCGCGGCGCGTCGCGATGCCTTGGCTGATTGCGTTGAATGCGGCGCCGAAGATCGCGCTGGCGCCGCTTCTCCTCGTCTGGTTCGGTTTCGGCATCGGATCGAAGATCGTGATGGCCGCGCTGATCGCGTTCTTCCCGCTGCTCATCAACGTCGTCTCGGGGCTTTCGCAGGTCGAGGAGGCGAAGCTCAAGCTGATGCGCTCGCTCGCCGCGTCGCGAACGATGACGCTTGCGAAAGTGAAGCTTCCCGACGCGATGCCGGCGATCTTCGCCGGGCTCAAGACCGCGATCGTTCTCGCCGTCGTCGGCGCGGTGGTCGGCGAATTCGTCGGCGCCGAATCCGGTCTCGGATACGTGATCAAGCAGAGCGAGTTCCAGCTCGACGTCGCGCAGACGTTCGCGGTCATCGTGCTGCTTTCGATCATCGGCATCGCCTTCTTCTACGCCATCGAGTTCATCGAGCGGCGTGCGCTGTTCTGGACCCGCCCACATCCCTGATTGCGAGGAAACAACGATGCCCGCCGTTGCCGATGCCACGCCCAATATCGCTGCCGCCCTGATCGACACGCTCATTTCGGGCAACCGCGGCGATCGCCGCGCGTTCGAATATGCGGGGCGCACGTACTCCTACCAGGACGTCGCGGCGTTGATGAACCGGACCGCGAACATGTTCGTCGCGCTCGGCGTGCCCGCGGGCGGCCGCGTGCTGCTGCTGATGCCCGAGTCGCCGGCCTTCGTCGCAAGCCTGCTCGGCGCGATGAAAGCGGGTGCCGTCCCGGTGCTCGGCGTGCGCAACGACGGGAGCGACGTGGCGCGTTGCATCGACGTTGCCGCGCCGGCAGCTGCGATCGTCCACGAGGCTCGCCTCGCATCGGTGGAAGCTGCGCTCGGCCGCATCCCGGGGCGCGCCATCGTCGTCGTCGGGGGCACTGCGCACGGCTACCAGGCGTTCGTCGACGTCGTGCGCGCGCAAGCGTCGTGGCTCGCGTCCGGGCCTGTCGCCCCCGATGCTCCAGCCCTAGGAGTGTGGGACGGAAGCCGGCTGGAGTCGATGAGCCACTCGGACGTCGCCAGCTTCGTCGGCGGTGAAGGCACCTTCGCCGACGCGCACGTTGCCGAAGCCGCGCGCGTGGGTGCGATGCTCCTTGCATTCGCGACGGGAGAGAGCGTCGCGCTGACCTCCTCCTGACCGCGCCGCCGGCGTTGCAGCAAAGGGCGCCCCGGGGCGCCGGAACGTCACGTCACCGATGCAGCAGCGACAGTGAAAGCTGCGGCACGAATCCCACGACGATCGAAACGATCGTCATCGCGACGACGAATGGCACCGCCTTGCGGGCGATGGCGGTGATCGACACCCCGGTCAGCCCGGACATCACGAACAGATTGAGCCCCATCGGCGGCGTGATGAAGCCGAGTCCGAGCGAAGTGATCATGAACACGCAGAAGTGAATCGGATCCATGCCGATCTTCGCCGCGATCGGCGCGAGCAGCGGTGCCAGGATGACGATGTTCGGCGTGGTTTCCATGAACATGCCGGCGATGATGAAGATCGCGAGCATGAGCAGGATGAGCAGGTCGCGATTGTCGGTGATCGAGGTCAGGGTGGCGACCAGGCTCTGTGGCACGCCGAGCACGGTCAGCGCCTGCGAGAACAGCACCGCGACGGCGATGATGGGAAGGATGACGCCGTTCACCCGCGCCGACGTTTCGAGCATCGCGGGAAAATCGCGCAAATGGATCGTGCGCTGGAGCATCCCCAGCACCAGCGCGACGGCGACGGCGACGGCGGCGGATTCGGTCGGCGTGAAGATGCCCGAATAGATGCCTCCCAGGATGATGACGGGAATCAGCAGCGCGAACTTCGCGTCGTTCAGCGCGCGGAACCAGCGCCGCCAGGAGAAGGGCTGGCGTGAATTCTCATAGCTCCCGAAGCGGTTGATGACGAGGTTGGCGACGACGACGGCGAGCAGCACCAGGATGCCGGGGATCACTGCCGCGACGAACAGCGTCGTGGAGGAGATGCCCAGCACGATCCCGATGATGATGTACGAGATCGACGGTGGAATCAGGATGCCGGTACACGCGCCGGAAGCCACGAGGGCGCAGGCATACGCCTTGGGATAACCGCGCTCGACCAGGCGATCCATCGTGATTCGGCCGATCGCCGCGGCGTCCGCGGCATCGGAGCCCGAGATGCACGCGAAGAACCCGCATCCGAGCACCGTCGAGGTGCCGAAGCCGGTGCGCAGGCTGCCCGTGGTCGCCTCGGCGAAGTCCAGCAGCTTGTACGCGAGTCCGGAACGCACCATCACGTCGCCGGTCAGCACGAACAGTGGAATCGCGATCAGCGCAAACGAATCTACGCCCTGAAAGAGCGTCTCGCCGAGCAGCGAGAGCGGCAGTGCGCCGGTCTGCAGCAGCAACGCGACCGTGCCGAGCCCGACCGCCACCCAGAACGGCACGGCGAGCAACAGCAGCACGACCACGAACGACAGGCAAAGGGTGACCGTCATGGAAGAGATAGCCGAATTGGCGACGCGACGGTCAATCGAAGAGCAGGGCCCCGGTGTAAGCCGGGCGCCCGGCGCGCAGGTTGCGAATGTCGCGAAGGGCGGACTGGATCACGCGCACCACCATCATCGCGAAGCCGAGTGGCACGGCGGCCTGGAACCACGCCTGGCTGATGCGCAGCGCCGGTGACAGCGCGTCGAAGCGCAGCATCGTGCCGATCGTGTTCAAGGACCAGTAGAGCGCGAACCCGGCAAACACCAGCGTGGCGAGTTCGGAGAAGAGAAGCACGCATCCGACGAGCCGCGGCGAGAGCTGGCTCGTCACGATGTCGAAGCGGATGTGCGCGCGTTCCTTGACGGCATACGACGCGCCCACCCAGCCGAGATAGATGAAGGCCATACGCGCTGCCTCCTCACCCCACAGCGACGAGAAGTCGAGCACGAAGCGCCGGATCACCTCGCTCACGATGACGAAGACGATGAAGCAGTAGAACACGAGCATCAGGTAACGCTCGGCATTGCGATCGAGACCGTGCAGGAATGCGCGCATGAGTACCCTTCCCGGGACGGCAGGCGCCGTCCCGTTCCAGTGACGACGAGCAGCCGTCAGCCCTGGTAGTCGTCGACCGTGAACTTGCCTTTGGTATTGGCCGCCATCTTGAGCTTCTCGAAGGTGTCGAGGGACCCGGCCAGTTCCTTCTTGATGTCGTTCCACTCGGCACGCTGCTCGCCGGCCGCATCGACCCAGCGCTTGTGCTCGGCGGCGCTCGGCTTGTAGAACTTGACGCCGGCCTTGCCGAACGCGTCCATCGAGTTCTTGCGCGCGATCGGTATCTGCGCGAAGCTTTCTCCCTGCGTCTTCTCGCTCGCCTCCTCGAACTTCATCTGCAGGTCCTTCGGCAGCGCCTGGAACCAGCCGTTGTTCGCGGCGAACATCTGCGCGTCGGGCACCGAGTCGACCAGCGTGATGGAATCGACGATGTCGATGAATCCGAACGTGTAGAGCGCGCCCAACGCCGGATCGAGCGCGTCGGCCACGCCCTGCTTCAGTGCCGAGGGTGTTTCGCCCCATGCCACCACGGTCGGGTTCGCGCCCGTCAGGCGGTAGAACTGTTGCAGCAGACGTGAAGCCGGCACGCGCATCTTGACCCCGCGCATGTCGTCGGGCGTCTTGATGATCCTGTTCATGCCGCGGCGGGTGGCGATCGTGCGCGGATCGACGGTGAAATAGAACATGGGCTTGTAGCCCTTGACGGTCACCTTGGGCGTGATCTGGCCGTTCCACAGCGCGGATGTCACGAGGTTGGCGAAACGCTGGTTCTCGCCGCACCAGAATGGAATGTTGATCACGTCCACGATCGGCGCGAACGGCGAGAAATTCGACAGCGACACCGAGCCTCCCTGGACGGTGCCGGCCTGCACCTTCTGCGCAAGCGCGGGTCCGATGCCGAGCTGCCCCGACGGAAACAGCTTCACGTAGACCGCGTTGCCGGAGAGCGACTCGAGGTTGGCCTTGAATTGCGTCTGCGGGATCGGGTACGTCTTGTAGTCGTCGTTCTTGTACTCGGTGGCGAAGATCATCGCGTGCTTCGCGGCCTTCTCCCTGGCTGCCTCGTCGTTCGCCGCATAGGCGAGTTCGGCGTCGGACCAAAGATAGCCGCCCCCGAGCGCGAGTATCGCCGTGGTGAAGCCATAACGACCGGACACTTCGAAAAACCGCCGGCGCTCCGGCATCGCTGCCTTGCGTTCGTTCCTGTGCCTGCTCATTGCACTCCTCCCTGCGTGGGTTTGTTCATTCCATCGTTCGGCGAATCCGGAGCCTCCAAGACGAGCAAGCCGGCCACGAAAAACACCATGCACAGCAACACCAGCAGGAACTCGCCGACATCGCCGACGCTCCAGACATCCGCCCCGAATTTGATGTGCGCGATGCGCGCCGCCATGTTGACGACATAGAGCGTCAGGAGCAAGCCGGAGATCACGAATGGCACCCGGCGGAGCCGGTGCTTGGCTGCGGCATTCATGCAGCGTGCTCGGGCCGAAGCAGGATCTTGGCCGCGCCGCAATGGCCGCCATCGAGATCGGAGAAGGCGCCGGCACCCTCGGCGAGCGAACGTTCCTCCACCCAGTCGAGCGCCCCGTACACGCCCGACTGCAACGCCTGGACCGCCGCGCGAAGGTCGGCCATCGAGTAGGTGTACGTGCCGATCAGCGTGATCTCCGCCAGCGTGAGCTTGCGCATGTCGATTTCGCTTGCCCAGTCCATGAGCCCGATGTGCACGACGACGCCGCCCGGCTTCACTGCGGCCAACGCCGCCGTTCGCGTGGCCTTCGCGCCGACGGCATCGATCACGAGATCGACGCTGTCGGCATCCGGTCCGCGTTGCGTCGCCGGATCGTACACGTGCAGGTCACCCGAGCGCGCGGCCGATGCGCGGCGCAACGCATTCGTCTCGCCAACGGTCACGTCCCGACAGCCATACGCACGCGCGAGGAGCGCCGTCAGCAACCCCACCGCGCCGGCACCGATGACCAGCGTGCGCGCCTCGGGGAGCGGTCGAGCGAGCGCGCGCATACCGAGGTTGAGTGCATGCAGGCCCGTCGCGGCCGGCTCGGTGAGCGCCGCGGCGCGCGCGTCCATGCCGGGTGGCAGGTCGATCACGCAGGCCGCCGGAATCGCGAGCCGATCGGCAAAGCCACCGGAGCGCGTCATGCCGATCATCGTCTTGCGCGCACAAAGATTGTCGCGCCCCGTCCGGCAGTAATCGCAGGCGCCGCAGGTGATGAGCGGATTTACGGTCACGCGTCTTCCCGCGCCTTGGCCCGCGACGATCGTGCCCGCGAGCTCGTGTCCCAGGATCAGCGGCGGCACGCGTCGCGGATCTCGCCCATGGAAAGCGTGCAGGTCGGAGCCGCAGATGCCCACGGCGTCGACTTCGATGACGACCTCGCCGGGGCCGGCCGCGGGCTCGGGCTCGTCGCGGTAGCGCATCGTGTGCGGCCCCGTGTAGACCAATGCCTTCATCGTCGTCCCGTCGTCAACCGGCGCTGAATCCGCCATCCACGAACAGCGTCTGGCCGGTGATGTAGTCCGATGCCCGGCTCGCGAAGAATACCGTGGCTCCGCGGAGGTCACCAAGATCGCCATTGCGACGGATCATCGTTCGCGCCGCCAGTGACTGCGCGAGCGCAGGATCTTCGAACACGGGCGCAGTCAGTTCGGTCGGGAAGAATCCCGGTGCGATGGCATTGCAGTTCACGCCGTGCGGCGACCACGCTTCCGCCATCGCGCGGGTGAGTTGCACGATCCCGCCCTTGCTCGCGCCATAGGGTGCGCCGTTGGCGAATGCGCGCACCGATTGCAGCGATGCGATGTTGAGGATGCGTCCCCAGCCGCGCGTCACCATGGCCGGGGCCAGTTGCTGCGCGAGAAAGAACGGCACCGACAGATTGAGCTCCAGCGTCCGATCCCAGTCGCGCGGCGTCAAGGCACCGATCGGCTGGCGTGGATTGATGCCGGCGGCGTTGACGAGGATGTCGGGCGCGCGAAGTGCTTCCTGCACGCGTGCGCCAAGAGCTGCGCATTCGGCACGATCGGTGAGATCGCACGCGATCACGACCGCGCGTCCGCCGCCCTCGGCGATGCGCCTGCCGACATCGTCGAGCGCAGCCGCGCGGCGTGCCACGAGCGCCACGGCCGCGCCTGCTTCCGCCAGTGCCATCGCCATCGTGCGTCCGATCCCCGAGCTCGCGCCGGTGACGAGCGCAACGCGCCCATGCAACGAGAAGAGGTCGGCAATGGCCGTCATGGCGTGCCACTATCGTTGCCGGTACGCGCAGGCGAGACGCGCGCTCGCGGCGGTCGTCATCGCGTCAATCGCGCGCACGTTGCGCGACCGGCATCGTCGCGAAGGATTCGTCGGGGAAGTACTTGCGCAGGCGATCGTCGGCGGTGCGCGCGTGCGCTTCCATGCCTTCGAGGCGCGAAATACGTGCGGTCACCGCCCCGATCCGGCGTGTCGCGTCGCGTGTCATGCGCTGGTACGTCACCGTCTTGATGAACTTCCCTACGCTCAAGCCACCCGAGTAGCGGGCGGCCTGGCGCGTGGGCAGGATGTGGTTGGGCCCTGACGTCTTGTCGCCATACGCCACCGTGGTCTCTTCGCCCAGGAACAGCGAACCATAGTTGGTCAGGCGCCCGAGCCACCAGTCGAGATCCTGCGCGTGGACTTCGAGGTGCTCGGCGGCGTAGCCGTCGCTCACCTGCGCGGCCTCCTCGCGCGTATCGGTCAGGACGATCTCGCCGTAGTCGCGCCAGGCGGCACCCGCGGCGGCGGCGGCTTCGGGCGGCAGCGCTGCGATGACGGCAGGAACGCGTTCGGCCACCGCCGTCGCAAGACGGGCGGATGTGGTGATGAGCCACGCCGGCGATTCGACGCCGTGCTCAGCCTGACCCACGAGGTCCGACGCCACGATGGCCGCGTCGGCGCTGTCGTCGGCAATGATGCAGATTTCGCTTGGTCCGGCGAAGACATCGATGCCGACGCGACCGAACAGGATGCGCTTGGCCTCCGCCACGTACTTGTTCCCCGGCCCCGCGATCACATCCGCCGGGCGATCGGTGAAGAGGCCGAGCGCCAGTGTGGCAATGGCCTGCACGCCGCCGAGCGTCATGATGACGTCGGCGCCGGCCAACGCCATCGCGTAAAGAACGACCGGATGAATACCCTGACCGCGGTACGACGGCGAGCAGGCGATCACGTGCGGGACGCCCGCGGCCTTGGCCGTCGTGATGCTCATGATCGCCGATGCGACGTGTGCATAGCGCCCGCTCGGGACATAGCATCCGGCAACATTGACTGGAATCAGACGCTGCCCGGTGACGAGTCCGGGGTAGAGCTCGGCCTCGAAGTCGCGCAGGCTCTCGCGCTGCATGCGGGCGAAGGTATCGACTTGCCGGTGTGCGAAGCGCAGGTCTTCCTTGATTTCGGCGGGCAGGCTCGCTTCCGCTGCGCCGATCGCAGCCCGCGCCACGATGAAGTCGCCGGTCCAGCCATCGAGCTGCGCGGCGTACTCGC
Source organism: Burkholderiales bacterium (assembly GCA_025927765.1). Classification (GTDB taxonomy): domain Bacteria; phylum Pseudomonadota; class Gammaproteobacteria; order Burkholderiales; family Casimicrobiaceae; genus VBCG01. The sequence continues at coordinate 207,621 of JAICKU010000001.1, forward strand.
GTACGGCGACCTCGCGCCGTACCTCGATGTCCTGCAGCATCTGCTCGACGCGCTGGCGCGTGTCGCCTGCGTCCGATTGCGGTGTCCTCGACGCTCGCTTCAACACCTGCTTCGCCATTCCATGCCTGACCGGTTGCAATTGGAAGCCGGAACCTACGCCGGCCCATTTGAGGTGTCAAACGAGCATCGCAGCGGTCATGGCCCGGCCATGCCGGCATAGCGCATTCGTCGAGGGGAACGGCACGTATGGCGCCGGCATCTATTCGCGGCGAGGAGGCAGGCATGTTCGATTTCCCGCTGACGCGCACTCGGTTCACGAGATCGCGAGCTGCTCGCGGCGCCGCCGGAGGGAATCATTCACAGCCTTCGCCTGTTCGACATTCCGGAACGCGACTTCCGCAGCGAAGCCTTCTTCGACGACTGAAATCATGGATGACGATGGGCAGGCGGCGTCGATCGGCGCCCGCGCGGGTGCGCTCGCGCCGCTCTTTCGCGGCCGTTTCTGCGACGTGCTGCTGTGCGATCGCGCGGCGCACGTGTATCGGAAGGATGAACTGCTGTACGACATGGGTGCGCGCGAGCGCGTGTTCCATTTCGTGCAGCGCGGCGTGGTGAAGGTGGGCACGATCACCGAAGGCGGCCGCGAAATCATCTACGACGTGCGCAAGGAGCGCGACGTCGTCGGCGAGTTGTGCGTCGTCGACGCGGTTCGGCGCGACCGCGCGGTCGCGCTCGAGGCCACCTCGGCGATCGCGGTGCCGCTCGAGGAAGTGATGGATGCGCTGGCGGCGCATCCCGCACTGTTGCGCGATTTCGTCGCGACGTTCTGCGACGCGCTCGCCGACGCGCATGCGCAGGTCGAGCGGCTCGCGGCCGACGACGTCATGCCGCGCCTCGCCGGTGTGCTGCGCAAGCTCGCCGGCAAGCTCGGCCGCACGGTCGGCGAGCGCGTCGAGATCGCGACCTACCTCACCCAGGAAGAGGTCGCGCAGATGGTGATGGCGCGTCGCGAGCGCGTGTCGACCGCGCTCAATGCCTTGCGCCGTCGCGGCATCGCCGACTATTCGCCGCGCGGACGCCTCGTGCTCGACATGCGCGCCCTCGACGAATACGTCGCGTGCATCGGCTGACGCTCGTTGTGTTACCGCGGTAACTGACGGTTGCGCACGCATCTTCGACAGTGACGTCGTCGTCCAAGCGGAGGTGCGCCATGAAAGCAAGCGTGAAGTGGGCAGGGGTTGCGGCGAGCGCCGCGCTCGCCGTGACCGCGTATGGCGTCGCCATGTCCGACGATCGGCCGCCGCGCCTCACCGCCGTCGACGCGCAGAACGTCGCGCATGCGCAGGCGGCGCTCGCGGCGGGGCGGCAGACGTTTCGTTACGACACGTTCGGCGACGAGGCCTTCTGGGGCGGCATGCTGCGCCTGCACGACGCGATCAAGGGCTCGCGCTTCGGCGGCGTCGGTGCAGGCGTGAGCCCCGCGGCGGCGCTGGCCGTCGGGCTCAAGGTCGACGTCGATGCGTTGCCGGCCGCCCTGCAGCAGCAGCTACGCCACGGCAAGGTCAATCTCGGCGATCCGGCCGTCACGCTCGACCTGCTGCGACTCGATGCCGTGGTCGGCGTCACCGGTTTCTTCGATGCGAAGCGCAATCTGACGTCGATCGGCATCCAGTGCGCGCTTTGCCACTCGAGGGTCGACGATTCGTTCGCGCCCGGCATCGGGCATCGCCTCGACGGCTGGGCGAATCGCGACCTCGACGTGGGTGCCATCGTCGGCCTCTCACCCGATCTCGGCCCGGTCGCGGCAGTGCTCGGCGTCGACGAGCCGACGGTGCGCAAGGTGCTCGCGAGCTGGGGACCGGGCCGATTCGACGCCGAACTCTTCCTCGACGGCCAGGCGTTTCGTCCCGACGGCCTCACGGCATCGACGCTGATTCCGCCGGCGTTCGGGCTCGCCGGCGTCAACCTGCATACGTGGACCGGCTGGGGATCGGTCACGCACTGGAACGCGTTCGTGGCGAACCTCGAGATGCATGGCAAGGGAACGTTCTACGACCCCCGTCTCGCCGATGCCGCGCGCTTCCCGGTGGCCGCGCGCAACGGCTTCGACAACGTACGCAACGAACCCGACCTCGTGAGCCCGAAGCTTCCCGACCTGCACTTCTACCAGCTCGCGATTCCCGCACCGCAGCCGCCGGCCGGCAGCTTCGATGCCGCTGCCGCCGCACGCGGACAGGTGCTGTTCGACGGCAAGGCGCGATGCGCAACGTGTCATGTACCGCCGACGTTCACCGAACCCGGCTGGAACATGCACACCGCGCAGGAAATCGGCGTCGACGATTTCCAGGCGAATCGTGCGCCGGACGTTCGCTATCGCACGTCGCCGTTGAAGGGCTTATGGACGCACTCGAAGGGGGGCTTCTATCACGACGGCCGCTTCGCGACGCTGCACGACGTGGTCGACCATTACAACGCGCACTTCGCGCTTGCGCTCACGCAAAACGAAGAGCGCGACCTCGTCGAGTACCTGAAGTCGCTGTGACGCCGCGAGCCGGATGCGTGTCCGCGCGAGACTGCGCGGACACGCACGCGCGCTAGATGCGTCCCATGATCAGCAGCAGGATCAGGATCAGCAGAATGATGCCGAGGCCGCCGCTCGGCCAGTACCCCCAGCCCGAGCTGTATCCCCACGTGGGCAATGCACCGATCAGAAGCAGAATGACGACGATCAGAACGATGAGCGAAACCGACATGACGACCTCCGTGCAGCCACGTGTTGGCGTTGCGCTGACATCTTCGCCCGCGCTTGCCTCCCAGGGCATGTAAGAATTACGTTCGAGTCGATCGGCGGCGGTGGACTCGTCCAACACTTCCCTGCTGAAGCGCCTGCTGCCGCCTGCTTCGCATCACTGTTGATGCAACCGCTGTGCCGGTTGCGGGGGGCTTCGATGAATCAACTCGATTTTGCCGATCGCACCGCGATCGTCACGGGCGGCGCGTCCGGCATCGGTCGCGCCATTGCAGCGCGGCTCGTCGCGAGCCGCGCGCGCGTCGCGCTGTGGGATCGCGACCCGGCGTCGCTGGCGCAGGCCGCGCAAGCGTTGGGCGAGCGCGCGACGACGAACGCGCTCGACGTCACGGATGCCCACGCGGTCGAGCAGGCGGCGCGCGACTGCGAGACGCGCTTCGGACGCATCGACGTGCTCGTCTGCTCGGCCGGCATCACCGGTCCCAACACGACGACCTGGGAGTACCCGGTCGAGGCGTGGCGCGAGGTGTTCGACGTGAACGTGCACGGCCTCTTCCTCTGCAACCGCGCCGTGGTGCCGTTCATGCGGCGCGCGAACTACGGACGCATCGTCAATCTCGCGTCGGTCGCGGGCAAGGAGGGCAATCCGAATGCGTCGGCGTACAGCGCGTCGAAGGCCGCCGTAATCGCGCTCACCAAGTCGCTCGGCAAGGAACTCGCGACCACCGGCATTCGCGTCAACTGCGTGACGCCCGCCGCGGTGCGCACCGCGATCTTCGATCAGATGACGCAGGCGCACATCGACTTCATGCTGTCGAAGATTCCGATGGGCCGCTTCGGCACCGTCGACGAGATCGCGTCGCTCGTGTGCTGGCTCGCCTCGGAAGAGTGCTCATTCAGTACCGGCGCGGTGTTCGACGCATCGGGCGGTCGCGCGACGTACTAGGAAATCAGGGTGGAGACTCCAATTGGCGACCGCGCCCCGGGCGCGCCAATTGGGGTCTGACCCCGATTTCCGCTCATCGGCCGACGCGGAGCATGATCTTCCCGATGTGCTTCGACGATTCCATGAGTTCGTGCGCCTTCGCCGCCTCGGCGAGGTCGAACGTCGCGTCGATCACCTGCCGTACCTGCCCCGATTCGAGCAGCGGCCACACCTTCCCGCGCAGTGCCTGGGCGATCTCCGCCTTGCGCGCCGACGGGCTTGCCCGCAGCGTCGAGCCGGTGAACGTGAGCCGCTTCAGCATGATGAAGCGGATGTCGCATTCGACGCGGCTGCCCTTCAGGAACGCGATCTGCACGAGGCGTCCTTCGAGCGCCAGGCACTTCAGGTTCCGCTCCACGTAGTCGCCGCCGACCATGTCGAGGATCACGTCGACGCCGCGCTTGTTCGTGATGCGCTTGACCTCCTCGGCGAAGTCCTGCGTGCGATAGTCGATCGCGTGATCGGCGCCAATCTTCGTGCAGAACGCGACCTTCTCCGGCGTCCCCGCCGTCGTCATCACCGTCGCGCCGAACGCCTTTGCGAGCTGGATCGCACAAAGCCCGATGCCGCTCGTGCCGCCGTGCACGAGGAACCATTCGCCGCGCGCGAGATGGCCGCGGTCGAACACGTTGTTCCAGACGGTGAAGTAATTCTCCGGCAGCCCCGCGGCTTCCTCGAGGGAAAGCCCGCGCGGAATCGGCAGGCACCACGCGGCAGGCGTCGTGCAGTACTGCGCATAGCCGCCGCCGGGCGTGAGTGCGCACACTTCGTCGCCGATGTTCCAGTGCCGCACGTCGTCGCCGCACGCGATCACCTTGCCCGCGACCTCGAGACCGAGGATCGGCGACGCATCGGGCGGTGGCGGATACGTGCCGGCGCGTTGTGCGCAATCGGGACGATTGACGCCGGCGTAGGCGACTTCGATCAGCACTTCGTCGGCGCGCGGCTTTGGCACGGGCCCGTCGACGACCTGCATGACCTGGGGAGGTCCGGGTTGCGCGACCGCGACGTGGCGCATCGTTTCGGGCAATGGCATGGCAACGCTCCTGGCACTCATGCCGGCATTCTACGAGACGTCAAACGCCGAGGAAGCGATGCATCGTCGGCCGGTCGTGACGCAGCGCATCGACCGGCGCGTGATGCACGATGCTGCCGGTTTCGAGGATGTACGCCTCGTCGGCGACCGCGAGCGCGCTGTACAGATTCTGCTCGACGAGCAGGATCGCGTAACCGAGTTGGCGGAGCTCGAGCACCGTGCGCTCGAGGTGCTGCACCATCACCGGTGCCAGGCCTTCGGACGGCTCGTCCATCAGCAAGAGCTCGGGGTTCTGGGTGAGCGCGCGCGCGACCGCCAGCATCTGCCGCTCGCCGCCCGACAGTTGATGCCCGCGATGCTGGCGCCGCTCGCCCAACCTCGGGAACAGCTCGAACAGCCGCGCAACGCTCCACTGCGAGCGATGGCGTGCCGCGCGGCCGAGCATCGTCAGGTGCTCGGTCACGGTGAGCGACGCGAACAGCCGCCGGCCCTGCGGCACGAGGCCGATGTGCCGCTGCGCGATTTCGTGCGGCCGCAGGCCGCGCAACTCCTGCCCCTGGAACGTGACGCTGCCCTGCCGGACGTGCGGCGGCGTCATCCCCATCACCGAGCGGATCAGCGTCGTCTTGCCCATGCCGTTGCGGCCGAGCAGCGCGACGATGCGACCCTTGTCGACGCGCATCGACACGCCACGCAACACCTGCGCGTCGCCGTACGCCGCGTGCAGGTTGGTGATCTCAAGCATCGTGCGGCCGGCCGAGGTAAACCTCCTGCACGCGCGCGTTCGCACGGATCTCGTCGGGACGGCCCTCGACGAGCACGGTGCCGTTGTGCATGCACGTGACGTGGTCGACGAGGCCGAGGGCGAGCTCGATGTCGTGCTCGATCAGCACCAGCGTCAGCGAGCGCGGCAGCGCGCTGATCGTCGACGCCATGACGACGCGCTCGGCAGCGGACAAGCCGGCCGCCGGCTCGTCGAGCAGCAGCAACGCCGGCTTGCTCGCGAGCGCGAGCGCGAACTCGAGCTGCCGCTGCTCGCCGTATGAAAGCGTCCGCGTCGGATCGCGACGCCGTGCGGCAAGCCCGCTCGTCGCCAGCGCCTCGTCCACGCGCGCGACTTCCTCGCCCTTCGGCGCCCCGCCGCCGAGCATCGAGAACTTGCGCCGCGTGAGACTTTGCACGGCGAGCTGCACGTTTTGCTCGACGCTCAGCGCGGGAAACAGGTTCGTGATCTGGTAGGTGCGACCGATGCCGAGCGCGGCGCGACGATGCGTGCGCAGGCGCGTCACGTCGCGACCGGCAAAGCGCACGCGCCCGGACGACACCGGCACTTCGCCGGCGATCGCGTTGAAGAGCGTCGTCTTGCCCGCGCCGTTCGGGCCGATGATCGCCCGGCGTTCGCCTTGGCGCACGCCGAGCGATATGCGGTCGACGGCGCGGAGCGCCCCGAAGCTGACGGCGAGCCCTTCGAGTGAAAGCAGGTTGTTCAGGATTTCTTGATGCCCTGGAACGTGCGGCTGTACGACGCCTGTTTGAGGTACGTCTCCGGATCGTACTTGCCGAACTGCGAGACGTTCGGAACCGTTTCGAGCGGCACGTTCCAGTACTTGCCGTCGGGACGACGCTTCACTTCGCGAATGTAGACGTCGTAGATAGGATTGCCGTAATCGTCGAGGCGCACGGGCCGGCCGAGCGGCGAGTCGTTCAGCACCACCTTGCGGATCGCGGCGAGGAATTTCGGCCGGTCCTCGACGTTGCCGTTCACGGCCTTCATGCCGGCGTCGAGCCACATGGCACCCGAATACATCGAGAAGCCGTAGAGCGACGGCAGCTTGTTGAACGCCTTCTCGTACTCGGCGACGAATTTCTCCGTGGCGGGCGCCGTGCTGCCCTCGCAGAACTGCGCCGACGAGACGATGCCGTCGCATTCGGCGCCGAGCGTGCGGATCACCGACTGGTCGGTCAGGTTCATGCATCCCAGCATCGGGATCTTGCCCTTCAGGCCGAAGTTCGCGTACTGCTGGATGAAGCGGTTCGCGTCGGCGCCGGTTTCCATCGCGTAGACGACGTCGGGCTTGAGGCTCTGGATCTGCGCCAGATAGGGACTGAAGTCCGCGGTGTTGAGCGGCTGCCAGAACTGGTGCAGCACCTGGCCGCCGTTCTCGCTGAACGTCTGGCAGAAGCCGCCGCATTGCTCGTAGCCGAACGTGTAGTCCTGCGAGATCGTCACGACCTTGCGGTAGCCCTTCTTGTGATACGCGTAGTCGGCGAGCGGGCGCGGCATCTGGCTCGCCGAATAGCCGGCGATGCGGATCACGTTGGGGATGCGCTTGCGCTGCGTCAGGTCGTCGGCGGCGATGATCGGGATGAAGTACGGCACGCCGTTGCCCTTCACGTATTCGGCGACGGCGAGGCCGGTGTTGGCGAGAAGATCGCCGATGAGCATGTTCACGTTGCGCTGCTCGACGAGGCGCCGCGCCTTCTGCAGCGCGGTGTCGGGGTTGCTCGCGTCGTCCTCGACGATGATCTCGATCTCGCGCCCGGCGACCTTCTTGCCGTGCTGGTCCCAGTACAGGTTGAAGCCCTCGACCATCTCCTTGCCGCCGGCGGCGACGACGCCGGTGAGCGGCGCGAGCAGGCCGATGCGAATGGGCCCGCCTTGGGCGGATGCCGGGCGCACGAACGGGCCGACGGCGGTCACGGCATTCGCCGCGACCACGGCGCTCGCAGAACTCAGGAACTTGCGGCGATTCATGTCAATCTCCTCCTTCGTTGTCTTTCGATCAAGACCGATGCTCGGCACCGCGCCGCGCAAGCAGCGTGCGTGCGAAGCCCAACAGGCCTTCCGGCGCGAAGATCATCGTGACGATGAACATGAAGCCGAGCACCATCGGCCAGCGTTCGGTGTAGAAGCTCACCAGGTTCTCGAGCGCGATGATCACCGCCGCGCCCACGAGCCCGCCGAACAGCGTGCCCACGCCGCCGACGATCACCATCAGGAGGCCCTCGACCGATTGCGCGAGCGCGACCGTCGACGGGCTCACGAAGCTGTTGAAGAACGCGTAGAGCGTCCCCGCGAGGCCCGCGAAGAATCCGGACACCGTGAACCCGATGAAGAGGTGCAGCGGTACGTTGTAGCCGAGCGTACGCATCCGCGACTCGCTTTCGCGGATTCCCTGCAGGGTGAGGCCGAACGGCGAATGCGCGAAGCGCCACATCAGCCACGTCATCAGCGACGTGGCGATCAGGATGAAGAAATAGAACACCGGCTGCGCCGCAAGCCACGCGGGCGCCACCGTGCCGCGCAAGCCGTTCTCGCCGCCGGTCACCGACGTCCAGCGCAGGCACATGCCCCACACGATCATGCCGAGCGCGAGCGTCAGGAGCAGGAAGTAGACACCCGACGTGCGGATCGCGAGCAGCGCGAACACGACGGCAGCGACGGTGGCAGCCGCGACGCCGAGCAGCATGGCCACCCAGGGCGAGCCACCACCGGTCGTCACGTGATACAGCACGACGTACGTCGCGATGCCGAAGATCGCACCGTGGCCGAGCGACACGCGGCCGGCGTAGCCGGCGAGAAGATCGATCGACATCGCGAGCGTCGCGAAGATCAGCGTCTCGATCACGAGGCTCGTCTTGTAGCCGGGCACGACGAACGGCACGGCGACGAGGAGCGCAACGCAGGCGATCGCGACGATCAGGCGCGCGCGCGACGACATCACGCGCGGGGGCGTGCGTGTCAGCGCATCATCGGCCAGCGCGTCGCCGACTTCCTCGAGAGGCTCGCGCATCGAAAGCGGCGGTCTCATGCGGTGCGACCGAACAAGCCGAGCGGCCGGAACGCCAGCAGCAGCGCCATCGGCCCGAAGATCACGAAGTACGCGAGTTCGGGAAACCACACCTGGCCGAACGTCGCGAGCATGCCCACGAACAGGCTGCCGATCGCCGTGCCTGCAAGGCTGCCGCGTCCGCCGATGATCACGACGGCGAGGCTGAACACGAGGATGTCCGAGTCGGCGGTGGGGTAGAGCGTGAGGAACGCGCCGCCCAGCACGCCGCCGATGCCGGCGAGTGCTGCGCCCAGCATGAACGTGTAGACGAACACGCGCTGGATGTCGATGCCCATCGCGTCGACCATCTCCGCGTCGTCGACGCCGGCGCGAATCAGCGCGCCGAGGCGCGTGTGCCTGAGCAGCAGCGCGAGTCCGATGAACACGGCCACGCTGAAGAGCAGCAGGAACAGCCGGTACTTCGGATACACGAGCGAGCCCACCTGCACGGGGCCGCGCAACGCCTCGGGAATCGGCACGGTGAACGCGTCGCCGCCCCAGATGACGAGTGCGAGGTCGTCGAGCACCAGCGCCAATCCGAGCGTGAGCAGCACCTGCCGCAGCACGTTGCCGCCGACGAAGCGCAGCAGCAGCGTGTAGGTGCCGAAGCCGATCGCGGCGACCGCGAGCGCGGCCGCCGCGAGCGCCAGCGTGAAGCTGTCGGTCCGGTGCGCGACGACGAGTCCGAAATAGCCGCCCATCAGGTACAGCGCGCCGTGCGCAAGGTTGACGATGCGCATCAGGCCGAAGATCAGCGTGAAGCCGCTCGCGACGATGAAGAGCAGTGCTGCGAATGTCGCGCCGTTCATTGCCTGGAAAACGGTCATCGACATGGCGACGATCTCGCGGAAGGTCAGCCGACCCTGCCGGCGCGTTGTCCCGAATACCAGTCGAGGATCTGTTCCCCGGTCCAGAACAGCACGCCGTCGCGGCCGCGGATCGCCTCCAGCACGCGACGGAAGTGACGTGCGCGATGCGGCGCGCCCATGATGTACGGATGCACGACCAGCGCCATCACGCGCGCCGAGTCGCGCGCGTCGTCGTAGAGCTGCTCGAACTGGTCGATCGCGCGGTCGTAGTACTCGCGCGCCGGATGATGCTGGATCAGCATCATCGCCACGTCGTTGCATTCCTGCGTGTACGGAACGCCGACGATCGAGCCTTCGCGCGTCTTCAGCACGACGGGCTGATCGTCGAGCACCCAGTCGCACACGTATTCGTAGCCTTCCTCGGCGAGGAGGTCGGGCGTCTGCCAGGTCTCCGTGAGGCCCGGTCCGAGCCACCCTCGCGGCCGCTTGCCGGTGAACGTCGCGATCGCTTCGGTGGTGTCGCGGATCGCCTGGCGCTCGTCGTCGACCTTCTGCATGTTCTTCTGCGTGAAGCCGTGGCCGACGAATTCCCAGCCGCGGCGCTTGGCCGCCTCGGCGATCGGCGCGTAGGTGCCGATGCACGCGCCATTGATCGCGAGGGCCGCCTTGACCTCGGAACGATCGAGCGCGTCGAGCAGCCGCCAGAAGCCGACGCGATTGCCGTATTCGTGCCACGCCCAGTTCGGAATGTCCGGGGTGGGCACGCCGCCTGCCGGCGGCGTCAATACCGTACGGGGCATCGGCTGGTGGATGTCCCATTCCTCGACGTTGACGATCACCCAGACGGCGAGCCGCGCATCGCGGGGCAGGCGCAGCGGTGCGCGCGCGACGATGGGGGAATACGCGAGCCGTTCGGTCGGCAGCATCGGATGGAGGTCCGAGGGCGCTACATCGGCCAATTCATGACCGGATGGGTGCGACGACGCGATCGCGAACGCCAAGCTCGGGCAGTGCGAGGATCTCGTCGGTCGTCATCACGAATCCGAACGCGGTGCGAATGCACGCGAGCGCAGCCTCGTGCATGTCCGGGCCGTCCATCGTGTCGACGCAGTCGCTCGCGACGATCACGACGTAGTCCTTTGAGCAAGCGGCGGCGACCGTCGACAGCACGCAGCTGTTCGTGTTGACGCCGGTGACGATCAGCGTATTGATGCCGTGCGTGCGCAGCACGAAATCGAGATCGGTGCCCACGAAGCAGTCGTAGCGCTTCTTCGTGTCGACGACGAAGTCGCGCGCGTCCTCGAGGCCGGGCATGATCGTGCAGCCGGGCAGCTCCATCAGGTTATGCTTGAGGACGTTGCGGCGCGGGTTGTTCGGGTTTTCCGCCCGCGTGCGCCAGAACGGGTTCGCGCGGATCTCGTCGCTGTCGCGGTAACGCGTGACGAGATGCACGATGGGAACGCCCGAGGACCGGCAGGCATCGAACAGGCGCTGGTTGGCGGCGACGACGCGGGCGGCGGCTCGAGCCTCGAGCGGCATCGTCGCGACCGCCGGGTCGAGGTGGCCGCGATGGAGGTCGATGCCGATGATCGCTGCGTGGACGTCGTCGAGGCCGAGGTTCATCGTGCTCCAGGTGCTTGCTGGGAAGCTTTCGTCCTGCCCGCCGCATGTTAACGCCCTGACGGCGGACGTCAACCGGGTGGACTGAGGATGCCTGCACCATACTTCGGAATGTTCGTCGCCGGCGAGCGCAGGCCGGCGCATTCGGGCCGCTCGTTCGCCGTGCACAACCCGCACGACGGGGCGCTCGTCGCCGAAGTTGCGGAAGGCGATGCCGCGGATATCGACATGGCGGTGTACGCCGCGGAGCAGGCGGCACCGGCGTGGGCGGCAATGCCGGGCGCCGAACGCGGTGATCGCATGCATCGTGCGGCGGAGATCCTGGCGAAGCAAATGCCGGAGCTCGTCGATCTCGAGATCGCCCAGATCGGTCGGCCACGCCGCGAAATGGCCGCGCAGCTGGCGCGGCTGCCGGAGTGGTTCCGCTATTTCGGCGCCGTGGCGCGCACGCACGAAGATGCGGTGCCGCCGTTCGGCGGCAACTTCCTCGACTACACGCGACGCGTACCGCTCGGCGTGGTCGGGCACATCACGCCGTGGAACCATCCGCTGCTGATCCTCACGAAGAAGGTCGCGCCGTCGCTCGCGGCCGGCAACGCGATGGTCGTGAAGCCGAGCGAGCTCGCGCCGATCACGCCGCTGTTGCTCGGCGACGTGCTCCGCGAAGCCGGCGTGCCGGACGGCGTCTACAACGTCGTGCCGGGCTTCGGTCCTACGGCAGGTGCCGCGCTCGCCGCGCATCCGCGGATCCGCAAGATCGACGTGACGGGCGGCACGCCGACCGGCAAGGCCATCGGCGCGCTCGCCGGCGGCAACCTGACCCGATTCTCGGCCGAGCTCGGCGGCAAGGCAGCCGTGATCGTGTTTCCCGACGTCGCGATCGAACGCGCGGTCGCAGCGGCGCTGTTCGCTTCGTTCATCGCGACCGGGCAGACGTGCATCCAGGGCGCGCGGCTCCTCGTGCATCGATCGATTCACGACGACGTCGTGCGCGAACTCGTGCGCCGCACGAATGCGCTGCGCGTGGGCGACCCGCGCGACGAACGCACGCAGGTGGGACCGCTCGTGTCGGCGCGCCAACGTGCCATCGTCGAGCGTTATGTCGAGATCGGCCTTGGCGAAGGTGCCACGCTCGCAGCGGGTGGCCGGCGACCGGAAGGCGCAGGCTTCGATCGCGGCTGCTACTTCCTGCCGACGGTGTTCACGAACGCGACGCCTTCGATGCGCATCGCGCAGGAGGAAATCTTCGGTCCCGTCGTGTGCGTGATGCCGTTCGAGGGCGAGGACGAGGCGATCCGGATCGCCAACGGCACGCAATACGGTCTGGCGGCGAGCGTGTGGACGCACGATCTCGCGCGCGCGCATCGCGTCGCGCATGCGCTGGAGTGCGGCGTCACCTGGATCAACGATCACCATCGCATCGATCCGGCATCGCCGTGGGGCGGCTTCAAGATGAGCGGCATCGGCCGCGAGAACGGGCTCGTCGCGTACGAGGCGTACACGCAGATCAGGAACGTGATCGTGAATCTCGACGACGCGACATTCGACTGGTACGCCGACGACGGCGCCGGACTGCGCTACAGCTGAAGCGCGCGGTCAGCCTTCGGGCGCTCGCGCCGAAGGCGCGGCAGGCGCCCCGAACATCCTGCGGTGCGGCACGAACCAGGTCGCGACCATCGCGAGCGTGCCGAACACCGCGAGCCCCGCGAACACGTGCGACAAGCCGGACGATAACGCTGCGTGCAGCATGCCGCGATCGACACCGGCGATCGCGGCGTCGCCGCCGTCGAACATCCGACGCACGGCGTCGATGCCGCCCGCCGGCAGCCGATCGCCGAGGCTCGCGTTCAGCACGGCGCCGAGGATCGCGGCGCCGAACGTGCTGCCGATCATCCGCGCGAAGATGTTCGAGGCGGTGGCGCTGCCGCGTTTCGCCCAGTCGACGCTGCCCTGGATCAGGATGATGAACGTCGTGTTGAGCAGGCCCATGCCGAACCCCGCCACGAACGACGATGCAGCGACGAGCGCGGCGCTCGCGCCATCGGGCATCAGCGCGAGCCCGAGCGAGCCGCAGAACAGCAGCACGCCGCCGACGCGCACGGTGTTGCGTGTGTCGAGTGCGCGCAGGAACCGTCCCGAGAGCGTCGACGCGAGCGGCCAGCCGACCGACATCGCGGTGAGCGCGAATCCCGCGACGATCGCCGAGCGGCCGAGCACGCCCTGCACGTAGATCGGCACGAACGACGTGATGCCGATCACCACGGCGCCCGCGAAGAGCGCGCTTGCGTTGCCGGTCGCGATCGATCGCGCACGCCACACGCTCGCGTCGATCATCGGCTCCGGGGCGCGGCGCTCGCGTGCGACGTAGGAGACCAACGCGATCGCGAACACCGCGACGAGCGCGAACGTCGGCCACGAAAGCCACGGCCAGCCGGTGCCGCCCTGCATCACGGCGACGAGCAGCGCCGCGATCGCGATGCAGAAGAGTGCGACGCCCGGATAGTCGATGCTGTGCGGGCGGCGTGCGACGTTCTCGCGCAGGAACAGCGACAGCCCGATGATCGCAAGGATGCCGAAGGGCACGTTGATCCAGAAGATCCAGTGCCACGACAGCGCTTCGACGATGAGGCCGCCGACGAGCGGGCCGACGATCGCCGCGAACCCCCAGACGCTCGAGAGCCAGCCCTGCACGCGCGGACGCTCCTGCGGCGTGTAGAGATCGCCGACGATCGTCGTGGCCACCGGCTGGATCGAGCCGGCGCCAAGGCCCTGCAGCAGCCGAAACGCGATCAGCGCCGGCATCGACCACGCGAAGCCGCACAGCGTCGAGCCGATCAGGAACACGACGATGCCGGCGATCAGCACCGGCCTTCGACCGTACAGGTCCGCGAGCTTGCCGAAGACGAGGATCGTCACCGACTGCGTGAGCAGGAAGCCCGAGAACACCCATGTGTACAGCGAAAAGCCGCCGAGCTTGGCGACGATCTGCGGCAACGCGGTGGCGACGATCGTGACTTCGACCGCCGCCATGAACAAGGCGAGCATCACGCAGCCGAGCACGACCGGGCGGCGCGACATCGCCGCGGCAGCCGGGTAACCAGATCCGCTGCGCGCTTCGTGGGCTTGGGCTTTTTGCATCGGGGAGAACGCTTGCGGTAAGAGCCGCAGGCGACCGCGCGAGTTTCGTGACGCGCCACGTGGCTGCGGCCTGCGAGGGTACCATCGCGCCTTTTGCCCGCGCCGGCCGTGGCCATCCCGATCCTCCTCGTGACCTGCGAATCGACGTGGCTTGCGCCGATCCGCATGCCCGGTGCGCTCGCGCGCGCCGGATTCGAGGTCACGCTGCTCGCGCCGCCGGATGCCGTGGCCGCGCGATCGCGTTACGTCGCGCGCTCGCGCGCGCTGCCGGCCGATGCCAACCCGCGCGAGTGGCTCCTCGCACTCGTGGCCGCGATCGACGCGAGCCGGCCGCAGATCCTGCTGCCCGGCGACGAAACGAGCCTGCGCCTGTTGCAGGCGTTCGTGCTTTCGCCGCCGCCGCTGCTCGGCCGCGAACTGACGCGCGCGCTGGCCGACCTCATCGTGCACTCGCTCGGCGCGCCGCAGTTCTACGACGCTGCCACTGACAAGGCGCGGCTCGCGCCTCTCATGCACGCGGCGGGCGTGCGCATGCCGGAACAGATCGTCGTGCGCACGCCCGGCGAGGCGGCGCGCGCGGCGGCGGAACTCGGTCCGGCCGTGGTGCTGAAGCCCAGCAACGGCACGGGCGGCCGCGACGTGATCGTCTGCGATTCACCGGAAGCGGCTGCCGCGGCGTTCCAGCGCGTGCTCGGCGGGCAGCGTGGTGTCGCGACGCTCGACCGCGACGCGACGGTGATCGTGCAGCGGCGTATCGCCGGTCAGATGCTCGGACGCACGAGCGTTGCGTGGCGCGGCGTCGAACTCGCCGGATTTTCGCGCGAGCGCCTGCAGACGATTCGCGCGCTCGGAGGCTCGACGGTCGTGCGCTACGTGCATGCCCCCGAGGCGACGGCATTCTCGCAACGCACGGCGCGCGCATTGCACAGCACGGGGTTCATGAGCGCGGAGCTTTGCATCGAGTACGCCACCGGCAATGCGTACCTGATCGACCTCACGCGCCGCATCTCCCCGCCCACGCACACGGGCAGCTACGTCGGCGTCGAGTTGTGCGCGGCATTCGCGCGCGCGATGCGCGGCGAGATCGGTCCGCCGATCGACGTCCCACCGGGCACGTCCTCGATCATGACGCTGTTCCCGCAGGAGTTCTGGCGCGATCCGCAAAGCCCGGCGCTGCGCCGGTATCCCACCGACGTCCCGTGGGACGATCCACCCCTTTTGCGCGAGCTGATGCAATGGCGATACGATCTGAAGTGAAGTCGTGAACGCAAGCCGGCGCATCTTCTGCAAGCTGGCGGCGGCGCTCGCCGCGGCGCCTTCCGTCACGACGGCGAGCGGCGGGTATCCCGAGCGCAGCGTCCGCATCGTCGTGCCCGGCGGCGCCGGCGCGTCCACCGACTCGGTGGCGCGCGTCCCGCAACCCTATGCGCAACGCGAACTCGGCCAGCCGCTCGTCATCGACAACCGTATCGGAGCGGGCGGTGCGGTCGGTACGATGGAGGTCGTGCGCAGCGCGCCGGACGGCTACACCCTGCTCGTCGCATCGCTCGGCACGCACGTGCTTCGTCCGTTGCTGGTCAGGGACAGCGCCTACGACACGATGCGCGACCTCGCGCCGATCACGCGGCTCGTCGACGTGCCGGGCATCATCCTCGCGGCGCCCGCGTTGCCGGCGTCGAACCTCCGAGAACTGATCTCGCTCGCGAAGGCATCGCCGGCGCCGCTGTCGTACGGCACGCCGGGCGTCGGCACGTCGGCGCACCTGATCGCGGAAATGTTGTGCGCGCGTACGGGCATCGAGTTGCTGCACGTTCCGTACAGCACCAGCGCGCCGTCGTTTGCAGACCTGATGGCGGGCCGCCTGGCGCTCGCCTTCTCGCTCGTGGCCGGCGTGCAGGGATACGTCGCGTCGGGCCGCATGAAGGCGATTGCCCTGACGAGCCGCCAGCGCATCGCTTCGCTGCCATCGGTGCCGACGGTCGAGGAGAGCGGCATCGCCGATTTCGACGTCACGTCGTGGTATGGCCTGATGGCGCCGGCCGGCACGCCGGCCACCGCATGCGTACGCATCCACGACGCGTTCGCGGCGGCGCTTCGCGTGCCCGACGTCGTCGATCGGCTCGCCACGATCGGCGCGCATGTGGGCGCAAGCTCGCCTGCGCAATTCGCGGCCGAGATCCGCGCCGATTTCGCGCGCTGGGCGCCGGTGATCCGCGCCGCGAACATCCGGCTCTGACCATCGCCGTCGGTGACGCCGCGACATTTGTATAGGACCTCGACCGATGCTACGATCGATTCGAGCGTGGCCCACTTTGCGTCTGCAAGGGCACGAGGCGACGCCGATAAGCAACGATGTTCACCGCTCTCGTCAAAGACCTGGAGTGGAGGCAGCGCGCAGCGCTGCAGGGCGAGTCTTGCGAGAAGCTTCGACGATCAAGGAGACTACGTGAGATTCAAGCTTCGTCACATCGTCCTCGCCGCGGCACTGAGCTGCACCGGTGCTGCGCTGCCTGCCGCCTCGGCAGCGCCGGCCGGCCCGCATGAAGTCGAGATGACCTGGATGTCGATCGCCAACTGGTACTTCAAGTTCGGCGACCTGCGCGTCATGATGGACGGGTACATCACGCGCGTGCCGGGCGAGCAGTTCGTCGCGTCGACGATCTATCCCGCCGACCGCTACGCGTACACGACCGGGCCCTACAACGTGGACGTCGCATCGGTCGAGCGCGTCAAGAACGCGTTGCCGGGCGGTGGAAAGCTCGACTACCTGCTGACGGGTCACAGCCATTTCGACCACAGCTGGGATACGCCGACGTGGGCCAAGCTCACCGGCGCGCCGATCATCGGTGGCCTTTCGACGTGCCTGCAGGCGATCGCGCAGAATCTTCCGGCCGACCAGTGCCGCATCGTCAACGGCGGCGAGAAGATCGACCTCGGCAACGGCGTGACGATGCGCGTCGTCCGCTTCAACCACAGCGGCAACGCGTCGAATCCGATCCAGCACGAACCGTGGGAGCTCTCGGCTCCGCCGGTGCCGGATCCGGCGACGGGCGGCTTCCGGGCGGGTGTCGGCGAGGACTATCCGAACGGCGGCGGCGGCCGCGCGTTCCTCTTCACGATCGACAATCCGGGCGGTCCGATCTCCTTCTTCGTGCAGAACTCGGCAAGCGCATACGACCTCGACAAGGACATCGTCGTCGACGGCGTGAACTATGGCGCGCCGCTCGCCAATCTCGCGGCGGCGATGAAGGACGCCGGCCTCACGAGCGTCGACGCGTGGATCGGCACCGGCGGGCGTGCGGTCGCCGAGCTCATCGTGCCGGTCATTCACCCGAAGGTGTACATCCCGAATCACTGGGACGGCCTCTTCAACTCGTTCTGGGCGGGCATGCCGTTCCCGTTCAAGGACGACTCGCTGAAGGCGTATCTCGATGCGCAGAACATCGCGCTGATGCCGCAGCACCAGTATTTCGACACGTATCGGCTGGATCGCGCCGGCGTGACGATGACGCCGAATCACGCGGTGAAGCAGAAGCTCGGCTTCACCGACGTGCAGACGTTTGCCAAGGCGATGCTCGACGCCACGGAGAACGTCGCCTCGACGTCCGTGGGCGACGACTGCGGCGAGGGGCTCGTCGAATCACCGTGGGCACGCTCGACGTTCGCCGAGCAGGGGAGGTCGCTGGCGGCATTGCTGGCGCCGCGCGCCGTCGCCTCGCTGTGACGTTCCCGATGTCCTAGCTCGATGCGCGCCTCGGCCTCGATCCAGGCCGCGGCGCGCGCAGCGTCGTCGCCGCCAGTGCAGCGACCAGCACGCTCGCGGCGGAGGCCGCGAACACGATCGACGGCCCGAAGCGCTCGAGCAGCGCGCCGCCGATCGCATTGCCGACGCCGATGCCGCTCACGATGCACGTCGCCGACCACGTGAACGCTTCGGTGGCATAGCGCGCCGGCGCATACGTCGAGATCAGCAGCGTGACGATGGTGAACGCCGGCGCGATGCAGAGCCCCGCGATGAAGCCGACGAGCGCGAGCCATCCGGCCGACGTGATCGCCGCAGACAACGCAAGCGGCAGCACGAGCAGGCCGAGCATGTGTCGCAACTGGCGTTCGCGCGCAAGCGCGAGATCGATCGCGCCGTAGGCGAGTCCACCCATCGCGCTGCCCGCCGAATTGATCGCGATCAGCCAGCCGGCGAGCGGCGGACGATGCGCGGCTGCGGCAAAACCCGGATACGAGATTTCGAGCAGCCCCAGGCCCGTCGTCAGCAGGAACGACGTGGCGTAGACGATCAGCAAGCGCCGATCGGCGAGCGGCCCCAGCAGGTGACGTTCGGCGTGCGGGTCGTGGCGGAAGTAGCGCAGCGCCGGCGACGCGACGAACGTCGGCACGGCGATCGCGGCGAACGCGACGGCCGTGCCGAAGGCGATGCGCGGCGAGCCGATCGCGAGCAGCAGCCCGATCAGCGCGGGGCCCGCGGTGAATGCGAATTCGACGAGGACCGCGTCGAGCGCGAACGCCGTCTTGCGCGCGCGCTCGTCGTCGAAACGATAGCGCCACATCGTCCGCGTCAATACGGTGATGGGCGGAGCGAACGCGCCTGCGACCGCCGCGGCGACGTAGATGCCGGCCGGCGGCATGCCGATCGAGCTCGCGAGCCAGATGACGAACAGTGCGGCAGGCGACACGATGCCCGTCGCGAGCAGCGCGCCGCGCGCACCCCGCCGGTCGATCCAGCGACCGATGACCGGTGCCGTTGCAGCCGACGCGCCGAGGTAGGTGCCGACCGCGAGGCCCGCGGCGGCGAACGAGCCGGTGAGCGCACGCACGTGCAGCAGCATCGACAGCGAGATCGTGCCGATGGGCATGCGTGCAATGACCGCCATCGCGAAGAGCCGCGCAACGTCGGGCAGGCGAAAGAACGATGTGTATCCGGCGGCGGCAGCGCGAAGCATGGGGTACGGTTGGGTCGGACTCGACTTTCGGGCGACAACGCCGGATGTCGATTCACGTGTCGGGAAATGAGAAATCGGGGTCAGAGATGCATTTCGTGACCAGGCCACGAAATGCATCTCTGACCCCGATTTCTCATCTCAGCTGTAGAGCACCTGCACGTTCTCGGGCGCGAGCCATTCGCGCAGGCGCTCGATCAACGCTTCGTCGGGCGTGATGTGCCACGCTTCGGGAAGATCGGCGTCGCCGCGGTGACGCTCGTTGAAGTAGTGCACGGTGACGGGCATCGTGCCCGCACGGAACGGCCCGAGGATGTCTTCCAGGCGATCGGCCGACGCGTTGCCGTTGCATGCGATGCGCAGCCGCCGTCCGAAGCGCGTTCGCAGCGCCGTCAAGTCGAACACGTCGTCGGCGATGATCCGCAGGCCCTGCATCTCGCCGTCGTCGCTCATGCGCGGGCTCACGCGGATGTTCATCACGACGAGCTGATCCTCGCGCAGCAGCGCGCGCGCGTTGTCGAACGCCTCGTTGTACACCATCACCTCGACGCGGCCGTTGCCGTCGTCGAGCGTCACGAACGCCATCTTGCCGCGCCGGCTCGACTGCACGCGAAGCGACGTCACGATGCCGGCGACGAGCACATGCTCGTTCTTCGGCTGCAGGCTCGCAAGGGACGTGCGCACGATCGACGCGAGTTCCGTCGCGTACGCGTTGAACGGATGCCCCGAAAGGTAGAAGCCGAGTGCCGCCTTCTCGTGCACGAGGCGCTCGCCTTCCGGCCATTCGCGCACGTTCATGCTGGCCGGCAGCGCCGGCGCGACGTCCTCGCCGAACAACGACACCTGCGACGCCGTCGCCGCAGCGCGCTCGCCGGCTTCGAGCGCGAGGCCGGCCGACGCGTAGAGCTTCGCGCGCGACGCGTCGATCGTGTCGAATGCGCCGGCGCGGATCAGTGCCTCGACCACCCGCCGGTTGACGAGGCGCTTGTCGACACGCCGGCAGAAATCGAAGAGGTCGGTGAAGCGGCCACCGGCGTTGCGCGCATCGACGATCGCTTCGATCGCCTGCTCGCCCGTGCCCTTGATGCCGCCGAGGCCGTAGCGAATGCGCTTCGCATCCACCGGCTCGAAACGATAGGCCGATGCGTTGACGTCGGGCGGCAGCATCTCGAGGCCCTGCGCGATCGCGTCGTCGTAGAGCGTCTTCACCTTGTCGGTGTCGTCCATGACGAGCGACAGGTTCGCCGCCATGAACGCGGCCGGGTGATGCGCCTTGAAATACGCGGTCTGATAGGCAACGAGCGCGTACGCGGCCGAGTGGGACTTGTTGAAGCCGTAGCCGGCGAATTTCTCCATCAATCCGAAGAGCTCCGCGGCCTTCGCGCGCGGCATGGCGTTCTTCTCGGCACCCTCGACGAAGATGTCGCGGTGCTTCGCCATCTCCTCGGGCTTCTTCTTGCCCATCGCGCGACGCAGCAGGTCGGCGTTGCCGAGCGTGTAGCCGCCGATCACCTGCGCGATCTGCATCACCTGTTCCTGATACACCATCACGCCGTACGTGGGTTCCAGGATCGGCGCGAGGCGCGGATCGAGGTATTCGACCTTCTCCCGACCGCTCTTGCGCGCGTTGTAATCGGGGATGAGCTCCATCGGCCCGGGCCGATACAGCGCGACGAGCGCGATGATGTCCTCGAAACGCGTCGGTGGCGCCTGCTTCAGCAGCTCGCGCATGCCGCGCGATTCGAACTGGAACACCGCGGTCGTGTTCGCCTTGCGGAAGATGTCGAACGCCGGCGCGTCGTCGAGCGGCAGCGTCTCGAGTGCGATCGTCACGCTCGGATCGAGCTTGCGGATGTAGCGCAGCGTGCGATCGAGGATCGTGAGCGTCGTGAGGCCCAGGAAGTCGAACTTGACGAGGCCGATCGCCTCGACGTCGTCCTTGTCGAACTGCGACACGGGCGCGCTCGCGCCCGGCTGCACGTACAGAGGACAGAAGTCGGTGAGCTTGCCCGGCGCGATCAGCACGCCGCCTGCGTGCATGCCCACGTTGCGCGGCAGGCCTTCGAGCTCGCACGCGAGCGACAGCAGTTCGCGCACCTCCTCCTCGTCGGCTTCGCGCTGATCGATCATCGCCTCGACTTCGCGGGCGTAGATGACGTTCGCCTCGGGGTCGCCGGTTCGCCGGCGCAGCGTGACCGTCTTGCCGGGCTGGAACGGAATCAGCTTCGCGATGCCGTCGACGAACGAATACGGCAGATCGAGCACGCGCCCGACGTCGCGCACCGCGGCCTTCGCGGCGAGCGTGCCGAACGTCGCGATCTGCGACACCGAGTCGGCGCCGTACTTCTGCTTGACGTAGTCGATCACGCGATCGCGGCCGTCCTGGCAGAAGTCGATGTCGAAGTCGGGCATCGACACGCGCTCGGGATTCAGGAACCGCTCGAAGAGCAGCGCGTAGCGCAGCGGATCGAGATCGGTGATGCCGAGCGAATACGCGACGAGCGAACCGGCGCCCGAGCCTCGGCCGGGGCCCACCGGCACGCCGTTGTTCTTCGCCCAGTTGATGAAGTCGGCGACGATCAGGAAGTAGCCGGAAAAGCCCATCTGCACGATGGTCTTCGCCTCGAACTCGAGACGCGCCTCGTACTCCGGCCGCTTGCGCTCGCGCTCCTCCACATCGGGAAACAACTGCGCGAGGCGTCGCTCGAGCCCCGCCGCCGCCACCTCGCGCAGATGATCGTCGAGCGATACGCCTTCCGGCGTGGGAAAGCGCGGCAGATGGTTCTTGCCGAGCGGGATCGCGAGGTTGCAGCGTGTCGCGATCGCGACGCTGTTCGCAAGCGCTTGCGGCAGGTCGGCGAACTTCGCGGCCATTTCGGCCTGCGTCAGGAAGTGCTGCTCGGCAGTGAAGCGGCGCGGGCGCCGCGTGTCCGACAGCGTATGGCCCTCGGCAATGCATACGCGCGCTTCGTGCGTGCGGAAATCGTCGGCGGTCAGGAACTGGATCGGATGCGTCGCAACGATGGGCAACGCGACATCGTCGGCGAGCGCGACGGTCGCCTGCACGAGCGCTTCATCGTCGGCATGTCCTGCACGCTGCACTTCGAGCGCGTAGCGATCGGGAAACGCCCCATGCCATTCGCGCGCGAGCTTCGCGGCGGCGTCGTGGTTGCCCTGCGCGAGTGCCTGGCCCACGTCGCCATCACGCCAGCCGGACAACGCGAAGAGGCCTTCGGTGCCTTCCGCGAACCATTGCTTGTCGATCT
The DNA here is from genome assembly GCA_025927765.1 of Burkholderiales bacterium. Classification (GTDB taxonomy): domain Bacteria; phylum Pseudomonadota; class Gammaproteobacteria; order Burkholderiales; family Casimicrobiaceae; genus VBCG01. The sequence continues at coordinate 230,009 of JAICKU010000001.1, forward strand.
CCGCCCGACCGCGATGCTGGTGCGACACGTACGCGCGCGACAGCCACGCGCAAAGCCGCAGGTAGCCCGCGCGCGAGGCGCACAGCAACAACGCGCGCGTGGGCTGTTCGGCGTCGCGCTCGTTGGTGATCCATGCGTCGCAGCCCGCAATGGGCTTGAGACCCTTCGCGCGCGCGGCGCGATAGAACTTGATGAGGCCGAACTGGTTCGCGAGGTCGGTGAGCGCGAGCGCCGGCATGCGATCGGCGGCGGCCGCGGCAATGGCGTCGTCGATGCGCACGGCCCCGTCGGCAATCGAGAATTCGCTGTGCAGGCGCAGGTGTACGAAGCCGGGCGACGTCATGAGGAAGCAGAACGCGGAATGCTAGAATTCTACCCCGCCAACTGCGTCGATTCGTTGCGACGACCGAGCCTGCAAGTGCCTGCGATGCGCATGACAGGGACGCGAATCGACGCGCGTGCAATCACGATCGCCGTCGCGGCTGCGTTCGTCGCGACGGGATGTGCAACCGCGCCGATCGGGCCGGCTCCCGCGACACCTTCACCGCAGGCCCCGCCGTTGCCGCGCACTGCGGAACCACCGCCACCGTCGGTGAATCTCTCGGGCTTTCCATTGCCGTATCGACAGGGTTACGCCGACGGTTGCGCGAGCGCCAAGGGCGCGGAGCGCAAGGACGCCGAACGCTTCGGCGCCGATCCGAATTACCGGACCGGCTGGATGGACGGCATCGCGCTTTGCCAGAGGAAATAGCGATCAAGCCCGCGACGTCGCATTACGTCGACGTGCGCGGCGAGCGTCACCACGTGCAGACGTGGGGCGAACCGACGTGGCCCCGCATCGTGCTGCTGCACGGCTGGATGGATGTCGGCATGTCGTTCCAGTTTCTCGTCGACGCGCTCGCGCGGGACTGGTACGCGATCGCGCCCGACCTGCGCGGCTTCGGTCGTTCGGCGTGGCAGGCGCAGGGCTACTGGTTCTACGACTACTTCGCCGATCTCGAGGCGCTGCTCGCGCACTTCGTGCCCGACGAACCCGTTCGCCTCGTCGGTCACAGCCTCGGCGGCAACATCGCTATGGGGTACGCGGGCCTGCGGCCGGATCGCGTGGCGCGCGTCGTGTCGCTCGAAGGCTTCGGCATTCCCGCCGAATCGCCCGATGCCGCGCCGCGCAAGGTGGCCGCGTGGCTCGCGGGCATCGCCAATCCGCCGACCTTTCGCACATACGACAGCCTCGCCGGCGTGGCCGACCGGTTGCAGAAGAAGAACCCGCGGCTGCCCCGCGACAAGGCGCAGTTCCTCGCCTCGCATTGGGCCGCGGCGTTTCCCGACGGCAGCGCCAAGCTCGTGTCGGATCCGCGCCACAAGCTGCCGTTTCCGCACGTGTATCGGATGGACGAGATCGACGCGATCTGGCGCAACGTGACGGCGCCCGTGCTGTGGGTCGCGGCTGAAGATTCGGAGATTCCACGTTGGCTCGCAAGCCATCCGGAAGGCGAGGCGGGCGCCGACGGTCTCGAGGAAGTGCGCCGCCGGGCCGCGCGCGTTCCGGGCGCACGCCTCGAAATCGTGGCCGACGCGGGGCACATGCTGCACCATGACCAGCCCGAGCAGGTGGCGAGGCTGATCGAGCCGTTTCTCGCCGGCGGGTGAAGTTAGCCGACGGTCTCGCGGCGGAGCGTTCCGACCCGGAGCAGCCAGGCGAGCCGCAAGCGCACCTTGCGTCGCGGCGAACCGCGTACGCGCTGCTCGCATTGCTCACGCTCGTGTGGGGCATGAACTGGGCAGCGATGAAGGCCGCGCTGATCCACGCGGATCCGCTCGTGTTCAACGTCGACCGCACGTGGCTCGCGGTGGTCGTGCTCTTCGCGGTGCTCGTCGCGCGCGGCGGCCCGTTTCGCCCGCGCAACCTTCGCGGCATCGTCGTCACCGGCTTCTTCCAGACGACGATCAATTTCGGCGCCACGACGCTCGCGGTGGCCGGCGGGGGCGCCGGGCGCACATCGGTGCTCGTGTTCACGATGCCGTTCTGGACGATCCTGATCGCGCGTTTCGTGCTGCACGAACGCGTTCGCGGGCTGCAGCGGGCGGCGATCGCCTGCGCGTTCGCGGGCCTGCTGCTGGTCGTCGCGCCGTGGTCGTGGCAGGGCGGCGACTTCGGCGCGAAGCTCTGGGCGGTGCTGTCGGGCTTCGGCTGGGCGGCAGGAACCGTGGCGATGAAGCATTACCAGCGCGCGCCGGATTTCGACATGCTGAACTTCGTCGCCTGGCAAACGCTCGTCGGCGTGCTGCCGCTCACGCTGCTGCCGTACGCGTTCGACGTGCCCGCCACGCAGTGGAGCGCGTCGCAGGTGCTGCTGCTGCTCTACGTGGGCGTGATCTCGACGGCCGTCGGCTTCCTCGTCTGGATGTCGATCCTGCGCGTTCTGCCTGCAGGCACCGCCTCGCTCAACATGTTCGCCATTCCGGTGATCGCGCTCCTTTCTTCGATGGCGATCTTCGGGGAGGAGCTCGCCGGGAACGAATGGGCGGGCATCGCGCTGATCGGCGCGGGCTTGGCGCTGGTCACGGCGGCCGCGCTGCTGCCGGGCGCACGGCGGCCGCTGCCGAATTCGTTGCCGTCTTGACCGGGATCAAGGCTCTTGTGGGGAATGATAATCGTTCTTATTTACATCCCGATTCGCCTTTGCTATGCTCGTTCCCATCGACTGTCCATCCGGCCGGTCCCTCACGGAGAGCGCCTTGGTCTCGGTTCGGTCCCTTTCGCTGCGTCACGTCCTCGCGTTCGGCTTCGCTGCGCTGCTGGCCGCGCCGGCCATCGCCGACGACGTCCCGCTGTTCAAGCTCGTCGCCCGCGATGGCGTGTTCGAGCCGACGGTGGTCGAAGTGCCGGCGGGCAAGCGCGTACGCCTCGAAATCCGCAACGAGGGCAAGACGCCGATGGAATTCGAAAGCCGCGACTTGAAGCAGGAAAAGGTGATCCCGCCGGGTGGCAAGGCGACGGTCACCATCAACGCGATGAAGGCTGGCGAATACAAGTTCTTCGACGAGTTCCACGAGAAGACCGGTCAGGGCAAGTTCGTCGTCAAGTAACGCAACCTCACTTTCGCTCGCGATCATCATGGGCAACGCACTCTTCATCGTCTGGCGCGAATCGGCCGAGGCGATGCTCGTCGTCGGCATCCTCTACGCATGGCTGCGGCAGCGTCCCGACGCCGCCGTCGGCATGCGCTTTTTGTGGGGAGGCGTCGCGGCGGGACTCGCCCTCGCGTTCACGCTTGCGCTCGTGATGCTCGGCATCGCGTCGTCGCTGTCGGGCACCGGCCTCGACTACTTCCAGCTCGCGATGATGCTGGTCGCCTCGGCGCTGATCGTGCAGATGGTCGTGTGGATGCGCCGCCACGGCCGCACGTTCAAGAAGGATCTCGAGTCGAGCATGGCGAAGAACGCCAGCGCGGCGAACTGGTGGGGATTGCTGATCGTCGTCGCGCTCGCCGTCGGCCGCGAGACGGCGGAAACCGTCGTGTTCCTCTACGGGCTCGCGGCGGACAAGGGGGGAATTGCCAATCTGCCCATCGTGCTCGTGCTCGGCCTCGCGGCGGCGTTCGCGACGTTCTGGGTGCTGCAGCAGGGCTCGCGCATCGTGTCGTGGCGGCTGTTCTTCCGCGTCAGCGAAATCCTGTTGCTGCTCCTCGCGGGCGCGCTGCTCGTGTCGGGCGTCGAGAAGCTGATCTCGCTCGACGTGCTTCCATCGCTGGTCGACCCCGTGTGGGATACCTCGCGCGTGCTCGACGATTCCGGACGCATCGGCGGCCTGATCGCTTCGTTCACCGGCTACCGCTCGCGGCCGGGACTCTTGCCGCTGCTCGTGCTCGCCGCCTACTGGGGCACGGTGTGGGCGACGCTGTTTCGTGGCAGTCGCAAGGCAGCGGTTGCGCCCAAGCGGGCACCGGTCGCACCGCCCGTGACGCGCGCCGGGCATTGAGCCAAAGCGGGGCGACTCGAGCCCCGCATTGCAACGGTAAAATGGAATTGCCGGCCACAGGGCCGGCAATTCGTTTTATGACTGCGACACCTCCGGACCTCTCGAAGCTTCGCATCGACCGCGGGTTGGCGCCGATTCGCCGGCGCCGCCGTCGCAAGTGGATCGTGCTCGGCGTACTGGCGCTCGTCGCGCTCGGCGGCGCCGGCGCGTATTTCGCGCGCCCGCATCCGCTCGACGTCGAGACGACGCCGATCGTCACGTCGTATCCGTCGCAGCAATACGTGGTGCTCAACGCAACGGGCTACGTCGTCGCGCAGCGCAAGGCCGCGATCTCGTCGAAGGCGACCGGCCGTCTCGAATGGCTGGGCGTGGCCGAAGGCTCGCAGGTGAAGGCGGGCGACGTGATCGCACGCATCGACAACCGCGACGTCGTCGCGCAGGCGCAAAGCGCCGAAGCGGCGGTGCGGGCGGCGCGCGCCAACGTGCGCCAGGCCGAAGTCGAGCGCGACAATGCCGCGGTCGAATTTCGCCGCAACGAAGAGCTCGTCGCGAAGAACTTCATCTCGCGCTCGGCGCTCGACACCGCCAAGGCGCGGCTCGATCGCGCGCAGGCCGCGGTGACGAGCGCGCAGGCGAACCTCAACGTTGCGCTCGCGAATGCGAAGAATGCCGAAGTCGCGGTCGACTACACGCAGATTCGCGCACCGTTCGACGGCGTGATCCTGTCGAAGACCGCGAATGTCGGCGACCTCGTGACGCCGTTTTCCAATGCCACCGATTCGAAGGGCGCGGTCGTGTCGATGGCCGACATGAGCACGCTCGAAGTCGAGGCCGACGTGTCCGAGGGGAGCCTCGCGAAGGTGCACGTGGGCCAGCCGGCGGAGATCGTGCTCGACGCGCTGCCCGACGTACGGTTCCGCGGTCACATCGATCGGATGGTGCCGACGGTCGATCGGGCGAAGGCGACCGTGATGACGAAGGTGAAGTTCGACACGATCGATCCGCGCGTGCTGCCTGAGATGAGCGCGAAGGTGAGCTTCCTGTCGCAGCCGGTGACACCCGAGCAGCAGAAGCCCGTGGTGGCCGTGAACGAGGCGGCGATCGTGCAGCGCGACGGCAAGAGCGTCGTGTTCGTGGTGCACGACGGCCGTGCGGTGGCCGTGCCGGTGACGATCGGCACGAAGATCGGCGACGCCATCGCCATCCAGGGCGAAGTGAAGCCGGGAGAGAAGGTGGTGCAGAAGCCCGACGCGACGCTCGTCAACGGCGCGCTCGTGCACGCGGCGGCGAAGTGATCGTCGAGGTGGCCGCGGCCGGCGTCGCCGTGGATCGCTCGGGCGTCGACCCGCCCCTCGTCGCGATCCGCAACCTGTCGAAGTACTACATTCGCGGCGATCAGGTGATTCCGGTGCTGGTCGACATCGACCTCGACGTGAACGCCGGCGATTTCGTGGCGTTGATGGGACCGTCCGGGTCCGGCAAGTCGACGCTGCTCAACCTGATCGCCGGCATCGACAAGCCGTCGTCGGGCGAAATCTCGATTGCGGGCGTCGACATCACGCAACTGTCCGATGCCGATCTCGCGCTGTGGCGCTCGACGAACGTCGGCTTCATCTTCCAGTTCTACAACCTGATGCCGGTGTTGACGGCGTACGCGAACGTCGAGTTGCCGCTGCAGCTCACGTCGCTCGGGCGTCGCGAGCGACGCGAGCGCGTCGAAACTGCGCTCGCGCTCGTCGGCCTCACCGATCGCGCGACACACCGGCCCAACGAGCTCTCCGGGGGCCAGCAGCAGCGGGTGGCGATCGCGCGCGCGCTCATCACCGATCCCACACTCATCGTCGCCGACGAACCGACGGGCGACCTCGATCGCGCCACGGCCGAGGAGATTCTCGGCCTGCTCGAACGGCTCAATCGCGAGCTCGGCAAGACGATCGTGATGGTGACGCACGACCCGAAGGCGGCCGAGAAGGCGCACCGGCTGATTCATCTCGAGAAGGGCGTGCTCGTCCACTGACGGCGGCGCGATGTTCGTTCCGCTCCTCGTTCTGCGCAATGCCTTTCGGCACAAGCTGCGCACGACGCTGACGATCGTCGGCATCGTCGTCGCGATCGTCGCGTTCGGCATGCTGCGCACGATCATCGACGCGTGGTACGCCGGCGCGAACGCGAGCTCGTCGGCGCGGCTCGTCACGCGCAGCTCGGTGTCGCTCGTGTTCCCGCTGCCGCTCAACTACGCGCAGAAGATCCGGCAGGTCGATGGCGTGGCGAACGTCGCGTGGGCGAACTGGTTCGGCGGCATCTACGTGAACGAGCGCAACTTCTTCGCGCAGTTCGCGATCCGCGCGCCCGAGTACCTCGAGATGTATCCGGAATTCGTGCTCTCCGACGACGAGCGGCACGCCTTCCTCATGGATCGCACGGGCGCGATCGCGGGACGCAAACTCGCGCAGAAGTACGGCTGGAAAGTGGGCGATCAGATCCCGCTGCGCGGCACGATCTATCCCGGCACATGGACGTTCAACCTGCGCGGCATCTACGACGGCGCGGAGGAAGGCACCGACACGTCGACGTTCTTCTTCCATTTCGATTTCCTCAACGAATCGATCAAGAAGCATCTCGGCGGCCGCGGGGACCAGGCCGGGTTGTTCATCGAGCAGCTGCGCCGGCCGGAGGACGCGGCGGCGGTGTCGCAGGCGATCGACACGATGTTCCACAACTCGCTCGCCGAAACGCTGACGGAAACCGAGAAGGCCTTCCAACTCGGCTTCGTGGCGATGTCGGAGGCGATCCTGCTCGCGATCCAGGCGGTGAGCTTCGTCGTGATCGTGATCATCATGGCCGTGATGGCGAACACGATGGCGATGACCGCGCGCGAGCGCTACGCCGAGTACGCAACGATGAAGGCGCTCGGATTCTCGAACGGCTTCGTCGCGCTATTGATCTTCGCCGAGTCGCTCGGCATCGCGCTCTTCGGCGGACTGCTCGGCGTCGCGCTGACGTTCCCTGCCGCCGAAGCGTTCGCGAAAACCGTCGGCTCGATCCTCCCGGCATTCAAGGTGTCGCCACAGACGATGGCGATGCAGATGGGCGCCGCGCTCGTCATCGGCGTCGTCGCCGCCGCGATTCCGGCGTGGCGTGCTTCGCGCGTGCGCATCGTCGAAGGCTTGCGCGCGATCGCCTGAGATGGCCATACCCCTCTCCTATGTCGCCCGCAGCCTCGCCGCGCGGAGGCTTACGACCGCGCTCACCGCGGGCGGCATGGCGCTCGTCGTCTACGTGTTCGCGACGGTGCTGATGCTCTCGGCAGGGCTCGAGCAGACGCTCGTCGCCACCGGGCACGACGACAACGTCGTCGTCATCCGCCGCAGTTCGCAGACCGAGGTGCAAAGCGGCATCGCGCGTTCGCAGGCGGACGTCGTCGAGGCGTTGCCCCAGATCGCGTTGGACGCGGAGGGCCGGCCGCTCGTCTCGAAGGAACCGGTCGTGCTCATCAACCTGCCGAAGCGCAGTACGGGAAAGCCCGCGAATGTCGTGATCCGCGGCGTGACCGAAGCGGGGCTGACGCTGCGGCCGCAGGTGCATCTGACGAAGGGACGCATGTTCCGGCCGGGCACGTCGGAAGTGATCGCCGGGCGTTCGATTGCCGACGGCTTCCAGGGCGCGGGCTTGGGCGAGACGCTGCGCTTCGCGTCGCGCGACTGGACCGTGGTGGGCGTGTTCGACGCGTCGCACACCGCGTTCGACTCCGAGATCTGGGGCGACGCCGAGCAGATGCTGCAGGCCTTTCGCCGCAATGGCTATTCGTCGATGCTGTTCCGGCTCGACGACCCGTCGCACTTCGACGAGGTGAAGCAAGCGATCGAGACCGATCCGCGCCTGACCCTCGAAGCCAAGCGGGAGAAGCGCTTCTACGCGGAACAGTCGGAGGCGCTGTCGAAGTTCATCAGCATCCTCGGCACGTCGATCTCGATCATCTTTTCGATCGGTGCGGTGATCGGCGCCGCGATCACCATGTACGCGAGCGTTGCGTCGCGCACGGGCGAGATCGGGACGCTGCGGGCTCTCGGCTTTTCGCGCAAGGCGGTGCTGACCGCGTTCCTGCTGGAGGCGCTGCTGCTCGGGTTGCTCGGCGGCCTGGTCGGGTTGGCGGCCGCCTCGGTCATGCAGGCACTGTCGATCTCGACGACGAACTTTCAGACGTTCGCCGAGATCGCGTTTTCGTTCACGTTGACACCGCGGATCGTCTTGGCGTCGCTGATTTTTTCGCTTGGGATGGGATTCGTGGGCGGCTTTCTGCCGGCCGCCCGCGCGGCGCGAATGAAGATCGTGGATGCGCTGCGGGCGGCGTGAACCGGAGCCGACTTCCCTGCTACAGGTACTCGTTGTGAATCGTGACCGGGA
>JAICKU010000019.1 GCA_025927765.1 Burkholderiales bacterium
CCGAGCCAGTTGAAGAGCGTCTCGCGCACGCGATCGGGCGTGGGACGAAGCCCGGGGGCGTCGGGAACCGCGAGGCGCCGGCCCCGATGGCGGCCACCGATGATCCGGACGCGATGGGCGGGGGGCACAGCGAGTAGAATTGCAGTTTCCCCGCGCGGCGTCAAAACCGCGCTTCGCACGACCCCCCATGTTCGATTTCTTCAAGCGGAAGCCCGCGGCCCAGCCGTCGCCGCCTGCCGAGCCCACGTCGCCGCCGACGCCCGAGCCCGCGTCGCCGGCAGAAACCGTTGCGCCGGCACCCCCGTCCACCACGTCCGTGCAGACCGTTGCGCCGGTGCCCGCCGACCTGGCGCCCACCATTGCCCCGGCACCCGCCGCGGTCGAGCCCGCCGACGCGATTCCACCGGCGGAAAAGCGGTCGTGGCGCGATCGGCTGAAGTCGGGCCTCGGCCTTTCGCGCGACAAGCTGTCCGGTGCGTTGACCGGCGTGTTCCGGCGCCGCGTCCTCGACGACGAAGCGCTCGAGGAGCTCGAGTCGGCGCTCCTCATGGCCGACGTCGGCATCGACGCCACGCACACGCTGCTCGAGGACCTCAAGGCCCGCTACCGCAAGGCCGGCGGCAACGCCGACCCGCGCGCGCTCCTGCGTGCGGCGTTCGCCGACCTCGTTCGCGTCCTCGAATCGCCGGTCGCCATCGGCGGCGCGCGACCGTTCGTGATCATGCTGGCGGGGGTGAACGGCGCCGGCAAGACCACGTCGATCGGCAAGATCGCGAAGTGGCTGCAGCAACGCAAGCTCTCGGTGCTGCTGGCCGCCGGCGACACGTTTCGCGCCGCGGCCCGCGAGCAGCTCGCCGTGTGGGGCGAGCGGAACAACGTGGCCGTGATCCAGCAGGCCGGGGGCGACCCGGGCGCGGTCATGTTCGACGCGGTCGGCGCCGCGACGAGCCGCGGAGTCGACGTCGTGCTCGCCGACACGGCGGGCCGCCTGCCCACGCAGGGGCACCTCATGGACGAGCTCAGGAAGGTCAAGCGCGTTCTGGGCAAGGCCCGAGCGGACGCGCCCGACGAAGTGTGGCTCGTGCTCGACGCCAATACCGGGCAGAACGCGCTGGCACAGGTCAAGGCGTTCGACGCCGCCGTGGGCCTCACCGGGCTCATCCTGACCAAGCTCGACGGCAGCGCCAAGGGCGGCATCGTCGCGGCCATCGCGCGGCAGCACCCCATTCCGCTCAAGTTCATCGGCGTCGGCGAAGGGGTCGACGACCTGCGGCCGTTCGTGGCCGACGACTTCGTCGACGCGCTGCTCCCCGAAGAAGAGCAAAACGGGCGCCGCTAAGAGCGCAAGCGAGCACTTACGCTCACTTGCGCTTGCGTCACGAACTGTGGACCGGCAGGGCGGTCCGACTTACAAGGCCACAATTGCGTCGGCCACCGATTCCTGACTAAAATAGTCGGGAACTTTCCCGGTTGTTAGCACTCTGATGATGCGAGTGCTAGACTAGGGCGTACCGGCGGGCACTCGTTTTTTTGAGCCGGTCGCCGCGAAAGGAGACATGAATGTCCGGAGGAACGCTGGCGTTTCCCACCCCTGCATCGCTTGGAAGCCTCGATCACTACATCCAGGCGGTCAACCGGTTCCCGCTCCTCACCGCGGAGCAGGAAACGGAGCTCGGGCGGCGCTGGAAGGAACATGAAGACGTCGAGGCCGCGCGCGAGCTCGTGCTGTCGCACCTGCGCCTGGTCGTCGCCGTCTCCCGCAATTACCTGGGCTACGGGCTGCCGCAGGCCGATCTCATCCAGGAAGGCAACATCGGCCTCATGAAGGCCGTGCGCCGTTTCGACCCCGAGCGCGGCGTGCGCCTCGTGTCGTTCGCGCTGCACTGGATCAAGGCCGAGATCCACGAGCACGTCCTGCGCAATTGGCGGCTGGTGAAGATCGCCACGACCAAGGCACAGCGCAAGCTCTTCTTCAACCTGCGCAGCATGAAGCGCTCGTCCGCCGCGCTGACACCCGACGAGGCCCGCGAGATCGCGGCCGAGCTCGGCGTGAAGCCCGAGGAAGTGCTCGAGATGGAAAAGCGCATCTCGGGCGGCGACATCGCGCTCGACCCGACGCCGGGCGACGAGGAATCGGTTTCGCCGATCGCCTACCTGTCCGATGCCGACGACGAGCCGGCGCAGATCCTCGAGCGCGCGCAGACGGCGGCCAATCGCAGCGCGGGGCTGCGCGAGGCGATGGACAAGCTCGACCCGCGCAGCCGCCGCATCATCGAAGCGCGCTGGCTTCGCGAGGAAGACGCCGCCACGCTGCAGCAGCTTGCGGACGAGTACGGCGTATCCGCCGAGCGGATCCGCCAGATCGAAAGCAAGGCGCTGAAGACGATGCGCTCGGAGATGGCGGCAGTCGAGTAATCGCGCCGCCTGCACCGCGAAACAACGCCGGCCTCGCGCCGGCGTTGTCGTTTCGGGATCAGGGCAAAACTTCGGGGTCCAACTTCGGGGTCAGAGCCGCAAGTATCGGCGTTCCACGCGGCGATACTTGTGGCTCTGACCCCGAAGTTGCCGAAGCTACAGCTCCACCTGCGTGCCGAGCTCGACGACGCGGTTCGTCGGCACGTGGAAGAACTCGGAGGCCTTGGTCGCGTTCTTCGACATCGACACGAAGAGCTTCTCGCGCCACAGGCTCATGCCCGGGGTCGGCGTCGCGATCAGCGTTTCGCGCGACACGAAGAACGACGTCTCCATCATGTCGAACTCGAAGCCGCGCCGGCTGATGTCCTCGAGGAGCTCCGGCACGTCGGGATCGTCCTTGAAGCCGTAGTTGGCGACGATGCGGAAGAAGTTGCAGCGCAACGGCTCGATCTCGCAGCGCTCCTCCTCGGGCACGTACGGAATGTCCTTCGTCACGATCGTCATGAACACCACGCGCTCGTGCAGCACCTTGTTGTGCTTCAGGTTGTGAAGCAGCGCATGCGGCACGCGGTTCGGCGTCGACGTCAGGAACACCGCGGTGCCCGGCACGCGCGTCGGCGGCGACGCCTCGATGCTCTGGATGAAGAGGTCGAGCGGCATCGCGTCGTCGGCGAGCCGCTGCATCAGGAGCGCGCGCCCGCGCTTCCACGTCGTGAGCAGCGTGAACACGATGCCGCCGATCAGGAGCGGGAACCAGCCGCCGTCGGGAATCTTGAGCGAGTTCGAGCCGAGGAACGTGAGGTCGATGGCGAGCAGTGGCACCACGATCGCGATTGCCGCCGCAAGCGGCCAATGCCAGAGCCGGCGCATCACCACGAAGATCAGGATCGAATCGATCAGCATCGCGAGCGTCACCGCGATGCCGTACGCCCCCGCAAGGTTGTCCGAATTGCGGAAGCCGACGACGAGGCCCACGATCGCCGCGAGTAGCATCCAGTTGATGAACGGAATGTAGATCTGCCCGATCGCACGCTCGGACGTGTGCAGGATCGTGAGCCGTGGACAGTAGCCCATCTGGATCGCCGCGCGCGTGAGCGAGAACGCGCCCGAGATCACCGCCTGCGACGCGATGATCGCGGCGGCGGTCGCAAGCAGCAGCAGCGGCACGCGTGCCCACTCGGGTGCGAGCAGATAGAACGGATTCTGGATGGCCGCGGGATCGGCGAGGATCAGCGCGCCCTGGCCGAGATAATTCAGCAGGAGCGCGGGCATCACGATGCTGATCCACGCGCGCCGGATCGGACTCTTGCCGAAGTGACCCATGTCCGCGTAGAGCGCCTCGACGCCGGTGACCGCCAGCACGACCGCGCCGAAGGCGACGAATGCGATCGCGGTGTTGTTCTCGATGAAGCGAACCGCATGGATCGGGTTGAGCGCCACGAGCACGCCGGGGCCGCGCAGCACTTCGAGCGCACCCAACAGGCCGAGCGTCACGAACCACAGCACCATCACGGGCCCGAACACTGCACCGAGCCTCGCGGTGCCGCCCTTCTGCACGGCGAAGAGCACGACGAGGATCACGATGCTGATCGGCACGATGAACGGGTGCAGCGCCGGCGCGATCACGCCGAGGCCCTCGACCGCGCCGAGCACCGTGACCGCCGGCGTGATCATGCCGTCGCCATAGAACATCGCCGCGCCGAAGATGCCGAGGCCGAGCAGCCACCAGCGCAGCCGCGTCTTGCTCTCGACGCCGCGCGACACGAGCGCCGTCAGCGCGAGAATGCCGCCCTCGCCGCGGTTGTCGGCGCGCATGATCAGCGTGATGTACTTCAGCGTCACCACGATGATCAGCGCCCACACGAACGCCGACAGGATGCCGAGCACGTTCGCGTGCGACACGGAGAGCCCGAACTGGCCCGTGAACGCGGTGCGCAGCGCATACAGCGGGCTCGTGCCGATGTCGCCGTAGACGACGCCGATCGCGCCGACCACGAGCGGACGCATGCGTCCGTGCGGGTGGACGGGGTCGGTGGTGGCGCTCGAGGCGACGGTCGGCGACGTCACGAGACGGCGCTGTCGTCGGTGCGGCGCGAGAAACGGATGTTGAGCTGCTTCAGCTTGCGGTAGAGGTGCGTGCGCTCGAGTCCCGCACGCTCGGCGACCTTGCTCATGTTGCTCTGCTCCCGGCCGAGCAGCTGCTCGAAGTAGATGCGCTCGAATGCTTCGCGCGCCTCGCGCAGCGGCATCTCGAAGAAGCGCGTGGTGATCTCCGGTGCGAGCACCTGATTGGGCGACGCGGCCTCGCCGAGAAGCCGCTTCACGTGATCGGCGGTGATCTCGCCGCGCACCACCTGCATGTTCGCGACGACGCCTTGCAGATGATCGAGGTTGCCGGGCCAGTACGCGTTCGCGAGCATCGTGAGTGCGGCCGGCGACAGCGACGCGAGCAGCGGCGTGGCGCGCTCGTCGGCGCCCGCGGCGCGCCAGAAGCGCTCGACCAGCGCGGGAATGTCGTCGCGCCGCGCGCGTAGCGGCGGGAGCACGACGGCGCCCGGCGACAGCTGCGACAGGAGCACGGCGTCGAACTTGCCTTCGGTGGCGAGGTTCGCGAGCGGCTCGGCCGACGTCGCGACGAACTGGATGTTGCTGCGCTCGAGCTTCGGCAGCAGGAACGCGAGGCCCTTCTGCTCGGCGCGCGTGTACTGGCCGACCTCGGCACAGTAGAGCACGCCGTCGCGCGCTTCCTCGACGAGCGTCAGCGGATTGTTCGCGAATCGCGCGCCGTTCGCGAGCGCAACGAACGGCACGCCCTGCGTCTGCAGAGCGCGCGCGGCCACGTCGTGGCCGGTGCCCGCTTCGCCGAGGATCAGCACGGGCTTGCGCGCTGCGACGAGCGCCTCCAGCGCGCGCTCGGTTTCGCGAATCGCCGGACCCGCGCCGAGTTGCGCGAGCGAAATGCGCCGCGGCTCCTTCTTCGCGGCCGTCTTGAATGCGCGCGCAATCGTCGACAGGAGCTTCGTGAGGCCGATCGGCTTTTCGAGGAAATCGAACGCGCCGATGCGCGTCGCCTCGACCGCCGTTTCGATCGTGCCGTGGCCGGACATCATGATCACCGGCATCGTCAGGAGCGCGTTCGCGCCCCATTCGCGGAGCAGCGTCACGCCGTCGGTGTCGGGCATCCAGATGTCGAGCAGCACGAGCGCCGGCTGCTGCCGCTGGCGATACGCGCGCGCTTCGCCCGCGTTCTCGGCGAGGGCGACGCGATAGCCTTCGTCCTGCAGGATTTCGGAGAGGAGCTCGCGGATGCCGACCTCGTCGTCGACGATCAGGATCTCGCGTTGCGCGGCGCGTGGATCAACCATTACGTCTCCTGCTCCTCACTGGCGCGCTGCACCGCGGCCTTGCGCGCATGAAAATGCAACGTGACCTTCGCGCCGTGAGGCGCGACGTTCTCGAGCGTCACGCGGCCCGCGTGCTCGTCGACGATCTTCTTCACGATGGCCAATCCCAAACCGGTGCCTTTCGCTTTCGTGGTGACATAGGGCTCGAACGGGTGCGCGAGCACGTTTTCGGCGAAACCTCCGCCGTGATCGCGGAACGACAGCGTCGCCTCTCCGTCGTGCAAGGCGAGCGCGATGTCGATCTGCGGCTCGTCCTGCCCCGACTGCGCGTCGATCGCGTTCTGGATGAGATTGTGGAATACCTGCCGCAGGCGCGTCGGCTCGCCTTGAACGACGACCGGCGCGTCGGGGAGCGCGAGGGCCACATGCGGGCGCAGATTGTCGTACAGAGCGAGCACGTCGAGCAAGAGGGCCGCCACGTCGACGCCCTGCATCTGCCCGGGCCGCGGGCTTCGCGCGTAGATCGCGAAATCGTCCACCATGTGCTTCATCGCGGCCACCTGCGACACGATCGTGTGGGTACCGCGACGCAGCGTGTCGAGGTCGCCATCCTCGAGGCGCGGCGCGAGCTTCATCGCGAGCCGTTCGGCGGAAAGCTGGATCGGCGTCAGCGGGTTCTTGATTTCGTGCGCGAGGCGGCGCGCGACTTCCGACCACGCCGCGTCGCGCTGCGCCTGCAGCAGTTCCGACACGTCGTCGAACACGACGACATAACCGGGCACCGGCGACCCGGGCAAACGCGTGCCGCGCAGCAGCAGCGTGCGCGCCTGGCCGGCGACGGACAGTGTCGCCTCGCGCTGCCATTGCCCTTCGCGCGCCGTGCGAAAGCCCTCGGCGACGAGCTCCGCGAGCGGCGCGAGCGCGGGCAGCCGGCCGCCCCATTCCGACAGCGGACTGCCCGACAGCTCGGCGAACGGCTGCTGGAGGATCACGGCAGCGCTCGGGTTCGCCGTGCGCAGCCGATGGCGCTCGTCGAACGCCAGCACGCCGGACGAAAGATTCGACAGCACGCTTTCGAGGTACGCGCGCGTCATCTCGGTGGCGCGCTGCGACTCTTCGGTCTTCGCCTTCGCGTCGGCAAGCTGCGCGGTCATCGTGTTGAACGATTCGGTCAACACACCGAGCTCGTCGCGCGACGTGACCGGCTGGCGCCGGGTGAAGTCGCCTTCGGCGACCGCGCGCGTGCCGGCGGCGAGGCGCCCGAGCGGTGCGGCGAAACGCTCCGACAGCACGAGGGCCAAGCCGAGCGCCGACGTCAGCGCAAGCAGCAGCGTCAGCGTGAGCGTGAGCTGGTAGATGCGTTTCAGCGCGTCGCGCGAAAACGAGATTTCCTGGTAGTCGCGCTGGCCCGCCTGCACCTTTTCGAGATCCTGCGCGAGCGTGCGCGGCACCCGCTCGATCACCTGCAGCACGCGCAGCGGCTCCATGCGATCGGCGCTGTTCACCGGCACGACCACGCGCAGCATCATGCCGGCGTCCTGCGTTGGCTCGACGCGCGCGTACACCTGCTGCAGGCGCGCGCGACGCAACGCCTCGGCAGGCAAAGGCTCGGGCGTCATGCCGCCGCCGAGGCCCGCCACGGCGACGACGCTGCCCGACGGCGCGAACAGCGCCGCTTCGTACACGCCCACCTGCTCGGCGGCGCGGCCGAGCGCAGGTCCCGGGGCACCGGGCGCGTCGGAAAGCGATTGCGCGATCAGCGATGCGCGATTCGTCGTTTCCTTGAGCAGGTAATCGAGCGCACTGCGCCCGAGGTTGATGCCGCCGTCGAGCGCACGGTCCACGCGCACGTCGAACCAGCTCTCGATGCTGCGCGTCAGGAACTGCACGGACACCGCGTAGACGAGCGCGCCGGGCACGATGGCCACGAGCGAGAACAGCAGCACGAGGCGGAGTGCCAGGCGCGAGCCGAACACGCCGCGCTTCCAGCGCCGCCACAGTTGCAGCAGCGCGCCCGCGACCACGGCCATCAGCATCGCGACGAGCGCGCCGTTGACGACGACGAGCAGGTTGTAATGGCCCGCGAAGAAGTCCGTGTTCGCGGTGGCACTCGCGAGCAGGAACAGCGCGACCGCCGACGCGCATGCGAAGCCGAGCGTGAGCGAGCGCAGGCTGCGGGAGACGAGGCGCGTCAACGTGCCGCCTTTCCGGGCATCACGGCGTGAACGCGAAGCGATGCCAGTCCGAGCCCAACTGCCAGTCGCGCGACGCGAGCGCGTTCACCTGGAACGGCTTCGGCAGCTGATTGACGTCGAGCTTCATGCGCACCGCCGCTTCGTATTGCACGCCTTTCGTCACGTCGCTCGCGGAGGCGACTGGACGGGCGGCGACATGGCCGATGAATCGCTCGACGTCGTCGAGCGATTCGAACGTCTGCCCGAGCGGCCCGCTCGACACGCGGTACTGGCGCGTCAGCGCGCTGTACGACACGCGATAGGTGATCGACCACGACGCCACATTGTCGGGAAACCACAGGAAGCGCGGGCGCTTCAGCTCGAAGTCGATCGTGAAGTAGAGCGGAACGCCCTTGTCGAGCGCCTGCTCGAGCGCGGGCGTCAGGTTGACGTCGAACTCCGCGGCGAGCAGGACTTCGTCGTCGTCGACGCGCAACGAAGCCGACGTCACCGGAATGTCGGCAGCGCTCGCTCCGTGCATGCACGCGACGAACGCGAGCATCGCGACGACGATGCGGATGAAGCAGCGTCGTGTCAGCGCAGGCGGGTTGGGGCGGAGAATGGGCGGCATGCCGGCGAGGCGGACCCGCACGCCCGGGCCGGGCGAATGGGCCGTGTCGCGCGCGGTCCGCATCAGCGCTTGCGAAGCAGCGCGTAGAAGAATCCATCCTGATTGTGGCTTGCGCCCGGAGTCGATGGCAAGAGCTGGCCGTCGCGATGCGGCACGTCGGCCCCGAAAACGATGGGTTCGCGCAACGCCTCCGGACGGCGAGCGACGAACTCGTCCACGCGCGCATTATTTTCCTCGTCGAAGACCGAGCAGGTCGCGTACAGCAACTTGCCGCCGGGTGCAACGAGCGGCCACACCGCGTCGAGCAGGCGCGCCTGCTCGCGCGCGAAGCGGGCGACGTCGCTCGCGCGGTGGCGCCATTTGCCGTCCGGATGCCGGCGCACCACGCCGGAGGCCGTGCAGGGAACGTCGAGCAGCACGCGGTCGTACGCAACGCCATTCCACCACGTTGAAGGCGCGCCTGCATCGGCCCGTACGAGTTCGATCGCGCGATCGGCGAGCCGCAGCCGCTCGAGGTTCTCGCGAATGCGCGCGAGCCGGGTGGCGTCGGAATCCACCGCCACCACTTCGGCTTCGACGAGCTCGAGCAGATGCGTCGTCTTGCCGCCGGGTGCGGCACAGGCATCGAGCACGCGCATGCCGGCGGCGACGTCGAGAAGCGGCGCAGCGAGTTGCGCGGCCAGGTCCTGCACACTGAATTGGCCGTCCGCAAAGCCCGGCAGGTCCGCGACGTCGCGCGGCGGCGCAACGATGACGCCGGCCGGCCCTGCGCCGCGCGCCTCGACGCCGGCCGCTGCAAATCGCGCGAGCAGCGCATCGCGCGTGGTCGCGCGCACGTTCACGCGCAGCGTGAGCGGTGGCCGTTCGTTGCCCGCATCGAGAATCGTCGACCAGTCGCGAGGATAGTCGGCGCGGACGCGATCGATCCACCATTGGGGATACGAATAGCGCGCGACCTCGTTCGACGCGATCGTGCGTCGGATCGCATCGCACTCGCGCAGGTAGCGCCGCAGGATCGCGTTGACGAAGGCCTTGACTGCCGGTCGCACCGCGTCTCCAGCCGCCGCGACCGCGCGATCGACGACGGCGAACGGCGGTGCACGGGTGTGATCGAGCTGGTAGAGCGCGACGATCACGAGCGTGCGGAGCAGCGGATCGTCGATGGGCTTGCGCGCAAGCACGTCGACGATCGCCGCGAGCATCCCGTAATGGCGAAGCGCGCCGTACGCGAGCTCCTGCACGAGGCTTTGTCCGCGCCCATGCCGCTCGTCGACGGCCGCGAGCGCGTCTCGCAACTGCGCGCCGTCGAATACGCGCATCAACGCGAGCGCGGCCAGCGTCTGCTCCCGTTGCAAGCTTCAGGTTCCGTTGTCGAAGCGGTCGCCCGCCTGCACGCGATGACCGAGCGCGAACGCCTGCGCCGGCATCGTGCGCCCGCCCGCCGGCTGCACCTCCGTGAGGCGCAGCACGCCGGCGCCGCACGCGACGTCGATCCCGCGCGCGCCGAGCGCGATCACCGCGCCTGGTGTCGCGGAGGCCGGGTCTTCGAGCGGAACCGCGCCGCGGACCTTCACCGGCTTGCCGCGCCACGCGAAGGCGGCGCCCGGCGAAGGTGACACGGCGCGCACCTGGCGATCGAGCGAGTGCGCATCGTTCGACCAGTCGATCGCCGCGTCGGCCGCACGGATCTTCGCCGCGTAGGTCGCGCCGATGGCCGGTTGGGGTGTCGAGGGCAGCACGCCGTCGCGAGCGAGCGCGTCGAGCGCGTCGACGATCATCGTTGCGCCCAGGTCCGTGAGCCGCACCTCGAGCGAAGCGGCGGTGTCGCGAGGCTCGATCGCCAGCGCACGCATGGCGACGATCGGGCCCGTATCGAGGCCGGCATCCATGCGCATGATCGTGATGCCCGTTTCGGTGTCGCCCGCCTCGATCGCCCGCGCGATCGGCGCGGCGCCGCGCCAGCGCGGCAGCAGCGACGCATGGATGTTGAGACCGCCGTGGCGCGGCAGGTCGAGCACGGATTGCGGCAGGATCAAGCCGTAGGCGGCGACGACCAGCACGTCGAGCGCGGCGTCGCGAAGCGCCTGCTGCGCGGCGTCGGACTTGAGTGCGGGCGGCTGTGCGATCGGCAGCCCGTGCGCGACGGCGACGGTCTTGACGGCCGACGGTTTCTGCGCCAGGCCTCGGCCGAACGGCCGATCGGGCTGCGTGAGGACGAGCGGTATCCTGAAGCCGCGCCGGACGATCGCTTCGAGCGCGAGCGCGGCGAACGCCGGCGTGCCGGCAAACCCGACGCGAAGCGTCGACGTGGCCGTCAGCCGGCGAGGCGCTGCTTCTTGCGCAGCTTCGCCGCGAGGCGGGCGCGCTTGAGCGGCGACAGGTACTCGACGAAAACCTTGCCCAACAGATGGTCCATTTCGTGCTGGATGCACACCGCGAGCAGGCCTTCGGCGTCCACGTCGCAGGTTTCGCCGTTCTCGTTCTGGGCGCGCACGCGAACGCGCGCGGCGCGGGTCACCTTGTCGTAGTAGCCCGGCACCGACAGGCAGCCCTCTTCGCATTCGGCTTCGCCCTCGGCTTCGAGGATCTCCGGGTTGATGAACACGCGCAGCTCGTCCTTGTGCTCCGACACGTCGATCACGATCACGCGCTTGTGCACGTCCACCTGCGTGGCCGCAAGGCCCACGCCGGGCGCCGCGTACATGGTTTCGGCCATGTCGCGGACGAGCTTGCGGATTTCCGGCGTTACCGCGGCCACCGGGGCTGCAACCTTTTTGAGACGCGGATCGGGGTATTCGAGGATCGGAAGCAGGGCCATCGCGTGATCGGCTTGCGCAATGCAAGCCATGGCAGGCAGAATCGAACAGAAGTTCCTATTTTGTGGCGGTTTAGGACGTTAGCAAGTCCGCCCGGACGGAAAAGAGGCCATATGCGTCAACAGTTTACCACGGCATCCCGCGTCGGCGCCTGCGTAGGCGTCCTCGCCATTCTGATGCTGGCGGCGCCGCTTCGTGCGCAGGGCATCGGCGTCGCCGAGCACGCGCCCGACACGTACACGGTCCAGAAGGGCGACACGCTCTGGGGCATTGCCGGGCGCTTCCTCAAGGAGCCGTGGCGCTGGCCCGAAGTGTGGCGGATGAACCGCGACGAGATCAAGAATCCGCATCGGATCTACCCGGGCGACGTCATCCGGCTCACCATCGTCGACGGCCAGCCGCGCCTCGACCTCGCGCGCAATACCGTAAGACTCTCGCCCGAAATCCGGGTTTCGCCGATCGCCCCCGAAGCCATTCCGCCCATCCCGCCCGGCGACATCGAGCCGTTCCTCTCGCGCCCGCTCGTCACCGGCCCCTCGGGGCTCGCCGCGGCCGGGGAGATCGTCGCGGGCCGCGACGATCGGGTGATCCGCGGCTCGCGCGACGTCGTGTACGCGGTCGGTCTCGACCCCAAGCAGGGCGACCTGTGGTTCGTCTATCGTCCCGGCGAGCGCCTCGTCAACAGCCAGGGCGAGACGCTGGGCTTCGAGAACCGCTTCCTCGGCACCGTGCGCGTCGAGCGCTTCGCCGATGTCTCCACCGTACGGATCGAATCGGCGAGCGAGGAAATCGTCGTCGGCGACCGGCTGCTGCCGGCCACCCGCGAAGTCGTGCAGAACTACGTGCCGCACGCGCCCGACAAGCAAATCGACGGGCAGATCCTGAAGCTCGCGCGCGACGGCCAGGAAACCGGCCGCGGCTACGTGGTCACGCTCGACAAGGGGGCCGAGGACGGCCTGGAAATCGGCGACGTGCTCGCGATCTACCGCATCGTGCCGCCCATTCGCGATCCGCGGCCGAACACGTCCGGACCGTCGATCGACTTCCCGAACTTCGACCAGACCACCTACTATTCGCCGCCGCACTACCTGCACGTGCCCGACGAGCGCACCGGCATCCTGATGGTGTTCCGCGTATTCGACCGCGTGTCGTACGCACTGGTGCTGAACTCCAGCGGCGCGGTGCGCAGCGGCGACTACGTGCGCACGCCGTAACTGCCGGGCGTGAGCGTCGATTCGCGCGCGCTTGCGTGGGCGACGCTCGCGCACAAGCGGCTTCCATCGGCGGCGCAGGTTGCGCTGCTGCGTGAATTCGGCAATCCCGACGCGGTGCTCGCGGCGCCCCGCGCGCGCGTTGCGTGCCTGACGTCGCAGGCGGTCGCCGACGTGGTGGCGGCGCCGCTTGCGGCCGACGTGCTCGAGCCGACCGCGCGCTGGCTCGACGATCCTGCGCATCAGGTCGTCGCCTGGGACGACAGCGACTACCCGGCCGCGCTGCTGGAGTTGCCGGGCGCGCCGCTCGCGCTGTTCATCCTCGGACGGCGCGAATTGCTGGGCCGAAGCGCACTGGCCATCGTCGGCAGTCGCCACGCAACGCCGCAGGGCCTCGAAACCGCGCGCGAGTTCTCCCGCGCGCTCGCGCGCGAAGGCCTGACGATCGTGTCGGGCCTCGCGCTCGGCATCGACGCCGCCGCGCACGAGGGCGCGCTCGACACCGACGCGTCGACGATCGCCGTGGTAGGCACCGGCCTCGATCGCGTGTACCCGGCGCGTAACCGCGCGCTCGCGCAGCGCATCGCCGGACGTGGCCTGCTCGTATCCGAGTACCTGCCGGGTACGCCGGCGCGCAAGGAGCATTTCCCGCAACGCAACCGGCTGATCAGCGGCCTCGCGCGCGGCGTGCTCGTCGTCGAAGCGACGCTGTCGTCGGGATCGCTGATCACTGCGCGGCTCGCCGGCGACCAGGGGCGCGAGGTGTTCGCCATTCCCGGCTCGATCCATTCGCCCTTCAGCAAGGGGTGCCACAAGCTGATCCGCGACGGTGCGAAGCTCGTCGAAACCGCGCAGGACGTGCTCGACGAACTGCGCGGAACGCGCAGCGCGCCGCACGAACCAGCGTCCGTGAAAGGTGCACGATCGCACACCCGCGATGGCAAGCTGCTGCACGCGATGGGGTACGATCCCGTGACGATCGACACGCTCGTCGCCCGCACGAAAGCGCCGGCCGAGTCGATCACCGCGGAGCTCGTCACGCTCGAGCTCGCAGGAAGCGTGTGCGCGCTACCCGGCGGACTTTGGCAGCGCGCTGCCGGATCGGGCGCGTGATCCGATCGCGCGGCGGGAACTCGTCGCGCGCGCACCTGTCCGCCCGACTTGTCGTTCGGATGGTTGCGAGCGCGGGCGGACCTTCTGTAGTATCGGCCCCCCGACTCGCGGCCGCGGCGCATCTTGGCATTGGCGCACGCGGGCCCATGTAGCATCGATCGCTGCCGGCGGGCGCCATCCCGGTCGAGCCCGCATTCCCGGATCCGCAATTGACGAAACAACTGATCATCGCCGAAAAACCGTCCGTCGCCGCCGACATCGCGCGTGCGCTCGGCGGCTTCACGAAGCACGCCGATTACTACGAGAGCGACGAGCACGTGCTCTCGTCGGCCGTCGGCCACCTGCTCGAAATCGGCATGCCGGACGACGAGGAGGTGAAGCGCGGCAAGTGGACGTTCGCCCACCTGCCGGCAATTCCTTCCCAATTCGCGCTGAAGCCGATCGAGAAGAACGAGGCGCGGTTGAAGACGCTCCTGAAGCTCATCAAGCGCAAGGACGTCACGCGCCTCGTCAACGCGTGCGACGCGGGGCGCGAAGGCGAGCTGATCTTCCGCTACATCGTCCAGTTCGCGAAGAGCGACAAGCCGGTCGAGCGGCTGTGGCTGCAGTCGATGACGCCGGCGTCGATCCGCGACGGCTTCGCGCGCCTGCGCAGCGGCGCGTCGATGCAGCCGCTCGCCGACGCCGCCGTGTGCCGCTCCGAATCCGACTGGCTCGTCGGCATCAACGGCACGCGCGCGATGACCGCGTTCAATTCGAAGTCGGGCGGCTTCCAGTTGACGACCGTCGGCCGCGTGCAGACACCGACGCTCGCGATCCTCGTGGAGCGCGAGGAGAAGATCCGCAAGTTCGTCCCGCGCAATTACTGGGAGCTCGTCGCGACGTTCCGCGCGGAGGCGGGCGAATATTCCGGTCGCTGGTTCGACGAGGGCTTTCGCAAGCGCGACGTCGCGATCGAAGGCGTCGACGACAGCGATCTGCGCGCTGAACGGTTGTGGGACGAAGCCCGCGCGCAGGCGATCAAGGCGGAATGCGAGCGTGCAGGCCAGCCCGTCACCGTCACCGAGGAAGCGAAACCGACCACGCAGGTCTCGCCGCTCCTCTACGACTTGACGAGCCTGCAGCGCGAGGCGAACGGCCGCTTCGGCTTCTCCGCGCGCACCACGCTTTCGCTCGCGCAGGCGCTCTACGAAAAGCACAAGGCATTGACCTATCCGCGCACCGATTCGCGCGCGCTGCCGGAAGACTATCTCGCCACCGTCGAGGAGACGCTGCGCGAGCTCGCGCAGACCAACGCCTATGCAACGTTCGCGAGGCGCGTTCTCGATCGCCGCTGGGTCCGGCCGAACAAGCGTATCTTCGACAACGCGAAGATCTCGGATCACTTCGCGATCATCCCGACGCTCGTGCGTCCGCGCCACCTGTCGGAAGCCGAAGCGAAGCTCTACGACCTCGTCGTCAAGCGCTTCCTCGCCGTGTTCCATCCGGCGGCCGAATACCTGGTCACGACGCGCATCACGCGCGTGGGCGAGCAGCCCTTCAAGACGGAGGGCAAGGTGCTGGTCGAGCCGGGCTGGCTCGCGGTGTACGGCCGCGAAGCGGCGGGCGACGAACCGACGCTGACGCCGGTGCAGATACGCGAGGTCAAAGCGCCGGCCAAGAGCGGGGCAGAAAGCGTCGCGGTGCGCGAAAGCGCGACGCGCCATTACGAGGGCGTCGAGCAGGTTGCGCTCGCGCCGCCCATCGAGCTCGCCGAACACGCGACGCGACCGCCGCCGCGGTTCTCGGAAGCGACGCTGCTGTCGGCCATGGAAGGCGCCGGCAAGTCGATCGAGGACGACGAATTGCGCGAGGCGATGCGCGAGAAGGGCCTCGGCACGCCGGCGACGCGCGCGCAGATCATCGAAGGGCTGATCACCGAGCGCTACGTGCTGCGCGAAGGCAAGGAGCTGATCCCCACGCCCAAGGCGTCGTCGCTGCTGACGCTGCTGCACGGCCTCGGCATCCCCGAGCTCTTTTCACCCGAGTTGACGGCGGAGTGGGAATTCAAGCTCGCGCAGATGGAGCATGGCGAACTGCGTCGCAGCGAGTTCATGCGCGAGATCGTCGCGATGACGAAGCACATCGTCGCGCAGGCGAAGAACTACGAGAGCGACACCATTCCCGGCGACTTCGCGACGCTCGCTGCGCCCTGTCCGAAGTGCGGCGGCGAAATGCACGAGCGCTACAGGAAGTTCCAGTGCGTCGATTGCGATTTCGGCTTCTGGAAGATCATGGGCGGCCGCCAGCTCGCGCCGAACGAAGCCGAGACCTTGCTCACCGAACGGAGCATCGGACCGCTCGACGGCTTTCGCAGCCGCCTCGGGCGTCCGTTCTCTGCGAGCCTCAAGCTCAACGACGACAACGAGGTCGAATTCGACTTCGGGCCGAAGCTCGACGACGAAGACCAGGAAGCGCCCGATTTCTCAGGGCAGACGCCGGTGGGCGCGTGCCCGAAGTGCGGCCACGACGTGTACGAAACGCCCAATGCGTACGTGTGCGAGCGCGCGGTCGGCGACAACCGCCAATGCGATTTCCGATCGGGCCGCACGATCCTGTCGCGCATCGTCGATCGCATGCAGATGGCGAAGCTGCTCGAAACGGGCAAGACGGACCTGCTGCAGTTCGTGTCCGCACGCACGCGGCGGCCGTTCTCCGCGTATCTCGTCAAGCAGCCCGACGGCAAGGTGGGCTTCGAGTTCGAGGCGAAAGCCCCGGGGCGCCGCGGCGCGCGGCCCGCGCAAAGCGCGCCGCTGCGCGTGCTCGGCACGCATCCGCGCGACGGCCACCCGGTCGAACTCCACGCAGGGCGATACGGCCCCTATGTGAAGCACGGCACCACCAACGCCACGCTGCCCGACCGCGACGGCGTCGATGCACTGACGCTCGAGCAGGCGGTGGCGCTCGTCGACGAGAAGGCGGAGCGAAGCGGCGGAGCGCCGCGCGCCCCGGCGAAGGCGCGCGCGCCGCGCAAGGCTCGCGAAGCCACGCAGGAAACGCCCTCGGCACCTGCGCGGCGCGTCACGCCGGATCGCACGACGCGCGCGTCGACGCAAGCGGCCAAGGCGCCCGCCACCAAGCGTGCGGCCAAGACCACGGCCGCGAAGCGCGCGCCGGCCGCGGCGAAGAAAACGGCCACGAAGCGTGCGTCGGGCAACGGCGGCACGGCCGGCGGGAACGGCAACGGCCAGGGAACGACGAAGTCGCGCGCGGCATCCAAGACGAACGTCGCGGCGCTGGCCGCGCGCAAGACCGCCGGCAAGTCGCCGGCGAAAACGAAACGCCGTTAGCGCTCGACGCGCGATGCAACGCCTGCTGATCGTGCTCGGCCTGCTGATCCTGATCGCCGGCCTTGCATGGCCGTGGATCGCGCGCCTCGGCCTCGGCCGGCTACCGGGTGACATCAACGTCGAGCGCGACGGCTGGTCGTTCCACTTCCCGATCGTGACGAGCATCGTCATCTCGGTCGTGCTGACGCTCCTGCTCTGGCTGTTCCGGAAATAGCTCAATCCTCGATCTCGAAGCGAATGCCCTGCGCGAGCGGCAGGTCGCGGCTCCAGTTGATCGTGTTCGTCTGGCGCCGCATGTAGGCGCGCCACGCATCGCTCCCCGATTCTCGGCCGCCCCCGGTCTCCTTCTCGCCGCCGAACGCGCCGCCGATCTCGGCGCCCGACGTGCCGATGTTGATGTTCGCGATGCCGCAGTCGCTGCCCGATGCCGCGAGAAACGCTTCGGCGGTGCGCAGGCTCTGCGTGAAGAGCGCCGACGACAACCCCTGCCGCACGGCGTTGTTCTGCGCGATGGCGTCGTCGATCGTGTCGTACGGCGTCACGTAGAGAATCGGCGCGAAGGTTTCCCGCTGCACGAGCGGATGCTCGTTCAAGAGGCCGGTGACGATCGTTGGCTCGACGAAGTAACCGGGTCCTTCGATCGCATGGCCGCCGGTCACGATCGTCGCGCCGGCCGCGCGCGCTTCGCCGATCGCCTGCAGGTAGCCGTCGACCGCACCCGCATCGATCAACGGTCCCATGAGTGTCGACGGATCGAGCGGATCGCCGATCCGAACCTGCGCGTAGACGCGGGCGAGCCGTTCGACGACGTCGCCGATCCGCGACTCATGGACGATCAGCCGCCGCGTCGTCGTGCAGCGCTGACCGGCCGTGCCCACGGCGCCGAACAGGACCGCCGGCACGACGAGGTCGATGTCGGCGTCCTCGGCGACGATCACTGCGTTGTTGCCGCCGCACTCGAGCAGCACCTTGCCGAAGCGAGCGGTCACTTTCTC
Source organism: Burkholderiales bacterium (assembly GCA_025927765.1). Lineage (GTDB taxonomy): Bacteria > Pseudomonadota > Gammaproteobacteria > Burkholderiales > Casimicrobiaceae > VBCG01. Next base: position 18,029 of record JAICKU010000019.1, read on the forward strand.
TGCGACCGTCCGGCCGACACGACTCGAGCCGGTGAACGACACCAGCGACACGCGCGTGTCGTCGACGAGCGCGCGGCCGACGGCATCGTCGCCCACCGCCAGCGAGAAGATCGGCGGCAAGCCGAGCTCGTCGATCACGCGATCGGCCAGGTTCGACACCGCGAGCGCGCAAAGCGGCGCCTTGGGCGAAGGCTTCCACACGACCGCGTTGCCGCACACGCACGCGAGCATCGCGTTCCAGGCCCATACCGCCACCGGAAAGTTGAACGCGGTGATCACGCACACGACGCCGAGCGGATGCCATTGCTCGTACATGCGGTGTGCGGGACGTTCCGAATGCAGCGTCCGGCCGTAAAGCATCCGCGACTGGCCGACCGCGAAGTCGGCGATGTCGATCATTTCCTGGACTTCGCCGTCGCCCTCGGCCTTGATCTTGCCCGTTTCGAGCGAGACCAGCGTGCCGAGCGCGTCCTTGTGCTCGCGCAGGAGCTCCGCCATCCGCCGTACCGCTTCGCCGCGCTTGGGCGCCGGCACGTCGCGCCACGCGTCTGCCGCATGCGCCGCGTCGACGATCAGCGCCTCGAGCGACGCGCCCGTCAGCGACGGCGCATCGCCGAGCACGAGGCCGTTGGCCGGATCGATGGAGGCGACGCGCTCGGCGTGCGTCGAGCGGGCGAGGACGCGCTCGACACGTCCCGCGGGCTCGACGATCAGGCCGAGCCGTGCGAGGACCGGCAGCGCGCGCTCGTCGAGGCGCGGCGTCGAAACGGTCGGGGATTCGTCATCGGACATGGCGACGCAGATCGGGATCGAGGCAGTTGGATTACAGCATGCCGGCGGCGTGCGGCATAGGACGAATGGAGGAGGCGCGACGCGCGCGTCCGGACTATGCTCGTCCCGGTGTCCGGACCTCGCGCCCGATGCATCGGGTCTCGCCCACGGCTCCGTTACACTCCGCTGCCGCACGATTGGGGACCTCGGATGAAGGTGCTGCTGATCGACGATCACCGGCTGTTCCGTGAAGGCGTCGCGCTGCTCCTCCGGCAACTGATGCCCGAAGTCGAGTTGCGCGAAGCCGGCACCTGTGACGAAGGGTTCCGGCTGTGCGACGAGCACCGCGACGTCGAACTCGTGCTGCTCGACCTCAACCTGCATGGCCTGTCCGGTCTCGCGGGCCTCGCGATCCTGCGCGAGCGCTATCCCGGCATTCCCGTCGTCGTGCTGTCGTCGTCCGAGGACGATGAGACGATTCGCGCGGCCATCGATGCGGGGGCGATGGGTTACATCCCGAAGAGCTCGTCGTCGGAAACGATGCTCGACGCGCTGCGCGTCGTGCTCGCGCACAGCATCTACCTGCCGCCCAGCATGGCCATGCACGAACTGGTCAGCACGGGAACGGTCGCGCTGCCCGCGCGGCATTCCGACGGACCGCGGACGCCGATCGATCTCGGCCTCACGCCCCGCCAGGCCGACGTGCTGTACCTCGTGCTGCAGGGCAAGCCGATCAAGCTCATCAGCCGCGAGCTCGCGGTGGCGGAAAGCACGGTCAAGAGTCATGTCACGAGCGTGCTGCGCGCGCTCAACGTGACCACGCGCACGCAGGCGATCGTCGCCGCGCATCGCCTCGGCCTGCGCTTCGACCCGACAACGGCCGCGGTCAAGCCGCGCGACTGACGAAGAAGCGCAGTCAATGCTGCGCGAGCAGCCGCGACATCGTGGCGCGCAGCTGCGCGGGGTCGAGCGGCTTGCGCAGCACCACGACGTCGTCGCGGTCGATGCCCTGCACCGCCACGTCGGCCGACACGATGATCGCGGGAATGCGCGCATCCGCCTCGCGGCGGACGTCGTCGATCGCCATCAGCCCGGTCAGGCCGTCGCGCAGGCGGAAGTCGGTCACGATCAGGTCGGGTGCGCGCAGATGCTTCGCGAGCGCGGCCAGCGCCGCGCTCGCCGAGTCGCCGCTCACCACGTGGCAGCCCCACTGCCGGCACAGCGCTTCGGTCGCGAAGCGGTTCTCCGCCTCGTCGTCGATGACGACGACGAACGCGCCCTCGATGGTGCGTGCGAAGTCCGATGACGTGCCGCGCTGCGGCGTCTCGGCCTCGCCCACGACCGGCACGCCGATCTCGAACACAGAGCCGCGGCCCGGGCGCGACGAGACGCGCAGCGGCAGATGCAGCAGCACCGCCGTGCGCTTGACGATCGACAGCCCGAGGCCGAGGCCCTGCGCCTGCTCGGCGTTGGAGCTGTCGATCTGGAAGAACTCCTCGAAGATCTCGTCGAGATGCGCTTCGGGAATGCCGACGCCGGTGTCGACGACGACGATGATGCGTCCGCCGAAGCGCCGGCGCGTCCCGAGCAGAATGCCGCCGCGCTCGGTGTAGCGGATCGCGTTGGCGACGAGATTGCCGACGCTGCGCTCGAGGAGCGCGAGATCGGTGCGCACGATCGCTCGCGTGGGCACGACGCGAAAGTCGAGTCCCTTCGCCCGCGCCTGCAGCGCGTAGTTGCCGGCGATTTCGTCGAAGAGCGCCTGCAGCGGGAACTGCGAGACGTTCGGCCGCACGGCGTCGGCATCGAGGCGCGTGATGTCGAGCAGGCTGTTGAAGAGACGCTCCATGCTTTGCACCGACGCCTGCACCTTGTCGACGAGGTCGAGGCCGTCGCGGCCGATCAGGCGCTCGCGCAGGATGCCGACGAGCAGGCTGACCGTATGCATCGGTTGCCGCAGGTCGTGGCTCGCGGCTGCGAGGAAGCGCGACTTGGCGGCGTTCGCACGCTCGGCTTCCTCCTTGCTGCGCCCAAGCTCGGTGAGCTGTAGGGTGAGCTGCTCGTTCAGCGTCTCGACTTCGCGCGCCTGATGCTGCAGCGCCTCGCCGGCTTTCGCGAGCGCGTCCGTGCGCGCGTCGACGCGCTGCTCGAGCTCCGAATACGAGCGGCCGAGGTTCTCGGCCATCCGGTTGAACTCGTTGCCCAGCACCTCGATCTCGTCGCCGGTCCCGAGATTCACGCGCGCCTGCAAGTCTCCGCGGCCGAGGCGCGTCGCGGCGCGCTGGATCTCGAGGATCGGCCGCGCGAGCTTGCGGGCGATCACCACGCTGACGGCGAACGCGAGCAGCAGGATGAACGCGAGCAGGCCGAGCATTCCATAGAGGCTCGCAGCGACCGGCGCGAGCACCTCGTCGCGCGGCTGCTCGACGAACACGAGCCAGCCCGTGCGCGTGATCTCGAACGCGCTCGCATAGACCGGCTCGTCGCTGTAGAGGCTCGTGCCCTCGACGGTGACCGTGTTGCCGGCCGTCCGCGCAAGCTTGGCCCGCGCGTGCTGGATCTGCGGCAACACCGACAGGTCGAGGTTGCGGTGGACGAAGCTCGGCTCGGGATGCGCGAGCAGCCGGTTCGAATCGTCCACGACGTACACCCGCCCGTCGCTGCCGAAGCGCTCGCGGTTCACGACGTCGGTCACGAAGCGGACGTCGAGCTCGGCCACCGTGGTCTGGCGCGCTCGTGCACCGCCGCCGATCGCGAGCGTGACGAACGGCTCCGACGCATTGCGGAAGTACGGGCGGCCGTACCACGCGCTGCTGCCCCGCAGCGTCGGAACCGCCGTGTGCGGCGGCGTCGCGCTCGCCGGCCGATCGAGCTTCACGCGCGACACGAACACGCGCACGCTTTCGTCTTCGCTGATCGTGCGTAGCTCGTAGATCGCGGGATTGAGCGCGATCAGCCGCCGATACTCCTCGCGCTCGTCGTCTTCGTCGAGCAGGCCGTCGCCCCATGGCAACTCGGCGACCGCGCGGATCTGCCGCTCGAACGCGTCGAGGCGCGTCTCGATGCGGTTGCCCAGGATGCGCGCCTCGTCCTGCTGCAGCGCGCTGGCGCGTCCCTCGTTCTCCTCGTACGTATGAATCACGCCGACGAGCGCGAATGCCGCGAAACCCGCGGCGGCAAAGCCGGACAGGACGGCGAAGTAGCGGCCGGCGAGTTTCACGCGTCAAGCCTCGCGGTTCGACGTCCTCGCACGTCGCCTATCCGCTAGTTCTCTGGCGCGCCGGCGATGCGCGTCGCGCGCTTCAATATCGCCTTCGATGGCCGCAGCGCGCGATGCTCGCGGCTGCCGTCGAGATTCACGGCGATCTCGAACGATTGCGGCTGCTCGACGGGAATCGAGGCTGCGGACACGCCGGCGAGAATCAGGCGCAGCTGGCGCGCCCAGATGCCGAACGGGTCCTCGAGGCGCGCCTCGTACGCGATCGTGCCGCCCTTCAGCACCGCGCTCACGCGCGAATAGACGATCGGCTTGTTCAGTGCGTGCATCAGTGCGATCACTTGGTCGGGATCGTCGCTCGTGATCTCGCTCACGGGCACGTACCACGCGTCCATGCGCGCCGCCTGCGCGGTTGCGAGGACACGCCGCAGCGCCGCGACGTTGCCCGCCGCGAACATCGTCACCTCGAGCCCGAGCGACGCCTCGGCGAGATGCACGTCGTCGGTGAACCATTTCGCACCCATCAGGTAAGCGTCGACGACGGCGCCCACCCGGCGCACCGACGGGAAGCCGTCGTGGAGCGTTTCGAGGTGCTTCGCCGTCACCGGACTGAAAAACGTGAAGCCGGTGCGATCGACACCCGGGCGCGCCAGGCTCACCACGTCGCCGAGCGCGACGGGATCGGGATGCGACAGGAACAGGATCGGCACGTGCATAGGCGTGTGCAGCACGGCCTCGAGGCAGAACTGCGACGTCGCGACGAGAACGTCGGGCGGCCGGCGCGCAAGCTCGGCAAGGGCGCGCCGGGCGGGCTCGGCGCCCGGACCCACGACGTTCAGGAGCTCGAGCGAAACGTCCTTCGTGTCGATGCCCGCGCGCTGCACCGCGCGCGTGAATTCGCGGAAGTCGCGCATCCCGGTCTCGCGATCCTTGTCGCTCGCCACGAAATAGACGACGCGGCGCACCGCCTTCGATGCGGCGCCGGCGTCGCTGCCTCCGCCCTCCGGGACGCTGCACGCCGCGAGGACGAACGCCGCGCACGCGGCCAGCATCGCGAAGCGGGCGGGCAAGCGCTCTATCTCACTGGCAAAGCGTACCCGGGCTCACGAACACTTCGCGCGTGATCGCCTTGCTCTGCGTCACGCTGCCGACCGTGTACGTGAACGTCGCGTGATTGCCGTCGCTGAAACTGAACGTCGCGGCGCCGACGGGCGCGCGCGTCACGACGGCGGGATTGAACGGAACGCTGTTGAACGCGGGCCCGGTCGAGCGAACGAGCGCGCCACTGTAGACGCCGGGCCCGGCGCTCGACGCCGTCGCGGACAGCCACAGCGGGGTGCCGTCGACGTCGTACGTGAACCACGTGGCGAAGATCACGTTGCTCTGCATCGTCAGGTTGATGCCCCAGCCGGATTCGGAACCGGGGGGCGACGCCCACCACAGGTCCTGGTAATTGGTGGCAAGTGCGAGATCCGGTTGCGCGCCGAACACGCACGAAGGCGGGGTGCCGAACAGTTCGCGGGTGATCGACTTGACCTGTGAAATGCCGTCGAGCGTGTAGGCGAACTGCGCGTTGTTCGCATCCGAGAACGTCAGTGTCGCCGTGCCCACCGGACCGGGCGTCACGGCCGCGGGATTGAACGGCACCGCGGAAAACGCGGGGCCCTGCGTCTGCACGAGCGTGCCCTCGTACACATTCGGTGCGGTCTTGTTGGCGGTCATCGACAGCCACCACGGCTTGCCGGTGGCGTCGTAGGTGAACCACGTCGCGAAGATGATGTCGCCCTGGTGCGCGAGGTTCAGGCCCCAGCCCGACTCGGCACCGGGCGGCGCCGCCCACCACAGTCCCTGGTAGTTCGTGGCCGAAGCCGGCGCGAGTGCCGCCGCCGCGCGCACTGCAGCGCCGGCGTCGAGGATGCCCGCGCCGCAGATCGCCGTCGTGCACGTCGAGGCGGCCGGAAACGGTTTCGCCGTGGCCTGCAGTATCTGCACGATCTGGGTGGGCGAGAGTGCGGGCGCGACCGCGAGCATCAGCGAAATGGTCGCCGACACCATCGGGGCGGAGAAGCTCGTACCGCCTTCGCTCCCCACGGTATCGTCCCCGGGCAACGTCGGACCCGTGTTCGACAGCACGAGCGTGCCTTGCGTCGGCAACGCAGGCACGTAGGTACCGCCCGGCGCCGACAGCGTGATGCCCGCGCCGAAATTGCTGTAGCGGGCGAGATTGCCGGTGACCGTCGTCGTGGACGCCACCGCGATCACGCCCGGGCAACTCGCCGGCGAATGACCCGCGACGTCGCTGGATTCGTTGCCGGCCGCGGCAACGATCGCGCGTGTGACGCCGCGTGCGTAGGCGGCCGCGATCACCGGCGGGTAGTACGACGGGCAGGCGCGATCGCCGCCGAGGCTCAGGTTGATGACGTGCGCAGGTGTCGGGTTCGGCGGCACGCCGGGCACCGCGAGACCGGCCGCCCACGCGATGCCGTCGACGATGTCGGAATCCCAGCCGCCGCATTTGCCGAGCACGCGCACGGGCAACACCTTCGCGTTCCAGTCGATGCCGGCGGTCCAGCGGCCGTCGTTCGTATTCGCGGCGATGATGCCCGCGACGCCGGTCCCATGCCACGTGCTGTTGCGCGCGCTGCAGTCGCCGCTCGCTTCGCTCGGCAGCACCCAGTCGCCGGGGTCGCTCGCGTCCGCGTCGCGACCATCGCCGTCGTTCGCGCGCGTGGGGTCGGAAATCATGTCGTAGCCCGGCAGGAAGCGGCCGACCATCGCCGCATGCGGGCGATAGCCGGTGTCGACGACGGCGACGACCGTGTTGCTCGAGCCGTGCGTGGTCTGCCACGCGGAAAACGCGTTGATCGACGCCGGGTCGTTGGTGAGGTACTTCTGGCCGCTCAGGAATTCGTCGTTGACCACCGCCTGCTCGGCGTGGCGCAACCGGTCGACGTCGACGAACTCGACGTCGGGGTTCGCCCGCAGCTTGCGCACGACGTCACCCGCCTCGTCGCTCGCAGCGCTCACGACGTCGAACCCGACGGCCATCGGCCGCACGTGCGAAAGCGCAAGGCCGCTGGCGGCGCCGGCTTTGGCAATGCGCGCCTTCGTGGTCATGCCCGATTTCGCGGTGTCCGCGCGCAGCCGGACGATGAGGCGCGTGTCCGCGTGGGCGACGCCGCAGAGCATGAGCGCAACGCCGAGGCCAAGCGCGAGGTGCAGGGCTTTATGCATGGATGAGCGGGGCCGCGAAACGCCGGCCGCCGTTTGATGGGTGGGAATCAGTGCGTAGGCGTGGCGCTCGCGCTCGGTTCTCGGGTCGCCGATTTCGTCGGCCATCACCGACGACTTCTGCGCGACGCGGGCTTGCGGAAGAACGTGTCGACCGGCGGCGGCGCCGCCGTGGCGCCCGATACGAAAAGGGCCGCAAGCAGAATGCCTGCGGCCCTTTTCAACGGTGATGCGAAGGCACGCATGAAGCGCCTCCCGCAATGTTCACACGTCGAGGTTGCGCACGCCGAGCGCGTTCGTCTCGATGAACGCGCGGCGTGGCTCGACCTGCTCGCCCATCAGCGTCGAGAAGATCTCCTCGGAGCCGATCGCGTCCTCGATCTGCACCTTGAGAAGCCGGCGCACCGCGGGATCCATCGTCGTTTCCCACAACTGCTCGGGATTCATTTCACCGAGGCCCTTGTAGCGCTGGATCGCGACGCTGCCGCGCGCTTCGCCGAGCAGCCAGTCGAGCGCTTCCTTGAACGACTTGACCGCCTGCGTCTTCTCGCCGCGCTTCACGATCGCACCTGGGTAGATCAGGTCCTGCAGCACGTCGGCCGCGTGCCGGATCTGCTCGGCGTCGCCGCTCGCGAGGAAATCGGCATCGATCGCCGTGGCGTGCGGCGTGCCGTGGTGCGTGCGGACGATCACCGCGCGATGAACTTCGTTCGTCGCGTCGTAGCGCGGCTCGACCGTCACTTCCGGATCGTCGATCGCCGCCTGCAGCGCAACCGCACTGCGCTGCGCGGCGGTCTCGCTCGACAGGTCGAGCTTCACCCCGTTTAGGATCGCGCGCAAGGCCGCCGCATCGACGATGCGCCCGAGGCGCTCGATCACCGCTTCGGCGAGCAGGTATTCGCGCGCCACGTCGCCAAGCGATTCGGCCGACAGCGGCGAGCGGCCTTCGCCGGGCACGAGCTCGGCGTTCTTCAGCGCGACGCGCAGCAGGTGTTGCTTGAGCTCGTGGTCGTCCTTGAGGTAGACGTCTTCCTTGCCCTGCTTCGCCTTGTAGAGCGGCGGTTGCGCGATGTAGATGTGGCCGCGCTCGACCAGCTCGGGCATCTGCCGGTAGAAGAACGTGAGCAGCAGCGTGCGGATGTGAGAGCCGTCGACGTCCGCGTCGGTCATGATGATGATGCGGTGGTAGCGCAGCTTGTCGACGTTGTATTCGTCCTTGCCGAAGCCGGTGCCGAGCGCGGTGATCAGCGTGACGATCTCCTGCGACGAAACGAGCTTGTCGAAGCGCGCGCGCTCGACGTTCAGGATCTTGCCGCGCAGCGGCAGGATCGCCTGGAACTTGCGGTCGCGGCCCTGCTTGGCCGACCCGCCGGCGGAATCGCCCTCGACGAGGTAGATCTCGCACAGCGCGGGATCGCGCTCCTGGCAGTCGGCGAGCTTGCCGGGCAGGCCCATGCCGTCGAGCACACCCTTGCGGCGCGTGAGCTCGCGCGCCTTCCGCGCCGCCTCGCGCGCGCGTGCGGCGTCGACGATCTTCGTGCAGATGATCTTCGCGTCGGCGGGATTCTCGAGCAGGAAATCGGCGAGCATCGCGCCCACCACTTCCTGGACGATCGGCTGCACTTCGGAGGAGACGAGCTTGTCCTTCGTCTGCGACGAGAACTTGGGCTCGGGCACCTTGACCGACAGCACGCAGGTCAAGCCCTCGCGCATGTCGTCGCCGCTGGTCTCGACCTTCGCCTTCTTCGCGATGTCTTCCTTCTCGATGTAGTTGTTGAGCGTGCGCGTCATCGCCTGGCGCAAACCGGTGAGGTGCGTGCCGCCGTCGCGCTGCGGGATGTTGTTGGTGAAGCACTGCACCGACTCCGCATAGGAGTCGTTCCACTGCATCGCGACCTCGACGCCGACGCCGTCGCGCTCGCCGGTCGCATGGAAGATCTTCGGATGCAGCACGCTCTTGCTGCGGTTCATGAACTCGACGAAGCCCTTGATGCCCCCCGAGTACGCGAAGTTCTCGCTCTTGCCGTCGCGCTGGTCGACGAGCTCGATCTTGACGCCGTTGTTCAGGAACGAGAGCTCGCGGATGCGCTTCGCGAGGATCTCGTAGTGGTACTCGATGCGACTGAACGTCGCGTTCGACGCCATGAAATGCACTTCGGTGCCGCGACGGTCGGTGGGCCCGGCGACGGCGAGCGGCGCCACGGGCACGCCCTGGCGGAATTCGATCTGGTGGATCTGGCCGTTGCGCCAGATCTTGAGCTTCAGCCAGTCGGAGAGCGCGTTCACCACCGACACGCCGACGCCGTGCAGGCCGCCCGACACCTTGTAGCTGTTCTGGTCGAACTTGCCGCCGGCGTGGAGCTCCGTCATCACGATCTCGGCGGCGGAGCGCTTCTCCTCGTCGTCCTGCTTGATGCCCGTCGGGATGCCGCGTCCGTTGTCGACGATCGACACCGAGTTGTCGGCATGGATCACGACCTTGATGTCGTCGCAGTAGCCGGCGAGCGCCTCGTCGATGGCGTTGTCGAGCACCTCGAACACCATGTGGTGCAGGCCCGTGCCGTCGGACGTGTCGCCGATGTACATGCCCGGACGCTTGCGGACCGCGTCGAGGCCCTTCAGGATCTTGATGCTGGACGAGTCGTACGCTTCGCCGGCCTGGCGGGGTTTGGTCTGGGCAGGGGTCATCGATACCGGTGGCTATGAGCGGATTACGGCGAGATTCGCACGCGGTAAGACCCAACGACGCAAGACGGGCCGAGCAGTTGCGCTACCCCGCGAATCAAATGCGCATGGGCATGACGACGTACTTATAGTCGTCACGCTCCGGAAGGGTCACGAGCGCGCTGGAATTCGCGTCGCCGAACGCGAAATACACCTTGTCGCTCGTGACGTTGGACAGGACGTCGAGGAGGTAATTGATGTTGAAGCCGATGTCGAGCGCCTCGCCGCTGTACGCGACCGCCAGCTCCTCCTCGGCTTCCTCCTGCTCGCTGTTCGTACACAGAATCTTGAGTTGATTGTCGGCCAATACAAGTCGTACGCCGCGGAATTTCTCGTTCGACAGGATGGCCGCGCGCTGCAGCGCCGCGAGGAGCTCTGCGCGGTCGAGCTCGATCTTCTTGCCGTGCCCGGCGGGGATCACCCGGTTGTAGTCGGGGAATTTGCCGTCGACCACTTTCGAGACGAGCTCGACGTTGCCGAAGCGGAAGCGCGCCTGATTGGCGAGGATGTCGATGGTGATCGGATCTTCGGTGTCGGCAAGCAGTTTCGAGAGCTCCAGCACGGTCTTGCGCGGCAGGATCACCTCGGCACGTGCATAGTTGCCCTCGATCGCGAGGCTCGCCCACGACAACCGATGGCCGTCGGTGGCCACGACCTGCAGCGAGCCGCCTTCGACGACGAGCAGCATGCCGTTCAGGTAGTAGCGGATGTCCTGCTGTGCCATCGCGAACTCGGCGAGCTTCAGCAGGCCGCGGAAATCGCGCTGCGGCAGCGCGATGGTCTGCAACTGCTCCTGCCCGACGTTGATGCGCGGATAGTCGCTGGCGGCGAGCGTTTGCAGGTTGAAGCGCGAGCGGCCGGCGCGAACCGTCATCTTGCTGCCGGACGTGTCGACGGTGATCTCCGCGTTGTCGGGGAGGGCGCGCAGCAGGTCCTGCAGCTTGCGGGCGCCGACCGTCGTGGCCTGGCCTTCCTTGCCGCCCACTTCGGCCACGGCGGTGATCTGCATCTCGAGATCGGTGGCGGTGACGTGCAGCCGGTCGTTCCTTTGCTCGAGCAGGACGTTCGCGAGGATCGGCAGCGTATGCCGCCGTTCGACGATTCCCGACACGGCCGACAGCGGCGTGAGCAGCGCGTTACGCGGTATCTGCTTTAATTGCATGTCGAACAATAAGAACGATAATAGGAGAACGCCCAAAACGGCTGCAACTCGTCATTGTGTTGCAGCGTCAGGCACTTGGAAGAACGGCAGCGCCTGTATGACGACGGTGCGGCTTGTGGATGAACTGGGGACTTTTTCTCGCCTTCGCCGCCCCGCCGCTTAATCCACAAATTATAACGTTTCGACCCCCGGCTTTCCAGCAGGGCCCGGCCGCGTCCGACGGCGTGCAAAACCGCCCGGGCCGGCGTCATCCGCGCAACACCTGCAGCAGCAGATTGAAGTCCTGGTTGAGCTCGGGCAGCGATTCGCGCAGCTTCGCGATCTGCCTGCACGCGTGCAGCACCGTCGTGTGGTCGCGCCCCCCGAAATTGCTGCCGATCTCGGGCAACGACAGCTGCGTCAGCTCCTTCGCGAGCGCCATCGCCACCTGCCGCGGCCTCGCCACGGCGCGCGAGCGCTTCTTCGAGTGCATGTCGGTGACGCGCACCTTGTAGTAGTCGGCGACCGTCTTCTGGATGTTGTCGATCGAGATCTGCCGGTTCTGCACGGCGAGGAGGTCGCGCAGCGCCTCCTTCGTCATCGCGAGCGTGATCTCCTGCCCGTGGAAGTTCGCGTAGGCGAGGATGCGCTTCAGCGCACCCTCGAGCTCGCGCACGTTGCTGCGGATGTGCTTGGCGATGAAGAACGCGACCTGCTCGTCGAGCTTGACGCCCGACGACAACGCCTTCGCCAGCAGGATCGCCACGCGCATCTCGAGCTCGGGCGGCTCGAGCGCCACGGTCAAGCCCCAGCCGAAGCGCGAGATCAGCCGGTCTTCCATGCCGGCGATCTCCTTCGGGTACGTGTCGCAGGTGATCACCACCTGCTTGTGCGCCTCGATCAGCGTGTTGAAGAGGTAGAAGAATTCCTCCTGCGTGCGGCTTTTCCCCCCGAAGAACTGGATGTCGTCGATCAGCAGCAGGTCGAGCGAGCGGTAGTTGCGCTTGAAGTCGTCGAATGCCTTGTGCTGGTAGGCGCGCACGACGTCGGACACGTACGTCTCGGCGTGGATGTAGCGGATCTTCGCTGCCGGGTTGTGCTCGAGGATCTGGTTGCCGATCGCCTGGATCAGGTGCGTCTTGCCGAGACCCACGCCACCGTAGACGAACAGCGGGTTGTACGACGTCGGGTGATCGGCGACCTGCAGTGCGGCGGCGCGCGCGAGCTGGTTGGCCTTGCCGGCGACGAACGTGTTGAACGAGAACGTAGGGTTGAGGCTGCCGGGGTCGCGCCGCTGCGGCGGGTTGGTACCGAGTGGGGTCGAGGTCGCGCTCGCGGTGCGGCCCGCGATCGACGGCGCGCTGCTGAGTGCGGCGGGCTCGGCCACGACCGGCGTTTCCGGCGCGGGCGGTTGCGGCTTCGGCGGCGCCGACGGGTCGGCCACCGCGAACTCGACGGCGACGGTCGCGCCGGTCGCCTGGCGCGCGAGCGTTTCGATCCGGCCGCCGAAGCGATCCTTGACCCATTGCAGCACGAAACGGTTCGGCGCGATGAGGCGCAGGCGGCCGTCTTCGTCGTTGCAGGCGAGCGGACGGATCCAGGTGGCGAATTGCTGCGGGGTCAGCTCGCGCTCGAACGCGGTCAAGCAGGCGGCCCACGCGGGAGGGAGCGTAGCGGAATGCACGGAGGACGAGCGGCCAGTGGATGAAATCGTTGTTGCGGCGTGACGCGACTGCTTTTTGCGGCTGGCCGGGCAGGCATTGTAGCCGCGCGGCGACGGGTTATCCACAGCCCGTTCGGCGGCCCGGCAGCCGGCGCCGCGGGCCGCGGTGAGCGGCCGAAGTGATCACTCGCCAAGGCGCAGCGGTCCGGCGCGAGTGCATCCGCGTCAGGCGCAACGCGCCGATGCGTTGCAACGGCGCATTGACAGTTTCGCCGTAAGCTGCTCCAATGTAAGGCTTTTCCGGAAGCGGCCGCCCGAGCGCCCCGTCTTCCCTCGCGTGCCCACGCGAGATGCTTCGAGGTCCCGATCCCTCCCGGGGCCGACTCCTGGAGTTGAGAGATGAAACGCACTTACCAGCCGTCGAAGATTCGCCGTGCCCGCACGCATGGCTTCCGTGCCCGCATGAAGACGGTCGGCGGCCGCAAGGTCCTGTCGGCGCGCCGAGCGAAAGGCCGCGCCCGGCTGTCGGTCTGACGTCGGTTGCGGTGACGTCCGTTGCGGCACCCCGCCGCGTGCGGTCGTCCTGCTATCGGCTTCGCGGCGCGAAGGCCTTCGAGTCGCTGTTCCGACGCGGCACGCGCTACGACACCGCGTTCCTGCAACTGATCGCCGCGCCGGCGGCGCACTCCCCCGGCCGTGTCGGCTACGTGATCGCCCGCAAGGCGATGCGCCGTGCCGTCGATCGCAACCGCCTGCGGCGGCGGCTGCGCGAATGCGTGCGCGCGGCCCGGCCCGCGATCGAGGCGTTCGACATCGTCCTGCGCGTGCGCCGGCCGCTGCCTCGTGCCGACATCGCTTGCGCCGCGGCGGAATGCCCGCACCTTCTCGCGCGCTTGACGCAGTGACGATGAAGGCCCTCCTGATCGCGGCGCTGACCGCCTACCGCTACCTGATTTCGCCGTTCCTCGGCGCGAACTGCCGCTTCTACCCGAGCTGCTCCGAGTACGCCCGCGAGGCGATCGAACGGCACGGCGCGTGGCAGGGATCGCTGCTCGCAGTGCGCCGTCTCGGCCGCTGCCACCCGTGGCACGACGGCGGCTACGACCCGGTGCCGTAAGCCGCGCCCGCTTCTCACCTTTCCCCCCGCATGGACACGCAACGCCTCATTCTCTGGCTGATTTTCTCGTTCTCCGGGCTGCTGCTGTGGCAGGCCTGGGAGCGCGAGCACATGCCGCTGCCGCAGCCGACGGTATCGGCGCCCGCGACACCCGGTGAATCCGCCTCGCACGCCAGGCCCGCGTCGCCGGGCGCGAGCGAGAGCGTTCCTGCCGGGACCGCCAGCACGGCAGCGGCGCCACCCACCTCGGCTGCGCCCGTCGGCAAGACGATCGAGATCAGCACCGACCTCTACGTCGCCGACATCGACACGATCGGCGGCACGATCCAGCAGGTGGCGCTCGACAAGCATCGCAGCGCCGAGGATCCGTCGAAGCCGTACCTCGCGCTGCAGCACAACGCGGAGCGCACTTACGTGGCGCAGGCCGGCCTGATCGGCGCGGGCTTCCCCAACCACCGCACGCCCTACGAAGCGCAGCCGGGACCGCGCACGCTCGCGCCGGGGCACGACCAGCTGCAACTCGTGCTCGACGCCACGGGGCCGAACGGCGACAAGATCGAGCAGGTGCTGACGTTCCATCGCGGCAGCTACGTGATCGACATCGCGTTCCGGGTGACCAACGCGGGACAGCAACCGATCACGCCCGAAGCGTATTTCCAGCTGATGCGCGACACCAGGAAGGTGGGCGTGACGAGCTCGATGGCGCCGGCGTCGTTCGTGGGCCCCGTGGTCTACGACGACCAGGACAAGTTCAAGAAGATCGATTTCGGCGAGATCGACAAGGAAGCGGCCGATCCGGCGCGGAAGGCTCCGTACACCCGGACCAACGACAACGGCTGGATCGGCATGATCGAGCACTACTTCGTCGCCGCGTGGTTGCCGCCCGACAGCGTCAAGCGGCAGTTCTACACGACGAAGCTCGACAACGGCCTCTACACGGCGGGCGTTCGCTACAGCGAAGGCACGATTCCCCCCGGCGGCACGGGCGTCATCCAGTCCCGCCTCTACGTCGGCCCGCAGGACCAGGACGCGCTCCGCAAGCTCGCGAAGGGCCTCGACCTCGTCGTCGACTACGGCATCTTCACGATCATCGCCGAACCGCTGTTCCTGCTGCTCAAGTGGCTGCACTCGCTGATCGGCAACTGGGGCTTCGCGATCATCGTGATGACGATCCTCATCAAGAGCGCGTTCTATCCGCTGAACGCCGCGTCGGCGCGCTCGATGGCCAAGATGAAGATCGTCGCGCCGAAGATGAAGGCGCTGCAGGAGCAGTACGCGAACGACAAGCAGCAGCTCCAGATGAAGATGATGGAGCTCTACCGGCAGGAGAAGATCAATCCGCTGGGCGGCTGCCTGCCGATCCTCGTGCAGATCCCGGTGTTCATCGCGCTGTACTGGGTGCTGCTGTCGGCGGTCGAGCTGCGGCACGCACCGTGGATCGGCTGGATCCACGACCTGTCGGCGCCCGATCCCTGGTTCATCCTGCCGGTCGTCTACGCGGTCACCGCGTGGCTTCAGGTGAAGCTGTCGCCGACGCCGATCTCGGATCCGATGCAGGCGAAGATCATGCAATTCATGCCGGTCGCGTTCTCGATCATGTTCCTGTTCTTCCCGGCGGGGCTCGTGCTCTACTGGCTCGTCAACAATTCGCTGCAGATCCTCCAGCAGTGGCACGTGAACCGGATGCTGACGAAGGAAACCGCGTCCGCGGCAGCGAAGCGGCGCTAGCCGCAGCGCCCATCGCGGCGATCGCCACGCCGCCGGGGCGTGGCGGCGTCGGCATCGTGCGCGTGTCGGGCGGCAAGCTCGATGCGCTGATCGAAGGCATCGCGCGAAAGCGCCTGGCGCCGCGCGTGGCGACGCGCGCAACGTTCCACGCCGCCGACGGCGCCGCGATCGACGAAGGCCTCGCGCTCTACTTTCCCGCGCCGCATTCGTACACCGGCGAGCACGTCGTCGAATGGCACGGCCACGGCGGCGTCGCGGTGATGCGCCTTCTGCTGGCGCGCTGCGTCGAGCTCGGCGCGCGGCTCGCCGAACCCGGCGAATTCACCAAGCGCGCGTTTCTCAACGGCAAGCTCGATCTCGCGCAGGCCGAGAGCGTGGCCGACGTGATCGAGGCCGCGACGTCGACTGCCGTCCGCGCCGCAGCGCGCAGCCTGACCGGCGAGTTCTCGCGCGAGGCGCACGCGCTGCGCGACGCGCTCGTCGAGCTGCGCATGTACACCGAAGCGACGCTCGACTTTCCCGATGAAGACGTCGAACTGCTGCGCGAAGGCGACGTGCGCGAGCGCCTCGCCGCGATTCGCACACGTCTCGATCGCATGCTGGAGCGCTCGCGCAGTGGCGCACTCCTTCGCGCCGGGCTGTCGGTGGTGCTCGTGGGCGCGCCGAATGTCGGCAAGTCGAGTCTCTTGAATCGTCTGGTGCGCGAGGACGCGGCGATCGTCACGCCGATCCCCGGCACCACGCGCGACGCCGTGGAGCGTGCGATCGACATCGCCGGCATTCCGTTGACGATCGTCGACACGGCGGGTCTGCGCGACACCGACGACGTCGTCGAACGCGAAGGCATCGCGCGCACGCGCGCCGCGATCGATCGCGCCGATCTCGCGCTCGTGATGGTCGACGCCTGCGACGACGCGCTCGAGACGGCGGCCGCATCGTCGTCGCTCCTCGCGGCATTGCCGCGGCGATTGCCGCGCATCGTCGTGCACAACAAGTGCGACTTGGCGTTCGCGGTGCCGCACGTCGAGCGCTACCCGGCGGCACTCGATGACCTTGCCGGCGAGCAGGCGGAGTCGACGCACGTGTGGCTGTGCGCGCTGTCGGGGGAGGGCGTGTCGTTGCTCGAGGCCGAGATCCTGCGCACGGCCGGCATCGCCCACACGGTCGAGGACGCGTTCTTCGCGCGCGAACGTCACCTCGTCGCGTTGCGCGATGCGCGCGAGCATCTAGGCCGCGCCGATGCGTTGATCGCGCCGGCGATGCCTGCGCTCGAGCTCTTCGCCGAGGAATTGCGTGCTGCGCAGCACGCAATGGCGTCGATCACCGGCGAATTCACCGCCGACGACCTGCTGGGCGAAATCTTCTCGCGCTTTTGCATCGGCAAGTAGGACGCGAACGCGGGCCATCCCCTCGTTTTCGCAGGCACGATCCACGTGGAAGGTGCGCCGCTCGCTTGTGCGGCAACGGCAATTTCTTCCGTCGCTGCCGAAGAATTATTGCGGCAAGCAACGAGATCTGCTTCCCAAGTCGCTGATTCGCAATCATTTTAACTTGGTATGCCCTTTGCTGTGATGCGCGGGAAAAGCAGAAGGGCGGGGCGTGCGTTGAAGGCGTTTGCGGGTGTCCTCCTGTCGGTCATCGTCGTCGCCAGCGGCGCAAGGGCGGCCGACGATGCCGGCCCGAACGGCGACTGGCCGATGGCGGGCCACGATTACGCGAACACGCGCTTCAGCCCGCTCGATGAGATCAACGCCGCCAACGTCGGCAAGCTCTCGCTCGCGTTCACGTTCTCGACCGGCGTCCTGCGCGGGCACGAGGCGGCGCCGATCGTCGCGGACCACACGATGTTCGTCGTGACGCCGTTTCCGAACGTCGTCTACGCGCTCGACCTCACGCAGCCCGGTGCGCCGATCAAGTGGAAGTTCTCGCCGTATCCGTCGTCGTCGGCACAGGGCGAGGCGTGCTGCGACGTGGTCAACCGCGGCGCTGCGTACGCCAACGGCAGCCTCTACTTCAACACGCTCGACAACCAGACGATCTCGCTCGATGCGAAGACCGGCAAGGAAAACTGGCGCGTGCAGCTCGGCGACTTCGCCCGCGGCGAAACGATGACGATGGCGCCGCTCGTCGCCGACGACAAGGTGTTCGTGGGCAACAGCGGCGGTGAATACGGCGTGCGCGGCTTTCTGCAGGCGCTCGACGCGAAGAGCGGCAAGGCGTTGTGGCGTGCGTACAGCACCGGGCCCGACGCCGACGTCCTGATCGGGCCGACGTTCAAGCCGTTCTATGCGCAGGACCAGGGCAAGAACCTCGGCGTCTCCAGCTGGCCGGGCGAGGCGTGGAAGATCGGTGGTGGAACGGTATGGGGCTTCGTGTCGTACGACCCCGCGCAGAACACCCTCTATTACGGCACGGGCAACCCGGGGCCCTGGAATCCCGCGCAGCGCCCCGGCGACAACAAGTGGACGTCGGGCGTGTTCGCGCGCGACGCGGGCACCGGCGAGGCGCGCTGGTACTACCAGATGAGCCCGCACGACCTGCACGACTACGACGGGATCAACGAGAGCATCCTGGTGGACGTCGCGGTGAACGGGCAGACGCACCCTGCGCTCGTGCATCCCGATCGCAACGGCTACGTGTACGTGATCGACCGCACGAACGGACAGGTGCTGTCGGCAACGCCGTTCGTGCCGATCACGACGTCGATGGGCGTCGACATGAAGAGCGGACGCATTCAATGGAATCCCGACAAGCAGCCGGAGCCGGGCAAGACCGTGCGCGACATCTGCCCGGCGTCGCCCGGCGGCAAGGACTGGCAACCCTCCGCGTATTCGCCGCGTACGCATCTCGTCTACATCCCGCACCAGAACCTCTGCCAGGACGCGATGACGTCGCAGGTGAGCTACATCGCCGGCACGCCGTACGTCGGCGCCGACCTCAAGATCAAGGTCGGTCCGGGCGGCAAGCGCGGCCTTTTCACCGCGTGGGACCCGGCTGCGGCGAAGGCGGCATGGAAGATCGAGGAGGATTTCCCGGTGTGGAGCGGCGCGCTCGCGACCGCCGGTGACCTCGTGTTCTACGGCACCATGGACGGCTGGTTCAAGGCCGTCGACGCGAAGAGCGGCAAGGCGCTCTGGCGATTCAAGACGGGGTCGGGAATCGTGGGGCAACCGGTCGCGTACCGCGGTCCCGACGGAAAGGAATACGTCGCCGTGTTGTCCGGCGTCGGCGGATGGGCGGGCGGCATCGTCGCGGGCGATCTCGACGCGCGTGACGCGAGCGCGGGCGGCGGCTTCGTCAACGCGATGTCGGACCTGCCGCAAAAGACCGCGAAGGGCGGCATGCTCTATGTCTTCGCGTTGCCGTAGCCGCTTCGTCATTCTCGCCTGCGCCTTTGCGCTCGGCATGGCAGGCGTCGCGGCCGCCGACGCACGCGAGTTGCGGGTGTGCGCCGACCCGGACGGCCTGCCGTACTCGAACCGCGCCGGCGAGGGCTTCGAGAACCGCATCGCGGCGCTCGTCGCGAACGATCTCGGCGAGACGTTGACCTATTACTGGCTGCCGCAGTGGCGCGGCTACGCGCGGAAGACGCTCGGGCAGCGCCACTGCGACGTGATCCCCGGCATCGCGCACGACGACGAGACGGTGCTCGCGACGGATCCCTATTACCGTGGCACGTACGCGCTCGTCTATGCGCCTGCGCGCTTCCCGGACCTCGACAGTCTCGACGATCCGCGCCTGCGGTCGCTTCGCATCGGCATCCAGGTGATCGGCATCGATGCCACGCCGTCGCCGCCCGCGCAGGCGCTCGCGCGGCGCGGCCTCGTCGACAACATCGTGGGCTATCCGGTGATGGGCGAAGTGCCCTCCGCGAAGCGGATCGTCGACGCGCTCGCCGCGGGCCATCTCGACGTCGGCGTCGTCTGGTCGCCGCAACCGGGCTACTTCATCGCGGCGCGCAGGCTGCCGTTCGCGGTCGTGCCGATCCGGCGCGAGGCGGGCGATCCGCGCTTCGATTTCGCGATCTCGATGGGCGTGCGCCACGACGACGTCGCGCTGCAGCGCGCGGTGAACGCGTCGCTCGCGCATCTGCGGCCTGCGATCGACGACGTTCTGCGCGAGTACGCGGTCACGCGCGCCGACGCTCCGCCAGCGAAGGCCGCCCGATGAACGTTCGCGCGGCGTGCTGTGTGGTTGCGGCGATCGTCTCGCTCGCCGCCTGCCAGCGCGAGAAGCGCGACTTCGAAGCCCCGACGAAGGCCGTGACGCCGCCGCCGGTGCGCCTCTCCGAGATCCAGCCGGGGGCGATCTCGACGAAGACGAGCCTCGAGGGCAAGTACGAGGACAACGCGTTCGCGCTCTCCGAAGGCAAGCGGCTGTTCGGCTGGTACAACTGCACCGGCTGCCACGCCCATGGCGGCGGCGACAAGGGGCCGGCGCTGATGGATCGCGTTTGGATCTACGGCAGCGAGCCGGCGCAGATCTACGCGACGATCGTCGAGGGCCGCCCGAACGGCATGCCGTCCTTCGGCGGCCACATTCCGGACAACGAGGTGTGGGAGCTCGTCGCCTACGTGCGTTCGCTGTCGGGGCTGGCGTCGGGAATGGCGTCGCCGAATCGCTCGGACACGATGCACGTGAAGGCGCCCGAGAGCAACGTCGAGGCGCAACAGCCGGTCACCGCGGCCCCGTCGGGCGCGTCCGAGCGGCCATGACGGGCGGCCTGCACGACGTCGAGGCGCCGGCAGGCGCGCAGGCGCAGGCGATCGCGCAGCTGTGGCACGTGCTGCTGCCGGTGTGCACGATCGTGTTCGTCGCGGTGCTCGTCGCCGTGTTCGTCGCGCTGCGGCGTGCGCCGCGTGCCACCCGCGAGACGGCGCCCGACGTGTCGTCGCTGTCGCAGCCCGAGCCGGCGCTCGCGCGCGCGGTGTGGGCCGGCGTCATCGTCTGCGCGGTGCTGCTGCTCGGCCTGCTCGCGGCGAGCGTGTTCACCGATCGCGCGCTCGCGCGGCTGCCGCTCGAAGACGCGCTGCACATCCGGCTGACCGGATACCAGTGGTGGTGGGAGGCGCAATACGACGATCCGGCGCCGTCGCGGATCTTCACGACGGCCAACGAGCTGCACGTGCCGGTCGGCCGCCCGGTGATCGTGACGCTCGTCGGCGCGGACGTGATCCACAGCTTCTGGGTGCCGAGCCTGCACGGCAAGAAGGACCTGATTCCCGGGCGACCGCAGACGATCTCGTTTCGCGCCGATCGTCCCGGCGTCTATCGCGGCACCTGCGCCGAATATTGCGGCTACCAGCACGCGCACATGGTGTTGTACGTGATCGCCGATACGCCGAACGACTTCGCGTACTGGGCCGCGCGGCAACGCGCACCGGCGGCGAAGCCCGCTTCGGCGCTCGCGCAGCAGGGCGCGGAGCTCTTCCTGCAAAAGAGCTGCGCGATGTGCCATGCGATCGATGGCACCGGCGCGCAGGGACGCAACGCGCCGAACCTCACGCACGTCGCGAGCCGCATGACGATCGGCGCGGGTACGCTCGCGAACAGCGTGACCAACCGCGCTGCGTGGATCCTCGATCCGCAGCAGTTCAAGCCCGGCGCGAACATGCCCTCGCAGAACATGGCGCCGGACGAGCTCGCGGCCATCAACGCGTACCTGGGGACGTTGCAGTGAGCCCCAACGTGCGCCCCGAGGGCGAACGGACCCCGAAGCGCGTAGCGCGGAGGGAAACCGAATGAGCCGTCTCCTTGCGGCGCTCGATCCGCGTGAGTTGCGCAAGGCCGCTCGCGCGTCGGTCGGGCGCGGCGAGGCGATCTACGACGGACCCGGTTGGGGCTCGCCGGCTGCGAGCGCGCTCGACCGCACGTGGCGCGAAAAGCCCGGAGTGCGTGGCTGGCTCGAGACTGTCGATCACAAGCGCACGGGCAAGCGTTTCGTCTTCACCTCCTTCGTGTTCTTCTGCGCCGCCGGCATCCTTGCCGCGATCATGCGCTCGCAGCTCGCGTTTCCCGACAGCCATCTCGTCGGACCGGACCTGTACGACCAGATGTTCACGATGCACGGCACGACGATGATGTTCATCTTCGCGGTGCCGGTGATGCAGGGCATGGCCGTGTACCTGATCCCGCTCATGGTCGGCACGCGCAACACCGCGTTCCCGCGCATGACCGCCTGCGCGTTCTGGTTGTACCTGCTGGGCTCGCTGTCGCTCTGGGTGGGCTTCGCGCTCAACACGGGCGCCGACGCCGGATGGTTCGCGTACGTGCCGCTCGCCGGTCCCGAATATGGCATCGGCAAGCGTTCGGATCTTTGGAACAACCTGATCAACCTCACCGAAGCGATGGGGCTCATGGTCGCCGTCGACTTGGCGACCGTGATCCTCAAGATGCGCGCGCCCGGCATGTCGCTTCGCCGCATGCCGGTGTTCGCCTGGTCGATTCTCGTGACGTCGGTGATGATCATCTTCGCGATGCCGTCGGTGATGCTCGCCGCGAACCTCGCGCAGTTCGACCGCACGTTCGCCACGCATTTCTTCAATCCGGCCGAAGGCGGCGACGTGCTGATCTGGCAGCACCTGTTCTGGTTCTTCGGCCACCCGGAGGTCTACTTCATCTTCATTCCGGCGCTCGGCTTCATCTCGACGATCATCCCGACGTTCGCGCGGCGCCCGCTGTTCGGCCACACCGCCGTCGTGCTGTCGATGATCGCGACCGGCTTCCTCGCGTTCGGGCTGTGGGTGCACCACATGTTCGCGACGAACCTGCCCGAGCTCGGCAAGGGATTCTTCACCGCGATGAGCATGATGATCGCGATCCCGACCGCCGTGCAGATCTTCTGCTGGATCGCGACGCTGTGGTCGGGCCGCATCAACCTGCGCGCGCCGATCCTGTTCGTACTCGGGTTCTTCTTCATCCTGGTGCTGGGCGGCATGACGGGGATCATGATCGGCGCGGTGCCGTTCGACCTGCAGGTGCACGACAGCTACTTCATCGTTGCGCACCTGCACTACGTGCTGCTGGGGGGTGCGGTCTTCCCGCTCTTCGCCGCCTTCTACTACTGGTTCCCGAAGTTCACAGGGCGCCTGCTCGACGAGCGCCTCGGGCGCTGGCAGTTCTGGACGTTCTTCGTGGGCTTCAACGTCACGTTCTTCCCGATGCACCTGCTCGGCCTCGCCGGCATGCCGCGGCGCATCTACACGTACGCGGCGGACACCGGATGGGGGACGCTGAACCTCGTCGCGACGATCGGCGCCGCGATCATCGCCGTCAGCGTGCTGCTGTTCGTCGTGAATGTCATTCGCACGCGCGCCGGAGGCGAGGCCGCGGGCGACGACCCTTGGGGCGCGGCGACGCTCGAGTGGGCGACGCATTCGCCGCCGCCGGCGTTCAACTTCGTCGCGCTGCCCGTGGTCGCGTCGCGCGAGCCGCTGTGGGCGCGCGAGGCCGACGAGCCGACGCACGTCAGCGGGCTGTCCGCGCAGGTGCGCGAAGGCCTCGTGACGACCGTTCTCGACGCGTTGCCCGACGTGCGCTACGCGTATCCGTCGCCGTCGATCTGGCCGGCCGTCGCCGCAGTGACTGTCGTCGTGTGGCTCTTCTGGTCGAACGTCACGCCGTCGGGCATGTGGTACGGCCTGATTCCTCCCGCGATCGCGTTCATCCTGTGGTATTGGCCGACGCGCAGGGAGACGGCGGAGCAGCTGTTGCTGCAGCGGCGGCCATGAGACGCTTCGCGACGCGCATCCGATCGGAGACGCGCCGATGACGCCGTCGACCGGCGCGCATCCGATCCAGTCGTCGGCGAGCCCCGCGAAGGCGTGGCGCCGCGAGCGCGAAGCGACGCCGGCCAGCATTCCCGCGATTCGCCGCGGCGATGCGCTCGACGTGTCGATGCTGCCGAGCTACGGATTCGGCACGCGGAGCCTGATGTGGTGGGGAACGCTCGCCATGTCGACGATCGAGGGCATGGGCTTCGTGCTCATGATCCTCGTGTATTTCGACATGCAGAGCCGCGCGCGCATCTGGCCGAACGAGGCGCCGCCGCCCGACCTGCTGTGGGGCTCGGTCAACATGGTGCTCGCGCTCCTCAGCATCATCCCGAACCTCCTTGCGAACAAGGCGGCCGACGATCACGACCTGCGCAAGGTGCGCATCTGGCTCGTCGTCGTGCTCGTCGTCGTGTTCGCGCTGATGGGCGTGCGCTGGCTCGAGTTCCACGCGCTGCACATCCGCTGGGATACGAGCGGGTACGGCTCCGCGGTGTGGGTGCTGCTCGGGCTCCACACGTTCAACCTCGTGACGAACTTCGCCGACTTCGTCGTCGTCACCGCGGTGATGTTCAAGCCGCCGATCGACGGCAAGCGCTACGTCGACGTCGCCGAGAACACCGGCTACTGGTGGTTCATCGTGTTGTCGTGGATTCCTGTCTACCTGGTCGTCTACTGGGCGCCGCGGCTGTAGCGAATCCGTCATGCGCATCTGGTACCCGCTCCTCGTCGTCCCGCTGCTCGCGCTCGCCGATCAGAGCATCGCGTACGTCACCACGGTGTGGGCCTGCACGCACCAGAACTTGGTCGCGGTGCACGTCGTCCACGCACCCTTCCTGCTCCTCGCGGCGGTCGGCGTGGTGATGGCGTGGGACCGATGGCGCGCGTCGGCGCCGGCGAAGTCGCAGAACGACATGCTCGCACGGCGGCACTTCGTCGCCGGCCTCGCGACGGGCGTCGCGGCGCTGTCCGTGCTCGTGATCGGCGCGATGTGGGGGATCACGTGGGCATTGCCACCCTGCGTGTACTGATCGCCGCGGCACTCGCGGCGACGCCCGGCGCCGGCATCGCGCACGCGTTGCCGGTGAGCGGCGGCGATGATACTGCGTTCGACGCCATTCTCGCGGGACTGCTCGTTGTCGCCTGCGTTCTCTACGCGTGCGGCGTCGTACGGTTATGGCGCAAGGCCGGCGTGGGCCGCGGCATACGTCCCGGCGACGTCGTGCGGTTTGCGCTCGGCATGATGACGCTCGTCGTCGCGCTGCTGTCGCCGCTCGACGTGCTCGCGTCGCGATCGTTCGCCGCGCACATGATCGGGCACGAGCTGCTGATGATCGTCGCGGCGCCGCTTTTCGTGCTGTCGCGCCCATTGGAGGCGTGGGCATGGGCGCTCGCGCGGCCGGCGCGCCGTGCGGTCAGGTCGTTCACGCATGCGCCGGGTGTGCGTCGCGTCTGGCTTACGCTGGCGGCGCCGGTTGCGGCCGCTTGCCTGCACGGGCTCGCGCTCTGGATCTGGCACCTGCCCGCACTATTCGTGGCGGCACTCGAAAGCGCTGGCATGCACGTACTCCAGCATGCGTGCTTTTTCGGATCGGCACTCGCGTTCTGGTGGGCGATGTTCGGCGGCGCCGCCCGCGTGCCCGGCGGTGCGTCGCTCGCGTGCCTGTTCGCGACGATGCTGCATACGAGTGCGCTCGGCGCACTGCTTACGCTCGCGCCGAGCGCGCTGTACGAACACGCGAACCCCGACGTGCTCGGATTGTCACCCCTCGAGGACCAGCAACTCGGCGGGCTCGTGATGTGGGTGCCCGGTGGACTCGCGTATGTCGTCGCCGGCCTGATGATCGTCGCCGTCTGGCTGCGCGCGCCGCCGCACGCACTGCCGCCGGCCGGCGCGCTGTCGCCCGGACGAGCACGGTCGGCATGAACATGACTTGCATTCCGAATTCGCTCGTATTGCGCTGCGTCATTCTTCCTGCGCGCGTCGGTGCTACAGTCGTTCGACCGGCAACGTTTTCGCTGCGCGACCTCGCGTCGTGCTGCGTCGTGGAGCATTTTCGCGATGAATGATTGGATCGGTACCCCGGTCGCGTCGGCCCCGGCGCGCGTGAAGCATGCACGCCTGCTCGCGTGGGTGCGCGACATTGCGGAGCTCACGAAGCCGGCGCGCATCGCGTGGTGCGACGGCAGCGAAGCCGAGTACGCGGCGCTGTGCGACCAGATGGTCGCGTCCGGCACGCTGCATCGCCTCGATGCCGCGAAGCGGCCGAACAGTTTTCTCGCGCGTTCCGATCCGGCGGACGTCGCACGCGTCGAGGACCGCACGTTCATCTGCAGCGAGCGCGAGGAAGACGCGGGGCCGACCAACAACTGGATCGCGCCTGCCGAAATGCGCACGAAGCTGCTGCGCCTCTTCGACGGCTCGATGCGTGGGCGCACGATGTACGTGGTGCCGTTCTCGATGGGTCCGCTCGGCAGCCCCATCGCGCACGTCGGCGTCGAGATCACCGACAGTCCGTACGTGGTCGTCAACATGCGCATCATGACGCGCATGGGCGAGCGCGTGCTGGACGTGCTGGGCGACGACGGCACGTTCATTCCGTGCGTGCACTCGGTCGGCGTGCCGCTCGACGCCGGGCAAGCCGACGTGCCGTGGCCGTGCAATCCGCAGAACAAGTACATCGTGCACTTCCCCGAGGCCCGCGAGATCTGGAGCTTCGGCTCGGGCTACGGCGGCAACGCGCTGCTCGGCAAGAAGTGCCTGGCGCTGCGCATCGCGTCGGTGATGGGACGCGACGAGGGCTGGCTCGCCGAGCACATGCTGATTCTCGGCGTGCGCTCCCCGCAAGGGGACAAGCGCTACGTCGCAGCCGCCTTCCCGAGCGCCTGCGGCAAGACCAATTTTGCGATGCTGATTCCGCCTGCCGGTCTCGAGGGCTGGCAGGTGACGACGATCGGGGACGACATCGCATGGATCAAGCCGGCGGCTGACGGCACGTTTCACGCCATCAATCCGGAAGCGGGTTACTTCGGCGTGGCGCCGGGCACGTCGTACGAGTCGAACCGGAACGCGATGGAGACGCTGCGCGCGAACGTGATCTTCACCAACGTCGCCCTCACCGACGACAACGACGTGTGGTGGGAGGGCATGACGAAAACGCCGCCCGCGCATCTCACCGACTGGCGTGGGCAATCGTGGACGCCGGGCTGCGGCCGGCCGGCCGCGCATCCGAATGCGAGGTTCACCGTCTCCGCCACGCAATGTCCGTCGCTCGACGCCGAATGGGACAACCCGGCCGGCGTGCCGCTGGCGGCGCTCGTGTTCGGCGCGCGCCGCTCCGACACCGTGCCGCTGGTGACGGAGGCGCGCTCGTGGGAGGAGGGTGTGTACAAGGCCGCGACCATGGGTTCGGAAACCACGGCGGCAGCGAGCGGCAAGGTCGGCGAAGTGCGTCGCGATCCGTTCGCGATGCTGCCGTTTTGCGGCTACCACATGGGCGACTACTTCCGCCATTGGCTCGAGATGGGGCAGCTCGTCGCGCAGCCGCCGCGGATCTTCAGCGTGAACTGGTTTCGCAAGGACGACGAAGGGCGGTTCGTGTGGCCGGGGTTCGGGCAGAACATGCGGGTGCTCAAATGGATCGTCGAGCGCTGCATGGGTGCGGCGCGCGCGCGTGAGACCGCGCTGGGGCTCGTGCCGGAGTACGACGACCTCGACTGGTCGGGGCTCGATTTCGGCGCGAGCCGGTTCTCGAGCGTAATGCGCGTCGATCCGGCGTCGTGGAAGCGCGAGCTCGATTCGCACGATGCGTTGTTTGCGCGCTTGGGCAAGAAGCGGCCGGCCTCGTTGATGCGTGAGCGGGAGCGGCTGGCGCGCGGTATGTAAGCACTCACTTCACGACGGGTGCGACCGGGGCTTCATCTGGTGTTCCACGTGGAACAGCAACGTGACGAACACGGAACCGTCGGTGCGAACTTGTTTGTCGTCCTCGCGTCCGGGAAGGGTTGCGCGCTGAGGATGGTTAGCACGAGCTGAGGGTGGTTGGCACCGAACGGCGCTGATCCTGCTGCCTGCCCGCGTCGGACGTCGTCCCGATCTCCGAAACACGGTCGCTCTTGCTCCGGCATCGCCGTCCTCGTTCCTGCACTGTTTCACGTGAAACGCGGCGTAGAATAGCGACCGCTTTTCCCCCGACCTCCCATGCGATATCCCGAGCGCTTCGATGTCATCGTCGTCGGCGGCGGCCATGCCGGCACCGAGGCGGCGCTTGCGTCCGCGCGCGTGGGCCGGCGCACGCTGCTCCTCACGCACAACTTCGAAACGCTGGGTCAGATGTCATGCAATCCGTCGATCGGCGGCATCGGCAAGGGGCATCTCGTCAAGGAGATCGACGCGATGGGCGGTGCGATGGCGCTCGCCACCGACGAGGCGGGCATCCAGTTCCGCATCTTGAATGCCAGCAAGGGCCCGGCGGTGCGCGCGACTCGGGCGCAGGCCGATCGGGTGCTCTATCGTCGGGCCATCCGTCGTCGGCTGGAATCCGCACCCAACCTGACGCTGTTCCAGCAACCCGTCGACGACCTGCTGCTCGACGGCGATCGCGTCGCAGGCGTCGTCACGCAGATTGGCCTCACGTTCGAGGCCACGAGCGTCGTCTTGACCACGGGAACGTTCCTGGCGGGATTGATCCATGTGGGCTTGCAGAATTACGAGGCCGGTCGCGCCGGCGATCCGCCCGCCAGAAACCTGGCCGCGCGTCTTCGTGAGCTTGCGCTTCCCGTCGGCCGGCTCAAGACGGGCACGCCGCCACGCCTCGACGGGCGCACGATCGACTTTTCGCGTCTCGTCGGGCAGCCGGGAGACATGCCGGTGCCGGTCTTCTCGTTCCTCGGCACGCGGGCCATGCATCCCGAACAGCGCGCATGCTGGATCACCCACACGACGCGCAAGACGCACGACATCATTCGCGGAGGCCTGGACCGCTCGCCGCTCTTCACAGGCGTGATCAAAGGCGTCGGACCGCGATACTGCCCATCGATCGAAGACAAGGTGGTGCGCTTCGCGGAGCGGGACAGCCATCAGGTGTTTCTCGAGCCCGAGGGGCTCGAAACGAGCGAGATCTACCCGAACGGCGTGTCGACCTCGCTGCCGTTCGACGTGCAGCTCGAATTGGTCCGTTCGCTCCCCGGCTGCGAGCGGGCGACGATCGTGCGTCCCGGCTACTCCATCGAATACGACTACTTCGACCCTCAGGCGCTCCGACCCACGCTGGAAACCCGCGCGATCGCCGGCCTGTTCTTCGCCGGCCAGATCAACGGCACGACCGGGTACGAGGAAGCAGCCGCGCAGGGCTTGCTGGCGGGACTCAACGCGGCGCGGTATGCCGCCGGCGAAGAGGGGTGGTGGCCGCGACGCGACGAGGCCTACCTCGGCGTTCTCGTCGACGACCTCGTGACGCGCGGCGTGTCCGAGCCGTATCGGATGTTCACGTCGCGTGCCGAATATCGGCTGCAGCTGCGCGAGGACAACGCGGATTTGCGGCTCACCGAGCAGGGGCGCCGCCTCGGCGTCGTCGACGACGAGCGCTGGGACGCGTTCTGCCGCAAGCGCGATGCCGTCGCCCGCGAGCGCGAGCGCCTCAAGTCCACGTACGTTTCGCCCCGGCGTGTGTCGGCCGAGCGCGCCATGACCGTCCTCGGCCAGCGGCTCGACCGCGACCGCTCGCTCTTCGACCTGCTGCGCCGCCCCGGCGTCGGCTACCGCGCACTGCACGTGCTCGAAGGCGCCGGAGAACCGGTGGCAAACGACGCGGTGGCCGAGCAAGTCGAAATCGCCACGAAGTACGAGGGCTACATCGACCGCCAGCGCGCCGAGATCGAGCGTCAGCGCGGCTTCGAGGACATGACACTGCCGCGCGGGCTCGACTACGCCACGGTCCGGGGCCTGTCGATCGAGGTGCAGCAGAAGCTCACCGCCCGCCAGCCGCAGACGATTGGTCAAGCCGCCCGCATCTCCGGGATCACGCCGGCTGCGATCTCGCTGCTGCTCGTCCATCTGCGCCGCGGCCTCGGTCGCGATGCGCCCACGGCGCAGACCGCATGACGCCGTGCAAAGGCGAAGCCGTGCATAGCAGCGCCGCGCCCGACGTGAGCGACGAACTGCCCGCCGGCGCCCGTGCCAGGCTCGACGCTTATCTCGACCTCCTCGAGAAGTGGAACCGCGTCTACAACCTGACGGCGATCCGCGCACGCGGCGAGATGGCGCCGCTGCACGTGGAAGACGCGCTCGCCGTGCTGCCGTGGCTTCCCGACCGCGCTGGACTGCGCGTCCTCGACGTGGGCTCCGGCGGCGGCGTCCCGGGCATTCCGCTCGCAATCGCGCGTCCGGCGGCCCATTTCACGCTGATCGACTCGAACGGCAAGAAGACGGCGTTTCTCGCGCAGGCGGCCATCGAGCTCGGGCTTGCCAACGTGCGCGTCGTCACCGCGCGCGTCGAGGCATTCGCGCCGGACGTGCGCTTCGACGTCGTGATCGCCCGCGCCTTTTCGGATCTCGCCACCCTCGCGGCCGCCGGCCTGCCGCTCATGGCCGACCGGGGCTCGATCCTCGCGATGAAGGGCGTGCTGCCCACGGCCGAGATCGCGGCGCTGCCGCCCACGGTTACCGTCGTCGCGACCCGCGCGCTCGACGTCCCCGGCGTCGACGCCGAGCGCCATCTGGTGATCCTGGAGAAACGGACCCCGACATGACCCGCACGTTTGCAGTGGTCAACCAGAAAGGTGGCGTCGGCAAGACGACGACCACGATCAACCTCGCGGCGAGCCTCGCCGCGATGAAGCGCAGCGTGCTGGTCATCGACGTCGACCCGCAGGGCAACGCCACTACCGGTGCCGGCGTCGACAAGCGTGCGTGCAAGCGCACGGTGTATCACGTGCTGCTCGGCGAAGCCGACGTCGCCGCCGCGCGCGTGACCTCCGAGTCGGGCCGCTTCGACCTGCTGCCTTCGAATCGCGAACTTGCAGGTGCGGAGATCGAGCTCGTCGAGTTGCGCGGCCGCGAGTCGCGGCTCAAAAGCGCGCTCGCCGAGACTGCCGCATCGGGCACGAGCTACGACTTCGTGCTGATCGACTGCCCACCGTCGCTGTCGTTGCTCACGCTGAACGCCCTTTGCGCAGCCGACGCGGTGCTGATCCCGATGCAATGCGAGTACTACGCGCTCGAAGGGCTCTCCGATCTCGTGCAGACGATCCGCAAGGTGCGCGCGCATCTCAATCCGCGCCTCGAAATCGAGGGCTTGCTGCGCACGATGTACGACCCGCGCAACACGCTGGCCTTGAACGTCGCGGCCGAGCTCGAGCGGCATTTCGGCGACCGGTTGTACCGTACAGTCATCCCGCGCAACATCCGGCTCGCCGAGGCGCCTTCGCACGGCGTGCCCGCACTCGCGCTCGAGGCCAGGTCGAAGGGCGCGCTGGCGTACCTTGCGCTGGCGGGAGAGGTCATCCGGCGCGAAGAGGCACGCGAGCGAGCGCTTACTAGCATGGCGACGGAGGCCCACAAGCCCGAAGTCCCGGCCGAGGAATGACGTAATCACAGGACAGGAGTGAAGATGATCCGACCGAAGGGATTGGGCCGCGGCCTCGATGCACTGCTCGTGAGCAGCGACGACGACGAAGGCCAGCGCGAGTCGCTGCAGATGCTGCCCGTCGACCGCCTGCGTCCCGGCAAGTACCAGCCGCGCACGCGCATGGACGCCGCCTCGCTCGCCGAACTTGCACTGTCCATCAAGGAGCAGGGGGTGATGCAGCCGATCCTCGTGCGTCCCGTCGACGGCAGCCGCTTCGAGATCGTGGCCGGCGAACGGCGCTGGCGCGCGGCGCAGCAGGCTGGGCTGCGCGAAGTGCCGGCGCTCGTGCGCACCGTGCCCGACCAGGCGGCGCTCGCCGTCGCGCTGATCGAGAACATCCAGCGCGAGGATTTGAACCCGCTCGAAGAGGCGAAAGGCCTCGAGCGCCTGATCGAGGAGTTCGGCCTCACGCACGAAGCGGCGGCCAAGGCAGTGGGACGCTCGCGCAGCGCCGTCTCGAATCTGCTGCGGCTCACCAGTCTCGCGCCGCCGGTGCAGGAGTACCTGCTGGCGGGCAAGCTCGAGATGGGCCACGCGCGTGCGCTCCTTGCGCTCCCCGTCGCCCAGCAGTCGGGTGCCGCGTCGCGGGTGGTCGAAGCGCAAATGAGCGTGCGCGAGACCGAGCGCATGGTGCACGCGCTGCAGAACCCGGAGCAACGCACGCAGCGCAAGGTGCGCTTCGCGCGCGACGGCGACACGCTCCGCCTCGAAAACGAGATCGGCGAGCACCTCGGGGCGGTGGTTCGGCTCGAGCCGGGGCGCAAGGGCGCCGGTCGGCTCGTGATCCGCTATTCGTCGCTCGAGCAGCTCGACGGCATCGTCGAGCGCCTCGGCGCGTCGCGCTGAGGCGAGGCTCCGCTAGCCGAGCTCCTGCAGCATCGTCTGCGCACCCGACACCTCGAACTTGCCGGGCGCCTCGATGTTCAGCGCCTTGACCACCCCGTCGTCGACGAGCATCGAAAACCGCTGCGAGCGCACACCCATCCCGCGCCCGGTGAGGTCGAGTTCGAGGCCGAGCTTCTTCGTGTATTCGGCGCTGCCGTCGGCGAGCATCCGCACCTTGCCGTCGGCGTTCAGGTGACGTCCCCAGGCGCCCATCACGAAGGCGTCGTTGACCGAGAGGCAGGCGATCGTATCGACGCCCTTGGCCATGAGCTCGTCGTAGTGCTCGAGGTAGCTCGGCACGTGCTTCGCCGAGCACGTCGGCGTGAACGCCCCCGGCAGGCCGAACAGCACGACCTTTTTCCCGCGCGTCAGGTCCTCGATCGACACGGGGTTCGGGCCGATCGCGCAGCCGTCCTTCGCGGCGTCGTAGTACTCCATCAACGTGCCCGGCGGCAGCCGGTCACCCACTTCGATCGTCATCGTGGTTCTCCTGTCCATGTGTCCCCGGCGGCGCCGGCGACGTGTCGAGGATCGCAAGCGCACGATCCGATTTCAAGCCCGACGCGGCGCCTTGCCCGGGCGACGATCCCGGCGTAGCTTTGCAGGCTTTGTGCGGGGATCCCACCTCGCCCATCTATCTGGAGGAATCCGTGGTGGCTCGAACATCGGTCGCAGCGGGGAATACATCCGCTCGGCGGACGCGACTCTGGATCGCGACGCGCAAGGGCATCTGGACGCTCTCCGGGGATGCCGCGCGCAACGGCTGGCAGCTCGCCGGCCCGCATTACCTCGGACACACGGTTCATCACGTCGTCGCGGATCCCCGCGACCGGCGAAGCGTGCTCGCGGCCGCGCGCACGGGCCATCTCGGCCCGACGGTGTTCCGCTCGGCCGACGGCGGGCGCAGCTGGAAGGAAGCGCAGAAGCCGCCGGCCTTCGGCGCGGGCACGGGGCGCGTCGTCGACCACACGTTCTGGCTCACGCCCGGCCATCCCGACGAACC
>JAICKU010000118.1 GCA_025927765.1 Burkholderiales bacterium
CGACTTCCCGCTCTGACCCCGAAGTCAATGCAGCGGGCCGGTCTGCGGCGCTTCCGCAATGGCCGGCGACGGCGACGCGTGGTGGCACACGACGCGCCATCCGTAGGGCGTACGCATCAGCACGTTCGTCGCGATGGCCGCCCCCGGGGGATGGTTGTCGCCGGCTCGCAAGTGCTCGATCACGCTTTGCATCGCGAGCCCGACCGTCTCGATCGCCACACCCTGGTCGACACGGAACGCGAGCTTCGCCTCGCTCGAGAACAGCTGCTCGAAGCTCTGGCGCACCGCTTCGTATCCCACGTGGCGTGGGCCGCCCGGGTGGATGCAGACGATGTCCTCGTCCTCGGCCCAGGTGGTCATCATCGCGTCGATGTCGCGCGCCTCGAACGCCTGGTAGAAAGCCTGCATGACGTCCTGCGGCGACGTGTAGATCGGCGGCGTGCGTGCCGTAGGCATGGCGTTCACCGTGAAGGCGCGGCGGTGTTCGCCGCATCGAGCGTGCGCGCCCGATTGTAGACCAACTCGGGCGTCAGATCGCGCATGCAGCGGAAATGTCCGAGCGGGCATTCGCGCTTGAAGCAGGGGCTGCATGCGATGTCGATCTTCGCGATGCGCGCGTTACGCGACAGCGGCGGCGTGTACTTCACCGACGACGAGCCGAACAGCGCGACGAGCGGTGCGCCGACGGCGGCCGCCGCATGCATCAGCCCCGAATCGTTGCTGACGACGACCGATGCCGCCGACATCAGGTCGATGGCCGTGCCGAGATCGGTATGTCCGGTGAGATCGGTCACATGGGCATTGTGCGTGCCGAGCGCCTGCAGCACCGCGTCGGCGGCCGGTCGATCGTTCGGCGAGCCTACGATCCAGATGGCGTGACCGTCGTCGATCAAACGCGCGGCGAGGGCGGCGAAATGCTCGGCGGGCCAGCGCTTCGCAGGACCGAATTCGGCGCCGGGGCAGAGGATCGCGACGGGGCGCTCCCGCGTCAGATGCATGACGCGCATGGCAGCGTCGCGATTGGCGAGATCGGGCACGAGCCGCGGCGCGAGCGCCTCGATGTCGGCGATTGAAGCGACGTTCGCGCTGCTGGGCGCCGCCAGCGCGGCATAGCGCGCGACGAGCAGAAACTCGCGATTGCGCGCGTTCTTCCGCGCGTCGGTCAGGACGCCGTGGCGCATCTCGCCGACATAACCGATGCGCTTCGGAATGCCTGCGAAATACGGCACGAGCGCCGATTTCCACGTGTTCGGCAGCACGTAGGCGTGCGTGTAGCGCCGCTTCGCGAGCTCACGCCCGAGCGCGCGGCGCTTGCGCCACGCGAATTCGCCGTGCGCGAACGGCGCACTGCTGACGTTGCACACGCCGCGCATGCGCGCGTATACGGGCGCGCACCATGCGGGCGCAAGCACGTCGATGGTTGCGAAGCCGTCGCGACGCAGCGCCGCGACGAGCGGCTCGGTCAGGATCGCGTCGCCGACCCACGAGGGCGCGACGACCAGGGCGCGCTGCGCGTCCACGAAGGAACGTAGGGTCAGACCCTACTCATCGCCCATGACATCGATCGATCGCACGCGAGCGCCGCCCATGAGTAGGGTCCGACCCTGTCACTTGGTCAGTGGCCGGCCTTCGCTTCGCCGACGAGCCGGTAGCGCGTGCCGCAGTAGGGACACATCGCCTCGCCGGCGCTCGCGACGTCGAGGAACACGCGCGGATGCGAGCTCCACAGCGGCATGCCGGGATTGGGACAGTAGATCGGCAGATCCTCGCCGCGCACCGAGACGACCGGCAACTCCGGCGCCTCGATCTCGTGCGTGCGCTCGTCGTTCATCGCTCGACGTACGTAAGCCAGCCGGCGTGCTTCGGGTCGCGGCCGTTCACCGTGTCGAAGAACATCGACTGCAGCTTGGTGGTGATCGGTCCGCGCGTGCCGTTGCCGATCGGCCGGTTGTCGAATTCGCGGATCGGCGTGATCTCGGCGGCGGTGCCCGTGAAGAACGCCTCGTCGGCAACGTATACCTCGTCGCGCGTGATGCGCCGCTCCTGCACGGGAATGCCGAGCTCGTTGGCGAACGTCATCACCGTGTCGCGCGTGATCCCCGCGAGCGCGCCGCCCGCGAGATCGGGCGTCGAAAGCTTGCCGTCGCGCACGATGAACACGTTCTCGCCCGAGCCCTGGCAGATGTAGCCCTGCGGGTCGAGCATCATCGCTTCCTCGTAGCCATCGGTGGTCGCTTCCTGGTTGGCGAGGATCGACACCGCGTAGTTGGTCACCGCCTTCGCGCCGCCCATCGTCGTGTTCGGATGATGATGCGTGTACGACGACGTGCGCACGCGGATGCCCTTCTCGAGACCCTCGGCACCGAGGTAGGCGCCCCACGGCCATGCCGCGATCGCAACGCGCACGGGGTTCGAACGCGCCGCCACACCCATCGCTTCCGAGCCGTAGAACGCGATCGGCCGGATGTAGCAGGCGTCGAGCCGGTTGTCGCGTACGCAGCTCTGTTGCGCCTCGGAGATTACGTCGGGGGTGAACGGAATCTTCATGCCGAAGATCCGCGCCGAGCGGAACAGGCGGTTCGTGTGATCGCGCAACCGGAAGATCGCCGGTCCCTTGTCGGTCGCATAGCAGCGGACGCCTTCGAACACGCCCATGCTGTAGTGCAGCGTATGCGTGAGGACGTGCGTCGTGGCGTCGCGCCACGGCACCATCTTCCCGTCGTACCAGATCCACCCGTCGCGGTCGGCCATCGACATGGCGCGCGCTCCTTCGTTCGCTTGCGAAACCGTCGATTTTAGCAGCGCCGCCGATCGGCACCGAATACGCTGCGCCACCGCGCGTCGACGCGCGCGCGGCGCGCGGCCTGCGCGGCCGGCTCGACGCGCGCCGACGTGGCGCCGGTGAGACGCACCTGGTGTTGCAGCCGCCGGTACTCGCGGTACGCGTCGGCGGCGTCGTGCGCGACGTCGCGCGCGAGCAGCCCGGCATCCGCGGCCATGCCGAGCAGCGCGATGTTGCCCGCGTTGCGCGTGAGCTCCGGATGCTCGTGCGCATGCGCGAGCACGAGGTATTGCACGGCGAACTCGATGTCCACCATGCCGCCGGGATCGTGCTTCAGGTCGAAGAGCGCCGTGCCGTTCGCGTGGCCCTCTGCCATGCGGTCGCGCATGGCGACGATGTCGGCCGCGAGCTTCGCGCGATCGCGCGCAAGGCGCAGGATGCGTTCGCGCATCGCCTCGAACGCCGCGCCGATCGCGGCATCCCCGGCGACGAAGCGCGCGCGTGTCAAGGCTTGGTGCTCCCACGTCCACGCGTGCTCGCCCTGGTAGCGCTCGAACGCGTCGATGCTCGACACGAGCAGGCCCTTCGCGCCGTCCGGGCGCAGCCGCAGATCGGTCTCGTACAGGCGTCCGGCGCCGGTCGCGCTCGAGAGCCACGTGTTGATCCGTTGCGCGAGCCGCGCATAGCGCGCCTGCGCTTCCTGCGCATGCATCGGATCGGCGTCGGAAGCGTGCAGGAACACGAGGTCGAGGTCCGACGCGTAGCCCAGTTCCTTGCCGCCCAGCTTGCCGTACCCGATGATGGCAAAGCGCGGCGGCGATGCGTCGTCGCCGGCGAGCAGGCGCCAGCAATGATCGAGCGTCGCCGCGAGGATCGTGTCGGCAAGCGCCGACAGGTGATCGGCGAGGCGCTCGACGCGGAGCTGCCCCGCGAGGTCCTGCGCGAGCAGCCGGAACGACTGCGCGTGCTGGAAGTGGCGCAGCGCGTCCATCGCGCTTTCCGCGTCGTGACGATGCGGCGCGAGCAGTCGCTCGAGCTCGCTTCGCCACTCGCTCCAGTCCGGTTCGGTGAGAAGCGCACGCGTATCGAGCAGCTCGTCGAGCAGAAACGGGCGGCGCGTCAGGTAATCGGCGGCCCACGCCGACGCGCCCATCAGCGTCGCGAGGCGGGGCAGCAGCGGCGGATGCTCGATCAACAGCGCGAGGTAGGCGCTTCGTCCGCTCACCGCTTCGAGCAGCGCGAGGAGCCGCCGCAGCACCGCGTCGCGCGTCGTTTGCGGCGGAGTCGATTCCGCGGCCGCCGCGATCAGTGCCGGCACGAGATGATCGAAGCGATCGCGCGAGCGCGCCGGCAGGTGCAGGTAACGCCGGCTGGCGCGCAGTTGCGCGAGGAGATCGAGCAGTTCGCGCGGTGCGGCGAATCCCGCGCGCTCGAGGTGTTCGACGTTTTCGTCGCTCGCCTCCGCGTCCTCCCACAGCGCGTTCCACGTTGCACCTGCACCGTCGCCTTCGCTCGCCGGCGGCACTTCGAACACCGCGTTGAACTGGCGAGCGATCTGCGCGCGCTGCGATGCGAGCGTCTCGTCGAACGCGTGTGCCGAAGGCAGGCCCAGCGCTTCGGCGAGGAGCGCGCGTTCCTCCGCATCGGGCGGCACGCGCTGCGTCTGCCGGTCGTCGCGGTACTGCAGCCGGTGCTCGAGCGCGCGCAGGAACAGATAGCCGTCGCGCAGCACCGTCGCGGCGTGCGGCGCGATCAGTCGCCGCGCGGCGAGCGCATCGAGCGCCGGCAGCGTGCCCGCCACGCGCAGATCGGCCTCGCGTCCGCCGCGCACGATCTGCAACGCCTGCACGACGAACTCGATTTCGCGAATGCCGCCGGCGCCGAGCTTGATGTCGTCGGCGTGCCCCTTGCGCGCGGCCTGCTCCCGGATCTGCCGATGGATGCCGCGCAGGCCCTCGTACGCGTCGTAGTCGAGGTACTTGCGATAGACGAACGGCGTGACGAGCGCCATCAGGCCTTCGTGATCGTGGCCCGTGATGGCGCGCGCCTTCTGCCACGCGTAGCGCTCCCACGCGCGCCCCTGCGTGACGAGGTATTGCTCGAGGGCTGCGAACGACACGGTGAGCGGCCCGCTTTCGCCGTACGGGCGAAGCCGCGTATCGACGCGAAACACGTAGCCGTCGGCGTCGAGCGCGCCGATCGCCGCGACGACGCGCTGCGCAAGCCGATCGAAGAATTCGCGGTTCGACACGACGCGTCGACCGTCGGTCTCGCCTTCGTCGGGATACGCGAACACGAGATCGATGTCCGACGACACGTTGAGCTCGCGGCCGCCGAGCTTGCCCATGCCGATGACGATCAGCGATTGCGCATCGCCCTCGGTGCTGCGCGGCACGCCGTGCGTCTCGTGCAGCAGCCGGGTGTGGACGTCGACCGCCGCGCACAGCGCAGCGTCGGCGAGCGCGGTCATCGCGCCGACCACTTCGTCGAGCGCGGCCAATCCGGTGAGATCGCGGACGAGCGTATGCACGAACACGCGCCGGCGCAGCCTCCGTAGCGCCTGCGCGAGAGCCGGGGCATCCGCGTACGCGACGATCGCGTCGAGTTCGGTGCGCGCTGCGGTCCAGTCGAACGGCGCGTCGAGCGTGGCGGCGACCGCGTTGCGAAGCAACGGATCGGCGCCGGCCGCGCGGCTCGCGTAGCGGCTGAATGCGAATGCGCGCTCAACGTCCATCGCACGTTCGCAAATGCGCATGGAGGCCGCCTCGCGACCGGTGCATCCGCTACAATCGCTCGCGCTTCATATCCCCCCCATTATGCCTTCGACCGCCCGGGCGCCGTCGCGCTCCGGCCGCATCGCGCGCTTCGCCGCGACCGCGGCGTTCGTCGCGCTCGGCGCGTGCTTCGCCCTGCTGCTCGCGCTTCGCGTCATCGTCTACCCGCAGCTCGAGGCCCATCGCGCCGACATCGCCGGCTGGCTCAGCGCGCGCATCGGCCAGCCGGTCGAGATCGACGCGATCGTCACCGGCTGGAACGGCTGGAACCCCGAGCTTTCGATTCGCGGTTTTCGCCTGCGCGCCGCGCACGACCACGCGACGCTGCTCGAGCTGCCGCGCGTCGATCTCGTCGTCGCGTGGACGTCGATTCCGCGCCTCGACCTGCGCCTCAAGGCGCTCGCGATCGAAGCGCCGCGGCTCGCCGTGCGGCGCGACACGTCAGGGCGGCTGCACGTGGCCGGTTTCGAGCTGCCGGCGGGTGACGCGCCCACCGACGATTCGGCGTTCGCCGACTGGCTGCTGCGCCAGCCGCAGGTGGTGGTGCGCGATGCGCTGCTGTCGTGGACCGACGAGTGGCGCAGCGCCCCGCAGCTGATCCTCGATCACGTGAACTTCCGCCTGGTGCAGCACGGCGATCGGCATCAGGCCGGCCTGACCGGCGTGCCGCCGGCGGAGCTCGCCGCACCCATCGACGTGCGCGTCGACGTCGTCGGCACGTCGCTCAAGGACCTCTCGTCGCTGCGCGGCCGGCTCTATGCGCGGCTCGATTACGCCGACGTGGGCGCATGGCGCGAATGGCTGCCGTTGCCGTTCGCGCTCGAAAGCGGTCGCGGCGCCGTGCGGATGTGGGCCGATTTCGCGGGCGGCCAGGCGAACGACGTCACCGCGGACCTCGAGCTCGCCGACGTGCGCGCGACGCTCGGCCACGACCTTGAACCGCTCGCGATCGCGCATCTCGGCGGACGTGCGCGCTGGACGCAGGACGCGACGCGACGCACGTTCACGGCGACGAGGCTTTCGCTCGGGCTGCCCGATGGCACCGGCGTCGCGCCCACGAACCTCGCGCTCTCGCTCGACACCGCCAACGCGCAGGTCGGCCGCGGCAGCTTTTCGTTCGATACGCTCGACCTCGCACCGCTCGCGACGATCGCCGCGCACATGCCGCTGCCCGACGCATTGCGCACGGAAGTCGGGCGCCTCGCACCGCACGGCACGCTTGCCCGCGGCCGCATCGCGTGGAGCGGCGACG
>JAICKU010000144.1 GCA_025927765.1 Burkholderiales bacterium
GGAGATGGTGATGCCGGGGGACAACATCTCGATGACGGTGACGCTGATTGCGCCGATCGCGATGGAAGAGGGGCTGCGGTTCGCGATCCGCGAAGGCGGCCGGACGGTCGGCGCCGGCGTGGTGACCAAGATCATCGAGTAATTCGTCGGCGCAAAGTGAAAACCTGCTTTGCGCCGGGGAAGTCAGCACGAGACGCTTCGGGCGGCCGTGCGCTTCTCGTGTAGCAAGAGCAACGAAGAACCGCGCGCCGTACGGGCGGTTTTTCCAAGGGATAGAACATGCAGAACCAACGCATCAGGATTCGGTTGAAGGCGTTCGACTACAAGCTGATCGACCAGTCGGCGCTCGAGATCGTCGAGACGGCCAAGCGCTCCGGCGCCGTCGTCAAGGGTCCCGTGCCGCTGCCGACGAAGATCGAGCGTTACGACGTTTTGCGGTCGCCGCACGTCAACAAGACGTCACGCGACCAGTTCGAAATCCGCACGCATCTGCGGCTGATGGACATCATCGACCCGACCGACAAGACGGTTGATCAGTTGATGAAGCTCGATCTGCCCGCAGGCGTCGATGTGGAGATCAAGCTGCAGTAAGCACATCGGGGTCAGAGCGGTAAGTCGCGGCCATTGATCGGGCACAGGCCAGCGACTTTCGCCGTCGACTTACAGCTCTGACCCCGATGTGCCCGATATGCCCTTCCGGCCAATTGCAGCCGGTGCCCGGAGCGATCCGGGTCATAAAATAGAGAGATCGACATGAGTCTAGGACTGGTAGGTCGCAAGGTCGGCATGACCCGCGTCTTCGCCGACGACGGCACCGCGATCCCGGTCACCGTGCTCGACGTGGGCAACAACCGCGTCACGCAGGTGAAGACACCGGACACCGACGGTTATGCCGCGGTGCAGGTCACCTTCGGCAAGCGCCGCGCCTCGCGCGTCACGAAGCCGCAGGCGGGCCATCTCGCGAAGGCCGGCGTGGAAGCCGGCGAAGTGCTGAGGGAATTCGCCGTTTCGACGGACGAGCTCGCGAAGTTCAAGCCGGGCGACGTCGTCGGCGTCGACACGTTCGCCGTCGGGCAACTGGTCGACGTGACGGGCGCGACGAAGGGGCGCGGCTTCTCGGGCGTCATCCGCCGGCATAACTTCAGCTCGAACCGTGCCTCGCACGGCAACTCGCGCTCGCACAACACGCCGGGCTCGATTTCGATGGCGCAGGACCCGGGCCGTGTATTCCCGGGCAAGAAGCTGCCGGGCCAGTACGGCAACGTGACACGCACCGTGCAGACGCTGTCGGTCGTACGCGTCGACACCGAGCGCGGCTTGCTGCTCGTGAAGGGCTCGGTCCCGGGCGCGGACGGCGGTCACATCGTCGTGCGCGTCGCGGCGAAGACGCCTGCGAAGAAGGGAGCGTGACGATGGATCTCAACGTCATCGACGACAAGGGCCAGAAGACCGCGACGGTCGCCGGCTCCGACGCGCTCTTCGGCCATGCATACAACGAAGCGCTGATCCACCAGCTCGTGACGGCGTACCAGGCGAACGCGCGGCAGGGCACGCGCGCGCAGAAGGGTCGCAGCGACGTCAACAAATCGCACCGCAAGCCATGGCAGCAGAAGGGCAGCGGCCGTGCACGTGCGGGCCAGGCGAACAGCCCGTTGTGGCGCGGCGGCGGCAAGATCTTCCCGTCCTCGCCCGACGAGAACTTCACGCAGAAGGTCAACCGCAAGATGTATCGCGCCGGCATGGCGTCGATCGTGTCGCAGCTCGTGCGCGACGGCCGCCTGTCGGTGATCGACGCGCTCGCCGTCGACGCGCCGAAGACGAAACTCTTCGCGCAGAAGATCAAGGGCTATGGCTTGACGGGCACGGTGCTCGTCGTCACCGACAAGCTCGACGAGAACGTGTTCCTGTCGTCGCGCAACCTGCCGAGCGTGCTCGTGCTCGAAACGCGCGAGATCGACCCGGTGAGCCTCGTCCGCTTCAAT
Organism: Burkholderiales bacterium; assembly: GCA_025927765.1. Lineage (GTDB taxonomy): Bacteria > Pseudomonadota > Gammaproteobacteria > Burkholderiales > Casimicrobiaceae > VBCG01. Next base: position 1,983 of record JAICKU010000144.1, read on the forward strand.
CACGTGCTCTTCACGAAGGGCGCCGTGACGCAATTCGAGGAGATGCACGCATGAGCGCGCCTCAGAAATACAGCAACGAGCGCCTGATGACCGTGCTGCTCGCGCCGGTCGTGTCGGAAAAGGGCACGTTCATCGCCGACAAGTACGAGCAGGTGATCTTCCGCGTGCTGCAGAACGCGACGAAGCCGGAAATCAAGGCGGCCGTCGAGCTGATGTTCAAGGTCGGCGTCGAGTCGGTGCAGGTGTCGAACGTCAAGGGCAAGCAGAAGCGCCTCGGCCGCCACGCGGGCCGGCGCCGCAACTGGAAGAAGGCCTACGTGAGCCTGAAGCCGGGCCAGGAAATCAACTTCGCGGCGGAGGCGTAAGCGATGCCACTCGTCAAGGTCAAGCCGACGTCGAACGGGCGCCGTTCGCTCGTCAAGGTCGTGAACCCGACGCTCCACAAGGGCGCGCCGCTGGCATCGCTCGTCGAAAGCCAGAAGCGCGGATCGGGTCGCAACAACAACGGCCACATCACGATTCGCCACAAGGGCGGCGGCCACAAGCAGCACTACCGGATCGTCGACTTCAAGCGCAACAAGGATGGCGTGCCGGCGAAGGTCGAGCGCCTCGAATACGATCCGAACCGCAGCGCGAACATCGCGTTGCTGCTCTACGCCGACGGCGAGCGCCGCTACATCATCGCGCCGCGCGGCGTGGCCGTCGGTTCGCAACTGATGTCGGGCTCGGAAGCGTCGATCAAGCCGGGCAACACGCTGCCGCTGCGCAACATCCCGGTGGGCACGACGATCCACTGCATCGAGATGCAGCCGGGGAAGGGCGCGCAGATGGCGCGCTCGGCCGGCGCGGGGGTGCAGCTGCTCGCGCGCGAAGGCGTGTA
>JAICKU010000141.1 GCA_025927765.1 Burkholderiales bacterium
CCCCCGGTCGGGGGGCGCGCCCCGCGGGCCGCACCCTAACGGCTCTGACCCCGAAGTCGCTTACCGAATCGTCATGCCGCCGTCGGCCGCGAGGACCTGGCCGGTGACGTAGCTCGCTGCGTCGGAGGCGAAGAACACGAACACCGGCGCGATCTCCGCAGGCTCGGCCCAGCGGCCGAGCGGGATGCGCGCGAGGTACTTGTCGCGAAAGCGCGAATCGGTGCGAATCGTCTCCGTCATCGACGTCGCGGCGCCCGGCGCCACCGCATTCACCGTGATGTTGTACGGCGCGAGCTCGCGCGCGGCGGACATCGTGAGTCCCACGATGCCCGCCTTCGCCGCGCTGTAGTTGATCTGCCCGATCGTGCCCTGCACGCCGGCCGTCGACGTCACGTTGACGATGCGTCCGTAGCGCCGTTCCATCATTGCCGGCGCCACGGCCTGCAGGCCGTGGAACGAGCCGGCGAGATGCACGTCGAGCACCGCGTTCCACTCTTCGTCCGTCATCTTGTGCAGCATCGCCGGGCGAATGATGCCGGCGTTGTTGACGAGGATGTCGATGCGGGCGAATCGTGCGATCGCCTCTGCCACCGCGCGCTCGACGTCGTCGCGCTTGGCGACGTTGCACGCGACGCCGATGGCGCCGCCTCCCACGTCGCCCGCCAGCGCACGCGCGCGCTCGCCGTCGATGTCGGCCACGCACACGCGCGCGCCTGCGCCGGCGAACGCGCGCACGACCGCCGCGCCGATCCCCTGCGCGCCGCCGGTGACGAACGCTGTCCTGCCTGCGAGTTGCATTTCGATCGTGGATCCCATTGCGACGCGACGCACTTTCCGCCGCACCGCACGTGCACGCATTGACGAAGATCAACGCGCAGCGGTCGCGCTTGATCTGTCTCAAGGCCGCCCACGGACAGCGCGCACGAGAATCGCCGCATCGCGGTTCGACGGAGAAGATCATGGAGCGATCGTTCGCGCACGAAGTCGCGCTGCTCGCGAAAGGCGCGGGCGAGGTCGTGCATGCCGAAGGCATCCTCGCCGTCACGAAGGCGCTGCTGCAGTCGGGCGTGTCGTACGTCGGCGGCTATCAGGGCTCGCCCGTGTCACAACTGCTCGACGTGATGGTGCAGGCGAAGGACTACCTCGCCACGCTCGGCGTGCACGTCGAGCCGTGCACGAACGAAGCGTCGGCTGCGGCGATGCTCGCGGCGTCGGTCAACTATCCGGTGCGCGGTGCCGTCACGTGGAAGTCGATCGTCGGCACCAACGTCGCCTCCGACGCGCTCTCGAACCTCGCGTCCGCCGGCGTCACGGGCGGTGCGCTGATCGTCGTCGGCGAGGACTACGGCGAAGGCTCGAGTGTGGTGCAGGAGCGCACGCACGCCTTCGCGATGAAGTCGTCGCTTTGCCTGCTCGATCCGCGACCCGACCTGCCGCACGTCACCGCACTCGTCGAGCACGCGTTCGCGCTCTCTGAGGCCGCGTCGACCCCGGTCGTCCTCCAGCTGCGCATCCGCGCCTGCCATCTGCAGGGCACGTTCACCTGCAAGGACAACGTGCGGGCGGCCGTGTCGTCGCTTCACCGCGTCGATGCGCCCGGACACAACCCGAGCCACATGTCGCACCCGCCGTTCACGTTCGAGCACGAACGGCAGAAGGTCGAGGCGCGCCTGCCGGCCGCGCGCCGCTACATCGTCGAGCACGCGATCAACGAGGTGCACGAAGGCGAGCTCGCGCACGTCGGCATCGTCGTGCAGGGCGGTCTCTACAACGCGCTCGTCGCGGCACTCGAAACGGCGGGCCTCGTCGACGCCGAGGGTCGCTCGCGCATCCCGATCCTGGTGCTGAACGCGACGTATCCGCTCGTCCCCGACGAGCTCGTCGACTTCGCGAAGCGCCGGCTCGCCGTACTCGTGCTCGAGGAGGGCCATCCGGAGTTCATCGAGTTCGAGCTCGCGGCGGTGCTCGCGCGCGCCGGCGTCGATTGCGCGATCCGCGGCAAGGCCACGATGGCCGACGCGGGCGAATACGCGTCCGAGCGCATCGTCGCGGGGCTCGTGCGCTTCGCCGCCGAATTCCTGCCGACCACGCTGCACGACGCCGAGCGCTGGCGCGACGACGTCGACGGCGTGCGCGAGCATGCGCGCGCGCTGCTCGGCGAACCGGTGCCCCCGCGACCGCCCGGCTTTTGCATCGGCTGCCCCGAGCGTCCCGTGTTCAGCGCACTGAAGCTCGTCGAGCGCGATCTCGGGCCGCGGCACGTCGCCGCCGACATCGGCTGCCACTCGTTCGCGATGTTCGAGCCGTTCATGATCGGCCACTCGATCACCGGCTACGGCATGGGATTGTCGAGCGCGGCCGGCGTCGCGCCCGTAAGCGCGGCGCGGCCGCTTGCCACGGTCGGCGACGGCGGCTTCTGGCACAACGGCTTCCTGTCCGGCGTCACGTCGGCAGTGAAGAACGGCAGCGATTCGGTGCTACTGATCTTCAAGAACGGCTACACGTCGGCCACCGGCACGCAGGAGCTCGTCTCGACGCCGCGCGCCTCCCGCCGCAGCGACGCCGGCGGGCAGAGCACCACGGCGAGCGACACGACGATCGAGAACGTGCTCGAAGGCGTCGGCGTGCCCTGGCTGCGCACGGTGCACAGCTACGACGTCGCGACGATGCAATCGACGCTCGCCGAGGCGTTCACCACGACGGCGCCCGGCCTCAAGGTCGTCGTCGCCGAAGGCGAGTGCCAGCTCGAGCGACAACGGCGGCTTCGCGCCGTGCGCGCGAGAAGCCGCAGCACGTCCCGGCGCGGCGTGCGCGTGCGCTACGGCATCGACGAGGACATCTGCACCGGCGATCGCGCGTGCATACGGCTGTCGGGCTGTCCGTCGCTCACGCTGAAGGCGCCGGCCGATCCGCTGCGCGTGACGCAGGTCACCACGATCGATGCGGGCTGCATCGGCTGCGGATTGTGCGGCGAGCTCGCGCAGACCGCCGCGCTGTGTCCGTCGTTCCATCGCGTCGAGGTGATCACGCGGCCGAACGCGTGGGAGCGGTTCATCGCGTCGCTGCGAACGTTCGCGCTGCGCGCGCTGCTTCCTGCCTGACGTGCCATGACGCATCCCGCGCGCATCACGATCCTGATCGCCGCATTGGGCGGGCAGGGCGGCGGCGTGCTCACCGACTGGATCGTCCAGGCGGCGCGCGCAGAAGGCTTCACCGTGCAGGCGACGTCGACACCGGGCGTGTCGCAGCGCACGGGCGCCACCGCGTACTACGTCGAGTTCGCGCGTGCCGGCGCGCCGGTACTCGGCCTCGCGCCAATGCCCGGGCGCGTCGACCTGCTGGTCTGCGCCGAATTGCTGGAGGCCGCGCGCATGCTCGAGCGCGGTTTCTGCACGCCGTCGCGCACGTCGGTCGTGACGTCCACGCACCGCGTGTACACGACGCGCGAGAAGATGAGCGCCGGCGACGGTCGTTACGACGCGGATCGCATCGTCGCGACCCTCGCGGCGCTGTCGTCGCGCGCGGTGCTCTTCGACATGGATGCGATCGCGCGCCTGCACGGTGCCGCCATCAGCGCCGTGCTGTTCGGCGCGATCGCGGGCAGCGGCGTGCTTCCGCTGTCGCGCGGCGCATGCGAGAACGCGATCGCCGGCGCGGGCAAGAGCGTGACGACGAACCTCGTCGCGTTCGGCGATGCGTTCGCCCGCGCGCAGAAGGTCGTGCCCTCGCCCCGGTCCTCTGCCGCCAGCGGGACAGGGCGCGACACCGCGCATGAACGCGAGGCCGAACCAGGCTCGGCACCCGACCCGCGGGTCCCGCGGGTCCTCGCAGCACGCATCGACGCCTGGCCGTCACGCGTCTCAGAATTCGCGCGCATCGGTATCGCCGAACTGATCGCGTACCAGGACGTCGC
>JAICKU010000085.1 GCA_025927765.1 Burkholderiales bacterium
AGCGCGACGGGCGGCGTCAGGTCGGCCATGATGCCGAAATAGAACACGAACATGTGCGACACGATGAGCGGCACGCCGAGCTTCAGCAGCGCCGGCGCGGCGATCGCGCTCGTGATGATGTAGTTCGGGATCGTCGGGATGCCCATGCCGAGGATCAGGCAGACGATCATCGTCAGGAACAGCGACAGGAACAGGCTCTGGCTGCCGACGTGCAGCACGAACTCGGCGAAGTTCGACGCGGCGCCGGTCAGCGTCAGCACGCCGATGATCACGCCGACGATCGCGCAGGCGAGGCCGACCGAGATCGCCTGCCGCGCACCGTCGATCAGGCTCTGGCGCATCGTGCGCAGCGTGTCGCGGCGGCGAATGGCGAACGTGACGGCAACGAGCGCGGCGATCAGCCACAGGATCGGCGACACGCCGTGGCGATCGAAGCCAAAGCGCATGTATGCGCCGAGGCCCGCGCCGAGCGCGATCCAGAACGCGTAGCGAAACGCGGTCGGACCGACGCGTGCCGCGAGCGCCGCGCCGAGGATCAGGATGGCGGTCAGCGCGAGGCCGACGAGGCCGGCGAACATCGGCGTGAACCCGTCGAACAGCATGTAGACGAGCACGGCGAGCGGCAGCATCAGGTACCACTTCTGCCGGATTGCGATCCACGGGTTCGGGCACTCGGACTTCGGCAGGCCCATCAGGCTCATGCGGCCCGCTTCGAGGTGCACCATCCAGAACGCGGTCGCGTAATAGAGGATCGCGGGGACGACCGCGGCCTTGACGATCGTCACGTACGGGACGTTCAGCGTCTCGGCCATGATGAACGCGACGGCGCCCATCACCGGCGGCATGATCTGGCCGCCCATGCTCGACGTCGCTTCCACGGCCCCGGCGAACACCGGGGTATAGCCGAAGCGCTTCATCAGCGGGATCGTGAACTGACCCACGGTGAGCACGTTGGCGACGCCGGAGCCCGAGATCGTGCCCATCATGCCCGACGAGATCACCGCGACCTTCGCGGGACCGCCGCGCGTGTGGCCGACGAAGCCGAGTGCGATGCTGTTGAAGAGGTTGATCATCCCGGCGTGCTCGAGGAAGCTGCCGAAGAGGATGAACAGGAAGATGTAGGTCGCCGAGACGAGCGTCGGGATGCCGAAGATGCCTTCGGTGCCGAGGAAGAGCTGGCCGATGATCTGGTCGACGCCGTAGCCGCGGTGCGAGAGCGCGCTCGGCAGGTACTGGCCGAAGAGGCCGTACGCGAGGAACGCGCCGCAGATGATCGGCAGCGCGACGCCGAGCACGCGTCGCGACGCGTCGAACAGCATCACGATGAAGATCGCGCCGACGACGAGATCGACGATGCTGGGGTCGCCCGCGCGCTGGATCAGGTCGGCTTCGAAGACGAGGTGATACAGGCCGAGCGCGAATGCGGCCGCGGCGAGCAGCAGGTCGTACCAGGCGATGCGACGCCGATCGGCCCAGCCGGCGACGGGATGGATCAGGAACGCGAGCGCGAGCAGGAAGCCGACGTGGATCGAGCGGGTGGGCAGGCTCGACAGCGGCGCATAGGCTGCGATGACGAGCTGGTACGCGGAAAAGCAGAGCGCGATCGCCGAGACGATCCACGCGTTCCAGCCGACGAGGGTGCGCTTGGCGCCGGTTTCGTCGAACTCGGCGGCCTCGGGCTTCGCTACAGGGTCAGACCCCATATTCGTCACGTGCGCGGCGCGCCTTTGTGCTCGCAAAAGCAGGGTCTGACCCTGCTTTTGCCGTTACTTGATGATGCCCGCTTCGCGGTAATACTTCTCGGCGCCGGGATGCAGCGGGACGGGCATGCCTTGCACTGCCTTGTGGATGTCGATCGCCTTCGCCGCCGCGTGCGCCGCGACGAGCTGGTCGAGGTTCGTCCACAGCGCCTTCGTCATGCCGTACACGATCTCGTCCGATACGCCCTGATGCGTCACGAGGAAGTTCTGCACGGCGGCGGTGTGCACGTCGCTGCCCTGGCCGTTGTAGGTGTTCGCCGGGATCACGGTGCCGATGTACGCCGCGTCGCCGATCTTCTTCACGATGTCCTCGGGAATCGGCACGACGACGATCGGCACCGACGCGGCGAGATCGCGCAGCGACGATACGCCGAGGCCCGCCGATTGCAGCGTGACGTCGATCTGCCGGTTCTTCATGAGCTCGACCGACTCGCCGAACGGCAGGTATTCGACCTTCGCGAAATCCTTGTACTCGATGCCGGCCGCGTGCAGCACCGCACGCGCGTTCAACTCGGTGCCGGACTTCGGCGCACCGACGGAAATCTTCTTGCCCTTCAGGTCGGCGAGCGTCTTGATGCCGGAATCGGCGCGCGCGACGATCTGGATGTAGTTCGGGTAGATCGCCGCGATGCCCCGCAGCTTCTTCAGCGGTTGCTTGAAGCCGGCTTCGGCGTTGCCCTTCCAGGCGTCGGACAGCGAATCGCCGAGCGTGAACGCGATCTCGCCGCGGCCGGCTTCGAGCAGGTTCAGGTTCTCGACCGACGCCTTCGTCGCCTGCACCGACGTCTTCACGTTCGGCATCGATTTGCCGATCACGTTGGCGAGCGCGACGCCGAGCGGGTAGTAGACGCCGCTCGTGCCGCCGGTCAGCACGTTGATGAACGTGTCGGCGGATGCGAGCGGAGCGGCGAATGCGACGACCGCCACCAGCAGCGCGCGCAATCCGTGACGAACGAGATGCATGTTCCTTCCTCCTGGGAATGGCGGCGACGCCGGTCGTGGGTGCCGCGGTCTTCGATGTCGTGCGCCCTTGGCGCCGCGGGGACGCCGGATTATACGGAAAGAGGGTCAGACCCTCCTTTCGTTACGTTTCGATGCGTACGCCCGCGTCGGCGAGCGCCCGATGCAGTTCGCGCACGTGCTCGTGGCCGGTCGTTTCGACCACGCACACGACGCGCACGGCGGAAAGGTCGGGACCCGAGAACGCGCGATCGTGCACGATTTCCTTGATCGACGCGCCGGTCGACGCGATCACTTCGGCAAGCCGCGCGAGCCCGCCCGGGCGATCGCTGATCGTGACGGTGAAGCGCGTGAGGCGCCCGTCGGCGACGAGGCCGATCTCGATCACGCGATCGAGCATCGTCAAGTCGATGTTGCCGCCGCACAGCACGAGCACGACGTCCTTGCCCTTCAACGTATCGAGCTTGCCCGCGAGAAACGCCGCGAGCGGCGCGGCGCCGGCGCCTTCGACGACGCTCTTCTCGAGCTCGATCAGCCGCAGCACGGCGAGTGCGATCGTCGCTTCGTCGACGGTTACCACCTGGTCGACAACGCGCTTCAGCACCTCGAACGGAATCGCGCCGGCCTGCATCACGGCGAGGCCATCGGCGAGCGTCGACGACAGCGCTACGGGCACCGGATGGCCGGCCGCGAGCGCCGCGGTGAGGCACGCGGCATGCACCGGCTCGACGCCGACGACACGCACGTCGGGTTTGAGCGCTTCGCACACGGTGCCGATGCCGGCGAGCAGACCCCCGCCGCCCACCGGCGCAACGATCGCCTGCACCGACGGCGTCTGCTCGAGGATCTCGAGGCCGATCGTGCCCTGGCCCGCGACGACGTTCGCGTTGTCGAACGGATGGATGAACGCGAGGCCTTCGCGCACGCCGATCGCCTCGGCTTCGACGCGGGACTCCGAAAGATCGCCGCCGTGCAGGATCACGTTCGCACCGAGCGTGCGGCAGTTCGCCACCTTGATGAGCGGCGCGAACTTCGGCATCACGACCGTGACCGGGATGCCGAGCAGCGATGCGTGATAGGCCACGCCGAGCGCGTGATTGCCGGCCGACGCGGCGATCACGCCGCGCTTGCGCGCCGCATCGGACAGCAGCAGCAACGCGTTGCGCGCGCCGCGCTCCTTGAAGCTGCCGGTGCGCTGCAGGTAATCGAGCTTGCAGAAGACGTGCGCGCCGGTGAGCTGCGACAGCGGGATCGATTCGACGCAGGGCGATTCGTAGATGCCGCCCTTGATGCGCTCGCGCGCGGCGCGGATGTCGTCGAGAGTCAGCGTCGCCATCGCTCGCTTAGCCTCGGAACGGTAACGCAATGCCGGGCTTCACCGCGGTGAGCACGCGCCGGAACTCGCGCTGGATGCGCGCGAGCGCCTGCTCGTTGTCCGCCTCGAAGCGCAGCACGATCACCGGCGTGGTGTTCGACGCGCGCGCGAGGCCGAACCCGTCCGGGTACTCGACGCGCACGCCGTCGATGCCGATCACCTCGAGGGCGCCCGGGAAATCGGCGTGCTCCTTGAGCTTCGCGATCAGCGCGTGCTGCTCGCCTTCGGCGCACGCGATCTGCAGTTCCGGTGTCGACAATGCATCGGGCAGCGCATCGAGCATCGCGGCCGGATCGGCGTCACGCGACACGATCTCGAGGAGGCGCGCGCCGGCGTACAGGCCGTCGTCGAAGCCGTACCAGCGCTCGCCGAAGAACGTGTGGCCGCTCATTTCCCCGGCGAGCGCCGCGCCCGTTTCCTTCATCTTCGCCTTGATGAGCGAATGCCCGGTCTTCCACAGCAGCGGCACGCCGCCGTGCTCGCGAATCCACGGCTTCATGTTGCGCGTCGACTTGACGTCGTAGATGATCGTCGCGCCGGGCTTGCGCGCCAGCAGGTCGGCGGCGAAGAGCATCAGCTGCCGATCGGCGAAGATCACGTGACCGTCGGGTGTGACGACGCCGAGCCGATCGCCGTCGCCATCGAAGGCGAGGCCGAGCTCGCAATCGCCTTCGCGCAACCGGCGCTCGAGATCCTCGAGATTCGCCGGCTGCGACGGATCGGGGTGATGGTTCGGAAAGCGGCCGTCGACGTCGCAGAACAGTTCGACGACCTCGCAGCCGAGGCGCCGGTACAACTCGGGGGCGAACGCGCCGGCGACGCCGTTGCCGCAATCGACGGCGATCTTCATCGGCCGCGCGAGGCGCACGTCGCCGGTGATGCGGTCGAGATACGCGTCGCCGATGTCTTCGCTGCGCTTCGTGCCGGCGCCGTGCCGCAGATCGCCACGCTCGATGCGCGTACGCAGCGCCTGGATCTCGTCGCCCGACAGCGCGTTGCCGTCGACGACCATCTTGAGTCCGTTGTAGTCGGGCGGGTTATGGCTGCCCGTGACCATCACGCTGCATTTCGTGCCGAGGTGCTCGGCCGCGAAATACGTCATCGGGGTGACCACCATGCCGATGTCGATCACGTCGACGCCGGACGCGAGGATGCCGGACGACAGCGCTTCGAGCAGTTCGGGCCCCGACAGCCTCCCGTCGCGCCCGACGACGATCGCGTCGCGGCCGTGCTCCGCGGCGAGCGAGCCGACCGCCTGCCCGATCAGGCGCACGGCATCGATGGTGAGCGTGCGGCCGACGACGCCGCGGATATCGTAGGCCTTGAAGATCTCGGGCGCGAGTGCAGGCATGGGATGGCTTTCAGGGCAGGGGACGCGCGATCGCGTCGCAGGACGCGAAGTAGTGTAGCAACCGCGCCGGCAGCCAATCGACGTTGCCGGGAAACGGGCCGTGCGCAAAGCCCGCGTGCCCGCCGTGCGCGGGTTGCTCGAGCGTGACGGCATCGCTCGCTTCGCGTCGCAACGGCAGCGACGACGCCGGGATGAACGGGTCGTTGCGCGCATTCAGCACGAGCGTCGGGATGCCGATCGACGCAAGCCACGGTTTCGACGAAGCGCGCGTCCAGTAATCGCGCACCCCCGCGAAGCCGTGCAGCGGCGCGGTCACGATGTCGTCGAATTCCCGCATCGTGCGCACGCGCGGAATGCGCGCGCTGTCGAGCAGTCCCGGAAACCGCGCGGCCAGCGCGACTGCCTTGGGCTTCAGCGTCGCGAGGAAGTGATGCGCGTAGATGCGATTCGCGCCGCGGTCGATCGCGCGGCCCGCGGCCACCAAGTCGATCGGCGCGGACACCGCCGCCGCGGCGCAAACCATCTTCTCCGCGTCGCGTCCCGCGCGGCCCAGCCAATTCAACAGCGCGCTGCCGCCGAGCGACACGCCGACGGCGAGAAGCGGCGTCCGCGCGTCGACGTGCGTGCGCAGGTGCGCGAGCATCGCGCCGACGTCCGCGTGGTCGCCGGAATGGTAGGCGCGCGGCAGGCGGTTCGGCGCGCCGCCGCAACCGCGAAAATGCGGGACGACCCCGCGCATGCGCCGCCTGGCGAGCAGCGCGAACAGCGCGCGCGCGTAATGCGACGACGAGCCGCCTTCGAGGCCGTGGAACAGCACGACCAGCGGCGCGTTGGCGTCGGCCGGCGCGTCGAGCCAGTCGAAGTCCCAGAAGTCGCCGTCGGCGGTCTCCACGCGCTCGCGGCGCAGCGCCACCGCCGGGCGCTGCAGCCGGAACGGCCAGATGGTTTGCGCGTGGCCGCCGGCGAGCCAGCGCGGCGAGCGGTAGACGTGTCCGTACGAAGCGGTCGCGAACGAATCGTCGCGTGCCGACACCGCGGCGCGGTCCTAGGCGCTCGCCTCGCGTGCGCGGCGCACGCGTTTTTCGTACGCTTCGCGCGCGATCGCCACGTCGTCGAGGAAGTGCGGCAATTCGGAGACGAGCAGCGCCTGCGGACCGTCGACGAGCGCGCGCGACGGATCCGGATGGAAATCGACGAGCACCATGTTCGCGCCGGCGATCACGCCTTGGGCCGTCACGTGGAAGACGTCGAGCAGTCCATCGGGGGCGCGGGCGCGCGAACCCACGGAATGCGACGGATCGATGGCCACCGGCATCCGCGTCAGCCGCTTGACGACCGGCACGTGCGCGAAGTCGACGAGGTTCCGGTGCGGATCGCCCATGTTCGTGTGCATGCCGCGCAGGCAGAACACGACCTTGCGGTTCCCTTCGGTCGCGAGGTATTCGGCGGCGTTCAGCGATTCGTCGAGCGTGATGCCGAAGCCGCGCTTGATCAGCACCGGGAATTCCTGCTGCTTGCCCACGAGCTTCAGCAGTTCGAAGTTCTGCGTGTTGCGCGTGCCGATCTGCAGCATCACGCCGGTCGGATTGCCCGTGGCGGCCAGCGCTTCGCGGATCTCGTCGACATGCGATTCGTGCGTGACTTCCATCGAGATCACGCGAATGCCGTATTTGCCCGCGAGCTCGTACACGTACGGCAGGCACGACGCGCCGAAGCCCTGGAAGGCGTAGGGCGACGTGCGCGGCTTGTAAGCGCCCATGCGCGTGCACACCTGGCCGTTGTCGCGCAGCGCCTTCATCATCGCCTCGACGGACTCGCGGGAGTCGACGGCGCAAAGCCCCGCGAACACGTTCAGCGTGTCCTGCCCGAAGTGCACGCCGTTGTAGTCGAACGACGACGCGCGGTCGTCGCCCTGCTTGTGGCGGCCGAGCACGCGATACGGCTCGGAGACGCGAACCACCTTCGCAACGCACGGCAGCACCTGCATCTGCTCGATGGTGAGCGCGGCCGTGTTGCCGATCAGGTAGATCTCGGTGACGGTCACTTCGCTGCCGACCTCGCGGTGCACCCGGAAGCTCACGTTCGGCAGCCGCTCGAGCTGCGACGTGAGCATTCGGTATTCGGTGCCTTCGGGGCGGGTATTCGGTTCGAGGACGAGGATCATGGAAGGAAATTTTACTTTCGCGACAAGAGGTTAGGCAGCCAGGCGCTGCGGGGGGCCGGGTGCGCGGCAACGGCGAAGACTGCGATGTTGCACCGCAAGAGGCCGCCCGCGCAACAAAAGGACCGGCGATGTCGGCGGATCGGTTGCCCCGGCCGTTACGGTTGCCGTAGACTGGTTTTCGCGTCTACGAAGTTCCGCGAGTTTCCCAATCCACCCTCCGGAGTTCCCATGACCAAGCTCCCCTCGCTTCTCGTCCTCGCCCTTGCCGCTGCCGTTGCGATGCCTGCTGCGGCGGCGGCCAACAAGCAGAACACGAAGATGTCCGCCTGCCAGGCGCAGGCCGGCGAGAAGAAGCTCGAAGGCAAGGACCGCCAGAATTTCGTCAATCAGTGCCTGAAGGCGAAGCCCGAGAAGGCGTCGACGTCGAACAAGATGGCCGAATGCAATGCCAAGACGAAGGGCATGAGCAAGGCCGACGCCTCCAAGGCGCGCAGCGAGTGCATGAAGGCCGGCTGAATCCCGCATTTCCGATCCGGGCGGGCGACCTCCTGTCCGTCCGCCCGAAACTACCAGGCCGCAAGCTCGCGTTTGCGGCTCTTTTTTTGGCTCATCCGCCGGCGAGCCTCAACAGGTGGCCGACGCCGAACGTGATCGCCCCGGCCACGAGCCCGATCACGAGCATGCGCGCGCCCGCATAGAGCGCGCTTCGCCCCGTGAAGAGCGACATCGCGGCGCCGACGGCAAACAGGCACGCAATCGACAAGCCGATCGTCCATGCGAGCGCCGCGCTGCCGAGCCCGAGCAGGTAGGGCGCGAGCGGCACGAACGCGCCGAGCGCAAACGCGCCGAGCGACGTGAAGCCGGCGACGATCGGCGACGCGAGCTCGCGCGGTTCGACGCCGAGTTCCTCGCGCGCGAGCGTGTCGAGCGCGTGCTCGGGATCGGCGACGAGGCGGCGCGCGAGGCGGTCGGCCTGCTTCACCGGCAGGCCCTTCGCGGCATAGATCAGCGCGAGTTCCTGCGCCTCGGCTTCGGGGTATTGCGCGAGTTCGTGGCGCTCGAGCGCGATCTGATGGTCGTAGAGTTCGCGCTGCGCGCGCACCGACACGTATTCGCCGGCGGCGATCGCGAGCGCACCGGCGGCCATGCTCGCGACGCCCGACAGCACGATCATGCGCACGTCGCTGGCTGCGCCCGCGACGCCGAGAATCAATCCCGCGTTCGACACGATGCCTTCGTTCACGCCGAACACCGCTGCGCGAAGGTTGCCGCCGCCCGCGAGGCCGCGATGATGGCGTTCGAGCATCGCGAGCGCGGTGGGCATCGCGTGCCCATCGTCGCCGCCGCCGTAAATGGCCATCCCGCGCACTTTCATCGCCGCGAGCACGTTCTTGAGGCGCCGCGGGCCCAGCCACTGCACGAGATTTGCGACGATGCGCGTGCGCGCATCGGGTACGAACGGGCCCGGCGCCGGATACCCGCGCGCCGTCAATTGCGCGCGCCAGATCGCGGCCTGCGCTTCGGCTTCCCCGGCGAGGCGACGGAACAGTTCGGCGCGCACGGTGCCGTTTTCCGCATCGGCGCAGGCGCGATAGAGATACGCGGAGCGTTGCTCTTCGGCCCACGAATCGAGCGGGTTCAAAGGACGTCCCTCCGCGCGCAGCACTTCGGGGCTGATTCGCGCGTGGGACGGCCCTGCGCGCGAATCGCGCACGTCCCGCCGGTTGCGCGTGCCCGTGACCACGCTGATCGCGCGCCACGCGATCGAGCCGCGTCGACGCTCGACCCGCTGCGCATGGCGTTCAGCTCCCGACGACGGCATCGATGCGTGCCATGACCTCCGGCGTGAGCTTCGGCACGACGTCCTGCGCCTTCATGTTCTCGACGACCTGCGATGGCCGGCTCGCGCCGGTGATGACGGTCGAAACGTGCGGATTGGCGAGACACCAGGCGATGGACATCTGGGCGAGCGTGCAACCGAGGTCGTGCGCGATCGGGACGAGCAATTGGACCTTCGCGAGCTTCGTGGGTTCGAGAATGCGCTCCGCGAGCCATTCGAAGCCGCTGATCGCGGCGCGCGAATCGGGCGGCACGCCGTCGCGGTATTTGCCGGACAGCAGTCCGGACGCCAGCGGACTCCACGTCGTCGTGCCGATGCCGAAATCCTCGTAGAGCCGCGCGTATTCGCGCTCGACCCGCTCGCGATGGAACAGGTTGTACTGCGGCTGCTCGGTGACGGGCGCGTGCAGGTGATGTCGCTCGGCCATTTCGCAGGCCATCGCGATCTCCGCCGCACTCCATTCGGACGTTCCCCAGTACAGCACCTTGCCTGCGGCAATCATGTCGTGCATCGCCCACACCGTTTCCTCGACGGGCGTTTCCGGATCGGGGCGATGGCAGAACGCGATGTCGACGTAATCGAGGCCGAGGCGCGCAAGCGATCCGTCGATCGCCTGCATCAGGTACTTGCGATTGAGCGTGTTCTTCTCGTTCGGTCCGTCGTAGAGGCCCCAGAAGAATTTCGTCGAGACGATGTAGGACGAACGCCGCCAGCCGAGCTTGCGCAACGCGTCGCCCATGATCGATTCGGAACGTCCCTTCGCGTAGACCTCGGCGTTGTCGAAGAAATTCACGCCGGCGTCGTGCGCGGCGGCCATGCATTCGCGCGCGAGGCCTTCGTCGAGCTGGTTGCCGTAGGTCACCCACGAGCCGAACGACAGTTCGCTCACTTGCAGGCCCGAGCGGCCCAATCGACGGTAGTTCATGGCGATGAGATTGCGCGGAGGGAGGAAGCGTACGAAGGGCGGCGCGACGCGCTGCCATTACAATGCCGCGCTTTCATTCTACAAGACAGGAAGCTTCATGCCCACGCGCGAACCGCGGAACAAGGCAGCAGGCAAGCGACCGATCGACGTCGACGCGCTCTGGGCGGTGAAGCGCGTCGGGGACCCGACGATCTCACCCGACGGGCGGCTCGCGTGCGCGGCGGTCACGACCTATTCGTCGTCGAAGGACGCGGGCGCCGCGGAGCTGTGGCTCTACCCCACGGGATTCGGCGATCGCGCATCGATCGCCAAGCCGCGCCGGCTCGCGGCGGCCGGGACGGGCACGCGGCCGTGCTTTTCGCCGGACGGACGCCACGTCGCGTTCGCCGCGAAACGCGACGACGACGCCGAAGCGCAGCTCTACGTCATTCCGGTCGACGGCGGCGAAGCGCGGCGCGTCACGACCGTTGCGACCGGCGTCGAGTCGATCAAATGGTTTCCCGACGGCAGGCGCATCGCGTTCGTGTCGTGGGTGTGGCCGGATCTCAAGGGCGATGCGGCGCAGGCGGCGCGCCACAAGGAGCACAAGGGGGCGAAGGTGAAGGCGCACGTCACCGAGCGCGCCGAGTACCGCTATTGGGACCATTGGCTGACCGACGGCCGCGAGCCGCACGTGTTCGCGTGCGATGTCGCGAGCGGCCGCAGCACGGACCTGCTCGCCGGCACCGGCCTCGCGCTGCGTCCCTGGGATCCGGACGTGGAGCACTACGACATCGCGCCCGACAGCCGCGAGCTCGCGCTCACCTTCGACCCGGAATCCGAGCCCGGAATGATGCATCGCTGCGACATCGTCGTCGTCGATCTCGCCACGCGCCGCACGCGCAACCTCACCCAGAAGAGTGGCCGCTCCGACGAGCATCCTCGGTATTCGCCCGACGGGCGCCTCATCGCGTACAACAGCTACGACACCGACCGCGCGTACAACGACCAGGGCGAGTTGCGCGTATTCGATCGCGTGTCGAACCGGGTGCGCAGCGTGCACGCGTCGCTCGACCGCGCGACGACGCATCTCGGCTTCGCGCCGGACGCCTCGGCGATCACGGCGCTCGTCGAAGACCGCGGGCGCGTCGGGCTGTGGCGGCTGCCGCTCGACGGTTCGCCGCCGGCGGTGCTCGTGCGCGGCGGCGTCGTGTCGGATTACGAGCGCTCGCGCGACGGCAGCGTGATCGTGTTCACGCGCGACGCGAATGCGTATCCGCCGGCACTCTTCGCCGCGCGCGGCGACGGCAGCGACGAGCGGCAGCTCGACACCCACAACCGGGCGCTGCTCGCCCGCCATGCGAAAGGCGAGATGCGTGAATTCACCGTCGCCGGCGCCGACGGCGAGGACGTGCAGGTGCTCGTCACCTATCCGCCGGATTTCGACGCGCGGCGCAAGTGGCCGCTGATGCACAGCATCCACGGCGGCCCGCACGCGTCGCATCACGACGGCTGGCATTTCCGCTGGAACACCCAGGTGTTCGCCGGGCAGGGCTACGTCGTGGCGGCGGTCAACTACCACGGCTCGTCCGGATTCGGGCAGGCGTTTCTCGAAACGATCCCCGGACGCTACGGCGAGAAGGAGTTCGCCGACGTCGAGGCGGCGACGGATTTCCTGATCGCGCAGGACTACATCGATTCGTCTCGGCTCGTCGCGACCGGCGGCAGCTATGGCGGCTACATGGTCGCGTACATGAACGGCCACACCGACCGCTACAAGGCGTACGTCTGCCACGCCGGCTGCTACGACTGGATGAGCATGATGGCGACCGACGGCTACAGCTTCTTCGCGCGTGAGCTCGGCGCATGGCATTGGGACGACGAGGAACGCGTGATGCGCCAGTCGCCGCACCGCTACGTGAAGAACGCGAAGACGCCGACGCTCGTGATCCACGGGGAGCTCGACTATCGAGTGCCCGCCGCGCAGGGGCTGCAGTATTTCAATTCGCTGAAGGCGAGGGACGTGCCGGCGCGGCTCGTCTACTTCCCGGACGAGAACCACTGGATCCTGAAGCCCGCGAACTCGAAGCTCTGGTATCGCGAGTTCTTCGACTGGCTCGCGCGCCACGCGCCACCGGCGTCGAGTCGCGCGAAGCGCGCGGCGGCGCCGGCGAAGCGGCGCGAGAAGACGGCGGCGTAGCAGGCTAGCGCGTGCGCCGGGCCGTATATTCTTCCTCGATGTTGTCGCGGAAGTACGACCACGGCGACGTCGCGGTCGAGAAGCGCCGCCACACCTCGCCCGGCACGCCGCTGTATTCGAACGTGCCTGACGTCAGCTCGACGACGAGCCTGCGCGCGCGCTCGTCGTATCCGGCCGCGCGCAGGCTGCCGCCGTTCATCCGTTTCATGTCCATCGCTCGTCGCTCCTTTCGGCTCGCCTTCCCGCCGAACGCGATGCTACGGCGCGCGTCGCGTGTGCGACAAGGGGTGGCGCGCCTGGTGCTCGCGCTCGCGCTGGCCCATGTCGGCGCGCTGCCTTCGTTCGCCGCCGATCCTGCGAAGACGCTGCACGTCGGGTTCTCGATCGCCGAGACGAGCTTCGACCCGCCGTTCGCGTCCGATGCGGCGTCGGACAGCATCATCGCGAACGTCTTCGACACGATGCTCGACTACGACTACCTCGCACGGCCCGTGAAGCTCGTGCCGCGCGCGCTCGAGGCGATGCCGACCGTCGAGGACAACGGCAAGTCCTATCTTTGCCCCGTTCGCAAGGGCGTGTACTTCACGCCGGATCCGGCGTTCAAGGGCAAGCGGCGCGAACTGACGGCGGGCGATTTCGCGTACGCGTTCAAGCGCCTGCTCGACCCCGCCGTGAAGTCCCCGTGGCTGTGGCTGATCGAAGGCAAGATCGAAGGCGGCGACGCGGCACGCCAGCAGGCATTGAAGACCGGGCACTTCGATTACGACGCGCCGATCGCGGGGCTCGAGGTCGTCGATCGCTACACGCTGCGCATTCGTCTCGTCGCGCCGGACCTGCGCTTTCCGTACGTGCTTGCCGTACCGAACATCTCGGCGCAGGCGCGCGAAGTCGTCGAGGCGTACGGCGCCGACATCGGTGCGCATCCGGTCGGCACCGGGCCGTACATGCTCGGCGAGTACAAGCGCAGCACGCGGATCGTGCTCGACGCGAATCCCGGATATCGCGAAACCACGTACGTGCCCGCGGGACCGATTCCCCCATCGTCGGAACCCGTCGCCGCGGCACTGAAAGGCAAGCGGTTGCCGCAGAACGCGCGCGTCGAGATCAGCGTGATCGAGGAGGGACAGGCGCGCTGGCTCGCGTTCCTGAAGCGCGAGATCGATTTCCTCGACATCGTGCCCGTCGAGTTCATTCCCGAAGCGCTCGACGCCCAGGGCAAGCTCAAGGCGTCGCTCGCTTCGCGCGGCATCGTGCACGACGTGCTGTTGCGGCCGAACACGTGGTGGGTCTACTTCAACATGGAAGACCCGGTGGTGGGCGGCTATTCGCGCGAGAAGATCGCGTTGCGCCGCGCGATCGCGATGGGCTACGACAATGCGGAAGCGATTCGCGTTCTGCTCAAAGGGCGCGCCATCCCCGCGAACGGGCCGATCCCGCCGGACATCGCAGGCTACGACCCGAATCTTCGGACCGAGGCACAGATCTACGACCCGGCGTTCTCGCGGGCGCTGCTCGATCGCTTCGGCTACAAGGATCGCGACGGCGACGGCTATCGCGAAACCCCCGACGGCAAGCCGCTGACGATCGAGCGCTGGTCGACGCCGAACTCGGCGTCGCGCGAAGGCGACGAGCTGTGGAAGAAGAACATGGACGCGATCGGCATCCGCATCGTCGTCAAGAAGGATCGCGTGCCCGAGCTGCGCAAGATGGCCCGGCTCGGCAAGATCCCGATGCGCGGCGACGGCTGGAACGCCGACTACCCCGACGCCGAGAACTTCATGCAGCTGCTCTACGGCCCATCGGGTCCGGAGAACAATGCGCGCTTCAACCTGCCGCAGTTCAACGTGCTCTATGAAAAGGCGCGCACGCTCCCCGATTCACCCGAGCGCACGAAGCTCTTCGACGAGATGACACAGCTCGTGATCGCGTATGCGCCGTGGCGGATGACGTACCACATCCTCGAGGACAGCCTGCGCCATCCCTGGATCGGCGCGTACGTGCCGCACCCGATCCGCTCGCAGTGGTGGCAGTACATCGACGTCGACGCGGCGATGCGCGCCGCCGCGCATTGAGGCGACATCGGCATCCGACATCGGGGCGACATCGGCGACATCCGACATCGGGGTGGGAGCCCGTAATCGTAGAAATACTGGGGTGACCCCGCAGTGGGGCCCCCCTTTGAATCCAAGTGGG
>JAICKU010000121.1 GCA_025927765.1 Burkholderiales bacterium
CACCATCTGCCGCTGCGTCTGCCAGATGAGGTAGAGGTCGGGCAGCAGCGTGACGAAGCCGAGCGGACCGGGGGGCAGCGCGAGCGAGCCCGACAGCACCGCGGCGCGCTTCGCGGCCCGCCGCGCGATTGCTCTCGCCGCTTGCTCGGGCAGGTCGGTGCGGCCCGATGCGGGCGGCGGAATTTCGGAGAGCACGCGCTCGAGCGTTGCGATGATGGCGCCGTGCGAGGGCTCGTCGTTGCGACGGGCGGCGGGTACGAGCGGAAAGTCCATGCGCGATAGATGGGGACGATCCTCTCCAGTCTACATCGCCGTCTACAATCGTTCGTCCCGGTCACCTCCAAAGCGCCGTGCAGATCGGCCTTCCCCGCGAATCGAAGGACGGCGAGCGCCGCGTCGCGCTCGTTCCGGACGGCGTACGCGCACTCGCCGCGTCCGGCCACATCGTGGTGGTCGAGGCCGGGGCAGGTGTGGCGAGCGGCTTCACCGACGACGCGTACCGTGCCGCGGGTGCGACGATCGTCGACGAGGGCGAGGCGTGGGCGTCGCCGCTCATCGTCAAGGTGAAGGAGGTGCAGCGCGGCGAATGCGTGCGCCTTCGCGTAGGCACGACCATCTTCGGCTTTGCGCAGTTGAATCGCGACCCGCAGCTGCTCGCCGCCGTGCTCGAGGCCGGCGTGCGCGTGATCGCATACGAAACGGTGCGCGACGCGGAGGGACGCTTGCCGCTGCTCGCGCCGATGTCGCGCATCGCCGGACGGCTCGCCCCCCTCGCGGGCGCACGCGCCCTGCAGAACGACGCTGGCGGCAACGGCACGCTCGTGACCGGCGTCGACGACGTGCCCGCCGCACGCGTCGTCGTGCTCGGCGCGGGCAACGTCGGCGGCGAAGCCGCGCGCATCGCGGCACGACTCGGCTGCGACGTGCAGGTGTTCTCGCGCGGCGAGGCGCGCCTCGCGCACCTGTCGGCGGCGGTTGCGCGTGAAGGTCATGCGATTCGCACGTCGGTGCTGGCCGAGGGCGGCGCGTTCGACGATGCGGTCGCTGCGGCCGATCTCGTGATCGGCGCCGTTCTCGAGCCCGGCACACTGTCGCCGAAGCTCGTACGACGCGACGTCGTACGGGCGATGCGGCCCGGTTCGGCGCTGGTCGACGTCGGCATCGATCAGGGCGGCATCGCCGACACGTCGCGGATGACGTCGCTGTCGCAGCCGACGTACGTCGCCGAGGGTGTCGTGCATTACGCCGTGCCCAACATGCCGGCGCTGGTGGCGCGCACGGCCAGCCTCGCGCTCGCGAACGCCGTGCTCCCGTGTGTCGCGAAGCTGGCGACACTGGGCGTCGCGCAGGCCCTTAGGAGCGATCCCGGGCTTGCGGCGGGCGTGATGGTGTGGGACGGCGAGGTCGTCCACGCGGGACTCGCGCGCGACTCGGGACGGCCGCTCGCGCATCGCTTCCCGACGAACGCGTGGGTGGCGACGTGACGATGCGCGTCTTCGGCTTCGCCGGCTGGTCCGGCAGTGGCAAGACGACGCTGATCGAAGCGCTCGTGCCGCGGCTCGTCGCGCGTGGGCTCGCGGTGTCGCTCGTGAAACACGCGCACCACGACTTCGACATCGACCAGCCCGGCAAGGACTCGTACCGGCATCGGCAGGCAGGCTGCACCGAGGTGCTCGTGTCGTCGGCCGTCCGCTACGCGCTGATCCACGAGCTTCGTGGCGCCGCGGAACTCACGCTCGGTGCGGCATTGCGGCGCCTCGGGCCCTGCGACCTCGCGCTGGTCGAGGGGTGGAAGCGGGCGCCGGTGCCCAAGATCGAAGTGTGGCGCGAAGTGGTCGACAAGCCGCGGCTCGCCCCCGGCGATCCGTGGGTCCGGGCGGTGGCGACCGACGCGCCGGAGCGCCTGGAGAGCTCGTTGCCGGTGTTCGACTTGCGCGACGTGGATGCGATCGCCACATTCGTCGTGCAGAATGCGTCCGCCGGTCCTGTCGTCGATTGACGAATCGGCGGGGGCGGGTTACGTTCGGGCCGTGGGGTGAACGCGATCGCAGCTCGCGACCCGCGCGGCGCATCGGAAGTCGAAAATGCTTTTGAAACAGTCACTTTTCGTGCTTGTCCTCGGCGCGGTGCTCGCCTCGCCGGGCGTGCTCGCCGCGGACAACGCCGCCGGTTCGACCGCCGCGAGCGGGTTCTACGGTGGCGTTTCGGTGCGCGAGGCCGGCGCCGAGACCCGGGGCGTGCGCCTCGGCCACCTCTCGTCGGCCTGGGACCGCTTTGCGTCGCCTGTCAGCGACGACACGGCCGCCCGCCGCACGCTGGCCTTCGGCGGCTATCGCTTTCGTAACGACCTCGCCGTCGAAGGGTCGCTCTCCACAAGCGAAAGCTACGCGTTGCAGCCGTCCGACGCGTCCATCCGCCGGGGCGTGGGCTTGTCGCTGGTCGCCTCGCAGCCCGATCTCGCCAACCACAGCTACAACGCCGACGTCTATACGACCTGGTCGCTGCGCAACAGCCTGTCGCTCTACGGGCGCCTCGGCTATGCGCGCAGCGATACGCCCCCGGCCTACGCGCTTGCCGCGCTCGCGCCCGGCGATGCCCGCCGCTTCCGCGACGGCGTCAACTACGGCGTGGGCGTCCGCTACGACGTGACGCCCGCCCTCGGCCTGCGCCTCGAATACGCACGCTTCCCGCGCTTCGCCGGCGAAGGCGCACCGGGCGTGCTGCCCGATTCGGACCAGGTCCAGTTGGGCATGCAGTTCCGCTTCTGACGATAAGTAGGGTCTGACCCTGCTTGTCGTGTCGGCCCCTGTTCCGCAGCGTCGTACAATCGACGTCATGCGCGATTCCACCGACAGCGTCGTTCGCCTGCGGCTCGTCTATCTGGCGCGGCTGCGCGAGGCGTTCTCGTCCGCCGGGGAAGCCCTGTCGCTGGCCGATGAGGCGCCCACGGTGGCGGACGTCGTCGCGTCGCTGCGCGCGCGCGGTAACGTCTGGGCCGCGGAACTCGCGCCCGGCCGCGCCGTCCGTTTTGCCGTCAACCATCGTCTCGTGCGCGTCGATCACACGCTGGCCGACGGCGACGAAGTCGCGATCTTCCCGCCGGTCACCGGCGGCTAGCGTCGCGCTCGAGCGCATGCCTGTCCGCGTACAAACGGAGGACTTCGACGCCGGCCGCGAAATCGCGCGGCTGCGGGCCGAAGACCGCGGCGTGGGTGCCGTGGCGGCGTTCATCGGCACCGTGCGCGACGTGAATGCCGGCGCCGGCGTCGACACGATGACGCTCGAGCACTACCCGGGCATGACCGAAAGCGCGCTCGAGGACATCGTTGCCGAGGCGAAACGACACTTCGCCGTGCGCGACGTGCTCGTCGTGCATCGCGTCGGGACCCTTGGCCCCGGCGACCAGATCGTGCTCGTCGTCGTCACGGGCGCCCATCGCGGCGCGGCGTTCGACGCCTGCGAGTTCACGATGGATCGGCTGAAGACGCGTGCGCCGTTCTGGAAGAAGGAGCGCGGCGAGCATGGCGAGCGCTGGGTCGAGGCGCGCGCGAGCGACGACGAAGCGGCCGCGCGCTGGTAGATCCGATCGTGGCGGCCACCGCGCTCGTCGCGATCGATTGGGGAACGTCGTCCGCGCGCGCGTTTTGCCTCGACGCCGACGGCAGCGTCGTCGCGCAGCGCGACACGCCGCTCGGCGTGCGCCATGTCCGTGACGGTCGTTTCGACGCGGCGCTCGCGAAGCTGATCGACGGCATGCCGCTCGGACTCGCGCCGCGCATCGCCTGCGGCATGGTCGGCAGCCGGCAAGGATGGATCGAAGCGCCGTACGTGTCGTGCCCCGCGTCGCTCGTCGCCCTCGCCGATCATCTCGTGCAACTGCCGTTCGACGTGCTCGCGATCGTGCCGGGCGTCGAGACGCGCGACGTGTCGGGCACGCCCGACGTGATGCGCGGCGAGGAAACGCAGCTCCTCGGCGCCGTCGCGATCGACGCGCCCTCGGTGCTCGCCGTGCTGCCAGGCACGCACAGCAAGTGGGCACGCGTCGAGCACGGGCGCATCGTCGATTTCACGACGTTCATGACCGGCGAGCTCTACGCGGTGCTGCTCGACCACAGCATGCTCGGCCGCCTCGCCGGCCACGAGCCGGGACGCTTCTCGCGCGACGCGTTTTCGCGCGGCGTCGCGCGCGGCCTGCGCGAAGGCGAGCTTTCGCACGATCTCTTCGGCGCGCGCACGCTGTCGCTCGCCGGCCAACTGCAAAGCGACGAAGTGGCCGACTGGCTGTCGGGCCTTCTGATCGGGCGCGAGATTCGCGGCGCGCGCGCCTGGGCGATCCGCGCCGGCGCCGACCCTTCGGTCGTGCACGTGATCGGCCGCGACACGCTCGCGGAGCGCTATGCGCTCGCGCTCGGCGACGCGGCGATACTGTCGCAACGGATCACCGACCACGCGGCTGCACGCGGCCTGTGGCGCATTGCGCAGCGTGCCGGACTGCTCAACGCATGAAGGACGAACGATGAAGCTCGCCGATTATCTTTCGCCGTTGCCGCTCGTTGCGGTCCTCCGCGGCATCACGCCCGACGAGGTGCAGGCCGTCGGCGAAGCGCTCTTCGCCGCGGGCTTTCGCATCCTCGAGGTGACGCTCAATTCGCCGCAGCCGTTCACGTCGATTCGCCGCCTCGCCGATGATTTCGGCACGCGCGCGCTCGTGGGTGCAGGGACCGTCATCGATCCGGCCGACGTCGCGCGCGTCAGGGACGCCGGCGGTCAGCTGATCGTGATGCCGCACGCCGACGTGGCCGTCGTGCGCGAAGCGAAGCGGCTCGGCATGGTGTGCCTGCCGGGCGTCGCGACGCCGACCGAAGCGTTCGCGGCGCTCGCGGCCGGCGCGGACGGCCTCAAGCTGTTCCCCGCCGAGGCAATGGTGCCCGCGACGCTTCGCGCATGGCGCGCGGTGTTGCCGAAGGCCGCGCTCGTGTTCGCCGTGGGCGGCATTCGTCCCGACAACATGGCGCCGTGGTGGACGGTCGGCGCCGACGGCTTCGGCACGGGCTCGAATCTCTACAAGCCGGGTGTCGCGATCGGCGACGTACGCACGGCAGCGGCGGCGTACGCATCCGCATATCGCGCGCTGCCCGCAAGGAAATGACGATGCGCTTCGACATCGTCGCGCTCGGCGAAGCGATGATCGAATTCAACGAGGCGCGTTCGGCCGACGCTCGCACGTGGCTGCAGGGTGAAGGCGGCGACACGTCGAACGCCATCATCGCGGCGGCGCGGCTCGGTGCACGCACGGCGTACGTCACGCGCGTCGGCGACGACGCGTTCGGGCGGCGCCTGCTCGGCTTGTGGCGCGACGAGAACGTGTGCGTCGACGGTGTGGGCATCGATCCGGCGCATCCCACCGGCGTCTACTTCGTTTCGCACGGCGCGCACGGTCACGAGTTCTCGTACCTGCGTCACGGCTCCGCGGCGTCGGCGATGACGCCGGCGTCGCTGCCGGCCGGCGTGCTGCGTGCCACGCGCGTGCTGCATCTGTCCGGCATCAGCCAGGCGATCTCGACGCCGGCGTGCGATGCGTGCTTCGCCGCGATCGAGATTGCGCGAAATGCCGGCGCCCGCATCGCGTTCGACACGAACCTGCGCCTCAAGTTGTGGCCGCTCGCGCGCGCGAAGGCGGTAATCTTCGCCACGCTGCGTTTGGCCGACTGGGCCTTGCCGAGCCACGACGACGCGAAGCTCCTGTTCGATGAAGACGATCCGGAGCGCATCGTCGACGCGTGTCACGAACTCGGCGCACGCGTCGTCGTACTGAAGCTGGGGCGAGACGGTT
The DNA here is from genome assembly GCA_025927765.1 of Burkholderiales bacterium. Classification (GTDB taxonomy): domain Bacteria; phylum Pseudomonadota; class Gammaproteobacteria; order Burkholderiales; family Casimicrobiaceae; genus VBCG01. The sequence continues at coordinate 5,834 of JAICKU010000121.1, forward strand.
GCCTCGTCTCGGATGGCGAGCGGCGCGAGCGCATCGAGGGCCGTCGCGTGGCGAGCGTCGATGCGACGGGGGCGGGCGATTGCTTCGATGGCGCGTTCGAAGCGCGCATCGTCGCGGGCGACGATCCATTCACCGCAGCGCGGTACGCGAACTGCGCGGCAGCGATCGCGACGACGGGATACGGGGCGGTGGCGCCGTTGCCGCGCCCGGACGACGTCGCGCAACTCCGCGATGCCGCCATCCACGCGGCGCATTCATGATCGACGTCGACATTCCGGGTTTCGGGCATCTCGTGCTGTCCGACCTCGTCTGCGACTTCAACGGCACGCTCGCACGCGACGGCCAGCTGCTCGAGGGTCCACGAGCGCTGCTGCCCGAAGTTGCCAGGCAATTGCGCGTGCGTGTGGTGACCGGCAATACGTTTGCCTCGGCACCCGAACAGTTGCGGCAATGTCCGTGCGAACTCACGCTTCTCGATGCCGAGAACCAGGCGGCGGCCAAGCTCGCGCTCGTCGAGTCGATCGGCCCGCAGCACGTCGCGGCCATCGGCAAC
>JAICKU010000059.1 GCA_025927765.1 Burkholderiales bacterium
GATGCTGCAGTCGACGCCGGGCAAGACGCTCTTCCTCGCGGCGATCTACGTGATCGTCAAGACGGTGATCGCGATCGGACTCTGGGGCGGCGCCGCGATCGGCTACTTCCTGCGCGGCCGGCTCGGCTGGGCCGAGCGCGTCGTCGCGTTCGTGTCCGCGTCGTTCCTCGTTGCCTCCCCGTCGTGGACCGACCAGGTGGGCTTCGTCGCCAGCGCGCTCTTCGTCGCGTGGCATCTGTGGCGCACGCGAAGCGCGCCCACGCCGCTTCGCGCTCGCGCCTAGCGCATCGCCCACGTCCGTGAATGTCGCGTGCCTCCTCGTGGCTGGCGCGCTGCGGGCGGTCGTGCCCGCACACGAGTTCACCGTCGCCTGGACGCACTCCGTGCAGAAGACGCGCTGGGAAGAGCGCTATCGCATCGACGGGCCCGCGTTGCGGCTCGTCGAAGCCCGCATCCAGAGCTCGGGCGCCGGCATGGATCCGCCGCCCGACGCGACGTTCCGCGACGGCTGGTGGACGTGGCATCCGGCCGTTCCGCCACTTCCTGAACTGCGACTGACGCTTTCGTCCTACACCCGCGGCTACGATCTTTGCTGGGGCGGACGCTGTCATAGCTTGCGACGCCTCGTGTCGTCGGGCGCCGCCGATGTCGACGGCGCCGTCGTCCAGATCCAGGCCTGCAGGGAGCCGCGCCATGAATAACTGGTTCCACCACGTGTCACACGCGCTGTCCGAAGCGTTCGGTTCGTCGTGGGCGTTCTTCGCCGCGGCGATCTTCATCGTCATCTGGGCCGTGACGGGGCCGATGTTCGGCTTTTCCGACGCGTGGCAACTGATCGCGAACACCGTCACCAACGTGGTCACGTTCCTGATGGTGTTCATCATCCAGAACAGCCAGAGCCGCGACACGAAGGCGACGCAGCTCAAGCTCGACGAGCTGCTGCGCGCGGTGACCAACGCACGCTCGAGCCTGATCAACCTCGAATCGCTGTCCGATGAAGAGATGAATCGCCTGCAGCAGCAGTTCGAGCAGTTGCGCGAGCGCGCCGCGCAGGCCGACTGAACGCCCCGGCCTCTAGCCCGCGGCGAGCAGGTCGGGCGTGATCGGCGCGCGTCGCTCGATCGCGCTCACGTGCAGGCGAAACGCGGCGAGCCGCCGGTCGAGGAAGTAATTGCGCAGCGTCCGCCCGATCGTACGAAACGCAAGCAGCTCCCACGGTATCTCGCGCTCCTCGAAGAGCCGCGCCTCGAGGCTTTCGGGGCCGGGACCGAAGTCGAGGTCGAGGAGCCGCGCGCGAAACATCATGTACACCTGGCTGATGTGCGGCAGGCTGATCACCGCGTAGAGCGCGGCCACCGCCACGCGCGCTCCCGCCTCCTCGAGCGTTTCGCGCAGCGCGCCGCTCTCGAGCGTTTCCCCATTCTCGAGAAAGCCCGCAGGCAGCGTCCACAGGCCCTTGCGCGGCTCGATCGCGCGCCGGCACAGCAGCACGCGATCCTCGAATTCGGGCAGGCAGCCGACGACGACCTTCGGGTTCTGGTAATGGATCGTGCCGCACGCGGCGCACACGTCACGCAACAGCGTGTCGCCCTCGGGCACCAGGCGCTCGACGCGCGGCGAGCCGCAGGCGCTGCAGTACTTCACTGCGGCCACGCGCTGCCCGCATGCTCCAGTCTGAGGAAGTGCTCGCGGTAGTAGCGAAGCTCGTCGATCGATTCGAGAACATCGGCGAGCGCCTCGTGCCTGCCTTCCTTCGGAATGCCTTTCACGAGCTCGGGCCGCCAGCGGCGCACGAGTTCCTTCAGCGTCGACACGTCGAGGTTGCGGTAATGGAACCACGCCTCGAGCGACGGCATGAAGCGCGCGAGGAAGCGGCGGTCCTGGCAGATCGAATTGCCGCACATCGGCGAGGCCTTCGCCGGCACCTGCTCCTGCAGGAACGCGAGCACGGCCTGCTCGACCTGCGCTTCGCTCCACGTCGATGCGCGCACCTTGTCGGTGAGGCCCGAGCGCGCGTGCGTCGACGTGTTCCACGTATCCATGCCGGCGAGCACCGCCTCGTCCTGATGCACGACGTACACGGGCGCCTGCGCGACGACTTCGAGTTCGTGGTCGGTGACGACGAGCGCCACTTCGAGAATGCGATCGTGATCGGGCTTGAGGCCCGACATTTCGAGGTCGATCCAGATGAGCCGGTTCGGGTCGGCAGGCATGCTCGCGCGCGTTAGAATGAATGCATCGATTGTACGCGCGCGTCATGACGCCCCTCGCCTTCACTGTCCTCTTCGTCGCCGCGCTCGCCGGCACGCTCGGCGTGCGCCTGTGGCTCGCGCAGCGCCAGGTGGCGCACGTGCGCGCGCACCGCAGCGCGACGCCTGCGCCGTTCGCCGAACGCGTGAACGAATCGGCGCACCACAAGGCGGCCGACTACACCGTGGCGAAGCAACGGCTCGGCGAGGGCGAGGCGATCGTCGATGCGCTCGTGCTGCTCGCGCTGACGCTCGGCGGCGGCTTGTCCGCGCTCGTCGCGACGACGCAGTCGGTCGAAGCGCCGTCCATCGTGCGCGACGTGCTGCTGCTCGTCGCGATCGCCGCGATCAGCGGCGCGGTGTCGCTGCCGTTCGCATGGTGGCGCACGTTCCGCATCGAAGAGCGCTTCGGATTCAACCGCACCACGCTTTCGCTGTGGCTCGCGGATCTCGCGAAAGGCATCGCGGTCGGTGCGACGCTCGGCGTGCCGCTCGCGTTCCTGGTGCTCTGGCTGATGCAGCGCGCCGGCGCGTGGTGGTGGATATACGCGTGGCTCGCGTGGATGGGCTTCCAGTTGCTCGTGCTCGTGCTCTATCCCACCGTGATCGCGCCGCTCTTCAATCGCTTCTCGCCGATGCCCGAAGGCGCCGCGCGCGAGCGCATCGAGCGCCTGCTCCTGCGCTGCGGGTTTCGTTCGTCGGGGCTGTTCGTGATGGACGGGTCGAAGCGCTCGGGGCACGGCAACGCGTACTTCACGGGCTTCGGCAAGGCGAAGCGCGTCGTGTTCTTCGACACGCTGCTCGCGCGCCTCGCACCGGACGAGATCGAGGCGGTGCTCGCGCACGAGCTCGGTCATTTCCGGCTGCGCCACGTCGTGAAGCGCGTGATCTGGTCCGCGATCGCATCGCTCGCGCTGCTCGCGCTCCTCGCGTGGCTGACGCGTGCGCCCTGGTTCTACGCGGGGCTCGGCATCGCGCCCGACGAGATCGCCACGGCCATGACGCGGCCCGGCGTCGCGCTCGCGCTGTTCATGCTCGCGCTGCCGGTGTTCACGTTCATGCTCGCGCCGCTCGCCTCGGCGTATTCGCGCCGCCCCGAATTCGAAGCCGACGCCTTCGCCGCGCGCCACGCGTCCGCGCGCGCGCTCGTCGCCGCGCTGATCAAGCTCTACGAAGACAACGCATCGACGCTCACGCCCGATCCGCTCCATTCGGCGTTCTACGATTCGCATCCACCCGCGGCGGTGCGCGTGGCGCGCCTCACCGCCCTCACCGCGTCATCGTAAGCGCGGCGCTTCGCCTATGGAGGTTTCGATGACCACCGCATTTGCCGCACCGTCGGCCGAAGTCGCGAAGCTCGCGACGCAGCACTGTCGCGCCGGCACGAGCAAGCTCGCCGACGACACGCTTCGCGCGAAGCTCGCCGTGCTCGATGGCTGGACGAATGCGGAGGGGCGCCTCGAGAAGACGTATCGCTTCGCCGACTTTCACGAGACGATCGGCTTCGTGAACGCACTCGCGTGGATCGCGAATCGCGAGGATCATCATCCCGACCTCGCGGTGTCGTACAACCGCTGCGTCGTCGCCTGGTCGACGCACGACGCCGGCGGCGTCACCGACAACGACGTCGTCTGCGCGGCGAAGACCGATGCGCTCCTCGGCTGATCGGCGTCGCGCGTAACTTCGTGGCGGCGCGAGCGGTACCGCTGCACGGACTCGTCGTCGCCGCCTACCGGCGTCATTACGCGGTCGACCTCGACGAAGGCGGCACGCTCGAATGCGTGCTGAAGGGCCGCTCCACGACGCTCGCGTGCGGTGATCGCGTCGAGGTCGAGCGCACGCACGGGGGCGGCGCCATCGTCGACGTCGCGCCGCGCAAGAGCCTGCTGTTCCGCTCCGACGCGTTTCGCGAGAAGCTGATCGCGGCGAACGTCACCCAGGTGCTCGGCGTGGTCGCACCCGACGTTGCGGTCGACGAGCACCTGCTCAATCGCTGGATCATCGCGGCCGAGACGCAGCGCTGCCGCTTCGTGCTGGTCGTCAACAAGCGTGATTTGCCCCACACCGACGCCTTCCTGACGCGCTTCGCGCCGTACGCGGAACTCGGTTATGCGGTCGTGCCGATTTCCGCACGCCACGACGTTTCGCCGCTGCTCCCGTACCTGAACGCCGAGCACAGCGTGGTGATCGGTCAATCGGGGATGGGCAAGTCGACGCTCGTCAACGCGCTCGTGCCCGACGCGCAGGCGCGCGTTGGCGAGCTGTCGCAGGCGCTCGCGAGCGGCAGGCATACGACGACGTCCGCGACACTCTATCGACTGCCGCAGGGCGACGGCTGGATCGTCGACTCGCCGGGGATGAAGGTGTTCGGCCTCGCGCACGAGACCCGCGACACGCTCGCGCATGCCTTCGTCGAGCTGCGCGATCTCGTGTCGCATTGCCGCTTTCGCGATTGCCGTCACGACCGCGAGCCCGGATGCGAAGTGCAGGCGGCCGTGGCTGATGGACGCGTGGCGCCGCAGCGCGCGCAATTGCTGCGCACGCTCGTCGCCGAAAGCAAAGCCGCGCGCGATCCCGCGCGCTAACCGTTTCGCGCGAGGCGTGTCACGGTGCCCAATTGGCGAGGGACAGCAGGAACACGAGCAGCAGCCACAGCACGAGCGCGCGCCACACCAGGCCGACCGCGGAGGGCAGCACTTCGGCCTCGACGGCATCGCCCATGCCGATCTCGGGGCGCGGCTCGGGCCGGCCATCGTCGCCGGGCAGCGCACCGCCGAGTTGCACACCGAGCGCGCCCGCGCCGCTCGCGAGCACCACGCCGACCGCTTCGCCGCCGAACGCCTGCGGCCACGCGCGCGCCTGCGTGCGCCAGCAATACGCGGCGTCCTCGAAGTCGCCGACGACCGCGAACGACAACGCGGTGAGCCGCGCGGGAATCCAGTCGAGCAGCCACAGCAGGCGCCGTGCCGGCAAGCCGAAGAGTTGCAGCGAGCGCGTGAGCACGGTCAGGTCGTCGCCGGGCAGCGCGCCTTTCCACTCCGACGCGAGCAACGCCGCCGCGCGATAGAGCACCGCCCCGGCGGGACCCGGCAGCACCACGAACCAGAACAGCACGGCGAACACCTGCCGATACGCGTCGGCGAGGCCGCGCTCGATCGCAACGCGCGCGATCTCCTGGGTCGACCAATCGGTGCTCGACGTGCCGCTCCACGACGCGAGCGCGCGCCGCGCCGCAGCGAGATCGCCGGCCTTCAACGCGCCGATGATCGCGGAGATCGCATGACTGAAGCGGCGAAAGCCCATCAGCGCATACAGCACGAGCACGTTGAACGCGAGCGCGAGCAACGGATGAACGGTGTACAGCAGCCATGCGATGGCCGCGGCGCCGACGACGGGCGGCGCGATCGCGAGCAGCGTCGCGATCACGCCTTGCGCGAGCGTGCCGCCGTTGAGGCGCCGCTCGATGCCGCGCACGTACTGCACATACGCGCGCTCGGTGGCCGCACGCCATTCGAAGGAGCGCCACTGCTCGAGCCCGAGCGCGACGATGATCGCGAGGAGGTTCATAGGCGCGCGTCATTATAATTGAGCTGTTTGTGCCCCCGAACGCAAGCACCGGAGTCGCGATGACGCGCGAAGCGATGGAATACGACGTCGTGATCGTCGGCGCAGGCCCCTCCGGCCTTGCAGCCGCAATCCGGCTGAAGCAACTCGCCGCCGCCGCGTCGCGCGAGGTTTCGGTGTGCATCCTGGAGAAGGGCTCGGAAGTCGGCGCGCACATCCTGTCGGGCGCCGTGATCGATCCGCGCGCGCTCGCCGAATTGATCCCCGGCTGGCAGGCGCAAGGCGCGCCGCTCGCCACTGCGGTCACCGAGGACCGCTTCCTCTACCTCACCGAACGCAACGCGTTTCGCATTCCGACGGTGCTGATGCCGCCGCTGATGCGCAATCACGGCAATTACATCGCGAGCCTCGGCGACGTGTGCCGCTGGCTCGGCACGAAAGCCGAATCGCTCGGCGTCGAGATCTACCCGGGCTTTGCCGCGACCGAAGTGCTCGAGGAAAACGGGGTCGTCAAGGGCGTCGCGACCGGCGACATGGGCATCGCTAAGGATGGCGCGCACAAGCCCGAGTACCAGCCCGGTATGGAACTGCACGCACGCTACACGCTGTTCGCAGAGGGCACGCGCGGTTCGCTGTCGCAGGAACTGATGCGACGCTTCGCGCTGCGCGACGGCGTGGACCCGCAGAAATACGGCATCGGCCTCAAGGAATTGTGGCAGGTCGAGCCCGCGCAGCATCATCCCGGGCTCGTGATTCACAGCGAAGGCTGGCCGCTCGACGATCGCACCGGCGGCGGCTCGTTCGTCTATCACTATGGCGACAACCTCGTCGCCGTCGGCTTCGTCGTGCATCTCGATTACGAGAACCCGCACCTGTCGCCGTACGGGGAATTCCAGCGCTTCAAGCTGCATCCGGCGATCCGCGCCACGTTCGAGGGCGGCAAGCGGCTCATGTACGGCGCACGCGCGATCAGCGAAGGCGGCCTGCAGTCGGTGCCGAAGCTCGTGTTCCCCGGCGGCGCGCTGATCGGCTGCGCGGCGGGCTTCGTGAACCTGCCGCGCATCAAGGGTTCGCACAATGCGATGAAGACCGGCATGCTCGCCGCGGAAGCCGCGTTCGCCGCGGTTTCCGAAGACCGCGCGCACGACGAGCTTGCTGCGTACGACCTGGCGTGGCGGCGCTCGTGGGTGTACGAGGATCTCCACAAGGTGCGCAACGTCAAGCCCGGGCTGCGCTTCGGCACGGTGGCCGGTACGCTGCACGGCGGCGTGCACATGTGGCTGAACGACTTGGGGCTCGGTGGGCTCGTGCCGTGGACGATGCGGCATCGCCACGCCGATCACGACAGCCTGAAGCCGGCGGCGGAGATGCCGAAGATCGAGTATCCGAAAGTCGACAACGCGATCACGTTCGATCGCCTGTCGTCGGTGTTCCTGTCGAACACCCATCACGCAGAAGATCAGCCCGTGCACCTGCAACTGCGCGATCCCGCGATTCCCGTCGGCGTCAACCTGCGCACGTACGACGGACCGGAGGCGCGCTACTGCCCGGCCGGCGTCTACGAGTTCGTGACCGAAGGTGCGGCGGCGCGCTTGCAGATCAACGCGCAGAACTGCGTGCACTGCAAGACCTGCGACATCAAGGATCCGCGGCAGAACATCCACTGGGTGCCGCCGGAAGGCGGCGGCGGTCCCGAATATCGCGGCATGTAGCGATCAGCCGAACACGTGCCGACGAAAAGCGGCCCCGCGGGGCCGCTTCTTCCTGCCTGTGAATCCGCGCCTATTCGCGCGGCTCGCCATCGCGGTTGACGGTGATCGTCGGGCCCGGCGGCTCGGTCATCTGCACATGGTGCACCTGACCGCGGAACACGTACGTCACGTCGTAGTAGTCGGGCCGGTTGTCGTTCGGCACGTACGCACAGCGCTGCACGTCGGCATACCCGCCGCCGCCGTCGACGCTCGAGCCGATCGCCGCACCGGCGATCGCGGCCCCTGCCGTGGCTGCATCGCGGCCATGACCGTTGCCGATCTGATGACCCAGAATGCCGCCCAACACTGCACCGGCGATGGCGCCCGGAACGTTGCCCGTCGCTTGCCGCTCGACCCAGCAGCGTTGATCCGGCGGGCCTACGACGGCGTGCACGGACGACACCGGCACATCGAAGAGCCGCTCGCCGTGGCGACGATGCCAGTCGTAGCCGCCGCCCTGCGCGACATAGGCGCGATCGCGATAACCGTCGTTGGAGCCGTAACGGTCACCCACGGGCCGCACCGACGAGATCTTGTCGCCGAGCCCCATCCGATCGAGGTTCCGATACTCGCCGGGTTGGAGAACGACGCACTGGCCGTTGAAGAAGGCGTCCGAACACACCTGCCAGTTGCCGTCGCTCACGATCGCCGACGATGCGCGATCGTTGAATCCACTACGGTCCATGTTGCGGACCTGGCCGTTCGCCGTGAATTGCCGGCCATGGAAATCATCGCGCGAGTAAAACGTCACCTGGGCCGCCGCCGTCGTCGCCATCACGAGTCCCGCGACACCCACGGCTGCTTTCACAGAGATGCTCATACGTCCTCCGATCTTCGATTGGCCGATGCCACACCGCTCCACTTTAGGGCATCGGCCGATCCGCCGCTGTCGGTGCCGGGTCGGAGGTCTTGTAAGACGGAGGCGGAAAGCCGCTGGAAGTTGCTTCCATCGACAACCATGCCGCGCCACGCACGCCGCTCGAGTCGCCGTGCACGTTGCGAACGAGTCGCGTGTCGACGCGATCGCTGAACACGTAGCGCGTCCAGCGGGCGGGTACCGTGCGATACCAGCGATCGATGTTGGAGACGCCGCCGCCCAGCACGATCACGTCGGGATCGACGATGTTGATCACGTGCGCAAGGGCACGTGCGAGACGATCCTCGTAGCGCACGAGCGCCTGCTCGGCGGGCGAATCGGTCGCGGCGCGCGCGACGATTTCGGGCACCGAATCGCAGGCGTCACCGCCATGAGAACGATAGTCGCGGAGCAGGCCCGGGCCGGAGAGGAACGTTTCGATGCACGCGTTCCGGCCGCAAAAGCATGCATGGCCCGGCCGCTCGTCGTCACGCGGCCACGGCAGCGGGTTGTGGCCCCATTCGCCGGCGATGCCGTTATGGCCTTCCAGCACGCGTCCGTGCACGACAATGCCGCCACCGACGCCGGTACCGAGAATCACGCCGAACGCAATGCGCGCGCCTCGCGCGGCGCCGTCGCTCGCTTCGGACAATGCAAAGCAGTTCGCGTCGTTCGCCATCGCGATCGGTCGCGCAAGGCGCGTCTCGAGATCCTGCTTCACCGGCATGCCGTTCAGGCACACCGAATTCGAGCCGCGCAGCAGGCCGGTCGACGGCGACAGCGACCCCGGCGTGCCGATGCCGACGCGCGCGCTGCCGCGCGGCACGCCGCACGCGTCCTCCGCTTCGCGCACGAGGCGCACGACGCCGTCGAGGATCGCGTCGTAATCGTTGACGGGCGTCGGCGCGCGCCGGCGCAACAGCGCATGACCCTCCGCGTCGAGCGCAATGACTTCGGTCTTCGTGCCGCCGAGGTCGATACCGATGCGAAGCGGGATCGTGGTCATCGCATCGCGTCACCGCGTGCACGCCGCGTATGATTCACGCCGCGCGCCCCCGCGTTGCTTTCCACCCGGTTCCATGACCCAACACGACATCGACGCCCGCGCGACGTTCGCCGCGGCACTTGCGCGCGAAGCCGGCGCGCTCGCGCTTCGCTATTTTCATCACGAGCTCGACTATACCGCCGAGTCGAAGGACCTGCCGCAGGACTACGTCAGCGTCGCCGATCGCTCGGTGGAGGCTCTGTGTCGCGAGCGGATCGCGCAGGCCTTCCCCGACGACGCGATGCTCGGTGAGGAGGGCGGCGGCGGGGTCGGCGAGCGCACATGGGTCGTCGACCCGGTCGACGGCACGCTCAATTTCGTCCACGCGATCCGGTACTGGTGCGTGTCGATCGCGTTCCTGCACGACGGCGTGAAGAAGATCGGCGTCGTCTACGACCCGCCACACGACGAGCTGTTTCTCGCCGTCGAAGGACGCGGCGCGACGGTGAATGGGGATGCGCTGCACGTGTCGCAGGCGCGGTCGCTCGCTCGCGCGCTCGTGCTGCACGGCTTCGTGCAGCGGCACGAACTGGACGCGCACATCGAATTGCGTCGCGCGCTGCTCGCGGCCGGCGCCGAAGTCAAGGATCATGGCGCCGGCGCATTGATGCTCGCGCACGTCGCGGCGGGGCGCGTCGACGCGTACCTCGAGCCGCACATGCATCCCTGGGACGCGACCGCCGGGCTGCTGCTGGTCGCCGAGGCCGGCGGGCGCGTATTGCCGTATCCGGGGCCGCAGGGGCTGCGGGCCGGCGGCGCGGTGCTCGCGAGCGCCCCCGCGATCTACGACAATCTCGCGGCGCTCGCGCGCTGGTGACGTCGTTCGGAAAGGGCCGCCCCGACCGGCTGGCTCGCTCCCTGGGCGACAGCGGGCGTGGGACGCCGTTTCATTTCAGCGGAGCGTGCCCGCTGTACCAGAACTCCTGCAGGTTCAATAGATCGCGGCGCACGGCGGGGGGAAAGCCCGCGCGGCCGCCGCGGCGGTCGCCAAGCAATTCCTCGAAAAGCTCGGGCACGCCGAGCGGATCGCTCCACTGCGAGACGATGATGTTGACGATGCGCGGGTACTCGGTCGCCAGCGCGCTCGGCGCCACTTCCGGCGGCAGCGCCTCGAGCCACTTGCGACTCTGTGGGAACAGGAAGTTCGCCGGCTGCGCCTTGCGCGCCATCGACCAGTCGGCCGCCGGTCTTGCGGCCTCGGCGCGAGGAGCCGTTTCGGCTGGCGGGTGACGCACGACCGGCTGCATGACCTCGTTCAGTTCGCTCCACCCGCGCTGGCCGCCGTAGATCGACATATCGCCCTCCCCTCGCTCGCGTCGACGTCGCGTGCGCGTGCCGCCACGCTGCGCAGAAGAATGCCACGCGGCCACGGAAGCGGCAAGATGGCTTCGCGCAACCCTGTTCTTCCCTACGGCAGCGAGCAGAACACCGTTCCCTCGATGATCCACCCCTGGAGAAGCATCGCGCCGATTTCGCTGTGGCTCGTCAGGTAACGGTGGTTCGCCTGGCCACCCTTGCCGTTGTTGTACATGCGCACGACCGGTACGCGATCCGGCGCGCACGTGCCGCTCGCGTCGGGCGCATCGACGCGGAACACGAGCCCTTCGAAGATCCAGAGCGGATTGGCGAGCACGTCCGCGCATTCGTTGGGCAGGATCGTGAAGAAGTGCGAGTTGGGCCCGATGCCGGGGCGGCCGAAAAAGCGGCACGCGGACACGCCGAACGGCGCGTCCGGCACGTATACCTTGAACGTGTAACCCGTGCGAATCCATCCGGGAATCGTCTGCGTGTCGAGCACCGCGACTTCGTTGGGATCCGCCGTCATGAAATAGTGATCGAGCGACGGGTTGTAGTACTCGATGGCGAGCGCCTGAGCCGGCGCGGGCGGCAGCGGCTCGAAGCGGTCGAGCAGGAGCACGTCGTCGCCGCCGCCTGCCACCTTCGTCATGCGCGCGCTCGTTGCGCGCGCGAGCGGATCGTCCTCCACGTACGATGCGAGGAACGTGAGCGACCACGTGAAGATGTCGGGCGCCGACTGCACGTCGAAACCGTGAGGGACGCCGTTCAGCACGACGAACTGGCGCACGTTGGTGAGTTGCGTCATGCCGAGCGCCGTGACGGGCGCCGGTGCGGTGATGTCCGCGCCGCCGGCGATCGCGAGATACGGCATCTGCATGTCCTGCAGCCCTTCCTCGTTGCGCCCGAACGCGGGCAGCAGCGGCTGCCCGAAGTACGGAACGTACCCGACGGCCGCCTTGAGCCGCGTGTCGTTCATGACTGCGCGAGACGACAGTCCCGGCGACACCGTGAGCCGCGCGCCGCGCATCAGCAGCAGCGATTCGCCGCCGAGGCTCGCGCCAAAGCCGCCAATGTCGTTGGGATCGATGCGTGCGGCGAACGCCGGATCGGCGAGCAGCGCATCGAGCTCGGCGCGCAACGCGAACGGACGAATCGACTGCAACGCGGTGTAGTTCGAGAAATGCAGCAGCGAATTGACGACGTCGTTCAGCGTCGCGAGCCGGATGTCGCTTATGCGCGCGTCGCCGTGGAACGGCGCGACGACGACGTAGCCGTGGCTCGCGAAAAGGGTCAGCACGTCGATGTAATCGCTCGACAGCGGACTGCCGCCGAGGCCATGCGAGAACAGCAGCACGGGGAACGTCGGCCGGTCCTCGGCGAAGATGGGCACATCGCCGTCGCGCTGCATGTGCGGCACGCTCTTGCCGTTCGGCAGCGGATAGTCGGGGCGTGTATTGCCCGCCGATGTCGGATAGCAGACGAGCGCGGCGAAGAGGAGCGACTGGTTCGCGAAATCGCCGAACAGGTCGCGATCGCCGGGAAGCGTCACGCTCACGACGAACGCATCGGCGGGATCGATGAGAAGATCGGTGACGTAGCCGCCACCCGGCGCGCTGCCTTCCCAATAGTTGACCGCGCTCGCGCCCGGTGAAAGGCGCGAGAAATCCTGCGCGACGTTGCTGCAGGCGACGGGATAGGGACCGGGCCCGACCGGTGGCACGGCGCCGGACGCGTCGGCCGTTTGCGCACGCGCGCCCGCGGCGACGGTCAATGCAAGGGCGAGGACGGCAGCGAGGCGAAACGCGAGCATCATGATCGTGACGAATGCGAGACGAGTGCAAGGCGTAGACGCGAGCGCCTCGTGCCGGTTCCCGCACGGCGGCGAGCGCGACGTGCGGGACCAAGGCGCGAGACTCCGATGAAGATTGCCACATACAACGTCAACGGCGTGAACGGGCGGCTGCCGCGGCTCCTCGAGTGGCTGCACGAGACGTCGCCCGACGTTGCATGCCTGCAGGAACTCAAGACCGACGACACGAAGTTTCCCGCACGCGCGATGGCGGACGCGGGCTACGGCGCGATCTGGCACGGGCAGCGCGCGCATCATGGCGTGGCGATTCTGGCGAAGGGCGCGACGCCGCACGAGCGCCGCCGCGGACTGCCCGGCGAGTCCGACGACCGCGAAGCGCGCTATCTCGAAGGCGAGGTCGGCGATCTGGTTGTCGCGTCGGTTTACCTGCCCAACGGCAACCCGCGCCCCGGTCCGCGTTTCGTGTACAAGCTCGCCTGGTTCGAGCGGCTGATCGCGTACGCACGCACACTCGTCGCGTCGAAGCGCGACGTCGTGCTCGCCGGCGATTTCAACGTCGTCCCGACCGACTTCGACATCTACGATCCGATCGCGTGGCGCGAGGACGCGGTGATGCAGCCCGAGACGCGTGCAGCGTGGCAGCGCCTGCTCGCGGAAGGCTGGATCGATGCGACGCGTGCGCTGCATCCGAACGAAACGGTTTACACGTACTGGGTCAACGCGTTCGCGTTTCGTCGTCGTGCGGGCTTTCGGATGGACTTCCTGCTGCTGTCGCCGTCGCTTCGCTCGCGGCTCGAAGCCACCGGCGTCGATCGCGAGCATCGCGGCCGCGAGCGCCCGAGCGACCACGCGGCGGTATGGGTCGCATTGCGAGAAAAGTAGGGTCAGGCACCACTTACGTCAGAACTGCTCGGCGGTGAGCGCCAGGGCACCCGGGCTGCCGCTCACGACCGCCTGCGCGTACGCCTCGGCGAGCGGCAGCAGGCTCTCGGCGTAGAAGCGCGCAGTGGCGATCTTCGTGCGCATGAACGTCGCATCGCCCTCGCCTTGCGCGAGCCGGTCGACGGCCACCTTCGCCGCGCGCGCCATCTGCCATCCGCCGCAGACGACGCCCCACAGGTTGAGGTAGGGCACCGATCCGGCCAACGCGGTGCGCGGCTTCGCCGCGTACGACGCGAGCATCCAGTCGATCGCGTTCTGCAGCGCGGCGGTGGCCGCGGCGAGGCGCACGCCGATCGCGTTGAGCGACGCATCGTCCTGCGACGCAAGATGCGCGGCCACCTTGTCGATCTGCGCGGCGACGCGCTTCGCCGTGGCGCCGTCGTCGCGCGTCATCTTGCGCCCGACGAGGTCGTTCGCCTGGATGCCGGTGGTGCCTTCGTAGATCGTGATGATGCGCGCGTCGCGCGAGTACTGCGCAGCGCCGGTTTCCTCGATGAAGCCCATGCCGCCATGCACCTGCACGCCGAGATACGTCACCTCCTGCGCGGTCTCGGTGCACCAACCCTTGACGATCGGGATCATCAGGTCGACGAACGCCTGGTGCTGCGCGCGCTCCGACGGCTCGCGCGCATGCCGCGCGTTGTCCATCGCCGCAGCGGTGACATAACCGAGCGCGCGCATCGCTTCGGTGTACGCGCGCATGGTCATCAACATGCGACGGATGTCCGGGTGCTCGATGATCGGCGCGGGCTTCCCCTGCTTGTCGATGCCGACGGCGCGTCCCTGCACGCGCTGGCGCGCGTAATCGACGGCGCGCTGGTACGCGCGCTCGGACAAGCCCACGCCTTCCATGCCCACCGAGAAGCGTGCCTGGTTCATCATGATGAACATCGCTTCGAGGCCGCGGTTCTTCTCGCCGATCAGGTAGCCGACCGCGCCGCCGTGATCGCCGTACGCCATCACGGCGGTCGGGCTCGCGTGGATGCCGAGCTTGTGCTCGAGCGACACGCACTGCACGTCGTTGCGCCGGCCGAGCGACCCGTTTTCATCGACGAGGAACTTCGGCACGAGGAAGAGCGAGATGCCCTTTACGCCTGCCGGCGCGTCGGGCGTACGCGCGAGTACGAGGTGGATGATGTTGTCGGTGAAATCGTGCTCGCCGTACGTGATGAAGATCTTCTGCCCGTAGAGCTTGTACGTGCCGTCGGCCTGCGGCTCGGCTCGCATGCGCACCGCGGCGAGGTCCGAGCCGGCCTGCGGCTCGGTGAGATTCATCGTGCCCGTCCACGTGCCCGCGACCATCGGCGGCAGGAAGCGCGCCTTCTGCTCGGGCGTGCCAACGAGCTCGATCGCGTCGATCGCCCCTTGCGTCAGCAACGGACACAGATCGAACGCCATGTTCGCCGCGTGCCACATCTCCTCGATGCCGGCGGCGACGAGTTGCGGCAGATGCTGGCCGCCGTACGCGGCCGGCTTGTTGACGCCGTTCCACCCGCTCTGCACGAACTGCTCGTAGGCGGCCTTGAAGCCTTCGGGCGTGCGCACGCTGCCGTCCGGCAGGCGCGTAGCGCCTTCGCGATCGCCGCTCGCGTTCAAGGGATCGAGAACGTCGGTCGCAAAACGGCTCGCCTCCTCGAGGATCACCGCGACCGTGTCGGGCGTCGCCTCTTCGTAACCCGGCAGCGTCGCGATTTCGGAAAGACCGGCGAGTTCGTTCATCACGAATTGCATGTCGGACAACGGCGCGCGGTAAGTGCTCATGACGGACGGTATCGCGAGAGGTGGATCGCGCTAGCGTACCGCATCGGCGGCGTCGCTCGACGCAGCCGGCTCTGCCCGCGTCTGCGCGGCGCGGCTACGCCGCAGCCGGCTTTCCGGCGCGATGTGCGGCGCGCGCGGCGAGAATGGCTTCGACGAGCTGCGCAGCCTCGGGGCGCGGCGCGTCGTCGATCAATGCGGCAACGCCGAGCGACTCGAGGTGCGTGATCAGCGTGAGGTTGTTGCGTACTTCGGGCGGAAGCGTGAGCACGACGGCGGGCGGGTCCACCGCAACGCGCTCGTGCGCGAGGAGCACGCGATGCAACTGCATCAGCGTGACGCCGTCGCGGCGCGGCAGGTCGAGCTCGAGCACGAGCAGGTCGAACGACAGGTATTCGAGCTTCGCCAGCGCGTCGTCGCCGTCGACCGCCTCGACGACGGAGACGCGCGCGGATTCGACGAGCGTGCGCAGCGCATGGCGAACGTCGGCCCGCTGATGCGCGATCAGCACGCGCCGATGAGGACCGGACGGAAGCTGGACGACGTTCGCGATCACGATCTCTTCCGGGAAAACACGGGGAAGCACCGGCGGACACCGGCTGCGACTGCATGGAAGATCAGACAGCCGCAGGCGAACGATTATTCGGTAACCGTCAGGCGTCGCCAATACTCCGTTTGGGGGAGGCCGGCGCGTTTTCCGACGAGCGGCGACGGGCAGCGCGGCGGCGCGACGGACTGCCGAAACGTCGCGTCAGCGATCGAGTTCGGCGGTGAGCGCCGGAACGACTTCGAACAGGTCGCCCACGAGTCCGTAATCGGCGATCTGGAAGATCGGCGCTTCGGGATCCTTGTTGATCGCGACGATGACCTTGCTGTCCTTCATGCCGGCGAGATGCTGGATCGCGCCGGAAATGCCGATGGCGACATAAAGGTCGGGCGCGACGATCTTGCCCGTCTGCCCCACCTGGTAGTCGTTCGGCACATAGCCCGCATCCACCGCCGCGCGCGATGCGCCGATGGCGGCGTTCAATTTGTCGGCGAGCGCTTCCAGGAGCTTGAAGTTCTCGCCGCTGCCGAGGCCGCGTCCACCGGAGATGACGACGCGCGCACTGGTGAGCTCCGGGCGTGCCGACTTGGTGCGCGCCTGTCCCACCACCTTCGCTGCCGGCACTTCGGGCGCCGCTGCGATGGTGTCGATCGATGCCTGTCCGCCGCTGGCGCCCGCAGGATCGAACGCAGTCGCGCGCACGGTGACGACCTTGATCGGATCGGAGGAGCGCACCGTGGCGAACGCGTTGCCGGCATAGATCGGCCGCACGAACGTGTCGGGAGCGTTGATCGCCGTGATGTCCGAGACCTGTGCAGCGTCGAGTTTCGCCGCGATGCGCGGCATCGCGTTCTTGCCGAAGCTCGTCGCCGCCGCGACCACGTGGCTGTACTGCCCTCGCGCGATCGCGTCGAGTGCCGTGGCCGCGACGTTCTCCGCCGTCGGCTGCGCGAACCACGGCGCTTCGGCGTGCAGCACCCTGGCGATGCCGGGCACGGCCGCGGCTGCCTGCGCGATCGCGTCCCCGGGCGCGGACAGCACCAGCATGACGACGTCGCCGCCGAGCGCGCGCGCCGCGGTGACGGCGGAAAGCGTGGCTGAGGCGAGCGTGCCCTGCTCGTGCTCGGCGAGCACCAGAACGTTCATGCGTATCCCTCGTTCGTTGGACGTCCGCCGATCATGCGGGCGGCAGGACCTTAGCTTCGTTGCGCAGCTTCGCGACCAGTTCCTTCACATCGGCCACGCGTCCGCCTCCCTTGCGACCCGCGGGCTCGTCGACGCGGATCAGGGTTACGTGCGGCGTGACGTCGACGCCGAGCGACTGCGCAGAAAGCGTCTGCATCGGCTTCTTCTTCGCCTTCATGATGTTCGGCAGCGTCGCATAGCGCGGCTCGTTCAGCCGCAAATCGGTCGTGACCACCGCCGGCAACGTCACCTCGACCGTCTCGAGCCCCCCGTCCACCTCGCGCGTCACGTCGGCCTTGCCATCCGCAATCTGGAGCTTCGAGGCGAAGGTGGCCTGGGGCCAGTCGAGCAGTGCCGCAAGCATCTGCCCCGTCTGGTTCGCGTCGTCGTCGATCGCCTGCTTGCCCAGGATGACGAGTTGCGGCGCCTCCTGCCGCACGAGGGCCGCGACGAGCTTGGCCACGGCAAGCGGCTCGAGCGCCGTGTCGGTTTCGACGAGCACCGCGCGGTCGGCACCGAGGGCGAGGGCCGCGCGGAGCGTCTCCTGGCACGCCGCCGTGCCGCACGACACCGCGACGATCTCGCTGGCGATGCCCCGCTCGCGTAATCGCACTGCCTCCTCCACGGCAATCTCGTCGAACGGGTTCATCGACATCTTCACGTTGGACGTCTCGACGCCGGAGCCGTCGGAGCGGACGCGGACCTTGACGTTGAAATCGATGACGCGCTTGACGCAGACGAGGACTTTCATGGCCGGACTTTCCGCCGATTGATCATTCGAACGTTACCACTCGACGAGACTCGACGCCCACGTGAATCCACCTCCTACCGACAGCAGCAGGACATGGTGCCCGCTTCGGATCCGGCCATCGCGCACCGCGGTGTCGAGCGCAAGCGGCAGCGACGCGGCCGACGTATTCCCATGGTCGGCGACGGTGACCACCATGCGCTCATTGGCAACGCCGAGCCTTTTCGCCGCAAGGTCGATGATGCGCAGGTTCGCCTGATGCGGCACGATCCAATCGACGCTCCCGATCGACGCTTCGTTCCGTTGCATCGCTTCCGCTGCGCCCTCCACAAACGCGTCGACGGCGAAGCGAAAGACGGCCGGCCCCTGCATGCGCACGTACCGTTCGGCCGATTCGCCGCCCGCATAAAGAACGCCGGGCGTACTCCCGTCGGCGTGGAGATCGACGGAGCGCACGCCTGGCGAGTCGCTCGCCGTCAGCACGACGGCGCCGGCGCCGTCGCCGAAGAGTACGCATGTCGCACGGTCGCTCCAGTCGAGAAGGGTCGACATGCGCTCGGCACCCACGACGAGCGCACACGCGCATCGCCCCGACGCGATCATCGCGTCGGCCGAGGCCAGCGCATAGAGGAAGCCGGAGCATGCGGCGGAAACGTCGAAGGCACCGATCTGGCGCGCGCCGAGGCGTGCCTGCAGCAACGCCGCCGTCGAGGGAAATACGCGGTCCGGCGTGATCGTTGCGACGATAATGAGGTCGAGATCACGTGCCGGCACCGCAGCGGCCTGCAATGCCTGCTCGCTTGCCAAGGCCGCCATTTCCGCCGTCGTTTCGCCGTCGCCGGCGATGTGACGACGCGCGATGCCCGTCATTGCACGTATCCACTCGTCGCTCGTCTCGACGACCGTGGCGAGTTCGTGGTTGGTCATGGCGTGCGCAGGCAAATAGCCGCCGGTGCCAATGATCCGGCTGAAACGAGGCACTAAGCAGTCTCCAGGTCGAGCAGGACGGAGAGCGTCATGATTCGACGAAATGCGTGACGACGGGTGAAGGTTTGCGCGGGACGGCTAATAATTCACTTTCGCCGCACTATCTAAGATACTGTATTTGACCGTTTTTTTCTATACTAATCGGTTGGCGGCCGGCGGAAGCCGATGCTGCCACGCCCACCCGGGCCATGGTACGAAGGTTGCGTCGATTGCAAGCCATTGTTTAAAAAGGATCGGATGAAAGCGCTCGCTGAAATGAAGCGCCGGTTCGCTGCCCGAGAGGACAGCGAACACGAGCAGGCCGCCCTGCGCATCATCATCGTCGGCCTGATCCTGGCCTACATGGCGTTGTTCCACGGCGCTCCCGCGAATTGGAGTCCGGTGGAAGTGACCCTCGTCGTCGGGCTCACGGGATTCTTCACGGTGGCGATCGCCCTCTTCGTGGCCATCGTCATCTGGCCGGGCAAGAACCTGCCGCGGCGCCTGATCGGCATGCTCGTCGACAACGGGGGGGCCACTTGGTACATGTGCCTCGCCGGCGAGTACGGCTTCTCGATGATCGGCGTCTTCCTGTTCGTGACGTTCGGCAACGGTTTCCGCTACGGGCGCCGCTATCTCTTCGCCAGCCAGCTGCTCTGCCTCGTGGGGTTCTGCTCGGTGCTGGCGTTCGTTCCGTACTGGAGTCGCCATCGCGCGGCGGGCATCGGCCTGCTGATCGCGCTCGTCGTCCTGCCGCTCTACATCTCGACGCTGCTGAAGCGCATCCAGGAAGCGCGCGCGAAGGCGGAGGAAGCAAACGTCGCGAAGACCTCGTTCCTCGCGAACATGAGCCACGAGATGCGCACGCCGCTGAACGGCATCGTCGGCGTCGTCGACCTGTTGCGCACCACCGCCCTCTCGCCGTCGCAGGTCGAGCTCGTCGCGCTCCTGCGGCATTCGATCTCCGTCCTGCGCTCCCTGGTCGACGACGTGCTCGACATCACGAAGATCGAGGCCGGCCGCCTGACGATCGAAGTCACGTCGTTCGACCTGCACGCGTCGATCAACGGTCTCGTGCAACTCATGCGGCCGCACGCGCAGGCGAAGGGCCTTGCGCTGAACGCGATGATCGACCCGGCCCTGGAATACCGGCTGCGCGGCGATCCGCATCACCTGCGCCAGATCCTGCTCAACCTTCTCGGCAACGCGATCAAGTTCACCGAGACGGGCGAAGTGAAGCTCACGGTAAGCCTCTCGAAGGAATCCGAAGTCGCGGTCACGGCGCGCTTCGAAGTGACCGATACCGGGATCGGCATCGCGCCGGATGCGGTTGAGCGGATCTTCGAGCGGTTCGTGCAGGCCGACCAATCGACGACGCGGAAGTACGGCGGGACCGGCCTCGGCACGACGATCGCGAAGCAATTGACCGAGCTGATGGGCGGGAACATCGGCGTCGAGAGCACGCTCGGCAAGGGGAGCACGTTCTGGCTCGAGTTGCCGTTGCTGAAGGACATCGACGAACCGTTGCGCCGACTCGGCGACAACGCAGGCGAGCGAGAGCCTGCGACGACGATCGTCGTTGCGCCATCCGGGCACGGCGACGTGCAGCACGCCCTCGAGGACATCGGCGAGTCATGCGAGCTCGTGAGCGCGCATGCGCTGCCTGCCGTGCTCGAAGGGTATCGGAAAGAGGGACGCGCGCCGCGAGCGCTCGTCGCTGTCTGCACGATCGACCAGGCATGCACCGCGTTCAACGCGCTGCTGTCGCGCATGCCCGACGCGCGCACGGCGCTGATCTACGTCGCCAACGGCGAGCTGTCCGTCGTCGACAAGGCGCGCGTCAACAGCCTGAACGGGGCATACGCCCTCGAATATGCGACGCCGCGGCTGCTTCGCAACGCCATCCACGCGTCGCTCGCCGGCATCGAGAACGCCATCGATGCGAACGCGGATCTGCCCGCAGTTCTGGGCCGCAAGCGCGTATCGCTGCGCATCCTCGTGGCCGACGACAACGCGACGAACCAGAAGATCATTCGGCAGCTGCTGGAAAGCGCGGGCCACGAGGTGATCGTCGCATCCGACGGCGAGGAAGCGCTCGATCTCTACGAAGCGGAGGATCCGGACCTCGGCATCTTCGACTTCAACATGCCGCACCGCAGCGGCGTCGAGGTCATCCAGGCGATCCGCGCGATGGAACCGCCAGGAACACGGATGCCGGCGATGGTCCTGTCGGCCTCGGTCACCGTTGAAGCGAGAAGCCGAGCCGCGAATGCGGGCGCGGACGAGTTCGTCGGCAAGCCGTTCGATGCAGCCGCGCTGCTGCAGCAGATCGACCGTCTCGCGCGTCCTTTGCACGAGCAGGGATCACGCGTGCACAAGAACACGGGCCGACGGTTGCACGTTGCCGTCGACAACGTCACGAAGCCGATCGAGAAGAACGTGCCCGCCGCGCAAACCGAAGTCGAGGACAGGACGGGGGACCTGGTCGATGCCGACCGGCTGGCGCAACTCGACGACATCGCGCAAAGCGCGTCTTTCCTGTCCGAGTTGATCGAAGGTTTCGCGTCCGACGTCGAGGACGTCCTGTCGCGTGCGGAACGCGCAAGCGCAACCGCGGATCACCGGTCGATCGGCGATCTCATGCACGCACTCAAGGGCGCGGCCGTCGGTGTCGGCGCGTCGAAGCTCGCGTTGATGGCACGCGAATTCGAGGACGACGCGCACGCGCTGTCGGCGAAGGAAATGAACGGGCGTACCACGCGGGTACGCGCGTGCTTCGGGGATACGCTCGTGCACCTGCGCCGCCACGTCAGTACGGTGGCGGCGGAACAATCCTGACGCGTCAGGCGTTGACGACGGCGCGCTCGGGCGCGAACAGCGTTTCGACGACTTCCTCCTCGTCCTGCATCGATGCGAGCCGGTCTTGCGCCCGCACCAGTCGCGCCATCATCTTGAGATCGCGATTTTCGAGCCGCAACGCCGCGTCGACCCATACGCCGACGATGCGTTGCATCTCGGCCAGGTCGACCGGT
This sequence comes from Burkholderiales bacterium, assembly GCA_025927765.1. Taxonomy (GTDB): domain Bacteria; phylum Pseudomonadota; class Gammaproteobacteria; order Burkholderiales; family Casimicrobiaceae; genus VBCG01. The sequence goes on from JAICKU010000059.1 coordinate 21,753, forward strand.
TGATACTCGCGCTTCGCCATCGACACCGCGCGATACGCGTTGCGTTTGCGCTGGCGTGCCTTGATGAGCGTCCGGGTCACCGCGAGCCCGGACCCGTCTTCGGCGAGTTCGTCGACGACACCGAGTTCGTGCATCTCCTGCGCGGTATACACACGCCCGCTCATGATGATCTCTTCCGCCTTGCGCAGCCCCACCTTGCGGCCGAGCAGCGACAATGCGCCCATGCCGGGGAACATGTTGAACAGCACCTCGGGGAACGACATCGTGGCGCTCTTTTCGGCCACGATCACCTCGCTCGCGAGCGCACATTCGAAACCGCCGCCGAAGGCCTTGCCTTGAACGAGCGAATAGGTGACGACGTTCGCGTCGAAGCCACGCACGCGCCGGTGCATGTTTCGTACGCATAGATCGCCGTAATACGCAAGCTTCTGGCGATCCTTGCGGAGGATCGACTGGATGAACATCGACAGATCACCGCCGAGGTTGAACACACCCGGGATGCGACTGCCGAAAACTGCGTTCTCGATCTTGCACTGACGCCCTTCGTGAAGCATCCAGCCCTGATGCAATTCGATCCGGCTTTCGAATCGCTCGACTTCCTGCAGAAATTCGCCGTTGAAGCACGGACGCCCGTTCGGGCGCATCCACGAGTACAGCGTTTGCGTCTCGGCGTCGTAATCGACGTCGAACAAACGGAGGGTTTGCGTGTTGCCGAGAACGGGAAAGTCTGCGACTGCATTCATACAAAGCCTCC
>JAICKU010000031.1 GCA_025927765.1 Burkholderiales bacterium
ACGATCTGCTCGCGATTGGAATTCGCGTTGTTGACGATCGTCGCAGTGTTCGCGTTGCTGGTGCTGATGATCGACGCGGTGTTCGCGTTGTTGTTGGTGATGATCGACGCCGTGCTGGCGTTGATGTCGTTCGCGATCGCCGTGGTCGCCGAGGTCTCGCTCGCCGTGATCGCCGTCTGTGCCGCGGAAAGGTCGTTGTGGATGTGATCGAGGCGGTCGTAGCTCCCGATCACCGTGGCTGCCGTGTCGAGGCCGGCGCAAAAGCTGCGTACCGAGAAGAACGAGGAGGCGATGTCGTTCGCGATCGCCAGCGGTATGCAGGCCGCGGAACCGTTCTCGCCGAGGATGTCCTCGTTGCACACCCGGGCGGCGGCCGCGAGGACGCCCGACGTCACCTGGAACGCGATCAGCGCGTCGTACGTGATCTGGTCGCCGTGCGGCGTGTTGTTGCAGGCGTCGATCACCGTCGGCTGGGACGGAAACGGCAGCGACTTCAGCAGCGGCTTCGACTGCACCTCCTGATGGGAGAGCGCCGCGAGCCGTTGCATGGCGGCGGTCGCCGCCGCCATGTCCGGCGGCGCGGATCGCGAGAACACCTTGGCGAGATCCTCGTTCTTGACGAGTTGCATCGCCGCCTTCGCCTTGGCCACCATGGCCTGCCCGCGGGCATCGCGCTCCTGGCCGTACACCTGATCGTACTGGTCGAGCAGCCCGTTGTATGCGTTGCGGAAGGCCTGCGCCGATTGCAAAGAAGCGGCGGTCATGTCCGCGTCGGCGACCGCTCGCGTCGCGGCTTGCTGAGCGACGCTGGGAAAGCCGATCATCGCAAGCCAAAGACCCACGAGTACGCCGATCGTCCTGCGCATCCTGCCGCAAGGCACATGCATGGCTGACCCTTTTGATTGGACTGGTATCGTGACCCGGCAAGGACTGCCGGGCCGCCCCTTCGTGCGGCATTTGAACGCTCGATCAAAGGCGCAGCGCCGAAAGTAAGGCGCGGGCCTCCCGATATTTGTTTTTATATTCAACAACGGCCGCTTTCGTCGATCGACCCAGTTGTAAGGTTTTTCGACACGATGAGGCTCAGCGAAGCATGACCCGTTCCGCCCGATCGAGTCGCAGGCGTCTGCCTATCCTGATCGTTGCCGCCGGTGTCGCGCTCGGCATGCATCGGGCGTCGTTGGCCGAGACGGTCGTCGAGTACTACAACGCGTCGCTCGACCACTATTTCATGACGCCGCTTGCCAACGAAATCGCGGTGCTCGACGCGGGGCAGATTGCGGGCTGGATGCGCACCGGCCTCGTGTTCGACGCCTCCGCCACCGCGGGCAGCGGCTTCAATCCCGTCTGCCGCTTCTACATTCCGCCGGTGCACGGCGATTCTCATTTCTTCTCGGCATCGACGCACGAATGCGCGGCCGTCGCCGCGAAGATCGGCGTCGACCCGAACTTCAGCGATTACATCGAGGAAACGCCTGCCGAGTTCTACATCGCGCTGCCCGACACGGCCTCGGGCGCCTGTCCCGCCGGCACGTCGCCGGTGTATCGGCTGTGGAACGGGCGTGCCGATTCGAACCATCGCTACACCGCCGATCGCGCGACGCGCGATGCGATGATCTCGCGCGGATACATCCCCGAAGGCTATGGTCCGGACGGCGTTGCGATGTGCACGCCGCGCGCGGGGCTCGCCGATTCGCAGGTGAAGGTGACCGGGGCATCGCCGTATGCGCCGAATTGCGATGGCGTCGCGCCGACCGGCACGCTCTATACCGGCGCGGAGGTCGAGCCGCACATCGCGTCGTTCGGTTCCAACAACCTGATCGGCGTGTGGCAGCAGGACCGCTGGTCCGACGGCGGCGCACGCGGACTTCGTACCGGGTATTCGTTCGACGGCGGATTGACGTGGTCGCTGTCGCAGGCGCCGTTCACGCGCTGCAGCGGCGGCAACGCAGGCAACGGCGGCGACTACGCGCGCGCGAGCGATCCCTGGGTCGCGATCGATCCCAACGGCACCGCGTACCAAAGCGCCATCGCCTTCAACGGCGCCTCGTTCGCCGCGGGCTCGAACAGCGCCGTCCTCGTCAGCCGCTCGGTCGATGGCGGCCGCACATGGAGCAATGCGTCGACGCTGATCGCCGACGGCAGCAGTGCATTCAACGACAAGGAATCGATCAGCGCCGATCCGTTCCTGTCATCGACGGCTTACGCGGTTTGGGATCGCCTCGATCCGACCGGACACGGCGTGAGCTATTTCGCGAGAACCACGGACGGCGCCGCGACCTGGGAGCCTGCGCGGCCAATCTACGATCCCGGCGGACGCAATCAGACCCTCAACAACCAGCTCCTGACGACGTACCTCTCGAGCCGCGGCAGCTTCCGGAAATGGGTCGACTTCTTCACCGAATTCGACGTCGGCCAGAACGACCTCGTGACGGCACATCTTGCGTACGTGAGCTCGGACGATGCGGGCGCGACGTGGAGCGGTCCGAGCGTCATCTCGGACATGCGCGCCGTCGGCGCCTACGACCCGCAGAATCCCGACCGCAGGATTCGCGATGCCGCCAATCTCGCTTCGTTCGCGTCGGGCTACAGGACCTTCGTCGCCGTCTGGCAGGACTCGCGCTTTTCAGGAGGGCTGCGCGACGGCATCGCGTTCTCGCAGTCGACGGACGGCGGCGTCACGTGGAGCCCGCCCGTCGAGATCAACGCCGTCCCCGGCGTGCAGGCGTTCCTGCCCACGATCGCGTTCAGGGACGACGACCGTGCGATCGCGGTGACGTACTACGACATGCGCAGCGACACGGCCGACCCTCCCACCCTGCTCGTCACCCTGTGGCTCGCGACGTCCACCGACGGCGGCGTCACGTGGCAGGAGCATCACCTGGCCGGCCCGTTCGACCTCAACGTCGCGCCGGTGACCGAAGACGGCCTCTTCGTCGGCGACTATCAGGGATTCGTCACGGCCGGGGATACGTTCGCCGCGCTGTTCACGCGCACGAACGAAGACCTCGCGAATCGCACCGACATCGTCGCCCCGGTCTTCCGCGGTCTCCCGTTGCCCCCCGTGGCCAAGAAGTATTTCGCACGAAGCGCGCCGGCGGCGGAGCTGACGCCGGCATGGCGGGCGAAGATCGACGCGGCCGCACGCAGGACGATGCAGCAGCGGCTCATGGGCGCGCCGAAGCCGACGCCGCCACGTCCCGCGATGCCGTGAACGAGCCGCGTCGACCGCGCGTCGAACATGGCGCCCTTCCGGCACCGACGAAGGAACATCTCGACGACTGTCGCCGCTGCGATTTGTGGGAGCACGCGACGCAGGGCGTGCCGGGCGAAGGACCGACGGGCGCGAAGATCATGCTCGTCGGCGAGCAGCCCGGCAACGAGGAAGATCTCGAAGGCGTGCCGTTCGTGGGCCCGGCAGGGCGCATGTTGCGTACGCTGCTCGACGAGGCGGGCATCGACGCCGGCCGCGTGTACATGACGAACGCGGTCAAGCACTTCTCGTTCGTGCTGCGCGGCAAGCGGCGCATTCACAAGACGCCGCTTCAGCGGCAGGTTTCCGCGTGCCACGTGTGGCTCGAAAGCGAGCTCGTGCGTGAAAAGCCGGCGGTGATCGTGGCGCTCGGCGCGACGGCGCTCGCGGCGATCGCAAGGCGACGCATCAGCATCGCCGACGCGCGCGCATCGCCGATCACGGATGCGCAGGGCACGCCCGTCGTCGCCACCTATCATCCCTCGGCGATCCTGCGCGCGCCCGATCACGATGCGCGTGCGGCGCTGCGCGCATCCCTCGTGGCCGACCTCGTGCGCGCCGCGAAGATGGCGAACGGTTAGAGCGCGAGGGCGACGCGCGTGCCCTGCTCGATCGCGCGCTCGGCATCGAGCTCCGCGGCGACGTCGGCGCCGCCGATCAGCGTGTGCGCGATGCCCGCACCGGCGAGGGCGTGCGCGAGCTCGCGCCGCGGCTCCTGGCCCGCGCACACGACGATCGTCTCGACGCGCAGCACCGTCGGCCGATCGTCGATGCGCACGTGCAGACCTTCGCCGTCGACGCGCTCGTACGTCACGCCGGCGATCATCTCTACGCCCCGGCGCCGCAACACCGTGCGACGAATCCATCCGGTGGTCTTGGCCAGATCCTCGCCGACCTTCGTCGTGCGCCGTTGCAGAAGGCGCACGCGCCGCGGCGACGCCGGTTCGCTCGCCGCCTTCAGTCCGCCGCGCGTCGCGTAGTTCGCATCCACACCCCACGCGTCGAGGAACGCCGCGACGTCGTCGTGCGCGGCGTTGTCCGGATGCGTCAATAGTTCTGCGACGTCGAAGCCGATGCCGCCCGCACCGATGATCGCCACGTCGCGACCGGCGACGCGCGTGCCGCGCACGATGTCGACGTAGCTCGCCACACTTCGGTGCTCGATGCCGGGAATCGCCGGCGTACGTGGCGTGACGCCGGTGGCGACGACGACGTGATCGAAATCGCGCAAGTCGTCGAGCGTCGCTTGGCACCCCAGCGTGCGCACCACGCCGAGCTGATCGAGCCGCCGGTCCCAGTACCGCAGCGACTGCGCGAACTCCTCCTTGCCCGGGATCCGTCGCGCGAGATTGAACTGCCCCCCGATGCGATCCGCGGCCTCGAACAACGTGACCGCGTGACCGCGTTCGGCGGCGCTCGTCGCGCATGCGAGCCCCGCGGGTCCCGCACCGACGACTGCAATGCGCTTACGCACGCTGGCCGCGGTGCTTGCAAGCTCGGTCTCGCGGCATGCGTACGGATTGACGAGACAGGTGGCGATTTCGCGCTCGAAGATGTGATCGAGGCACGCCTGGTTGCAGGCGATGCAGGTGTTGATGTCGTCGGCGCGCCCCGCCGCAGCCTTGGCAACGAAATCGGCGTCGGCGAGAAACGGCCGCGCCATCGACACCATGTCGGCGCCGCCGCGCGCGAGGATCGCCTCGGCCACCGCCGGATCGTTGATCCGGTTCGTGGCGACCAACGGCAGACTCACCTCGCCACGCAGGCGCGCCGTCACCCACGCGAACGCGGCGCGCGGGACCATCGTCGCGATCGTCGGGATGCGCGCCTCGTGCCAGCCGATGCCGGTGTTGATGATCGTCGCGCCGGCGCCTTCGATCGCCTTCGCGAGCGCGACCACTTCGTCCCACGAGCTGCCGTCGTCGACGAGGTCGAGCATCGACAGCCGATAGATGATGATGAAGTCCGCACCGACCGCCTCGCGCGTGCGCCGCACGGCCTCGACCGCAAAGCGGATGCGCTCCGAGAATGCGCCGCCCCAGCCGTCGGTGCGACGGTTCGTCTTCCGCACGACGAACTGGTTGATCAGGTACCCCTCGGAGCCCATGATCTCGACGCCGTCGTAGCCGGCGCGCTGCGCGAGCTTCGCGCAACGCACGTACGCGGCGAGCGTGCGCTCGACACCCCACGCGGTGAGCGCGCGCGGCGTGAACGGCGTGATCGGCGAGCGGAGCGCCGACGGCGCAACGGCCAGCGGGTGGTACGCGTAGCGGCCGGCGTGCAGAATCTGCAGCGCGATGCGGCCGCCTTCGGCGTGGACCGCGCGGGTGATCTGCCGGTGCTTCGTCACCTGCCATCCGAACGACAGCTGCGACGCGCGCGGCTCGAGTCGTCCCGCGAAATTGGGCGCGATGCCGCCGGTGACGATCAACGCGGCGCCGCCGCGGGCGCGTGCGGCGTAGAAGGCCGCGAGCTTCGCGAATCCGTCCTTCGCCTCCTCGAGGCCCGTGTGCATCGAGCCCATCAGCACGCGGTTCTTCAGCGTGACGAAGCCGAGGTCGAGCGGCGCGAGCAGGTGCGGGTAAGGGTTCATCGGCGCCGCATTCTAACGGCCGCTGGTGCGATCTCGCCCCTCGTTGCTCGTGCCTCGTTCCTCGCGCGCTTTCGCGCGCGTCCGAAACGTCACCGAATACCGCAGTCCCTTCGTCGGCGCGATGCCGTGCTGCCACTGCCAGCGGATGTCGTCCTCCATCACGTACAGCGAGCGCGGCGCGAGCTCGAGCGCGACCACGGCACTGCGGTCGTGCTGGTTGTCGTACGGGCGAAAGCGCATCCGGCAATCGCTCGCGAACGAAATGCCGGCGACGCGCCCGTATTGCGGGCGATCGCGATGCCAGCCGATCGGCGTGCCGGGCCGGTATTCGGTGACGAGCGCGTGCAGGTAATCGTGCTCGTCGACGCCGCGAAATGCCGCAACCTTGCGCCGCAGCGCTGCGAGGAGCGGCGGCAGCGGCGCGATTTCGCGCCACGCGTGCTCGTCGGGCTCGTAATGGAACCCGAAGCGCACGACGCGCCGGCGCGCCGTGTATTCGCGAAACAGCGCTTCGCGAAACGGCAGCGTCGCGAAGAGCTCGAGGAGCGCCGCCTCCTCGTCGACCGCGAGGAAATCGGCGTGGTATTCGAGGCCCCGCGGCAGCGGTGGCGCGTCGAAGAGGTCGGCGGTGGTCAGCGCATGCGGCATCCGGGGGCAGATGGTGCCGCGCGCCGGCGCTTCAATCGGTGCGCGCCCCGCGCGCTACGCCGCGGTGCCCGGTCCCACCGGCCGCGCGCCGGTGTGCTCGACGTTCGCGCCGACGAGGCACGACCTCGGCAGGCGACAGGTGAACGTGCTGCCGACGCCAAGCGCGCTTTGTGCCGTGATGCTGCCGCCGAGCACGCCGGCGAGGCGCCGGCAGATCGCGAGCCCCAGCCCCCAGCCCGGTTCGCGCTCGCCCGGCGCTGCGCCGATGCGCTCGAATTCGTCGAAGATGCGCTCGAGGCGCTCGGGGGCGATGCCGATGCCCGTGTCGCTGACACCGATCGTCACCGCATCGTCGTCGACGCCGACGGCGACGTGCACGGCGCCCGTGCGCGTGAACTTGACGGCGTTGGTGAGCAGATTGGAGACGATGCGACCGAGCTTCGTGCGATCGGTCGCAATCCAGACGAGCGCCTCGGGGGCCTCGATCTCGAGCTTCAGCATCTTCGCCTGCGCGAGCGGCAGCACCTCGCCGCATTTGGCGGCGACGAGCTCGCGGAGGTCGAACTCGCTCGGCCGGCACTGGATGTGGCCGGTGTCGATCGAGCCGATCTCGATCAGCTCCGACGCAACTTCGAGCAGCGACGCCGCGTTCGCCTGAAGGCGCTGCGCCATGCCGGGGACCTGCAGCGCGAGCTCGGGGTGCTTCACGGTGCGCCCGATCACGTCGGCCATCAGCTGGATCGAGCTCAGCGGCGTGCGGATGTCGTGCGACACCGAGGCGATCAGCCGTGTCTTGCGTCCGCTCGCCTCCTCCGCTACTCGGCGGCGCTCGTCGAGCGCCTCATTCTGCGCGGCGATGTGCGCTTCCCGCTTCACCAGCTCGGCATTGGCGGCGGCGAGCTGCCGGTTCTTCTCGTCGAGCAGGCGCACCTGCATCTCGCGCACGTCGATCGAGCGCATCCAGACGTGGAGGATGCCCGCCGCGAGCACGATGCCGACGACGTCGAGCACGCGGTTGATGAAGTACGGCTCGATCAGCGAGAACGTAGCCGCTCCGATCTGCACCCCGTAGACGGCGAACGTCGCCACGACAAACGCCGCGGCGAGCAGCCACAGGAAGCGCCGGTTGCGCGTGAACGCGGCGAGGACGAGCGGGATCGGGTAGATCGACGAGACGTCGAGTTCGATCCACGTCGCGAAGTCGACCGCGATCACGCAGGTCGCGACTGCGACGACCCCGGCGTATTGAATGCGGGGATCCGCGGAAATGCGCAACCAGGCAGTGGATGGGCGGATGGCGCTCCCCTCGTTGCACGAAGGGTCGACGAGCGGGCATGGTAGCACCGCGGCGGTGACCGCAAGCGCGCAGCGCCCGCTATAATTGACGGCCCGCCGGACCTCCGGCGGCTTTCGTTTGGCCCGCGCCGCCCGCATCTTCCGGCGCATTCCCATGGATACGACCGCCTTTCCCGCCGACCTCGTGCGCGACGTCTCCCGTCGCCGCACTTTCGCGATCATTTCCCACCCGGACGCCGGCAAGACGACGCTGACCGAGAAGCTTTTGCTTTTCGGCGGCGCGATCCAGCTCGCCGGCACGGTGAAGTCGCGCAAGAGCGCGCGCCATGCCACATCCGACTGGATGGAGGTCGAGAAGCAGCGCGGCATCTCGGTCACGAGCTCGGTGATGCAGTTCGAGTACGCCGGGCATACGATCAACCTGCTCGACACGCCCGGCCACCAGGACTTCTCGGAGGACACGTACCGCGTGCTGACCGCCGTCGACGCCGCGGTGATGGTGATCGACGCCGCGAAGGGCGTCGAGGCGCAGACGATCAAGCTGCTCGAGGTGTGCCGGCTGCGGAATACGCCGATCATCACGTTCGTCAACAAGCTCGACCGCGAGGTGCGCGAGCCGCTCGCGCTGCTCGAGGAGATCGAGTCGGTGCTGTCGATCGACTGCGCGCCGATCACGTGGCCGCTCGGCATGGGCAAGCGCTTTCGCGGCGTGTTCCACCTCGGCCACGACCGGCTGCTGCGCTTCACCGCCGGCGAGGAGCGCGTGAGCCACGACACCGAGGTGATCGAGGGCATCGACAATGCGCGGCTCGATGCGCTCTATCCCGACGAGACGCCGGCGCTTCGCAACGACATCGAGCTGATCCGCGCTGCGAGCGCGCCGTTCGACCTCGACCTGTTCCTGGCCGGCGAGCAGACGCCGGTGTTCTTCGGCTCGGCGATCAACAACTTCGGCGTGCAGGAGATCCTTGGCGCGCTCGTCGACTGGGCGCCCGCGCCGCTGCCGCGCGACGCGACCGTGCGCGCCGTCGAGCCGATGGAAAGGGCGTTCTCCGGCTTCGTGTTCAAGATCCAGGCGAACATGGACCCGCGGCATCGCGACCGCATCGCCTTCTTCCGCGTGTGCTCGGGTCGCTACCAGCCGGGGATGAAGGTGCGGCACCTGCGCGCCGGACGCGAAATGAAGCTCGCGAACGCGCTGACGTTCATGGCGAACGAGCGCGTGGTGCGCGAGGATGCGGTCGCCGGCGACATCATCGGCATCCACAACCACGGGCAGCTGTCGATCGGCGACACGCTGACCGACGGCGAGGACCTCGCGTTTCGCGGCATTCCGTATTTCGCGCCCGAGCTCTTCCGGATCGCGCGGCCGCGCGATCCGTTCAAGGCGAAGCCGCTCGCGAAGGGCCTGCAGGAGCTCGGCGAGGAAGGCGCGATCCAGGTGTTCACGACCGCGCAGTCGAACACGCTGCTGCTCGGCGCCGTCGGCCCGCTGCAGTTCGAGATCGTCGCGCACCGGCTCGCGGCCGAATACAACGTCGACGCAATCTACGACAACGCGAACATCGCAACCGCGCGCTGGCTCACGTTTCCCGACGACGTGACGCGGCGCAACTTCGAGCGCGAGCAGGGCGCGTCGCTCGCGAGCGACGTCGACGGCAATCCGGTGTTCCTCGCGTCGAACAAGTACAACCTGCAGGTGACGATGGAGCGCTGGCCGAAGGTGGCGTTCCATGCGACGCGCGAGCACGGCGAGCGGCTGCTGCACGCGTAACGAGAGCGAAAGTAGGGTCGGACTCTACTTTCGCTTGTGCGATCGAACAAACTGCGCAAGCTTCAGTCGAACGGGCGTACGACAGGAGACCCTCCATGGAACGAGCCGAGCCGCTCACGCCGAATTCCGAATACACGTCCGTCGACGATCCGCGACCGCCGCGGCGCACGAAGACGAACGTCCTGTTGCCGATCGTCATCGTCATCGCGCTCGCGATCCTCGCGGTCCTCGTGTGGCGCTTCCTGCTGCCCAACGCGGAGTTGCCGGGTACGCCTCCTGCGCAGCCGGCCGCAACCGCGCCGCCACCGGCGGCGCCCGCCCCGCCCGCCGCGGAAGCGACGCCGAAATACCCGATCGCGCAGGCGGCGGTTCCCACGCCCGCGGCCACGCCACCGCTGCCGAGCGTCGCCGACAGCGACGCCACGCTGCAGGACGCGATGGCGTCGCTCTTCAATGGCGTCGCGCTCGATCGCATCTTCCACCTGCAGGAGATCGTGCCGCGCTTCGTCGCGACGATCGACAACCTGCCCCGGCAAAGCGTCGCGCTCTCGAAGATGTCGACGAACCCCGTGCCGGGAAGCCTCGAAGTGTCGCGGTCGGACGGCAAGACACTGCTTCGCGCCGACAATGCCGAGCGCTACACGCCGTACGTGCGCGTACTCGAGCAGACCGACCCGCAGAAGCTCGTCGAGACGTACGTGCGCTACTACCCGCTATTCCAGAAGTCCTATCAGGACCTCGGCTACCCGAACGGCTACTTCAACGACCGGGTCGTGCAGGTGATCGACCACCTGCTCGCGGCACCCGACGTACCGGCGCCGATCCCGCTCGCGCAGCCGAAAGTGCTCTACGAGTTCGCCGACCCGGCGCTCGAGCAGCTGTCGGCGGGCCAGAAGATGATGATCCGCATGGGCCCGGTGAACGAATCGCACGTGAAGGCGAAGCTGCGGCAGATCCGCAAGGCGCTCACCGGCCAGACGCTGCCGAAGTAGCGGCGCCGGCTACACGTCGAAGCCGCCGTCGCGGCGAAGCCTCGTCGCTTCTTCACCGGCGAGCCTTGCGGCGAACGCGCGCGCAAGCTCTCGCGAAGGCGCATCCGTCGCCACCGCCAGCGCATAGCGCGTGGAGAGCTCGAACGGCGCCGGCAACGCCGCCACGAGCGTCACGCCGGGCGTGTAGCGGATTTCCGTCACCTGCGTGCAGCCAAGGGCACCCGCCCGGCGCTCCTGCGCCAGCTCGGCCATCGCCGCAGCACCGTTCGCGTATGCGCGTAGCTTCGCCTTTGACGACTTGTCGATGCCGAGCATCGTCAGCACGCGCATGAAATGCCCGCCCGCGGTCGATCGCACGGTGTCGGGACAGTACAGGGCTGGCGCGGCGACGAGCGCGTCGCGCAATGCGTCCGCGTCGCCGATGCACGGCGAAACGTCGCCTTCGCGCACGGCAACCCCGGTGGCGACGACGCCGAGCGGCGCGAACGTCGACCGATCGACGCGATTCGAGGCGGCGAGCGCCTCGAGCATGGCGTCGGGGAGAATCACCAGATCGGCGTCTCGATCCTGCTCGAACGCGCTTCGGATCGCGCCCGCGGCGTCGAACCTCGCATCGACCCGCGCGCCGGTCGCGCGCTCGAAGTCGCGCGCGAGCGCACGCACGGCGGCCTTCCCCGCACCCGCGGAGAGGATGCGCAGCATCGTCACGCGCGAGGCGTGATCGTCAGCGATCGGCGCGCGCACCCGAGATCTTCACGACGTGCGCCCATTTGACGATATCGTCGTCGAGGAATTTGCCGAACGCCGCGGGCGTCATCGTCATCGGCACCGCACCCTGCTCGGTCCACTCGGCCTGCGTGTCCGGACGCGACACGATCTTCGTGATCTCGGCGTTGAGCCGTTCCACGACGGCTTGCGGCGTGTTCTTCGGCGCGACGAGCCCGAGCCAGATCACCGCCTCGTAGCCGGGCACGCCCGCCTCCGACAGCGTCGGCACGTCCGGCATCACTTTCGATCGCTCCTTGCCGCTCGTCGCGAGCGCGCGCACCTGGCCCGCCTTCACGTGCTCGTTCATCACCGTGACGGCGTCGAACATCATTTCGACCTGGCCGCCGAGGACGCCGGTACGCGCCGCCGAGCTCGCCTTGTACGGCACGTGCACGATGTCGAGTGCCGCCATCGCCTTGAAGAGCTCGCCGGCCATGTGATACGGCGTGCCAGGCCCCGACGACGCGTAGTTGAGCTTGCCCGGTTGCGCCTTGGCGAGCGCGATCAGTTGCGCGAGCGTCTTGGCGGGCACCGACGGATTCACGACGAGGACCAGATCCGACGAGTTGATCGGCGCGACCGGCACGAAATCGCGCATCAGCGCGAACGGCTTGTGCGCCATCAGCGACTCGTTGACCGTATGCGTGTTCGAGATGAGCAGCAGCGTGTAGCCGTCGGGCGCGCTCTTGGCGGCGATGTCGGTGCCGACGACCGATCCGCCGCCTGGCCGGTTCTCGATCACGAACGGCTGGCCCATCGACTGCTGCAGGCGCTCGCCGAGGAAGCGCGCATAGACGTCCGCCGGTCCGCCCGCCGCGAACGGCACGACGATCTTGACCGGGCGCGCCGGATAGTCGGCGGCGGCCGCGCTCAGCGTGAACGCGGCGGCGAGCAGGGCGAGAAAACCACGAACGTAGCGCATCGCATCCTCCCGCGAAGACGAGGTGGACGGCGATCGTACGCCGCTTTGAAGCAGGCCGCCTACTTCGACGCCTGCATTTCGCGCAGGAATGCGCTGCGATCCTGCGTGCCGATGTGCTGTGCGACGAGCTCGACGAACTCGGCGCAGTCGCGCGCCTCGCGCGCCGCGTTGCGCGCCACGACGCGGGCGATGGGCCCGATGTAGACGGCGAGGCGCGATGTCGTGTGCTCGATGAACGCCGGCTCCAGCGGGCGCGACGCGTCTTGCGTCGGTGGCCGGGAAGCCGTGCTCGCGCCGCCCGTGCGCAGCGGCGCAGCCGCCGCGTGACTGCCGCTCGCCTGCACCGGCTGGGTGTCGGATGTGAAGCGCTCGCGCTCGCGCGCGTCGCCGATGTGCGTGCCGAGCATCGCACGCAGTTCGCGCACGTCGTGCGCGCGCGTCGCCGCCTGCCGCACGAGAATGCGCGCCAGGGGACCGACGTGGCGGACGATCTGCCGCTCGATCGTCGCGAGCGTCGCGTCGTCGAACGCGGTGCGCGTGGGTTCGGCGAGCGGCACGTCGGTGAGATTGACGAGCGTCGGCTCGCCGCCGCCCGCAAGCGGCGCTTCTCCCGCCAGCGCCTGACGCAGCGCGGCCGCGAACGTGCGCGCATCGGCGAAGCGGTCGGCCGGATCCTTCGCGAGCGCCCGGTCGATGAGCGCGTCGAGCGCGGGCGGCACGGGCATTGTCGCGAGCTCCGAGGCCGGCCGGTGCCGCTCGTGGCAGATGCGGTACGCGATCGCCTCCATCGAGCCGTCGAACGGCCGCGTGCGGGTCAGAAGCTCGTAGAGCACGACGCCGACGCTGAAGAGATCCGAGCGCGCATCCGTCGCGAGCCCGCGGCATTGCTCGGGCGACATGTACGACGGCGTGCCCATCACCATGCCGGTCAGCGTGAGCGTCGTGGCATCGATGCGCGCGATGCCGAAGTCGGCGACCTTCAGCGTGCCCGTCGGCGTGAGGATCAGGTTCGCCGGCTTCACGTCGCGATGCACGACCCCCTGCGCGTGTGCAAACGCGAGCGCGTCGAGCAGCTGCGTGACGATCGCCGAGATCTGCCCGAGCGTGAAGTGCGCCCGGCGGTTCAGGTACTCGCGCAGGCCCGCGCCGTCGACGAATTCCATCGCGATGTACGCGACGGCGTCGTCCTCGCCGTATTCGTAGATGGCGACGATGTTGGGGTGGTGCAGGCGTCCGGCGGCGCGCGCCTCGTTGCGAAAGCGCGCCATGAACTGCGCGGCGAGTTCCGCGTCGAGCACGTCCTTGCGCACGGTCTTGATCGCCACCGAGCGCTCGATGTGCGGGTCGCGCGCCTTGTAGACGATGCCCATCGCGCCCTTGCCGAGCACCGCCTCGACTTCATACTTGCCGAGCCTGTCGGGCTGGATCACGACTCGAGCATCTTCATCGCCTGCACGAGGCTCGTCTTCATGCGGCCGATCGCCTCGGTCAGCACGCCGATCTCGTCGCGGCTGCGCGCCTTGAACTCGCTCGCGTCCATGTGCCCGAGGCTCACCTGGTCGGCGGCCTTCGCGAGGCGCGTGACGCGCCGGATGACCATCACGTGCAGCATCGCGTCGAGGAGCAGGAACGTGACGATGAACACGCCTGCGAGCGACAGCATGAACGTGCGGAAGGTCTGGTTCGCGCGCGCTATGGGCACCGACATCGGCACCGACACCACCTGCGCGCCGATCACCTCGTTCATCTTCCAGCCGAAGCCGTTCGCCGGTCCGTAGAGGTCGACCATCGTCTTCGGCGCGACCTCGATGGAGCTGTGGCAGACGAGGCACGTGCCGGTCGCCTGGATCGGCCGCGCGAGGTAGAGCGCACGACCCGTCGGCGTATCGCGCTCGCCGACGACCTCCTTGTTGTCAGGCGACGCGCGGAACACGTTGACGATGTCGGCCTCCCAGTCGCTCGCGCGGTCGCGCGGGTTCGTCGGGTTGAGCGTCGCCTCCTTGTAGACGTAATCCGGATGCTTCTTGCGCATCTCGTTGAAGAGCTCGGTCGCCGCATACGCGGGCACCGTCTGCGGCAGGAACACGTACTTGAGCTGCGTGTCGAGCAGCGGCTTCACCTGCGCCGTGGTGTACGTGCGCGACGACAACGCGGCTTCCATCATGAGGCGCGCGTTCTGCACGATCTCCTCGCGCGCGTTCGCCTGCAGCACGCGCCACGACACGACGCCCGCGATGGCGAATCCCAGCAGGAAGATGCCGAAGAGCAGGAGGTTGAACTTCCAGATCAGTTTCATGGCTTCCGCATCCGTTCAGGGTTCACGCCGCCCGACATGCGACAAGCGCCGCGCGAGCGCGGATTTCGTCGCGCCGGTGAGCCACGGCTCGGCTTCTTCCGCGTTGATCGTACGACCCGCGTCGAGCGGCGGCGCCGGCGCGTCGAAACGCTTGACGAGGATCGGCAGCGGGTCGCGCAATTGCGGCGGCATCGCCGTGACGAACGCGCGCGGCGCGCGATCGTCGGTGGTCGGCACCCGCGTCCGCTCGCGCGCCCAGTACTCGCCCTCGGGCGTTTCGTGCACGGCCGCCCTGCCCCGCATCGCCGAGGCCGTGGCCGTCGCACCGCCGCGCTCGATGAACATTTCCGAGCGTGCGGCGTCGTCGTGCACGACGGCGATGCCGTCGGTCACCCGCACGACGGCATTGGGCAGCGTCAGCACCATCGGTACGCCCTTCGGCGTATCCGACAGCTTGAACCAGCCGCGCAGCAATGTGAATTCGTGCGCACGGTGCGCGCCCGTCGCCGATCCGAGCGCGGTTACGTAGGCGAGCGCCGGTCCGGTGATGCGCAGGACCTCGCCTTGCGGCAGCTCGAGCTGCACTTCGCCGTGCTCGCCGGCGTCCACGATGTCGCCGTTCTCGACGCTCGCGCCCGGCTCCAGCCGATACCACGTCACGCCGCGCAGCACGCGTGCGGGCGCATCGGCGATCGTGTAGACCGCCCGCCCGGCCGCGCCCGCGACCGGGATCGCGAGCATGGCGGCGAGCAGCGTCGCGGCACAGCCGAGGTTGCGCCAGGGCAATGTCGAAATCATCGGCGCCGATACTAAGGCCAGGGCAATGTCGAAATCATCGGCGCCGATACTAGGCTTTCGCCTCCTTTGCCGCAAACGCCCGGCGTGTCAGCCGAGCGCCCGCGCTCGTATACTCGCCGCTCCGTCTTTCCTTTGCCCAGGACACCGTGACGCCCGACCTCGCCGTGCTCTTCGCCGACGTCGCCGGCAGCACCCATCTCTACGAGACGCTCGGGGACGAGCGCGCGCTCGCGACCGTCGGACGCTCGGTCGCCGCGATGGGCGACGCCTGCCTCGCACAAGGTGGGCGCGTGGTCAAGACGATCGGCGACGAAGTGATGGCGGTGTTCGCGACGGCGGACGCCGCCGCGCAGGCAGCGATCGCGATGCAGGCGCGGATGGCCGCCGAGACCGACGCAAGCGAGCGCGTGGCGATCCGCGTGGGCTTCCACGCCGGCCCTGCGATCGAGCGCGATGGCGACGTGTTCGGCGACTCGGTCAACGTCGCGGCACGGCTCGTGGGCCTCGCACGCGCGTCACAGGTGATGACGTCGAAGGCGAGCGCGTCACGGCTCGCGCCGTGGCTGCGCGCACGCACGCGCGCACTCGGCGCGCTGGCCATCAAGGGGAAGCTCGACGACCTCGACGTGTGCGAGCTCTTGTGGCAGGACACCAACGACGACCTGACGACGCTGTCGACACGCATCGAGGCGCCGCTCGCGTGCATGCGCCTCCGCCACGGCGCGCGCGAGATCGTGCTGGGCAACGGGATGCGCGCGCTCGCGTTCGGCCGCGATCCTCAGAACGACGTGGTGATCGCCGACCGCCTCGCGTCGCGCATGCACGCGCGCATCGAGCGGCGGCGCGATCGTTTCGTGCTCGTCGACCACAGCTCGAACGGCACGTTCGTCACGCGCGAGGGCGAGCCCGAATTGCGTTTGAGGCGCGAGGAGCTCGTGCTGCGCGGGCGTGGCCGAATAAGCTTCGGCCATGCGCACGCGGCCGATGCCGGCGAGATCGTCGAGTTCGACTGCGAACCCTAGAATCAGGCGTGCACCGCGCGGCGCATCGATGCCGACAGCGTCTGCCGCGAATGCTCGTAGTCGGCCCACGGGTCGTGGCGATGCGCGAGCGTGTCGACCGCGTTGTCGATGTTGAAGTGGTCGCCGCGCACGTCGCGGTCGAGCTCGTCGAACGCAATCGGCATCGACACCGGCAGGCCAGGCCGCGCGCGCAGCGAATACGCGGCCACCGCGGTGGCGCCTTCCGCATTGCGCAGGTAGTCGACGTACACGCGG
This sequence comes from Burkholderiales bacterium, assembly GCA_025927765.1. GTDB lineage: Bacteria > Pseudomonadota > Gammaproteobacteria > Burkholderiales > Casimicrobiaceae > VBCG01. The sequence goes on from JAICKU010000031.1 coordinate 16,618, forward strand.
CCGGGACGCGCCTCGCGTGCAGCCTTCGCGGTGAAGAGCGAAGGTGCCGCGCCCACGAGCGCGTCGGCGAGACCGCGCGCGAATTCGCGGATCTCGAGCCACGTGTGGCGGCGCGTGATCGGCAGCACGAAATGCAGCCCCTTGCCGCCGGTGGTCTTCACGAACCATTTGAGACCGAGCCGGTCGAGCAGCGCGTGCATCTGGCCGGCGGCTTCGCGCACCAGACGCCATGGCAGCGAGCCGTCGGGATCGAGGTCGAGCGTGATGCGATCGGGACGCTCGAGCCGCGGGAAGCTCGCGCCCCACGTGTGGAACTCGTACGTGCCGTTCTGCACGGCGCGCACGACGTCGGCGATGTCGGCCACGCGCATGAACGGCGGCGAATCGTCGAGATCGGCACGCGGCCCGCGCGACGGATGCTTCTGAAAGAAGCAGTCGTCGAAGCGGCCTTCCATGCATTTGACGACCGCGATGGGACGCGGCGCGAGCTGCGGCATCAGCCATGCGGCCACAAGCTCGTGGTAACGCACGACGTCGAGCTTCGTATGGCCGGGCGCCTCGACGATCGGCCGCTCCGGATGGCTGATCGCGATGCCGGCAATGCGCGGTGAACCGGGGGAAAGCATCGATGAGCGATCGTTTCAAGACGAACGCATTGCGGCGCGCAAGCGTCGTACCATGCGCTTTTCGCGGCGCGATTCAGGTACTTGCGGATGCTCTCCGAGCCTTCTCGCGCAAGGTTTACCGGAGCCGCCCGGCACAATTTGCCGTCCCCCCGGGCGCGGCGTGAACGTCGGCGCGCGGTTTCGCTCTACACTCGAAGATTCTTCGGAGGAATGACCACCATGGCAACCGATCCCGGTGCACGTGCCGTCGACGCGGCGATGGACGAAACGTCGCTTTACCGCGAAGAGATCTACACCGACCGCAGGATCGGCACGTTGCGCGTGCTGCTGCCGGTCAAGTCCGACGGAAGCGCCGACACCGCGCGGCCCACCGTCTACCAGGGGGAAGCGCAGCTGATGACGAACGTGGGCCCGCTACCCGTCAGCTTCGACATCGAGGCCACGAGCCTCGCCGACGCCGTCGCGAAGTACGGCGAAGCGACGAAGGCCGGCATCGAACGGGCGATGCGCGAGCTGCAGGAGATGCGGCGACAGGCATCGTCGTCGATCGTACTGCCGCCGGCAGGCGCGTCGCTCGGCCCCGGCGGTACGCTGTCCGGCGGAGGCAAGATCCAGATCCCGTAGCGCGCGGATCTGTCGCGCGGCGCCCGAGGTCCAACGTCGGTCGAACCTCGAACTGACAAGGAGACCTCGGATGAAGCTCTACTACGCGCCGGGCGCATGCTCGCTCGCCAGCCACATCGCGCTCGAAGCCGTCGGCGTGCCCTACGAGCTCGTCCGCGTCGACCTCCGCGAGCACAAGACTGCATCGGGGCAGGACTATTACGCGATCAACGCCAAGGGCTACGTGCCCGCCCTCGAGCTCGACGACGGCGAGCGGCTGACCGAAAACGCCGTCGTCCTCCAATACATCGCCGACCGCAAGCCGGGCACGATCGCGCCGGCCTTCGGCGGCATGCCGCGCTACCACGTGATGGAGTGGCTCAACTTCATCGCGACCGAATTGCACAAGGGCGTGGGCCCGTTGTGGAAGCCCAGCACGACGGAGTCGCAGCGGATGGACGTGCTGCAGGCGCTCGGGCGGCGCCTCGATTACATCGCGAATGCGCTGCGCGATCGCAAATTCCTGTCCGGCGAGCAATTCACGATCGCGGACGCTTACCTGTTCACGATCCTCAACTGGCGCAAGGCGCTGCGCTTCGATCTCGATCGCTGGCCCGCAATCGCCCAGTACCAGGATCGCGTCGGCGCATTGCCGGCGGTACAGAAAGCGATGGCGGCGGAGGCCTGACGCTTACCCCCTCGCTTGTCAGGAAATCGCCGACGCGATAATCGGCCCGCTGCCGATCCAAGCGCTCGCACTCGGCGCCTAAACTGGCACGACATTCGCGGAGGTGAAGATGAAGGTGCGTGCAGTCGGGGTGTTGGTCGTCGCGTTCGCCGCGCTGCTCGGCGGTTGCGCCTATCCCGAGCCCTATCCCGTCTACGGCCGCCCCGTCGTCGCGCAGCGCACCGAGTATGGCGTCGTGGAAGCCATCGAGATGTATCGCGGCGGCAACAACGCGCCGATCGGCCTCGGCGCGATCATCGGCGGCGTGGCCGGCGGCATCATCGGCCATCAATTCGGCGGCGGCAGCGGCAACACGGCGGCCACGATTGCCGGCGCAATCGCGGGCGGCGCCATCGGCAACCAGGTCGAGCGAACGCAGGCCGGCGAGCGCTTTCGCGTGATCGTGCGCCTCGATTCGGGCGGCTCGGTCGCGCTCGATCAGGTGGGTCAGGGCGAGTTGCGCGTCGGCGATCGCGTGCGCATCGTCAACGGGCGCGTCTACCGGATGTGAACGGCACCATCGCAGGGCACGTCTAACGACGAGAAGGAGGACGATATGGCACAACCGACCGACATCGAACGCAGGCACATCGAATGGCCCGCGACGCCGGGTGATTCCTGCGCGTTCCCCCTCGTCGACACGCCCGAGGATCACGGCGCGGACGCGCTGATCGACTGGATCGAGGATTGCGAAGTGCCGGCGCGCTTCATTCCCGACTGGGCCGACGAACCGGTCAGGAACGCCGCCTGACCCTCCGATTCCGACGCAAAAAGGCGGCCGAAGCAGGGCCGCTTTTTTTGTCGTGAACTGGCGTTCAATGCAGCCGGTGCCGGTTCTTCCGCGCGGCTTCCCGGCGTTCGCGGCGATTCCCGCCTTCGTGCGTCTCGGGTGACTTGCGCCGTTCCAGCCAGAAGCGATAGATGAGCACCGACGCGAGCGGCAACTCGTCGACGAGGCTCGCGCGCTTTTCCGAGTCGTCGACCCACTCGGCGAACTCCGCCTCCTGGTCGCCGAACGCAAGCGCTTCGATCGGGAACATCCAGTCGCGTGCGTCGGCGGCGTCGTACAGCGGCTGCCACTCGTCGTTGCGCATCTTCACGCCCGCCATGTAACCCTCGCACCACGCCGACGCCTCGGGGGGCGACTTGTCGTTGCCGCGCGCCTTCTCGTCGGGCATGTACAGGAGCGGGCGGAAGCGCGTTGGCGATTCGTCGAGCGTGCGCTGGATGCCGACCATGTGCCGCAGCATGAGGCCGAGGATGTGCTGCGCCTGCTCGTTGTCGGCGAACACGGGATTCGACGAGCGCGCGCCGTCGCTCCACACCTGCGGCAGCCACTCCGACGGCTGCACGTTGTCGGGACCGCTGACGATGGCCGTGAGGAAGCCATCGAGCATTTCGAGGTCCATGCAGTCCTGCGGCACGAGGTCGGAGGCGAGGAAGCCCTCGAGTTCGTCGAGTTCGGGATCGGACAGCGGTTCGTCGAGCGCGCGCATTTCGGCCATGGGGCTTGGACCTCGAATGGGTGAGTTCGTCATCGGAGCGCGTGCGCGACGTTGAGCGCGAGCGCGAAGACGACGAGCGCGCCGGCCTGATGGAGTGCCGCGAGCGGCAGCGGCACGACGTTGACGAGCGTGGCGATGCCGAGTGCCAGTTGCACGGCGACCATGGCGACGAGCGCGATCGCGCCGCGGCGCGCACGCAGCGGCGCCGCAGCGTGCGCGAGCACGCGCCAGCCGAACAGCGGCACGACGAACGCAAGCAGCCAGCCGACGATGCGATGATCGAACTGCACGGTCGCCATGTTCCAGAAGAAATTGCGCCACCACGGCTCGAGCATCGTGATCTCGGGCGGCACGAACGCGCCGTTCATCAGCGGGAACGTGTTGTACGCAAAGCCGGCACGAATGCCGGCGACGAGGCCGCCCAGCAGCACCATGAAGAACACGAGCACGGCGAGCGCGCGCGACGCCGCCCGCACGCCGCGCAGATCGCGCGCGACGCTGCGCGAGGGAAACGACAGCGACAGCGCGGTCCAGAACATTGCGGCGAAGATCGCGAAGGCGAGGCCGAGGTGTGCGGTCAGCCGGAACTGCGACACGCGCGGATCGTCGACGAGGCCGCTCTTGACCATCAGCCAGCCGACGAGCCCCTGCAGCGCGCCGAGCGCGAAGATGCCGGCGAGCGGCCACGCGTAGCCGCGCGGTACGCGATTGCGCAGCAGGAACCACAGGTACGGCAGGAGGAACACGCCGCCGATCGCGCGGCCCAGCAGCCGGTGGAAATACTCCCACCAGAAGATGCCCTTGAACTCGGCGAGGGTCATCGCGTGGTTCACCTGCCGGAACTCGGGCGTCTGCTGGTATTTCGTGAACGCCTCGTTCCAGTCCGCGGCCGACAGCGGCGGAATCGTGCCGACGATCGGCTGCCACTCGGTGATGGAGAGTCCCGAATGCGTGAGGCGCGTGACGCCGCCGACGACGACCATCGCGAACACGAGCGCGCAGCAAAGCGCAAGCCAGGCGACGATCGCGCGCGGCGAGCCGGCGTGTGCCGACGCGCGCGATCGCGAAAGCGTGAGGTCGGGCGCGGAAACGGCGATGTTCAAGGTGGTAACCGATTCAATGCTTGTTCGGCGTGGCGGCATCCGCCGCTTCGACATAAGCGAACACCTGCACCGGGCCGGCCTTCGCGAACGTGAGCGTGAGCGGCACCTGATCGCCGACGGCGAGCGGTCGCGCGAGGCCGACGAGCATCACGTGGTAGCCGCTCGCGCCGAGCGTGACGCTCTTGCGGGGCGGGATATCGAGCGCCTTCACCGGGCGCATCTTCATCAGGTTGCCGTCCATCGTCATCGAGTGGAGCTCGACGCTCCGGGCGGCCGGCGAGGCGACCTTCACGAGTTGATCGTCCGTAGCACCCGTGTTTCGTACGGTGAAATACACGGCACCGGTGCGGGCGCCGGGCGGCGTCGGCCGCGCATACGGGTGGTCGACCTTCAGGCTGCCGATCGTGAAATCGTGCGCGAACGCAGGCAGCGTCACCACCGCGAACAGTACCCACGCGAGCGCACGCGCAAAGCGAATGGGGCCGATCGCCGCGGCGAATGCGGCGGGACGCAGTGCAACGGGCATGCCGCATTTTACCGCGGGCGCCCTAAAGGCCCGCTTAAGGTTGCGTCGGTAGAATCGAACGATCGATCGGGGGGCTCTGATGCGCATCCTGCTCGTCGAAGACGACGCGATGATCGGCAAGACGCTCGCGCAGGCGCTGACGCAGGACGGGTACGCGGTCGACCACGTGGTCGACGGCGTCGCGGCGCGCGCGGCACTCGACGTCGCGCCAGACGTCTATGCGCTCGTGCTGCTCGACCTCGGGCTGCCGCGCAAGAGCGGACTCGAACTCCTGCGCGAGCTGCGCGCCGCGGGCAATCGCGTGCGCGTGCTGATCGTGACGGCGCGCGACGCGGTCGCCGATCGCGTCGCGGGACTCGATGCGGGCGCCGACGACTACCTGACGAAGCCGTTCAGCCTCGACGAGCTCGCGGCGCGCATGCGCGCGCTGCTGCGCCGCGACATCGCGCGCGAAGGCAACGTGCTGCGCCATCGCGAGCTGACGCTCGACACCGCCACGCGCGAAGTGACGCAAAGCGGCCGGCCGGTGGACGTGTCGGCGCGCGAATTCGCGCTGCTCGCGGCGCTGCTCGAGCGCCCGGGCGCCGCGCTCTCGAAGGCGCAACTCGAGGAGCGCATCTACCGTTGGGGCGACGAAGTCGAGAGCAATGCCGTCGAGGTGCACATCCACAACCTGCGCAAGAAGCTCGGCAGCGAGACGATCCGCACGTTGCGGGGGGTCGGCTATGCGCTCGCGTAGCACACGAAAAGTAGGGTCGGACTCCACTTTTCGATGATGAACTCCATCAGGAGAACGCTTCTCCTCTGGCTCCTCGCCGGCCTCGCCGCCATCGCGCTCGCCACGAGCAGCGTCACCTACCTCGCCGCTCGCCGCGAAGTTGGCGAACTGCTCGACCTGCAACTGAAGCAGCTCGCGTACTCGACGCGCATCGACGACCTGCTGCGCGGGCAGCGCCCGGGCTTCGCCACGCGGCCGACACCGCACACGTCGGGCGTCACCGAGCTCGTCACGCAGATCTGGGATCGCGACGGCGTGCTCGTGTACTGGACGCAGCCCGGCATGGGCCTGCCGGTGCCGGCGACCCAAGGCTACGCGACCGTTCATCACAACGGGCGCGACTGGCGCGTGTACACGCTCGTCGAAGGCACGCATGCGCTGCAGGTGGCGCAGCCGCAGGACGAGCGCGCTGCCATCGCGCGCCAGACGGCGCTGCGCACGCTGGTGCCGTTCCTCGCGCTGATTCCGTTCTTCGGCGCGTTGATGTGGGTGGGCGTCGGCTGGGGTCTGGCGCCGCTCGAGGCGATGTCGAAGGCGGTGGCCAAACGGCGCCCGAATGCGCTCGAGCCCCTCGACGGGCGCCGACTGCCCGACGAGCTGCAGCCGCTCGCGCGGAACCTGAACGAGCTCCTGGCGCGCCTCGACGCAGCACTCGCCTCGCAGCGCCGCTTCACGGCCGACGCTGCGCACGAGTTGCGCACGCCGCTCGCCGCGCTGACGCTGCAGCTCGACCTCGCGCGCCGTGCGACCGATCCGCACGACGTGGCCGTCGCGCTCGACGATCTCGAGTCGGGCGTCGCGCGCGCATCGCACGTCGTCGAGCAATTGATGACGCTCGCGCGCGTGGAGCCCGAAGCGATGGCGCAACGGCGCACGGCGAGCGATCTCGTCGCGATCGCCAAGGACGCGATCGTCGCGCGTGCAGCGCTCGCTGCCGACAAGGGCATCGACCTCGGTCTTGCGAAGGCAACGCCCGCGATCGTGATGGGCGACCCGACGAGCCTCGGCATCCTGCTCTCGAACCTGCTGGACAACGCGCTGCGCTACACCCCGCGCGCCGGCCGCATCGACGTGACGATCGACGCCGACGCGAACGGCGCCGCGCTGATCGTCGCCGACACCGGCCCTGGCATTCCCGAGGAGGCGCGCGAGCGCGTGTTCGATCGCTTCTACCGCGGCGACGACGTCGCGACGACGGGTAGCGGTCTCGGCCTGTCGATCGTCAAGCGCATCGTCGATGCGCACGGGGCTTCGATCGAGCTCGGCGTGCCGGCGGAGGGCAATGGGCTCGTGGTGACGGTGCGCTTCGCGCGGGTCCAGGAGCAAGGATTCAGGGGCCCGTAAGAAAAGCGCGAACAGCGCGGCGTCCCTGGCCCCGGAATCCCGGCCTCTTAAGGCTCGTTTAAGCGCGCAGTCGTACAGTGACCCTGCCGCCTCGCACCACGAGGCCCTCGTTTCCAAGGAGCGATCGCATGCAATTCAAATCCCACATGAAGCAGGTCACCGTGGCGCTCGCGGCCGCGGGCTTCGGCCTCGCCGTCGGCGCCGGCTACAACCGGCTCGATGCGCCCGCACTGTCCCTCGCGAACGCGGCCACGACGCCGCCCGCGATTTCGGCGCCCGTCGCGAGCACGGCCGCTGCGCGCCTGCCCGACTTCACGTCGCTCGTCGACAAGGTCGGCCCCGCGGTCGTCAACATCAGCGTCGTCGGCACCACGAAGACGACGGCGCTCGGCGAGGGCGACGACGAAGACAATCCGCTGAACGAATTCCTGAAGCGCTTCGGCATGCCGAACGGGCAATTCAACATCCAGCCGCGCGCGGTGCCTTCGCGCGGCGTCGGCTCGGGCTTCATCGTGAGCCCCGACGGCTACATCGTCACCAACGCGCACGTCGTCGACGGTGCGAAGACGGTCACCGTCAAGCTCACCGATCGCCGCGAATTCACGGCGAAGGTGATCGGCGAAGACAAGCGCACCGACATCGCGCTGATCAAGATCGACGCGAAAAAGCCGCTGCCCGCGCTCGATCTGTCGAATCCCCCAACCGCGAAGCAGGGCGAATGGGTGATCGCGGTCGGCTCGCCGTTCGGCTTCGAGAACAGCGTCACCGCGGGCATCGTCAGCGGCGTGCACCGCGCGCTCCCCGGCGGCCAGATGACGCCGTTCATCCAGACCGACGTCGCCGTCAATCCCGGCAATTCCGGCGGCCCGCTGCTCAACACCGCAGGCCAGGTCGTCGGCGTCAATTCGCAGATCTACAGCCGCTCGGGTGGCTTCATGGGCCTGTCGTTCGCCATCCCGGCGAGCGTCGCCGCAAACGTTGCCCAGCAGTTGAAGGAGCACGGCCACGTCAATCACGGCCGCCTCGGCATCGGCATCCAGGGCCTGAACCAGTCGCTCGCCGAGAGCTTCGACCTGCCCGATTCGAACGGCGCGCTCGTCGGCACGGTGGAGAAGGACAGCCCCGCCGACAAGGCCGGCTTCAAGACCGGCGACGTCATCCGCAAGATCAACGGCCAGGAAGTGACCGACAGCACCGACGTCACGAGCCGCATCGGCAACATGGCGCCGGGCACGAAGGCCAACATCCAGGTCTGGCGCGACGGCAAGCCCGTCGATCTCGTCGCGACGATCGGCTCGTACGACAACGCCGAGAAGGTGGCGAGCAACGACAACAGCCAATCGAGTGCGCACGAGAAGCTCGGCCTCGCCGTGCGGCCGCTGACCGCCGAAGAGAAGCAGGAAGTCGGACATGGCGGACTCGTGGTCGAGAACGCGAACGGCCCCGCGGCGCTCGCCGGCATCCAGCCGGGCGACGTGATCGTGAGCGTCGGTGCGAACAAGGTCACCACGATCGAAGGCCTGCGGCAGCAGGTGGACAAGGCCGGCAAGAACATCGCGCTTCTGATCGAGCGCAACGGCCAGAAGATCTTCGTGCCGGTGCGCGTCGGCTAACCTCTCCAGGCGAGGACCCGGTCCACTTCCGGTTCCAAGTTGCCCCCATGGCCGCGGTTGATCCGCGGCCTTTTTTTCGGGGTGCGCCGTCGTGGCGGTCGATCCCCGCGCCGCCAGCGAATCGTCAGGATCGCTAAAGGCTCCCGCAAGCCTCGGGGCGAGCCTGTTGCGTTCGCCGCACTCCAGACGGCGATCTCGGACGGCCGGCGGGCGCGCGGCTTGTCGAGACCCGATGTCACGAAGCACCTTTGAGTCGAGGCCGCAGCGGACCCGCTCGGCCCATCGAGCCAGGAGGAAGTCCATGCAAGTGCGAAACTTTGCGCTCACCGCGTGCCTGGCGGCGTTCGTCGCATCGGGTGCCGCGCACGCCGACGACGTCACCGATCTCAAGGCGCAGATGGAGGTGCTGCAGAAGCAACTCGACCAGGTCAAGACGCAGCTCTACAACCTGCAGGAAGCGAAGAAGAAGGAGCAACCCAGGGAGGAAGGACAGCCCTTCATCCGGCGCAAGCCGAACGGGGGCTTCGCCTTCGAGGTCGGCAAGGGCGAGGTGCAGATCTACGGCCACGCGGACCTCTCCGCGGACTACGTCGACAACGGCCTCAAGGACCGCTTCGGCGCAACCGGCAGGAACGGCTGGCTGCTGCAGGAAGCGAGCAACCTGTCGTACTTCGGCATTCGCGGCTCGCGTCCGCTCGCGACGAACATCACGGGCATCTTTCAGTTCGAGACCGAAGTCGCGTACGTCAACACGCCCGGCCCGACGAGCGACGCGCAGGTCAAGCAGGGTCTCGGGTCGCGCAACAGTTTCGTGGGGCTCGAAGGCTCGTGGGGCGCCGTCAAGATCGGGAAGTCCGATGCGCCCTACAAAACGTCGACGTCGCGGATGGATCCGTTCTCGTCGAGCGTCGGCGACTACAACAGCATCCTGGGCAACAGCGGCGGCGACAACCGCGCCGAGTTCGACACGCGCATATCGCACGCCGCCTGGTACGAATCGCCCCGCTGGAACGGGCTCAACGTCAACGTCATGTTCTCGCCGGGCCAGAATCGCGCCGACGACAACAGCATCCAGGCGCGGGGCGAGCCGAACTGCACCGGCGGCAACCAGCCGCCGTGCGGCGACGGTTCCTTCGGCGACCTGTGGAGCACCTCGCTCACCTACACGAACGGACCGTGGTACGCGATCATGGCGTACGAGCACCACGCGAAGGTCAACCGCACCGGTGACGAAGGCGGCTCGGCGGTCGAAGGCATTCCGCCACCGGGCGCGGTCGGCGTCGCGGACGAGAGTGCGTTCAAGGTCGGCTTGCAGTACCAATACGTGCCGACAGGCACGACGATCAACGCCATCTACGAGCGCCTGCACCGCAATGCGCCCGACAGCAACTACAACGAGCGCACGCGCAACCTCGCTACGTGGCTCGCGGTGACCCAGAAGATCACGCCCGTCGACGACATCAATGTCGGCTGGGCGCACGCAGGCAAGACGCAGGGCGATCCGGGCGCCGCGGTCAACTCGACGGACAGCCTCGACAACTTCGCCGGCCCGATCGACAACGAGGCGAACATGTTCGCCGTGGGGTACAAGCACCACTTCGACAAGCAGACCACGTGGTATGCCGTGTACGCCGAGCAGCACAATCATCGCGGCGCGCACTACGACCTCGGTGCGAGCGGCCACGGCAACGTCGTGGACTGCCACGACGCGGCCGGCGTGTGCTTCGCCGGGGCTATACTGCGCGCGGTCTCCGTCGGCATCACGTACGACTTCTGACGTCTCCCCGGTCGTGCGCCTCTCTCCTCCGGCGCGCGGCAGCAGCAAGGCAGGCGTGGTGGCGGCGATCGGGACCGCTGCCGCCGCGTCGGCCTCCCGGCACTACGCGGCTCTGCTTGCATGGCCCAGCGCATCCTCGTCGTCGAAGACGATCCCCTGCTCGCGGAGAGCCTCGTTCGCGCGTTGCAGCAGCAGGGGTATCGCATCGGACACGCTCGCCGCGGGCACGACGCGGAAATGCTGCTGCGGTCGCAGCGTTTCGATCTTCTGCTCCTCGACATCGGGCTCCCTGACATCGATGGCTTCGAGCTGTTGCGCAGGCTTCGCGCACGCGGCGATGCCACGTCCGTGCTCGTCGTCACCGCGCGCGAAGCCGTCGACGAGCGCGTGCACGGCCTCGATCTCGGCGCCGACGACTACCTGACGAAGCCCTTCTCGCTCGCCGAGCTCGAGGCGCGCGTGCGCGCACTGCTGCGCCGAACCCGCCCGGCGCCGGCGGCGAAGGTCGTCGTCGGCGGCCTGACCATCGAAGCCGCCGCGCACAGCGCGAAGATCGACGGGCGGCATGTGGAGCTCACGGCGCGCGAATGGGCGCTGCTCGAACTGTTCCTGTCGCGACCCGGACACGCGTTGTCGAAGCTCACGATCGCGCAGACGATCGGCGATTCCGACGCTGCCATCGCGCCGAATACCGTCGAGGTGTACGTGTCGAGGCTTCGCGCGAAGCTCGAGCCGGCGGGCATCGTGATCCGTACCGTGCGCGGCTTCGGCTACCTGTGGGAGCAACCGCATGCGTGACCGTGCGGTAGCCGGCACCCTTCAGGCGCGGCTGTTGCGCGTGCTGATGGTGTCGCTTTGCGGGCTCCTGCTGCTCGGCGTCGGCGTCACCTGGTTCGTCGCGTTTCGCGTCGCGAACGACGCTTACGACCACGCGCTGCTCGACCCGGTGATGGACATCGTGCAGAACGTGCGCGAAGGGCCATCGGGACCGGCGCTCGAGCTGTCCGCCCGCGAGCAGCAGGCGCTGCTGTTCGACGGCTCCGATCGCGTGTTCTTCGGCGTGCGCGACGCCGCGGGGCGGTGGTACTCCGGCGCCGCGGCGTCGATCCCGCCGCCGCACGAGCGCCTCGTGCCGCGCGTGCCGCTCTTCTATTCGGCGACCGTCAACGGCGCCGAGGTGCGCATCGCGTCGATGCTGACCGACGCGGGCTTCGAAGTCTATGTCGCGGAGACGACGAACAAGCGCGACCGGCTCGTTTGGGAAGTGATCCTCACGAGCCTCGTGCCGTCGCTCGCGGTGGTCGTCGTCGCCGTCGCGCTGGTGTGGTTCGGCGTGAGCCACGGCCTTTCGCCGCTTCGCCGATTGCATGACGAGCTCGCGCAACGCTCGCCCAACGATCTGCGCGCCGTCGACGTGTCGCAGGCGCCCGCCGAAGTGCGTCCGGCGATCGTCGCGCTGAACCGTCTGCTGCTGCGCATTCGCGAAACGAGCGAATCGCAGCGGCGCTTCCTGGCCGACGCCGCGCATCAGCTGCGCACGCCGCTCGCGGGGCTGCAGATGCAGCTCGAGCTCGAGTTGCGCGCGTCGACGTCGCCGTCGCTCCGCGCGACGCTCGCCAAGATGCGCGATGCCGTGCTGCGCACCGGCAATGTCACCAATCGCCTGCTCGCGCTCGCGCGCGCCGAGCAGTCGGCGCCCGCCGCACGCGACGCGGCGATCGACCTGCAGGAGCTCGTCGAGCGCGTCGGCGCGCAATGGATCGCGCCTGCGCTCGATCGCGGCATCGACCTCGGCTTCGAGCTCGCACCGGCGAGCGTGCATGGGGACGCCGCGCTCATCGCCGACATGCTGCAGAACCTGATCGACAACGCCGTCCGCTATACCGATGCGGGCGGCACGATCACGGTGAGCTGCGGCGACGATGCGCGCGGCGCCTGGTTCGCCGTCGAGGACAGCGGGATCGGCATTCCGGCGGAGGAGCGCGAACGCGTTTTCGAGCGCTTCTACCGCGGCACGGCGGCCGGCGGCGATGGTTGCGGACTCGGCCTTGCCATCGTCAAGGAAGGCGCCGATCGCCACCGCGCAAGCGTGTCGATCGACGACGCATCCGCGGGCGCCGGCACGCTGATCACGGTGCGCTTTCCCGCGCCTCGCGCATCCAGGCTTGCATCCGCGCCCGCGTCGTACGAAACGGCGTAATCGACGACACCCGCGCGTCGGTGCGGCGTACACGCGCGTGCTTCATTGCCGCCTACAGCGGTATCCGCGGGTGCCCGGCAGGCGCAACGGCTGCGTCGTTTCATCCTGATCGGTCGTGCATCACCTATGGAGCACACCATGAAAACCAGGCATTGGATGCAACTCGCCGCCATCGCGTCGGCGATCGGAATCGCCGGCTCCGCGGTCGCGGCCGACGCGGGCATGAGCACGTCGCAAATGCAGAACGGCGGACCATCACCGGCCGGCAGCGTGCAAGGCGCGGTTCCACCGAACGCGGCGGCGGTCGGCGGTACGGAGCGCTTCGACAACTCGAACGGCATTCCGCTTTCGGACGCCGCGCGTGCCTACGCGCAGCGTAACGGCGGCAACCTGCCTCCTGTCGTCGTGATGGACCGCGACGGGACGGCGTGGGACGTCGTGGGCGTCGAACCGTACGACCACACCACCGCGAATTCGCCGCAGGTGATTCTCCTTCGGCCGCACGGTCAGGCGGCGACGGCGATCGTCGCACCCGACGGCACCGAAACCGTCTATGTGCAACCAAACGGCGATCGCGTCGTTTATCTCGCTCCGAACAACGACCCCACCGCCCACAGGATGGACATGGCGCCCCCGGGCGCCGGCGGCCTGCAGCCCTCGCCGCCGGGCTACATGGGCGAGAACAGCGACAAGGGTCAATGACCCGTGAGTAGCGAGGCGAGCGTATGCCGCGTGCGCGCGGCATACGCTGCGCCGAAGAGATTCAGGTGATTGAGCAGGTGGTAGAGGTTGTAGAGTTCGAAGCGGCGCGCGTAGCCGTGGTCGAGCGGCAGCACGTCTTCGTAAGCGCGTCGGAACGCTGAACCGAAACCGCCGAAGAGCTCGGTCATCGCGAGATCCGCTTCGCGATCGCCCACGTACACTGCCGGGTCGAATACGACGCCGCCCCCTGATGCGAGCGTGGCGGCGTTGCCGGACCACAGGTCGCCATGCAGGAGCGATGGCTTCGGTTCATGCGCCGAAATCAGCGACGGCAACGCTGCGAGCAGACGTTCGCCCTCTTTCGCGATCGCGGTGAATCCATTGCCAGCGGCGAGCGCCAGTTGCGGCGCGAGCCTGCAGTCGCGGAAAAACGCGCCCCAGTCGACGCTCCATGCATTGACCTGCGGCGTGGCGCCGAGCCAGTTGTCGCGATGCCAGCCGAAACGCTCGCCCCGTGGACCCGCGGGCGGCGTGGCGGCATGAAGTCGTGCGAGTGACGCGCCGAGCGCGCCCGCGGGCGGATCGGCCCCGAGCGCAAGCCATTCCAGCACGAGCCAGGCGTCGTCGCCCTCGACACCGCTTACGATCACGCGCGGCACGCGCACCGTGTTCGTCGCGGCGAGCGCCTGCAGTCCGTCGGCTTCGCACGCAAGCATCGTCGGATGGCGCGCGATCTTCACGAAGTAGCGCGCGGAACCGGCGCGCAGCGACCATGCGCTCGCCCACGGGCTCGTGCCGACCTTCTCCCATGCCGGATCGCGCGCGCCGACACCTGCGGCGATGGAGTTGCGCAGCGAATCGTTCACGGCACGACGCGCCGGCGTCAGCGCGTGCGCTCGAGCAGGTATTGCAGGTGGCGCTTCGCGGCCGGCCATTCGCCGTCGATGATGCTGAACACGACGGTGTCGCGGCGGCTGCCGTCCGGCAACAACTGGTGGTTGCGCAGGATGCCATCCTGCTTGGCGCCGAGACGCGCGATCGCCGCACGCGACGCCTGGTTGAACCAGTGCGTGCGGAATTCGACGGCGATGCACCGCAGCGCTTCGAACGCGTGCGTCAGCAGCAGCAGCTTGCACTCGGTGTTGACCGCCGTGCGCTGTACGCGCTTCGCATACCACGTGCTGCCGATCTCGAGCCGGCGGTTCTTCCCATCGACGTGCATGTAGCGCGTGCTGCCCACGATCTCGCCCGTCGCATTCAGCACCACGACGAAAGGCAGGTCGCCTTCGCGCTCGCAGAGGTCGAGCGCGGTCGTAAGCCAGGCGTCGGTGCGGTCGGGCGGCGGCACCGACGTATACCAGAGGTTCCACAGGTCGCCGTCCGCTGCGGCGCTGCGAATGGCGGCAAGGTGCTCGCGCGAAAGCGGCTCGAGCGTGACGTGCGTGCCGCGCAACGTGACGGGTTCGACGAAGCGTGCGGTCATGACGGGCCTTCGCTGGAACGTCGCTCGGATGTTATCGAACGTGCGACAGCGCGAATTGCAGCGTCCACAACACCGCCATCCCGGTCGCGAGCGTGCCGAGTGTGCTGCGCGTGAAGAACGCGACCACGCCTGCCGCGAGCGATGCGGCGATGCGCGGAAGCGAAACGTGCGGTGTCTCGCCGGAAGCCGTCACGACCATCGGCAGCACGAGCGCGGTCAGCATCGCCGCAGGGACGTAGCGGAACGCGCGCGCGAGCAGCGCCGGCACCTGCCTGCGGGCGAAGATCGCGATGAACGACAGCCGCGACAGGTAGTTGAGGACGCCGACGATCGCGACCACGAGCCAGAGCTTCAGCGCGACGTCCATCGCTCCTGGGCGAAATCCGCGATCGTGCCCGCGACGATGCCCGCGATGCCCGCGACGATCAGGCTCAACTTCATCGGCAATGCGGCGAGCGCGAGCACGCCACTGCCTGCGACGAGTGCGGCGACGATCGTCGGCGACGTGCGAAGGTGTGGCGCGACGAGCGCGATGAAGCAAAGCGGCACCGCGAAATCGAGGGACCAGCCGGCGGGAATGAGGTTGCCCGCGAAGTAGCCGAGCACGTTCATCACCTGCCAGAACGCCCACAGCGCAAAGCCGCTGCCGAGGAAATGCCGGCCCGCGGCGTGCGAATCGCCGCCGGTGTCGAAGCGTCGCACCGCAGCCGCGAACGCCTGGTCGGTCAGCAGGAACGCGAGGCTCTTCTGCCAGCGCGCCGGCAGCGGCCGCAGGTACGGCGCCATGGCCGCGCTGTAGATGACGAAGCGCAGGCCCGCGACGAAGCACGTGAGCACGATCACCGCGAGCGGCGCGCCCGCGGCGAGCAGTTGCACCGCGAGGATCTGCGCGGCGCCCGAGAAGACGATCGCCGACAATCCGATCGCGCCGGCGAGCGACGCACCCGCCGCCTCTGCGCCGACGCCGCATACGAGACCGAACGGCGCGAGCGCGAGCGCGGCCGGCAACATGTCGACGAAGCCGGCGCGAAAATCGGAATCGGTGGCGATGCGGCGCAACGGAGCGCGGCGGGCGGGCAAAAAAAGGGAGGCGAGACGAAATGGGGGTCGACGAAATGGGGGTCAGACCCTCATTTCCACACGGCAACGCGGCAATCGCTCGGTCGTCGATGGAAATGAGGGTCTGACCCCGATTTCGCTACTTCTGCGGCGGCGCGGGGAACTGCACGTACGGGCCCTTCGGCTCCTGCCCCGGGGGCAAGTACGCCGGCGCTTCCTGGCCCGCAGGACCGAGGCCCTTGATGAAACGATACAGCGCGCGAAGGTCGCTGTCGCTCATCTCGTTCAGGCTCCAGAACGGCATCGGCGGCCGCGCCGTCAGCTTCTTCGCCTTCGCGACCCATGCGTTCTCGTCGAGGTGCTGCATGTAGAGTCGCAGGTTCACCGGATACGTCGTACCCCACGGACCGCGCCACCCGAGCGCATCGCCGGTCAGCCATTGCTTCTCGGGCACCTTGCCGCCGGACATGGCAAAGCCCGGCGTATGGCAGTCGTTGCACCCGCCGATCATGGCGATGTAACGCCCGCGCGCATGCGGATCCTTCTTGGCCTTCATCTCGGTGGCCAGACCGGCGCTCGCCGCAAGCACGAGCGACACGCCAACGACGGCCGCGATGCTTGCGACGCCCAGCATTTGCTTCATCGTCTCCTCCTCCAGGGACCGCGCGGCGCGCGGAATCTGGCGGATAGTGCGGCAATTCGTACAATGCGTGCAAGATGTCCACGATCGAGCTCGCGACGAAGACTGCACGCATCGCGATCGCGCCGGCGATCGGCGGCGCGATCGCGTCGTTCGCTGTGCACGGCCGTGCCGTGCTGCGCCCGACGCCGGGCGACGCCCTCGCCGAAGGCGACGTGCGCCGGATGGCGTGCTTCCCGCTCGTGCCGTACTCGAATCGGATCCGCCATGCACGGCTCCATTTCGACGGCCATGAATTCGCGCTCGCACGCAATTTCGGCGCGTCGCTCGAATCGATCCACGGCGTCGGCTGGCAGCGAGCGTGGCGGGTCGCGGACGCCGGCGGCCAACACGCGCTGCTCGGACTCGTGCACGACGCGCGTGGCGACGATGCGCACGCCTGGCCCTGGCCGTTCGCGGCGTCGCTCGCCTATCGTCTCGTCGACGTCGAGGACGCCACGCTGCTCGGCGTCACGCTCTGCATTCGCAACGTCGGCGACGCGCCGTTCCCGTTCGGGCTCGGCTTCCACCCGTACTTCCCGAAGCAACCATCGACGCGCGTCGGCTTCCGGGCCGACGCCGTGTGGCAAAGCGACGCCGCCGTGATGCCGATCGCGAAGACCGCGATCCCCGGGCCGTGGCACTTCGATCCACCGCGAGATGTCGGCGAAGCGGTGCTCGACAACGTCTTCACCGGATTCCAGGGCACGGCGCTCGTCGACGATGCGCTCACCGCGCGTCGCATCGACGCCGATACCGCGCTCGCGTTCGCGGTCGTGTACGCACCCGAGGATCGCGACTTCCTGGCCGTCGAACCGGTCTCGCACGAAACCGACGCGTTCAACCGCGCAGCGCAGGGGGCGAACGACACCGGTACGCGCGTCCTGCGGCCCGGCGATGCCTTTTCTTGTACGATGCGCATCACCGCACGCGCGCTCGCTCCGTGAAGCTTCGATGACTGCACACACCGCGTTGTCCTGCGTGCTCGACATCGGCGCGAGCCTCGGCGAATGTCCGCTCTGGTCGGTGCCGGAGCAGGCGCTCTATTGGGTCGACATCAACGCGCCGTCGCTCAACCGCTTCGATCCGGCCAGCGGCCGCAACATCGCGATGCCCATGCCCGAGTCGATCGGCAGCTACGCGTTCCGCGAAGGCGGCGGTTTCGTCGTCGCCCTGCGCAGCGGCATCTGGCTGTGCGACGCGAACGGCAAGCTCGAGCGGCGCGTCGTCGAGGCCCCGTACGACACGCGGCACTATCGATTCAACGACGGCCGCTGCGGCCCCGACGGTCGCTTCCTGGTGGGCACGATGCACGAGCGCCGCGACACGCCGACGGCCGCGCTGTATCGGATCGATCACGATTTCAGGATCACCGAGCTCTTCTCCGGCATGACGATCAGCAACGGGCTCGCGTGGAGTCCCGACGGGCGCACGATGTATCACGCCGATACGCCGACGCGCACCGTCGAAGCGTTCGACTACGACGCGGCCACCGGGACGCCGAGCCGGCGCCGAGTGTTCTCGCAGTGGACCGGAGCGAACGAGCGTCCCGACGGCGGCACCACCGACAGCATCGGCCATTACTGGGCCGCGCTCTACGGCGACGGGCGCCTCGTCGAGCTCGCACCCGACGGCACGACGGTGGCCGAGCATCGCCTGCCCGCGAGGTGCCCGACGATGTGCGCATTCGGCGGCCCGGACCTTCGCACGCTCTACGTCACCACCGCGCGCCAGCATCGCAGCGCCGACGAGCTCGAGCACTTTCCGCAAAGCGGCGGCATCTTCGCGATGCGCGTCGGCTCGCCCGGACGGCCCGAAGTGCACTTCCGCGGCTGACCTCGCCCCGATGCACATCGATTCCGCGGATTACCTGCGCCTCGACGTCGTGCACGCGCTCGGCGCAAGCGCGACCGGGGCGTCGTTCGCGACGTCGAGCGGCGACGTGCTCGATGCGCAATGCCATGGCGAGGGCGCGTTCCGCCTGCGCGTCGGGCCGTCGACACGGCCCGATTACGGCCTCGTCGTGTCGCGGCCGAAGGGCTGCACGACGTCGCAGCCTGCGCCGCAAACGTGGGCGATCGCATGCGGCGACACGCGGCTCGAGATCCGCGCCGCGCCGCTCGACATCCGCCTCCTCTTCAAGGATCGCGTCGTGCTGCGCTCGGCGACCGACCGCCTGCCTGACGGCAGCTTGCGATTGCCTGCGATCGGTCGGCTTCGCCAGGGCGGCTTGTGGTCGGCGGCGTTCGCGCTCGAAAGCGGTGAGCCAGTGTACGGGCTCGGCGAGAAATTCGGCGCGCTCGACAAGCGCGGCCAGCTCGTGCATTCGCAGGTGCATGCACCGCAGGACGTCAACACCGGACGCTCGGGTGCGAACGTCCCGTTCGCATGGAGTGCCGGCACCGGACACGGGGCGTGGGGCGTGTTCGTGCATACGACCGGCGCGGTGACGCACGCGCCGGGACACGCGGAATGGTCGCATCGCAGCTACGGCGTGATGGTCGACGACGAAGCGCTCGACCTCTTCGTGTACGCCGGCGCGAACGGCGCATCGATCGTGGACCTGTTCACCCAAACCACGGGCCGCCCCGCCATCGTGCCGCGCTGGAGCCTGGGCCTCGTGGTCGCGCGGCCGGCTTCCGAGCCGTTCGCACAGACGCTCGCAGCCGCCTCGCGCTTGCGCGAGCGGAAGCTGCCCGTCGACACGTTGGTCGTGACCGTACCGGACAACCATTCGTCGCTCACGAAGCTCGCCGCGCAATCGTTTCACGTGTGCGTGCGCGAAAGCGCGGAGGTGCCGGTCGATTCGCCGCGCTTCCAGGAACTCGCGTCGCACGAATTCCTGCTCGCCACCGACGAGGGCGAGCCGTACGTCTGCGCGGCCACCGATGGCGTGCGCGGCGACGCCCAGAACGACGAATGGCGCGAGTTCGCGCTCGTCGACTTCACGCATCCCGACGCGTTCGCCTGGTGGCGCGACAGTCTCGCCGCGGTGTTCGAGCAAGGCGCCGATGCGATCGCGGCGAGCGGCAGTGCGAGCGTGCCCGGGGATGCGAGCGTATGGAACGGCGACGCCACCGCGCGGCTGCACAACGTCTATCCGCTGCTCCATGCGCGTTGCATCCAGGAGGCGACCGCCCGCTATCGCGCACCCCGCGCGGGCGTGCCGGTCGCGCTGTCCGACGCGGGATGGACGGGCAGCCAGCGCTATCCGGTCATCGCGGGCCCGGACGGCCAGCGAGACTGGGAAGGACTCGCGGCGACGTTGCGCGGCGCGCTTTCATCGGGCATGAGCGGCTTCGCCCTCTGCGCGGCGAGCATCGGCGGCGGCTACGGCGAATCGCAGTCCGCGGAGCTATTCGTGCGCTGGCTGCAGGCCGCGATCTTCTTCTCGCACGTGCAACTGCCGGCGAGCGCGGCACGCGAGCCATGGACGTTCGGCGCCGAAGCCGAGGGCGTGCTGCGCAAGTGGCTCGCGTTGCGGTATCGGCTGATTCCGTATTTCGAGCGCGCGATCGCCAACGCTGCGGCGACCGGCATGCCGCTCGCGCGCGCGATGCCGCTCGCGTTCCCCGAGAGCCGGCTCGTGCGCGATTTCGAGACGCAGTTCATGTGCGGCGACGCGCTGCTCGTCGCGCCGATCCTGCGCGACGGCGGCGAAGGGGACATCGCGCTGCCGCCCGGCGCGTGGTACGACCTCAACACGCGCGCACGCTACACGGGCTCGCAGGTGCTGCGCTATGCGGCGAAGCTCGACCAGTTTCCCGTGTTCGGACGCGAAGGCTTCGCGCTGCCGCTCGGTCGCGCCGTGCAGCACACCGGCGAAATGCACGACGAGTTGCCGGTCGAAGCGCTGTGGGTGTTCGGCAGGCCCGCGCATCCGCTCGAAGGATTCCGGCAGGTGAAGATCGAGGCGGACCGCGCCGCGGGGCATGTTGTGCGCGCGATGCTCAACGTCGACGTGCAGGTGTTCGGCGACGCGCCGGGCATCAGCGTGCTGCCGCTCTGATGGCCCGCCATCCGACGATTGCGATCACGAGCGGCGAGCCCGCCGGCATCGGCCCCGAGCTCGTCGCGCGCCTCGCAGTTCGGCATCGGGAACAGCCGTTCCCCGCGCGCCTCGTCGTGGTCGGCGATGCACAGCTGCTCGCCGCGCGCGCGTCGCGCATCGGCCTGTCGCCGCGCTACGTGCCGTACGATCCGCTCGCGTTCGCACCGTACGGCGGCCCGGTCGAAGTGTGGAACGTCCCGCTCGCGGCGCCCGCGGTTCCCGGGCACCCCGATGCGACGAACGCCCGCAGCGTGCTGTCGATGCTCGAGGCGGCATGCGACGGGTGTGCGACCGGCGCCTTCGCCGCCCTCGTCACCGCGCCCGTGCAGAAAGGCGTGATCCAGGACGCCGGCATTCCGTTCATCGGCCACACCGAATTCTTCGCCGCGCGCACCGGCACGCCGCGCGTGGTCATGATGCTCGTGAGCGGTGCGAACGACGATGCGCTGCGCGTCGCGCTCGTCACCACGCACCTGCCGCTGCGCGACGTCCCCGGCGCGATCACGCATGAAGCCGTCGTCGAGACCGTCGCGATCGTGCAGCGAGAACTCGCGGCGCGGTTCGGCATTGCACGCGCGCGCATCGGCGTGTGCGGATTGAACCCGCATGCCGGCGAGAGCGGGCATCTCGGCGTCGAGGACCGCGACGTGATCGCACCGGCGCTCGCCGCTGCGCGCGAGCGCGGCATCGACGTGACCGGCCCGATGCCGGCGGATACCGTGTTCGTGCCGGACATCGCGAAACGTTACGACGCGATCGTCGCGATGTATCACGACCAGGGCCTGCCCGTGCTGAAGTCGGTGAGCTTCGGGCACGGCGTGAACGTGACGCTCGGGCTGCCGTTCGTGCGGACGTCGGTCGATCACGGGACGGCGCTCGATCTCGCCGTGGATGCTGCTCGCGCGGCGAGCGCCGACGTCGGCAGCCTCGTCACCGCGCTCGAGCTCGCAATCGCGCTCGCCAATCGAACGTCCGATTGATCCACGGTCATCGGCCGCGGAAGCGCTTCGGTCAGAACTTCCTCGCCGACCCGCACTACGCGCAACGAATCGTCGACGCGGTCGACCCCAAACCCGGCGACAACCTCGTCGAGATCGGGCCCGGACTCGCCGCGCTGACCGATTCACTGATCGAACGCGCGGGCCACATGAGCGCCGTCGAGATCGATCGCGATCTCGCTACGCGCTTGCGGGAACGGTTTGCTGCAGATCGCCTGACGCTGTACGAAGCCGACGCGCTGACGTTCGACTTCGCGACGCTCGGCGATGCGCTGCGCATCGTCGGCAACCTGCCGTACAACATCAGCTCGCCGCTGCTGTTCCACCTCGCGACGTACGAAGCGCGGCTGCGCGACATTCACGTGATGCTGCAGCGCGAGGTGGTGGCGCGGATGACGGCATCGCCCGCGACGGCGGATTACGGACGGCTGTCGGTGATGCTGCAGGCCCGCTTTCGCGTGACACGATTGTTCACCGTCCCCGCGGGCGCCTTCCGGCCGGCGCCGAAGGTCGAATCGGCCGTGGCGCGGCTCGCGCCGTTGCGTGAGTCGCGTCCCGTGATCGTGGACGAAGCGCTGTTCGCGCGCATCGTGGCGGCGGCGTTCGGCCAGCGGCGGAAGACGTTGCGCAATGCGCTGTCCGCGCTCGTGGACGAATCGGCGCTGCGATCGGCAGGCATCGACCCGGGCTCGCGCGGCGAGACGCTGTCGGTCGACGATTACGTGCGGCTGACCAACGCGCTTGCAGGACCGACCGGACCGCGGGGCGCTACTTCACCGCCCCGACGGTAAACCCCGCGACGAACCGGTCGACGAACGCGCGTTGTCGTGCCGATGTGACCGGATGCTGCCGCGTTGGATTCTTGCTTCTGCGGCAATGCTCCGTTTCAAATGAAGAGGCGTGTGGCCGAGCTCTCGAGCCACGGCACGATCGTGATCAGC
>JAICKU010000138.1 GCA_025927765.1 Burkholderiales bacterium
CGACGGCCAGATCTTCCTCGAGACCGACCTCTTCAACGCCGGCATCCGCCCGGCGATGACCGCGGGCATCTCGGTGTCGCGGGTGGGCGGCGACGCGCAGACGAAGGTCATCAAGAAGCTGGGCGGCGGCGTGCGTCTCGCACTCGCGCAGTACCGCGAGCTCGCGGCGTTCGCGCAGTTCGCGTCCGACCTGGACGAAGCCACGCGCAAGCAGCTCGACCGCGGCCGCCTCGTCACCGAAGTGATGAAGCAGCCGCAGTACCAGCCGCTGCAGGTGAACGAGATGGCGCTCACCCTCTTCGCCGTGAATCGCGGCTACTTCGACGACGTGCCGGTCGACAAGGCGCTGGCGTTCGAATCGGCGCTGCGCCAGTTCATGAAGAGCAAGTACGCGCCGATCATGGACAAGATCGAGCAGACGAAGGACCTGACGGCCGACGACGAGAAGTCGCTCGCGGCGGCGATCGAGGACTTCAAGAAGACGGGTACGTACTAGGCAAATGGCCGGCTCGAAAGAAATCCGCAACAAGATCAAGAGCGTGCAAAGCACGCGCAAGATCACCAAGGCGATGGAGATGGTCGCGGCGTCGAAGATGAAGAAGGCGCAGGACCGCATGCGCGCGGCGCGCCCATACGTCGATCGTGCGTTCGCGATCGCCATGCACATCGCCAAGGCCAATACCGAGTACAAGCACCCGTTCCTCGTCAAGCGCGAGCCGGTGAAGCGCGTCGGCGCGATCGTGATCACCACCGACAAGGGATTGTGCGGCGGCCTCAACACGAACGTGCTGCGCCTCACCACGCAGCGTTTCCGTGAATGGCGTGCGAACAACGTCGAAGTCGACTTCGTCGCGATCGGCAACAAGGGCCTCGGTTTCCTGAACCGCATGGGTGCGAACGTGGTATCGAGCGTCGTGCAGCTCGGCGATCGCCCGCGGCTCGAGCGGCTGATCGGCGCCGTCAAGGTGCTGATGGACGAGTACCTCGACGGGCGCATCGAGGAGATCCACATCTTCTCGACGACGTTCGTCAACACGATGAAGCAGGATCCTCGGCAGATCCGGATCGTGCCCATCCCCGAGGAATATCGGACCGCGACCGGCGAGTTGCGCACGGAACCCGGCATTTCGGACCACGCGTGGGACTACATCTACGAGCCCGACGCGCGCGAACTGCTCGACGGCATGATGCGCCGCTATCTCGAAGCGGTGATCTTCCAGATGGTGAACGAGAACATGGCCTCGGAGCAGTCGGCGCGCATGGTCGCGATGAAGTCGGCGTCCGACAACGCCGGCAAGATCATCAGCGAGCTGCAGCTCATCTACAACAAGACGCGCCAGGCAGCGATCACCAAGGAATTGTCAGAAATTGTCGGCGGCGCCGCCGCCGTATAGGGATAGCTCATGGACCAACGAGTCACGAACCAGGGCACGATCGTGCAATGCATCGGCGCGGTCGTCGACGTGGAATTTCCGCGCGAGAACATGCCGAGGATCTTCGATGCGCTGAAGATGGAAGACATCGGCCTCACGCTCGAGGTGCAGCAGCAGTTGGGCGACGGCATCGTGCGCACGATCGCGCTCGGCTCCACCGACGGCCTGCGCCGCGGTCTGACGGTGACGAATACCGGCGCGCCGATCTCGGTGCCGGTCGGCACGAAGACGCTCGGCCGCATCATGGACGTGCTCGGCAACCCGATCGACGAGGCCGGCCCGATCGGCGAGAAGGAGCGCTGGGAGATCCATCGCGCTGCGCCGAGCTACGACGAGCAGGCCGCGGCGAACGAGCTGCTCGAAACCGGCATCAAGGTCATCGACCTCGTGTGCCCGTTCGCGAAGGGCGGCAAGATCGGCCTGTTCGGCGGCGCCGGCGTGGGCAAGACGGTCACGATGATGGAGCTCATCAACAACATCGCGACTGCGCACTCGGGCATGTCGGTGTTTGCCGGCGTCGGCGAGCGCACGCGCGAGGGCAACGACTTCTATCACGAGATGATCGAGGCGGGCGTCGTCAATCGGGACGATCCCTCGAAATCGAAGGTCGCGATGGTGTACGGCCAGATGAACGAGCCGCCCGGCAACCGGCTGCGCGTCGCGCTCACCGGCCTCACGATGGCCGAGTACTTCCGCGACGAAGGTCGCGACGTGCTGCTCTTCATCGACAACATCTACCGTTTCACGCTTGCGGGAACGGAGGTGTCCGCGCTGCTCGGCCGGATGCCGTCCGCCGTGGGCTATCAGCCGACGCTGGCGGAAGAAATGGGCCGCCTGCAGGAACGGATCACGTCGACGAAGACCGGCTCGATCACGTCGATCCAGGCCGTGTACGTGCCGGCCGACGACCTGACCGATCCATCGCCGGCCACGACATTCGGCCACTTGGACGCAACGGTCGTGTTGTCCCGCGACATCGCGGCACTCGGGATCTACCCCGCGGTGGATCCGCTCGATTCGACGTCGCGGCAAGTCGACCCGAACGTCATCGGCGACGAGCATTACCAGTGCACGCGCCGCGTGCAGGCGACGCTGCAGCGCTACAAGGAGCTGCGCGACATCATCGCGATTCTCGGCATGGACGAGCTGTCGCCCGAAGACAAGCTGGTCGTCGCGCGTGCGCGCAAGATCCAGCGCTTCCTGTCGCAGCCGTTCACGGTCGCGGAAGTGTTCACCGGCGCCCCGGGCAAGTACGTGTCGCTGAAGGACACGATCAAGGGCTTCAACATGATCGTGAACGGCGAATGCGACCAGCTGCCCGAGCAGGCGTTCTACATGGTCGGCCCGATCGAGGAAGCGTTCGAGAAGGCGAAGACGCTGCAATAATGGCCAATACGATCCACGTCGACGTCGTCAGCGCCGAAGAGCAGATCTACTCCGGCGAGGCGGAATTCGTCGCGCTGCCCGGCATGATGGGCGAGCTCGGCATCTATCCGCGGCACACGCCGCTCTTTACACAGATCAAGCCCGGGTCGGTGCGCATCAAGCCGCCGGGCAGTGCCGGCGAGGAGCTCGTGTTCGTGCAGGGCGGTTACCTCGAGGTGCAGCCGCACCTCGTGACGGTGCTCGCCGACACCGCCATTCGCGCCAAGGACCTCGACGAGAAGTCAGCGCTCGAAGCCAAGCGCGCGGCCGAAGAGGCAATGCAGAACAAGACGTCGAAGGAAGAGATCGCGCGTGCCGAGGCCGAGCTGTCGGTCGCGCTCGCGCAGCTCGAGGCCATTCGCAAGCTGCGTCACCGCGCGTAGGCAAGCGCAACTTTCGAAAAGGGTCGGACCCTACTTTCCGCGACGCTGCCGGAAAGTAGCGCCTGGCCCTTTTTGCTTGTGCATTTGCGAACGCGTTCATCGTCCCCACGTCCATTGATGAGCGTCTGTTAGCATTGTTGCGACGCAGCATCCGCGCGGCCGGTGCGTTGGCCGCTCTTCGCAGTTCTCTCCTGGATTCCCGATGCCGAAGCTGAACCAGACAATCGATCGCTCGATGGCGATTTCGCGCGATGTCGCCACCACGCTCGAGCGGCGCATCCGCGAGGCGTACGCCGCGTACGTGGATCGCGTACGCAAGGCGCAGGCCGCCTACACCGCATCGGGCGCGCTGGCGCGCGCGATGAATCCGCAGATCGCTTTGCACGATCACTGGGAATACGCGGTCGATTTCTGGCAGCGCTCGGTGCTGTTCCTCGATACGCTGCGCGAACGCGGCAACAACTGGATCGCGCACGAGCAGGCCGGCAAGCCGCCGGTGCTCGCGTATCGCTATGAAATGCTCGCCGACGGCCGCAGCTTCGAGCGGCCGGTCAATCACGCGCTCGTGCGCATCGTGCCGCCGCCGGGCATCGAGGTCGACGACACGCTGCGTCCGTACATCATCATCGACCCACGCGCCGGCCACGGGCCCGGCATCGGCGGCTTCAAGGAAGATTCCGAAGTCGGTGTCGCGCTGAAGGCCGGGCATCCCGTCTACTTCGTGATCTTCTATCCCGATCCCGAACCGGGCCAGACGCTCGCCGACGTCACCGACGCCGAAGCCGAGTTCGTGCGCATCGTCGCGGAGCGCCATCGCGAAAGCCCCAAGCCCGTGCTCGTCGGCAATTGCCAGGGCGGATGGGCGGTCATGATGCTCGCGGCCGCGCGGCCCGACATCGCGGGCCCGCTCGTGATCAACGGCGCGCCGATGTCGTACTGGGCCGGCAACGACGGCGACAACCCGATGCGCTATGCCGGGGGTTTGCTTGGCGGCACGTGGCTGTCGCTCTTCGCGAGCGACCTCGGCGGCGGCAAGTTCGACGGCGCGTATCTCGTCGAGAATTTCGAGAACCTGAATCCGGCGAACACGTTCTTCGACAAGTACTACCACCTGTTCGACGACGTCGACGACGAAGCGGAACGCTTTCTCGA
>JAICKU010000145.1 GCA_025927765.1 Burkholderiales bacterium
GCCGCGTAGATCTCGCATTTGAGCGGCACCAGCTCGCGCTCGAGCGTTTCCTGAAGTGCCCAGTCGTCGTACACGGCGATCGGCGCGTGGGCCTTCACGGCGTCGAGCAGCGCACGGATGTCTTCGCGCAGCTCGGCCGGGATCTCGCTCGTGAAGCGCGTCGCGGTCCAGGCATCGCCCGCACCCCTCACGCTCCCGCGCGACAGACAGTCCGCGAGCGCCGCGAGATACTCGTTCCGCTGCTGAAACAGCTTGCCGCGACTCTTGAACGGCGCGGCCTCGAGCATTGGCCCGAGCTTGCGGAGGCACTCGAGCATGTCGGCGGCCGCGCCGTCGACGGCATCGCGTGCGCGCGCCAGCGCAGCGGTCACGATCGCGTCGACATCATCGATGAGCATCGCCTCGGATCGTGCGCTCGACGGACCTTCGCGTATGAGCCGCGCCACGTCGCGCACGAGCTGGAACAGCGACCAGCCGCCCCCGAACTCCTTCCCGAGCCGCGGCGCAAGCGTGCGCAGCGATGGACGCGCGTACATCGTCTCGAGCGCTTCCTCGTAGAAGAGCTTCTGATCGAAATCCGTGAGCACCGCGAACGATGGGTCGATCCGAGCATCGAACGGCCGCTCGCGCAGCAGGCGCTCGCAGAAGCCGTGAATCGTCGAGATGTGCGCCGCCTCCGTCTTGCGGCGAAGCAGCGTCTCGTTCGCGGCCTCGAACAGGCGAATGGCGCGCTCCTTCATCTCCACCGCGGCCTTTCTGGTGAAGGTGATGGCGAGAATGCGCTCGGGGCCGAGGCCATCCTGGCGCGCAATGGCGACGTACCGGTTGACGAGCACCGTCGTCTTGCCGGAGCCGGCGCCGGCGCGCACGGCGAGGTCGCACGAGAGATCGCTCGACGCGCGCTCGCGATGACCAGATGTCATATCACTCGCCACCGGTCCCGCTGCCCACGCCGAACGTTCCAATGCGGCACACCGGCCGCAGATCGCAATAGCCGCACGTGTCCTCGCGCGGCTTGATCGTCAGCACGCCGCTGGATGCGCGCGCCAGCTCGCTGCGCAGCGCCTGGTAGCGCGTTTCCATGTACTCCGCGAACGCGTCGGGCTCGAGGCGCTTGATGCGCCTCCGGTCGTCCGCATCGGTGAGAAAGTCGTCGGTAAAGTCGCTGCGAATGACGCCGTACCGTTCGCCGCTCGAGACGCCGAGATACAAGGCGCCGACGGGCGTGATGCCGAACAACGGGAGCGCGAGGCAGTAGATCGGCATCTGGAAATCGGCGAGCTCCTGCATCTCCTTGAAGTGCGATTCGCCCTTGCCACTCTTGTAATCGATGGCGACGCCAAACGGCTTACCGCCGCGCTCGACGACGTCGACGCGATCGATCGAGCCGCGAAGCACGGTCTCCGGAATTCCGGCCGACGGCGGCAGCTCGAGGATGATCCCGCGATCGAGCGATGCGGGATCGCGGCCATCGGTTGCGAGCCCAAACCCCAGCTCGAAGTGCGCCGGCCTGCTCGGCAGGAGCGCCGCCCGTTCGATTTCCGCGGCGACGAGTGCCTCGATGTTGCGCACGAGCATCTCGCGCTCGAATTGCGCTCCCGGTGTGGCGGCAATCGCACGAGGTACGAGCGCGTTCCACGCGTCATTCACGGCCGGCATGATCGTCGCTGGGTCGAACGCGCGCTGCCCAAGCGAACGGAGCGCCTGGTGAATCACGGTGCCGAGCATGAGTTGATCGAGCACTGGCGACTGGAGTGCCTGGAGCTTCAGCCGCTGCTTGCCAAAGTGTTCGTAGACGCAGTGGGCCAGCATCTTTGCCTGGCTGGCGGATGATTGCTTCGCTCGCTCCTCGAGTTCGGCGGCGATGGCGGGCGGCAGGCCCGTTTGCTGGCTGGCATTCAGAGTTCCGTCATAGGCGCGACGCTCTGCCGTGGTCAGGGCCGCGAGCGCGTCCTTCACGGCGGTGAGCTCCTCACCGATTTCGGCGACGTTCGCGTGAGTGGCCAGGTACGCGGCGCGGGTCACGCGCTCGCGCCGGCCGGCGGCGAGCGCCAATGGCCAGGTGGTGTCGCCAACACTGCGTACCGTACGGCTGACCACACCCATGTCGTCGAGATAGAACGACGACAGGAGCAGCTCGCCCTCGCCGCCGGTCGCGGGCCACGAGATGGTGAGCGAGGCGCGTGCAGCACGCCGCACGCGCTCGTACCGTTCCCGCTCGCGCGCAACCCGATCGTCTGCCGTGACGAATAATGCGCCGTTCTGATTCAGCGCACGCTTGACGCGATCCGGCAGCAACGGCGCTTCGCGCGTGCGCCGCGGTACCAGCCCCTCGCGCCAGCCGACGGCGAACACGTGCTCGGCGCAAGGGATTCCGTTCGCGGCGACGGTGAGGTGCACGCCGTCGCGGGCCCGCGCCTCCACGCGAATGGTGCAGCTCTCGAGAATGCTCGTGAGCTCGTCGAGCCACTCGATCGCTCGGAGCTGGCGCACGCCGATCGTACGAAGCGCGTCCGACAGCTCGCCGATGACGGCGATCAGCGAGTCCCACGTCTGTTGGTCCATGCGGACGGCGTCGTCGTCTCCTGCGGCCAGATAGTGTCTGCGGCCCGAGGCGAGAAACTCGTGATCGAGCCCGAGCGACGTGAGCACCGTCGCCAGCTCTTTGGGACCGCGCTCGCCGTCGAGCTTCGTCGCGAGCGACGCCACTCCGTCGGCAAACTTGCGGAACGCCTTGTTGCGACTCGTGGGCGATACGCGGCGCCAGCTCCGCAGCGACCCGAGTCCTCGAAGCACGAGCCCGCGCGCGAGCTCGTCGTGCTCAGCCAGCGAGCA
>JAICKU010000046.1 GCA_025927765.1 Burkholderiales bacterium
GTGCAGCGTGCGCTCGAGGAGAGCGGCCACCTGTATCGCCAGTTGGCGGGCAAGATCCCGGAAGCGCTGTGGGTGAGCGAAGTCGGCAGCAACCAGTTGCTCTACGTGAGCCCGGGCTGGGAAACGATCACTGGCCGGCCGCCACCGGCGAACATCCGCGGCCTGTGCGAAGTCGTGCATCCGGCGGACCGCGAGGCCGCCAGCGCCAAGATGACCGGCAATGCGCCGGGGGCGGTCGACCAGGAATTCCGCATCCTGCGACCGGACGGCGAGACGCGATGGGTTCGCGTGCAGACGTTCGACATCGAGAACGAAGCGGGCGAGGTGTATCGGACCGCCGGCGTGGCCGAGGATGTGACCGAGCGCAAGGCGGCCGAGGAACGCCTGCTCGAAATGGCTCATTCCGATGCGCTGACGAGCCTTCCCAATCGCAAGCTCTTTCACGATTCGCTGGTGCGCGCGCTGCAGCACGCGGAGGAAAACCACTGGACCATCGGCGTGATGTTCATCGACCTCGATCGCTTCAAGGAGGTCAACGACACGCTCGGTCACGCGACCGGCGACGAGCTGCTGCAGCAGGTCGCCTCGCGACTGATCGACTGCGTGCGCGTGCGCGACGTCGTGGGGCGGCTGGGCGGCGACGAGTTCGGCGTGGTGCTGCGCCTCGAGAACGCCGACGAAGCTCGCGTCGTCGCGACCAAGATCCTGCAGGCGCTGAAGGAGCCATTCCATCTCGATGGGCCCGAAATTTTCGTCACCGCGAGCATCGGCATCACCATCTATCCGACGGACGCCACCGACCCCGGCACGCTGTTGCGCTACGCGGATACCGCGATGTATCGCGCGAAAGACGACGGACGCAACACGTACCGCTATTTCACCGCCGAGATGAACGACCGCGCGGCGGCGCGCCTGCACCTGGAAACCGATCTTCGTCGCGGACTCGCTCAGCACGAGTTCGTGCTGATGTACCAGCCGAAGCTCGATCTGCGCACACGGGCCATCAGCGGCGTCGAAGCGCTCCTTCGCTGGAAACGCCCGGGTGCCGGCCTGCTCGCGCCCGCGCATTTCATGCAGATGCTCGAGGAGACCGGACTCATCGTTCAGGTGGGCGAATGGGTGATCGGCGAAGCGTGCCGCCAGCTGCAGGCGTGGGAACGCGAAGGGGTGCCGCCCGTGCCGATCGCCGTCAATCTGTCCGCGCGCCAGTTTCGCCACGAAATGCTGACGCGGCGCCTGACCGAAGCCGTGCTCGAGCACTGCGTCCCATCGACGCTGATCGAGCTCGAGATCACCGAAAGCTCGCTGATGTCGAGCGGCGAGCAGACCGCCGGCATCCTTCGGCTGCTGCGCGCCAGTGGAACCAAGGTGGCGGTCGACGATTTCGGCACCGGCTATTCGAGCCTCAGCTACCTCAAGCGCTTTCCGCTCGACGCGATCAAGATCGACCAGTCGTTCGTGCGCGATCTCACGATCGATGCGGACGACGCCGCGATCGTGCTCGCCATCATCAGCATGGCGCACCAGCTCGGGCTCGTCGTGATCGCGGAAGGCGTCGAGACCAGCGAGCAGCTCCGATTCCTGGAGCGCCACGAATGCGATCAAATCCAGGGATACGTCTTCGCGCGACCGATGGACGCCGACGACATGACGGCCCTGCTGCAACGCTACCGGGCGGCGGCGTGAGGGCGCGAGAAAATCTTCGAGTGCGACGCCTCGCACGTCGAGCGAACCCACGAGCGAGCCGCGCGATCCAAAGCAGGTGGCGTCGTGGCGCGTTCGTCGCGGCGGCAATCATGCGTAACCGACATTTTGGGTGGCAGTTTCTCGTGGCGACGGCAGGCGCATGCGTCGTATCGGTCGCGAGCGCGGGGGGTGGCGGCGGCGGCGGGTTTTCGGGAGGCGACAGCGGCGACAGCAGCATGAATCCCTTCACCGGCGACTCGTACGCGTATTTCCACTGCGGCCACAACCTTGGCGAGGAAGGAATGATCGTTCCCGGCCGGCCGAATCCGCAATCACCCGAGGAGAAAGCGCGGCGTGCGGCCAATCCGCCGGCGCAAGCGGGCACGTGCGTCCCGTCGGATACGACGAATGCGAACGGCGCGCGCAACAGCCAAGGCCCGGACGCACGCACCACGGTGCGACGCTAGTCCACTACCGGCACGCGTCGACGCGCGCGACCCGTCGCGATGGCGCTCCTCAAGCGCATGCACCCCGGGCGGCCGGCCGTTCCGGCTGATCGAGTTGTCGCGGGCCCGCGGCCCGCGAATTACGTGACCGCCCGCCGCAGCCCACCTTCCGGCAGCACGACGTCGACCTTCAGCACCTCGAGGCTGTCGCGATGCTCGACGGTCACGTTCAACGCGTCCTTGTTGATCGACGTGTGCCGGCAGATCACCGCGATCAATTCCTCCTTGAGCCGGGCGATCACGTCCGTGCTCAAGCGTTCGGCGCGCTCGTGCGCGAGCACGAGCGACAGGCGTTCGCGTGCGATGTGCGCCGAAGGGCGCTTCTTGATGAAGATATCGAGCAATCCCACGACTAGCCTCCGAACAGTCGCTTCCACAGCGACGGCGACGCATCGCCATTGATGAACCGGAGCGGTCGCTCCTCGCCGAGGAAGCGCGCGACCATGTCGTCGTAGGCGCGCGCCGCCGGAGAGCCATCCGCGAGGATCACCGGGGTTCCCTGGTTCGAGCACTCCAGCACCACCTCGGACTCCGGGATCACGCCGAGGATCGGGATGTTGAGCAGCTCCTGCACGTCGGCGTGCCCGAGCATCTCGCCTTTGTTCGCGCGCTTCGGTACGTAGCGCGTGATCACCAGGTGCTCCTTCACCGGTTCGAGGCCCTGCTCGGCGCGCAGCGACTTCGAGTCGATGATGCCGAGCATGCGATCCGCATCGCGCACCGCGGACACCTCGGGGTTGGTGACGACGAGCGCTTCGTCGGCAAAGCGCAAGGCCATCAGTGCACCTCCTTCGATGCCGGCCGGAGAATCGCAGACGATGTAGTCGAAGCCCATCTCGCGCAGCTCGTCGAACACGGCCTTGACGCCCTCTTCCTTGAGCGCGTCCTTGTCCTTGGTCTGCGACGCGGCCAGGATCGCGAGGTTCTCGTTGCGCTTGTCGCGCACGAGCGCCTGCGACAGCTTCGCGTCGCCCTGGATGACGTTGACGAAGTCGTAGACGACGCGACGCTCGCACCCGAGGATCAGATCCAGGTTGCGCAGCCCGATGTCGAAATCGACGACTGCAGTCTTCTTGCCTCGCATCGCGAGACCGCTGGCGAAGCTCGCGCTGGTGGTGGTTTTGCCCACCCCGCCCTTGCCTGAAGTAACGACGACCACTCGTGTCATGCGATCAATCTCCTATCTGCGCTGCATGTAAGGCGAAGGCGCGAGCGAGGCAAGCGTCAGCCGCTCGCTGCCGTCGGCCTCGAGCGACAACCCCACGCTCACCGGGCCGCTGCCCAGCGCTTTGAGGTCGTCGGCCTCGAAGATCCGATAAACCCCGGCGACCGCGACGAGTTCGGCATCGAGGTGGCTGGCGACGATGCACGCACTCGCATTTCCGCTCGCGCCAGCGAGCACGCGCCCGCGAAGCGAACTGAAGGCGTAAATCGAGCCGTCGGCGATGAGCTCGGAACCGCGGCTCGTGGGGGCTGCGACGACCACATCGCGTCCCTGCGCATAAAAGCGCTGTCCCGAGCGCAACGGCCGGGTCAGGTACGCGGGGGCGAGATCCGGCTCGGCCGGCTGCTCGGTTGCCTGCTGCGGGCTCTGCGCTTCGATTACCGGCAGGTCCAGGCCGGTGAGCAGGTCGCGCTCGCTCGCGTCGCCGATCAGCACGGCGGCCACGCGAACACCGGTGTCGCGCACCGCATCGACGATTTCGCGTGCACCGACCTCGCGCGCCTGACGTTCGCGCAAGTCGAGGACGGCTATCGCTTCGGCGAGCATGGGCCGGCCGTTTTCGATCGTGTCCGCGACTTCCTTGCGCAACGCGCTTGCATCGCCGTCGCGCACGACGATGCGCAGTACGGGAAGCGAGCTTCCCTTGATCACGACGCGACGCCGTCGTTTCGTCATCCTGCCAAGGGCGCACGCCGGTACGTTCGCGCGGGAGAGTGTGTCGTGAGAGGCATGCGCTTGCCCGCGCGCCGTATAGTGGTGAAACGAAGCCAAAGCTACTACATCTTGTGGGCGAACACAATGCCGAACACGAAGAAAATTCGTCGTGATCGTTGTCGTGAATGCGGCGCTCTCGCGATGATGTCACGCATTGCGCCGACCGCGCGTGGCGCGGGACGCAACGCTCACGCGGACGTGCTCGAAGTGTCGAACGACAGCAGCGCGCCGGGAAATTGCGCAAACAAGCGAGCAAGCGGGACGTGATCGTCGCCTGCGACGACGTCGCCGCTCAGCGCGTCGCGCATTCGCGTGCCTCGCGGCACGAACGACAGATCGAGCGCGGTGTCGCCCCACGTCGCGCCGCGCGGGAGCTCGCGGGCGGCGACGCCGAGCGACGCGAACAGGCGGCCGGTCGCGACGATCACGCCGCTGCCCTCGTGCGTGCGCGCGAACGCGACGACGCGATCGGCGTGCGCGCCGGTCACACGTACCGGACGATAGTCGCCGTACGCGAACAGCGCCGGGCGCGCGCGCCGCAGTGCCAGGCCGCGCGCGAGAACGAAGAGCTTCGCGCGCCCGTCGAACGGCGGGTCGAACAGCGCGCGAACGGCGTCGTGCCGTGCGCGCGCATCGTCGCCGCCGATCGCCGTTACCGTACGTAGACGCTCCTCGCGAAGCGCGTAATCGACGCGGTGGCGATTGTCGGGGTCGACGAGCGACAGGTCGAGAAGCTCGTTGCCCTGATAGACGTCGGGCACGCCCGGTGAGGCGACCTTGAGGAGCGCCATCGACACGCTCGAGAGCAGCCCGCACCAGGCGATGCGCGCGCACTCGCGCCGAAGGTCGGGCAGGAAGGCGTGCTCGCCGTCGGGGCCGAGCAGCGCGGCAACGAAGCCATCGAGTGCCGCTTCGTACGCTTCGTTCGGCGCGAGCCAGCTCGTATGCACCTTCGCCTCGCGCGCGGCCTTGCGCATGTACGTCGCGACGCGCTCGCGAAACGCGGCGGGCGCTGCGTCGCCGGTGTCGTCGGTCGGATACGTTCCGACGAGCGTCTGGTAGAGCAGGTATTCGTCGTTGCGCGAAGGCGCTGGCGCGCCGGCGACCTGGACCTTGCGGCTGCGGTTGATCATGCTCCAGCGCCGCAGCATCGCGCGCCACGCGGCGGGCATCTCGGACAGCGCGTCGATGCGTGCGCGCACGTCCTCCGACCGCTTGTTGTCGTGCGTGGACGTCGCGAGCATCGTATGGGGCCAGCGCGCCGCGCGGTCGGCGCTGGCCGCGTGGAAGGCGCGCACGCCGAGGCCGAACTGCTCGGGGTCGCCGCCCACCTCGTTCAACGACACCAGTCGATTGAAGCGATAGAACGCAGTGTCCTCGACGCCCTTCGCGGCGACCGGCGCGCTGAACTGCTGGAAGCGCATCGCGAAGTCGCGACAGGCGGCGATCGCCGCCGTGGCGCCGTCCGCCGGTTCACCGAGCATCGCCTGCTGCAGGAAGTCGAACGTGCTCGGGTCGCTCGTGCGGCTCCGCGTGCGTGCGCGTCCCACGGCCCACCCCACGTAGCGTCGATCCTGCGCCGATGCGCCGCCGGCATCGACATAGGTCCGGTAGACGGGAAAGCCCGCGACGATCTCGATGATCGCCTGCCGCAGCGCATTGAAGGTGAAGTCGCGGGTTCGCGGATCGGCACGCGCGAGCCGCAGCGCGCGCAGCGTGAGTACGCGAAGCTCGGAGGCGAGCGGCCCTTCGACGATCGCGCGGCGCGCCTCGTACGTCGTCTGCTCGAAGCCGGCCGCTTCGTCGCCCACGAACGCGCGCCAGATCCGGTCGATCCGCGACTTGGTTCGCGTGTCGACGAACAGGCCGTTGACGACGTTCGCGAAGCGGTAGCCCGTCGTGCCGTGGATGGCCCAATCCTCAGGGAGCCGTTCGTGCGGCGCGGCGATCTTTTCGATCACGACGAAGATGCCGGGGGATGCGGCCGCGCCGTGCTGCCGCGACGCCTTCTTCCGATAGGCGGCCTGAAGCGCCTCAAAATAGCCCTTCGGGTCGAGAAGCCCATCCGGGTGATCGATCCGCAACCCGCCGATCGCGCCCGCCGCGGCGAGGTCGAGGAGGAACGCGTGCGTCGCCTCGAACACGTCGGGATCCTCGTTGCGCAGCGCCGCGAGGTCGTTGATATCGAAGAAGCGCCGATAGTTGATCTCGTCGGCAGCGACGCGCCAGTGCGCCAGCCGGAACGCCTGCGCCTCGAGCAGGCGATGGAGCGCGTCGAATCCGTGGCCGTTCACGTCGGCGACGCTGCGCGCGACCGCTTCGTGAATGCGGGCGTCGCGCTGCACGAGCGTTGCGAGGCGACGCTGCAGTTCGACGCCGAGGCGGCGGCGTATGGCGATGCGCGAGCGCGAAGCATCATCCCGGCCCGGCAGCGCCTTGCACGTATAGGCGATCGACTCGAGCTCGCCGACGTCGATGGGCGGCGCGGCGGCTCGCGCAAATCCGGCGGCCGAAAGCAGGATGTCACCGTAGCTCTTGGCATCGATCGGAAATCGGTGCTCGAAATAGACGACGGCGAACGCGCCGTCCTCCGCATCGAATTCGAGCTGCAGCTCGCCGCGCTCGAGCACCCGGCCGTACGCGTCGCCGAGCACGGGCACGAGGACGCGGCCCTCGAGATCCGGGTCGTGCCGATGCCAGTCGATATCGAAGAATCTCGCGTAGCGCGACGAAGCGCCGTTCGCGAGCACGTCCAGCCACCACGCGTTGTCGGCGCCCAGCACTGCCATGTGATTGGGCACGACGTCGCAGAGATGACTCATGCCGGCGTCAGCGAGCGTCGCGACCATGCGGTCGTAGTCCTCCCGGGAACCGATCTCGGGATTGAGCATCGAGTGGTCGACGATGTCGTAGCCGTGCGCGCTGCCAGGGCGTGCGCGCAGATACGGCGAGCAGTAGACGTGGCTGATGCCGAGTGCCGCGAGGTACGGCACGAGTGCGGTCACATCGTTGAACGTGAAGTCGCGCGAAAGCTGGACGCGATAGGTGGCGCGCGGAATGGCCGCGAGCGGCACCGGCACGACGTCCGCGCGGCGCTTCACCGCAGCGCCGATCCCCGCTCGGCGCCGATACGCGCCGCCACCGCGTGCAGGCGGCCGTCGTCCGCCCACTTTTCCAACGGAACCGGCAGCTTGCGGCGCCAGTTCGGATGCTCGGTGGTCGTTCCCGGCAGGTTCGCCTGCTCGATCACGCCGAACACGTCTTCCGGCTGCACGACGAGCAGCGCGCACCGCGTTCGCGCCAGGTACGCCTGCAGCGCGCATGCGAGCGGCGGCGTCAGCGTTGCCGCTTCGTGCGGGTCGACGGGCGAACCGTCGGGCAGCAGGCCTTCGCGGGCGAGCGCCGCCAGCAGTTGGCCCCGGTCACGAACGCGCTCCGCCATCGCGGCCGCGAGGTCGGTATCGGCGCCAAGATGCCCGTGTTCTGCACGGAGCGCGATGTCGTGGCCCTCCCACCATCCTTTCAGCGTGGGAAGGTCGTGCGTGCTCGCCGTTGCGAGCGCGGCCTCGGGATACGACGACGGCGCGTTGAAGCTGCCGCTCGCATCGCGCTCGAACAGGAGCACGCGATACGAGAGCACGTCGTTTGCCGCGAGCTTGCCGCGAATTTCGTCGGGAACGGTACCGAGATCCTCGCCGATGACGAGGCAGCGATGGCGCTCGCTTTCGAGCGCAAGCAGGCCCAGCAGATCGTCGACCGGATAGCGGACGTAGGCGCCTTCCGCGGGCGCCGCGCCCGACGGTACCCAGTAGAGCCGCAACAGGCCCATCACGTGGTCGATGCGCAGCGCCCCGGCGCTCTTCATGTTCGCGCGGAGCGTCGCGATGAACGGCCCATAGCCGGCGTCGCGCAGCCGGGCGGGGATCATCGGCGGCAAGCCCCAGTCCTGGCCGCGCACGTTGAACACGTCGGGCGGTGCGCCCACGCTCGCCGTGACCGCGTAGAGCGACTGGTTCGCCCACGCTTCGGCACCGCCGCGATCGACCGACACCGCAAGGTCGGTGTAGAGGCCGATGGCGAGGCCCGCCGCGCGAGCCCGTTGCGCCACCGCATCCCGCTGCTGGTCCGCCTGCCATTGCAGCCACGCGAAATAATCGACGCGCTCGACGTGCTCGTCGGCGAATGCAGTGATCGCGGGCGAGGCCGGGTCGCGATATTCGCGCGGCCACGCGGGCCAGCCCCGGATCGACGGATCGCGCGCGAAGAAATGCTCCTGCAACGCCTCGAACAGCGCCTGCCGCCGCAGCGCCTGGCCCCCCAGCGTCTTGTAATTGTCGAACGCCGCCCAGCGCGACGTCGCGCCGAACCGCGCATCGTCACGCGCCTGCGCGTAGAGCATCTCGAGCACCCGCATCTTGAGCGCCGACACGCCGGCATAGTCGACGAGCGCAGAAGCGCGCAGCACCGCGGCGGCCGCCTGGAACGCCGCCGAGGCGACATGCTCGCGTGCGCGCGCGCAGTGCGCGAATTCGGGCACGGCTTCGACGTCGAGGTAGAGCACGTCGACGAACATCCGGCTCGACGGACTGTACGGGCTCGCGTACGCTGGATCGTGCGGAAAGAGTGCATGCAGCGGATTGACGCCGACGACATCGCCCCCCTCGCCGCCCACGCGCGCGACGAGCTCGGCGAGGTCGGTGAAATCGCCGATCCCGAAGTTTCGCGCAGTGCGCACGCCATAGAGTTGAACGGCGAGGCCCCACGAACGGCCGCCGCCGCGCAGCGCCGCGGGCCGATGGCACGCATCGGGCGCGACCGCAAGCACGGCGTTGGCGACGCTCGTGCCGTCCGCACAGAGATCGATCGCGTGGTAGCCGTTGCCGAGCGGCACATCGAGCGGCAGCTCGAGGACGAGGCAAGGCGCCGACGACGGCTGCGGCTGCGCGTCGGGGACTCCGATGGGGCACACGTGCTCGCTTCCGTCTTCCGCCAGCACGCGCCAGGCGAGCTTGCGCGACGCGAAGCGCGGCGGCAGGTTGACGCCGACGCGCCAGGGCCGTGCACTTTCGCGCACGACGGTCATCGCGGCGAGGCACTGGCGACATCGCGCCTGCACGACCTCGTCCTGCGCGCGCGTGATCGCTTCGTCGCTTCCGGCGTCGACGTGCATCGCGGCGAGGACCGCGCGCAGCACGCCGTCGGCCACACTGCGGCGGTGACCCCAGGCGTCGACGTACTCGAGCGCGATGCCGTACGCGACGGCGAGGCGTTGCAGCGGAGGGTGCGCCGTCATCGCTCGTCGTGGTCTTCGACGACGAAGCTCACGCCGTACCGCGGAACGACGCCCGCCGTTCCCGGCGCCGGCATGCCGGCGCTCGCGTAGATCGCCTCCCCAGCCGGCATCGTCGTCATCACGGGGACCGCGGACAGGTTCGCGACGAGACCAAGCCGCGCGCCGCTTTCGGCGCTCCAGGTAACGTGAATCAGCGCTTTCGCGTCGATCTCGAACGCGCCGCCTTCGTGCATGCCGCGAAGCAGCGGCACGACGCGACGCCGCCGGATCGTGAGGCAGCGATGATAGAACGAGCGCCACGCCTCACCTTCCGGCGCGAACGCCTGGCTCCAATCGAGCTTGCTCTTCGCGAACGTGGACGAGGCATTGGGATCGGGAATCGCTTCCCGCCTCGAAGGATCGCGAAAGCGCGCGAAGCGGGCGAACTCCCGGCGCCTTCCTTGCGTGACCGCGTGCGCAAGCTCGCCTTCGAAATCGCAGAAAAACAGGAACGGCGTCGACACGCCGAATTCCTCGCCCATGAACAGCATCGGCACTTGCGGAGCGAGCAGGATGCAGCTCACGAGCGCGCGCAGCAGCTCCGGCTCCGCGAGCGAGACGAGCCGATCGCCGAACGCGCGATTGCCCACCTGGTCGTGGTCCTGGGCGAACGCGACGAAGGCGACGGGCGGCAAATCGGCGCTCGGCTCGCCGCGCGGCCGGTCCTCGCGAAATGGCGAGGGCTGCCCCTGGAACACGAACCCTTCGGCGAGCGCGCGCGCGAAATCGCGGACCGGCGCCGCGCGGTAATCGCCGTAATACCCGTCGTCCTCGCCCGTCGCGATCACGTGCAGCGCGTGATGCACGTCGTCGTTCCACTGCGCGGTCGCGAGCGTCGGGCGCCCGCTCGCATCGCGGCGCAGATAGCGCGCCTCGTTGCGGTCGTTCTCGAGCACGAGGTGGATCTCGCGGCCATCGGCGTGCTCGCGCACGCGCATCGCAAGCTCGGTGACGAAGTCGGGCTGCGAGTCGTCGACGATCGCATGCACCGCGTCGATCCGCAGGCCGTCGAAGTGGAACTCGTCGAGCCAGTAGAGCGCGTTGTCGATGAAGAAGTCGCGCACCGTGCGGCTGCCCGCAGCGTCGAAATTGATCGCCGCGCCCCACGGCGTGTGATGCTTCGCGTTGAAGAACGGCGGCGCGTACGCGTGCAGATAGTTGCCGTCGGGACCGAAATGGTTGTACACGACGTCGAGCAACATCATCAGATGCCTCGCATGCGCTTCGTCGACGAGCCGCTTGAGATCGTCGGGCGTGCCGTAGCACGCGGCAGGCGCGAACGGCAACACGCCGTCGTAGCCCCAGTTGCGCGTGCCCGCGAACGCCGCGACCGGCATCAGCTCGACGGCGGTCACGCCGAGCTCGGCCAGCGCATCGAGGTGCGCGACGATCGCGTCGAAGGTGCCTCGCGGCGTGAACGTTCCGACATGGAGCTCGTAGACGACTGCATCGGTCCACGGTCGTCCCCGCCACGCGCCGTCGCGCCACGCATAGGCGCACGGATCGACGACCATGCTCGTGCCGTGCACACCGTCGGGATTCGCGCGCGAGGCCGGGTCCGGAACGTCGACGCTGCCGGCGATCCGAAACGCGTAGCGCGCGCCAGGTGCGACGCTGTCGGCGACGCGCCCGAAGAAGCCCGCTTCGGCGGCGTGCATCGCAAGCACGCGCGTTGCGCCGCCATCGAGCACGAGGTCGACGTGCGCAGCACCCGGCGCCCACAGTCGGAACGCCGTCGCATCCTGTGCGTATTGCGCGCCGAAGCGCATCGCATGCATGCGCTTCACGGCCACGTCCGCGTCACGACGGCGACACCCGCTGCAACATCACAAGCGAGCGGGGCTCGAGATGATATGCGTTCTCGCTCCGATACGTTCCCTCGGCGGCAAGCCCGTCGTCGCGCGCCGTGTCGAGCAGCACGAGCCAGCCGAAGCCATCGAACGGTGGCAGCGTGAACGCGATCGGGCCGTCGTGCGCGTTGAAGAGCACGATGAAATCGTCGTCGGCCAGCGCACGCCCGCGGGCGTCGGTTTCGCCGAGGCGGTCGCCGGCTAGATAGACACCGAGGCAGCGCGCGTAGCCGTTGTTCCACTCCTGCTCGGTCATCTCGGTGCCGTCGGGCTTGAGCCACGCGATGTCCTTGTCCTCCGGCGTTCCGTGCAGCGCGCGTCCCTCGAAGAAGTGCCGCCGCCTGAACGCGGGGTGCGCGCGGCGGAGCTCGATCGCTCGGCGCACGAACGCGAGCAACCGGCCGCGCGCATCGTCGATCGTCCAGTCGACCCAGGAGATCGCGTTGTCCTGGCAGTACGCGTTGTTGTTGCCGTGCTGCGTGCGCGCGATCTCGTCGCCGGCGGTCAGCATCGGCACGCCCTGCGACAGCAGCAGCGTCGCGAGCATGTTGCGCGACTGCCGTGCGCGGAGCGCGAGCACGGCCGGGTCGGCGGTCTCGCCCTCGACGCCGCAGTTCCACGAGAGGTTGTTGTCGGTGCCGTCGCGGTTGTCCTCGAGGTTCGCCTCGTTGTGCTTCTCGTTGTACGAGACGAGGTCGCGCAGCGTGAAGCCGTCGTGCGCGGTGACGAAGTTGATGCTCGCGTGCGGGGCGCGCCCGCTGCGGCCATACAGGTCGGACGAGCCGGTGAGCCGGCGCGCGAACTCGCCGATCAGGCCGCCGTCGCCGCGCCAGTACGCGCGCATCGTGTCGCGGTACTTGTCGTTCCATTCGGCCCAGCCCGGCGGGAAGTTGCCCACCTGATAGCCGCCCTCGCCGAGATCCCACGGCTCGGCGATCAATTTCACGCCGTTCAGCACCGGGTCCTGACGCAGGCTGTCGAAGAACGCACCCAGCCGGTCGACCTCGTGCAGCTCGCGCGCAAGCGCCGACGCGAGATCGAAGCGGAAGCCGTCGACGTGCATCTCGGTCACCCAGTAGCGCAGCGAGTCCATGATCAGCTGCAGCACGCGCGGATGCTGCATGTTGAGCGTGTTGCCGCAGCCCGTGTAATCGATGTAGTGGCGCGGGTCGTGCGCGTGCAGCCGGTAGTACGACGAATTGTCCATGCCGCGGAAGCACAGCGTCGGCCCGTACTCGTTCCCCTCCGCCGTGTGGTTGTAGACGACGTCGAGGATCACCTCGAGCCCCGCGGAGTGGAGCGTCTTCACCATCGTCTTGAACTCGTTCACCTTGCCCGACGCCGAGTACCGCGCCTCGGGCGCGAAGTAGCCGATCGTGTTGTAGCCCCAGTAGTTGCGAAGGCCTTCCTGCACGAGCCGCCGCTCGTCGACGAACGAGTGCACGGGCATCAGTTCGACCGTGGTCACGCCGAGACGTTTGAGGTAGTCGACGACCACGGCCGTGCCGAGCCCCGCATAGGTCCCCCGCAGCGCCGGGGGCACATCGGGATGCTGCATCGTGAAGCCGCGCACGTGCAGCTCGTAGATCACCATGTCGTGCCACGCGATGTTCGGCGGCTGGTCGTTGCCCCAGGTGAACGCGGGCTCGATGACCTTGCTCTTCGGCATCGCACTCGCGCTGTCGCGCCGGTCGAACGACAGGTCGCCGCGCTTGTGGCCGACGTTGTACCCGTAGAGCGCATCGCTCCATCGCAGCGTGCCCGCGATATTGCGCGCGTAGGGATCGAGCAGAAGCTTGTGCGCATTGAAGCGAAGACCCCGCTCCGGATCGTACGGTCCATGCATCCGATACCCGTACAAGAGTCCGGGACGCGCCTCGGGGAGGTAGCAGTGGAACACGTCGTCGGTGCGCTCCACGAGCGGGATGCGCTGCAGTTCGCGCCGGCCGGTGGGATCGAAAAGGCAGAGCTCGACCCGCTCCGCATGCTCGGAGAACACGGCGAAGTTGACGCCCTCGCCGTCCCAATGCGCGCCGAGCTGTTGCGAGCGGCCCGGCCACACGGCGGTGAAGGGTTTTGCGCGCGTCGTGATCGCAGTCTCCCTACAGCACCGACTTGCTGCGTGGCCGCGGCTCGTGCGCCTCGTCGACGCCGTGGCCGGACCAGCGCTCGAGCAATTCCGCGGCGCGCTTCTGGCCGCCTATGCCGAACGCGAGCGCCAGCGCCAGCGCGACGGCGGCGAGCAGCACGAGGAACGTCTGGCGGATGATGTCGCCGAGCTCGAGCTGGTCGAGGGCGATCATCACGACGAACACCATGATCGCGTAGAGCGCGAAGCGACCGATCAGGCCGGCCTCGCGCGCGCCGGTGTTGCGCAGGTACGTCGCGAGCGCGGCGCCGACGAAGCGCGCGAAATACGCGCCGAAGACGAGGATCACCACCGCGATCATCACGCGCGGCACGAACAGGACGATGCGGCCGATCAGGTCGGTCACGTACGCGAGATCGAGGCTGTTGAACGCGACCATCAGCGCCGCCAGGATCACGAGCCAGTAGAAGAGCGCGCCCAGCACCCGGATCGTATCGATGCCGGTCCCGCCGTGCGCGAGCACGCGATCGATCCCGGCCTTCTCGGTGACGACGTTGAAGTTGATCGCATGGAGCGCCTTGACGACCGCGAAGCGCACGAGCCTCGCGACGAGCCAGCCGACGACGAACACGACGAGCGCGAGGAGCAGTCGCGGCAGGAACGCCCCGATCTGATGCAACGA
The DNA here is from genome assembly GCA_025927765.1 of Burkholderiales bacterium. Taxonomy (GTDB): domain Bacteria; phylum Pseudomonadota; class Gammaproteobacteria; order Burkholderiales; family Casimicrobiaceae; genus VBCG01. The sequence goes on from JAICKU010000046.1 coordinate 14,085, forward strand.
CGCGCGAATCGGCTCGACCAGCATGTCCACGTTATCCATGTCGTTCTCCCATCGTCATGACGCGCCGAGGACGTCGAGCAGTCCGCGCAGCGGAATCGCGAGCCAATCGGGACGGTTCTCGCTTTCGTACCCGACTTCGTAGACCGCCTTCTCGAGCACGAAGAGCTCGAGCAGCGCGCCGGCCCCGGCGCGCGGCGAAGCGAGCACGCTGCCCTGCACGATCTCGTCGTAGCCTTCGAGGAACGCGCCCACCGCCTGCATCCGCCATTGCCGCCCTGCCGCCACGACGCGCTCGTGAACCTCGGGGTGCTCGGTCTTCACGCTGAAGAGCGCTGCGTGCAGCGCGTAGTCGAACGAGCGCAGCATGCCGGCCACGTCCCTGAGCGGCGATTGCTTGCGCGTGCGCTCCGCCACCGGCCGCGCCGGCTCCCCCTCGAAGTCCGTGATCACGAAGTCGTTCTGCACCAGCAGCACCTGACCGAGGTGATAGTCGCCGTGCACGCGCGTCTTCGCCCCGGCCGTCGCGTCGCCCGCATGGCGTGCGATCCGCGCGAGAATGCGCTCGCGTTGCGCGAGCACCTGCTCGGCGTCGCTTCGTACCGCTTCGTTCAGGCCGGCGAGTCGCCGCGACAGCCGGTCGAGCGCCGTGCGCGCCTCCGCCTGCACGCGCCCCGCGAGTGCCGCGACGTCGTCGGGGGTCATCGCTTCGGGGCCGAACGCGGGATCGCCGCTCGGCTGCGCGAACGCGAGATGCAGTTCCGCGGTCCGCACGCCGAGCTTGCGCGCCAGCGTCATGTAACCGCCATGGACGTCGGGTCCCGCCACGCCGGGCGCGTCGCGCACGGCGTCGTCGAAGAACCGCTCGAGATAGTGCAGCGTGTAGTCCCACCCGTCGCCCTGGTTCTGCACGTACCCCTGGATCAGTGCCAGCGTCGCCGTGCGTCCATCCTCGGCCACGTACTCGACGCTTCCGGCCACCGGCACTGCGTGCGCGAAGTGCGCGACTTCGGTCAGGTAGCGGCCGATCTCCACCTCCGGATTCACGCCCACCGCAAGCCGCCGGTACCCCTTGACGAACAGCCGCTCGTCGAGCGAGACGACGGTGTTGCTGCTGTGCGCGCCCGGCATCGCGACCGGCAGCGTCGCGAAATCGCGCCCGGCGAGCGACGCGAACGCGCTCGTCGGCCTGAACTCGATCCTGCCGCGCGCCGTCACGACGACCGCGGACTGCGCGGTGCCCGCGACGAGCGCGCGCACGAACGCCTCGTCGGCGAAAGCGTCGCCGAGGATGCCCACCTTCGCCTGCTGCCGCGCCTTCGCGATCGCGAACGAGCCGAGCGCGCGCACCAGCGGCTCGTCGAAATCCTCCCATGCGAGCGTGAGGGGCAGGAAATACGGCTGCGAGTCGTCGTCGGCATGCACGCGTGCCACGGTGACGAGCCACGCGCGATCCCCGGGCTTCCATTCGACGTGATCGGCGATTTCGACACGCCGCAGCGCGAGGCTCTTCGCGGCGTACCAGCGGCGGTTCGCGACGAACGCGGGCAGCGCTTCGTCTTCGAGCTGCCGGCGCACCTTGTCCGACATGCCGATGCGCCACGGCACGACGCGATCGCGAAAGAGGCTCGCCCAGCCGTCGAACAGCACGAGCACGGGCAACTCCTGCACCGGCGGCGCCTCCTCGCGTCCGGACGGCATCTGCTGTGGCACCACCAGCCGGAACCACAGGAACGAATGGCCGCCGAGCGTGAGCATGTACGGCAGCTCGCCGATCGGCGGGAACGGCGTACGGCCCACGAGCTCGATCGGGATGCGGCCCTTGTAGGCCGACAGGTCGATCTCGACCGGCTGCGCGGACCGGGCCAGATTCGCAACGCACAGGATCGTTTCGTCGCCGTACTCGCGCAGGTACGCGAGGACCTTGCGATTCGCCGCGCGCAGGAACGTGAGCGTGCCGCGCCCGAACGCCACCACGCCCTTGCGCACGTCGAGCATCCGGCGCGTCCAGTGCAGAAGCGACGAGGGTGCGCGCCATTGCGCCTCGACGTTCACCGCCTCGTAGCCGTACACCGGATCCATGATGGGCTGCAGGTACAGCCGCTGCGGATCGGCGCGCGAGAAGCCGCCGTTGCGCTCCGGCGACCACTGCATCGGCGTGCGCACCCCGTCGCGATCGCCGAGGTAGATGTTGTCGCCCATGCCGATCTCGTCGCCGTAGTACAGCGTGGGCGACCCCGGCATCGACAGCAGCAGGCTGTTCATGAGCTTGATGCGGCCCATGTCGTTCTCGAGCAGCGGCGCGAGCCGCCGCCTGATGCCGAGGTTGATCCGCGCCCGCTTTTCGGCGGCGTACATGTTGTACATGTAGTCGCGCTCGCGGCTCGTGACCATCTCGAGCGTGAGCTCGTCGTGGTTGCGCAGGAAGATCGCCCACTGGCAGCTTTCCGGGATGTCGGGCGTCTGCGCCATGATCTCGGTGATCGGATGCCGATCTTCCTGTGCGATCGCCATGTACATGCGCGGCATCAGCGGGAAGTGATACGCCATGTGGCACTCGTCGCCGTCGCCGAAGTACTCGCGCACGTCCTCGGGCCACTGGTTCGCCTCGGCGAGCAGCAGAACGTTCGGATACTGCGCGTCGAGCTGCGCGCGCAGCCGCTTCAGCACCGCATGCGTCTCCGGCAGGTTCTCGTTGTTCGTCCCCTCGCGCTCGCACAGGTACGGGATCGCGTCGAGCCGGAAGCCGTCGACGCCCATGGCGAGCCAGAAGCGCATCACGCGAAGCACCGCCTTCAGCACCTGCGGGTTGTCGAAGTTGAGATCCGGCTGGTGGCTGAAGAAGCGGTGCCAGTAGTACGCCTGCGCGACGTCGTCCCACGCCCAGTTCGACCGTTCGGTGTCGGTGAAGATGATCCGCGTGCCGCTGTACTTCGTCGGATCGTCGCTCCACACGTAGAAATTGCGCTTGGGCGAGCCCGGCGGCGCGCGCCGCGCCGCCTGGAACCAGGGATGCTGGTCCGACGTATGGTTGACGATCAGCTCGGTGATCACGCGCAAGCCCCGGCGATGCGCCTCGCGCACGAAGTGCTGGAAATCGGCGCGCGTCCCGTACAGCGGATTGACGTTGCGGTAATCGGCGACGTCGTAGCCGTCGTCGCGCAGCGGCGACGGATAGAACGGCAGCAGCCAGATCGCCGTGACGCCCAGGTCCTTGACGTAGTCGAGCTTCTCGGTCAGTCCCCGGAAATCGCCGATGCCGTCGCCGTTCGAGTCGTAGAACGCCTTGATGTGGAGCTGGTAGATGATCGCGTCCTTGTACCAGTACGGACGCTCGATCGTCTGCGACGTGTCGGGCGTGGCGAGCGCAGTGGTGCCCGGGTCGTTCACGCGTTCCCCTTACTCGAAGTACACGAAGTCGTGCTCGTCGCGCATCTGGCGGCGCACGCGGAACAGATGCGCCGGGACGCGCGCGGGATCCAGCATCACGAAGTTGCGCGACCCGTGCCACGCATAGCGCGCGTCGGTGAGAAGATCGTGCACCTGGAACGGCTGGTCGGCGTCGAGGCCGAGTTCGCCCAAGTCGAGCGACACCCAGCCCGACTGCACGTGGTGCGGGTCGAGGTTGACGGCGACGATGATCGCGTTTGCCCGCGTGGCGTCGACGCGCGCGTAGCACAGGATCTCGTCGTTGTCGGTGGGCACGAAGGTCAGGCTGCCGTCGTGCGAAAGGGCCGCGTTGTCGCGCCGCGCCGCGTTGACGCGGGCGATGAACGGCGCGAGCGAATCGCCACGCTCGAGGTCCCAATGCCGAAGCTCGTACTTTTCCGAGTTCAGGTATTCCTCCGAACCCGGCTCGCGCGGCACATGCTCGAGCAGCTCGAACGCGGGACCATAGATGCCGTAGTTGCCGCAAAGCGTGGCGGCGAGGATCAGCCGCGCCATGAACGCGCCGCGGCCGCCGATCTGCAGCGCCTCGGGCAGGATGTCCGGCGTGTTGGGCCAGCAGTTGGGACGGAAGTACTCGCGGCCCGGCCCTTGCGTGAGCTCGGTGAAGTACTCGGTGAGCTCGCGCTTCGTGTTGCGCCAGGTGAAGTACGTATACGACTGCGTGAAGCCGAGCTTCGCGAGCCGGTGCATCACCTTCGGCCGCGTGAACGCTTCCGACAGCAGGATGACGTCCGGATGCTCGCGCTTGAGGCGCGCGATCGCCCATTCCCAGAACGGGAAGGGCTTGGTGTGCGGATTGTCGACGCGAAAGATGCGGATGCCGTGGCCGGCCCAGAACGCGAAAACGTCGTGAAGCTCCTCCCACAGCGCGCGCCATTCGTCCGACTCGAAGCTGAACGGGTAGATATCCTGGTACTTCTTCGGCGGATTCTCGGCGTACTGCACGCTGCCGTCGGGGCGATGGCGAAACCATTCCGGGTGCGCGTCGACGTACGGGTGATCCGGTGCGCACTGGAACGCGACGTCGAGCGCCACCTCGATGCCGAGCGCCCTGGCGCGCGCGACGAAGCGCGCGAATTCGTCGAACGTGCCGAGCTCCGGGTGCAACGCCTTGTGCCCGCCTTCGGCCGCACCGATCGCCCACGGACTGCCGACGTCGTCCGGTTCGGCGACGAGCGTGTTGTTCCTGCCCTTGCGGCGCACGCGGCCGATCGGGTGGATCGGGGGCAGGTAAACGACGTCGAAGCCCATCCCGGCGACGTAGGGCAACCGGGCTTCGGCGTCGACGAACGTGCCGTGCACCCCTTCGTAGGGCGACGCGGAGCGGGGAAAGAATTCGTACCAGCTCGAGAATGCGGCGAGCCGCCGATCGACGACCACGGGAAACTCGACCGGATACTTCGTCTCGAAGCGCCGATCGGGATAGCGTTGCGCGAGCGCCGCGGCGGCCTCGTCGAGGGCGAGCTCGCGCAACGCGTCCATGTCGGCGGTCGCCGCGAGCCTGCGTGCCCACTCGAGCAAACGTTTGCGATCGTCGCCGCGCGCACGGCGCGCCGCATTCGCCACGATCTCCGCGCCCACCTGCGCCGCCACGCGCAGGTCGTCGGCGTCGACGCGGCGCTCGAAGTCGTGTCGCCACGACAGGAACGCGTCGACCCACGCGGCGATCGTGTAGCGGTAGCGCCCGATATCGGGCACCGCGAATTCGCCGCGCCAGCGATCGTTGCCGATCGCCACCATCGCGGTCTCGCCCCATTTCGCGTCGTCCTCCCGGCGATGGCGCAGTCGGCACGCGAGCGTGTCGTGGCCGTCGGCGAAGCAATCGGCTTCGACTTCGATGCGATCGCCCGCGACGCGCTTGATCGCGAAGCGCCCGCCGTCGACCTGCGGCGCGATGCCCTCGATCACGACGCGCGCGCGGCCGTCTGCGGGCATGGGGATCGGGCGGGCCGCACTCGTGCGCGCCGACGACGCGTCGCTCGTGCTCACGCTCGACCGCGCCGACGTTGCATCAATCGTTTTCATGCTGGAAATAGGACGTGGACAGGGGTGGCAGCGTCAGCGTGAGCGACTGGAAGCGACCGTGCGCCGGCGTGGGCGCCGTTCGCACGCCGCCGAAATTGCCCATGCCGCTGCCGCCGTACCAGGTCGCGTCGCTGTTCAGCACTTCGCGCCAGAAGCCGGCACGCGGCACGCCGATGACGTAGTTCGTTCGCGGCACCGGCGTGAAATTGCAGACGACGAGCACGGGGCTGCCGCGCGCGGCGTGGCGCACGAAGGCGACGACGCTCGCATCGCGATCGTCGGCGGCGATCCACTCGTAGCCTCGTGGCTCGAAGTCGATTTCGTGCAGTGCAGGTGCGGCGCGGTAGACCGCGTTGACGTCGCGCACGAACCGTTCGACACCGCCATGCTCGGGCAACTGCCGCAGCGCCCAGTCGAGATCGCCCTCGTGCGACCACTCGCGCCATTGCGCGAACTCCCCGCCCATGAACAGCAGCTTCTTGCCCGGATGCGCCCACATGTAGCCGAAGAGCGCGCGCAGGTTCGCGAAACGCTGCCAGCGGTCGCCCGGCATTTTCTCGATCAGCGATCCCTTGCCGTACACGACCTCGTCGTGCGACAGCGGCAGCACGAAATTCTCGGAGAACGCATACACGAGCGAGAACGTAAGCTCGCCGTGATGATGCTTGCGGTGAATCGGCTGGTGATGCATGTAATCGAGCGTGTCGTGCATCCACCCCATGTTCCATTTCATGCCGAAGCCCAGGCCCCCGGCGAACGTCGGCCGCGACACCATCGGCCACGACGTCGACTCCTCGGCGATCGTCTGCACGTCGGGGTGCTCGCGATAGACCGCCTCGTTCAACTGGCGCAAAAACGCGATCGCGCCGAGATTCTCCTTGCCACCGTGCACGTTCGGCAGCCACTCACCATCCTTCCGTGCGTAATCGAGGTAGAGCATCGACGCGACCGCGTCGACGCGCAGGCCGTCCGCGTGATAGACGCCGAGCCAGAAGAGCGCGCTCGACACGAGGAATGCGCGCACCTCGTGCCGGCCGTAGTTGAAGATCAGGCTCTTCCACTCGGGGTGGAAGCCGAGGCGCGGATCGGCGTGCTCGTAGAGATGCGTGCCGTCGAAGCCGGCAAGGCCATGCGGGTCGTCGGGAAAGTGCGAGGGCACCCAGTCGAGGATGACCCCGATGCCGCGCCGATGCAGCACGTCGATCAGGTACATGAGGTCCTGCGGCGTGCCGTAGCGCGACGTCGGTGCGAAGTAGCCGGTGGTCTGGTAGCCCCATGAGCCGTAGAACGGGTGCTCCATCAGCGGCAGGAACTCCACGTGCGTGAAGCCGTGCTCGCTCACGTAGTCGGCGAGCGGCTGCGCGATTTCGCGGTAAGACGGCAAGCGCGCCGGGTCGCCACGACGCCACGACCCGAGATGCATCTCGTAGATCGAGATCGGCGCGTCGAGCGCGTTGCGCGCACGCCGCGCGGACATCCAGTCGCCGTCGCCCCAGTCGTACTCGAGCGTCCACACGCGCGATGCCGTCGCCGGAGGAACTTCGGTGTAGACGGCGTACGGATCCGCCTTGTCGAGCACGCGGCCGTCGCGCGTGACGATCCGGTATTTGTAGGCCTGTCCGCGCGCTACGCCACGGATCATGCCTTCATGGATGCCCGTTTCGTCCCAGCGCGCGCCGAGCGGATGGCTGTCGCCGTTCCACCCATTGAAGTCGCCGATCACGCTGACGCGCGCCGCGTTCGGCGCCCACACGCGGAACGTGGCGCAGTCGCCGTGGAGCGAGCAGCCCATGACGCGGTGCAGGAAGGCGTGCGTGCCCTCGCGGAACAGGTACACGTCCTGCTCGCCCACGCCCATCTCGATGGCGGATGCTTCGTTCCCGATCATTTCCCCTGTTCCCTGCCGGCAAGCGCGACGGATGCGGCTCGCGCTGGTCTTGACCGGACCAGCAAACGCGGGATTTGGTTCAAGCGGGGTGCCGCCGGGTGGGAGGCACGGCAGGTCGCCGGACTTCCTTTGGGGCGACGCGCGGGGCCGCCTACGCGCTCACGCCCAGCGCATCAGGCCCGTTTCGTGGCGGTGTGCAAGATCCCGGTGACTCGGATAGGCGCGTACGCGGTAGGTCAGGTGGCCGCACAATTCCGGCGCGAGCTCGATCGCGTACCGGTGGCGTCCGGCCGCGTCGACGCCGTCGCTGGGGCGCAGCGGGTAGCTGCGCCGCTCGCCTTGTCCGCTCCGCGCGTCGACCCGCTCGAGCACCAGCTCGACGACGATGTCGTCGGGGTCGAGCCCGGCGAGGTCGGCCTCCACTTCGATGGCAAACGCGTCCCCGAACGCGATCCTTTGCGGGCCCGCGCTCGACACTCGCAGCGACACGCGCGGCCACGCGTCGTGCACGCGTCGCTTGAATTCGGCGACGGTCCGGGCGACGGCGAACTCGTCCACGGCGAAGCGGCGTCCCTGCGCCGCCGCCGGCGCATAGAGCTTCGCCACGTATTCGTTCACCATGCGCCCCGCGTTGAAGCGCGGCAGCAACGTGGCCATCGATGTCTTGGCCATGCGCACCCATTCCGGCGAATAGCCCGCAGGGGCGCGGTCGTAGTACCTGGGCAGCACCTCGTCCTGCAGGATTTCATAGAGCGAGCGCGCCTCGTCGCGATCGCGGCGCTCCGCGTCGGGCGCGCCGATCGCCGGCTTGATCGCCCAGCCGTTGCCGTGCTGGTAGCCCTCGCCCCACCACCCGTCCTGGATCGACAGGTTGATGACGCCGTTCATCCCGGCCTTCATGCCTGACGTGCCCGACGCTTCCAGCGGATAGATCGGGTTGTTGAGCCAGACGTCGACGCCGGTCACGAGGCGCCGCGCGAGGCGCAGGTCGTAGCCTTCGACCAGCAGAATCTTGCCCTCGAATTCAGGCAGCTTCGCCGCTCGTGCGAGCTCGCGAATGAGGTCCTGGCCGGGCACGTCCGCCGGATGCGCGCGCCCGGCGAAGATGAAGAGCACCGGGCGCATCGGATCGCCGACGATCGCGCGCAACCAATCGAGGTTGTCGAGAAGCAGCGTCGCGCGCTTGTAAGTGGCGAAGCGGCGCGCGAACCCGATCGTGAGCACGCTCGGATCGGCCGGGTTCGCAAAACGCAGCAGGCGGTCGAGATGCGATTCGCTCACCTGGTTGCGCGACTGCTGGCGCCGCAGCCGCTCGCCCACCGCCTCGAGCATCGCCGACTTGAGATGCTGGTGCACCGACCAGAACAGGTGATCTGGAATGCGGTCGATGTCGGGCCACTCGGCGCTCTCGCGCAGCCGCTGGATCCATTCGGGGCCGAGATAACGGTCGAACAGGTCGAACCACTCGACCGCCAGGAACGTGCGCACGTGCACGCCGTTGGTCACGTGATCGACCGGGTTCTCCTCCGGCGGCACCTCGGGCCACAGGTCGCGCAACGTGCGCGATGCGACCTCCCCATGGATGCGCGACACGCCGTTGTGGTAGCGCGAGCCGCGGATCGCGAGCGCCGTCATGTTGAACTCGTGACCGCCGGGCATGCGGCCGAGATCGAGGAGCGCGGGCATCGAGGTGCCGACGTCCGCGCAGTACGACTCGAAATACTGCGCGATCGTGTCCGACGCGAACTGGTCGTGCCCCGCCGCCACCGGCGTATGCGTGGTGAACACGCTGCTCGCCGCCACCGCTTCGAGGGCCGTCGCGAAAGGCGCGCCTTCGCGCGTCAGCATCCGCACGCGCTCGAGCACCATGAACGCCGCATGACCCTCGTTCATGTGCCAGACGGTCGGCTCGATGCCGAGTGCCGCGAGCGCGCGCACGCCGCCGATCCCGAGCACGATCTCCTGTTCGATGCGCGTCGTGCGGTCGCCGCCGTAGAGCCGATACGTGATCAACCGATCGTGCTCGGCGTTCTCCGCGACGTCGGTATCGAGCAGGCACAGCGTCACGTGCCCGGCACGGGCGCGCCACACGCGCATCGATACGTTGCGGCCGGGCAGCACGACTTCGACGCGAAGCTCGCGCCCATCGTCGCCGCGCACGAGATCGATCGGCAATTCGTCGAAGCTCGAGTCCGTGTAGTTCGCGTGCTGGTTGCCGTCGGCGTCGATCGTCTGCGCGAAATAGCCCTGGCGATACAGCAGCCCCACCGCGGTCAGCGGCAGGTTGCTGTCGCTCGCCGCCTTGCAGTGATCCGCCGCCAGGATGCCGAGACCGCCCGAATAGATGGGCAGGCTTTCGTGAAACCCGAACTCGGCGCACAGATACGCGACGTGATCTTCGGGACCGAGCCGCACCGCGGTGGCGTCGCGCGCGCCCATTTCCTCGTATGTGTCGTGCGCCGACAGCACCCGATGGAAGTTGTAGAGGAAGACCGGGTCCTTCGCCGCGGCGTCGATCCGCCTTTGGTCGACGCGCTTCAGGAACGCCTTGGGGCTGTGACCGACCGCGCTCCACAGCCCCGGATGCAGCCGCGCGAACAACTCGCGCGTGGGGCGATCCCAGCTGTACCAAAGATCGTCGGCGAGGTCGGAAAGCCGCGCGAGCGCGCGCGGGATGACCGGGTTGACCTCGAGATGGTAGGCGGTGCCGGGGGTTTGCATGATGCGAGCGCGGGCGAGTTTAGCAGCACCGCCCGCAGCGGGCGCCCCGCGCGGTGAATGTGTCATCGCACCTCCGACACCCGTTCGCGCAATGCGGCAATTGCCCCGACTCGCGACACCGATCACAGTGCGAACGACGTGGCACGGTCCGATCGTCGGATCGTAGCGTCGAGCGAGGGGTCGATGAACGAGTTACACGCCGTCAGGGATCGGAAGAACATGTTGGTTGCCGCTTGCGCGGCCGCCGCCGCGACTGCGGGCTGGGTCGCGGGGAGGGCGCAGCGCGCGGAGGAGCAGCACCCGCCTGCGGGACGGTTCATCGAGATCGATGGCGTTCGCGTCCATTACTTCGAGCGCGGGGAGGGTACGCCCGTCGTGCTGCTGCATGGCAACGTCGTCATGTTGCAGGACTTCGTCGAGAGCGGCCTCGTCGACGCTCTTGCCGAGCGCCATCGCGTGATCGCATTCGACCGGCCCGGCTTCGGCTATACGACGCGTCCGCGCCTTCGGCTGTGGACGCCGGATGCCCAGGCCGAACTTCTCGTGCGCGTCTTCGAGGCGCTCGGCGTCGAAGCGCCGGTCGTTGTCGGCCACTCGTGGGCAACGCTCGTCGCCATTGCGCTCGGGCTGCGATCCGCGGCGCGCAGGCTCGTGCTGCTCTCGGGCTACTATTTCCCCACCGCCCGCTTCGATGCCGTTCTCGTCGCCCCCGTGGCGACGCCCGTCATCGGGGACGTTCTTCGCTATACGGTATCGGCGCTGCTTGCGCGCATCATGCTGCACCGAGCCCTTCGCGAGATGTTCGCGCCGGAACGGCTGCCCGCAGATTACGAGGCCGTCGTCGATCGCGAACTGATGCTGCGCCCCTCGCAGATTCGCGCGGATGCGGAAGAGGGCGTGTTTCTCGTTCCCGCGGCCATGCACTTTCAGGATCGCTATGCGCACCTCGACGTGCCGACCGAGATCATCGCGGGCGCATCGGACCGCATCGTCGACCCCGCCGCGCATTCGTCTCGACTGCACGACGTCGTACGCGGCTCCAGGCTCCGGATCGTTGCGGCCGCCGGCCATATGCTTCACCACACCCACGCCGCAGAAGTGATCGCCGCCGTCGAGGACGATCACGCACCCGCACCCGAGCATCGGGCGACGCAAATGGACCCGGCGATCTCGAGCTGACGCCGCGGTTCGTGTTGAAGGACGTCCGGATTACTTCACGGGTATCGGCGTCGATGGATCGACCGCGATCGCCGTCACGCTGTTCTGCGGAGAGCCCTCGATCAAACGATCGGAGTAGGTGAGGTACACCAGCGCGTTGCGTTTCCTGTCGATCATGCGCACCACGCGGATTTTCTTGAACACGAGCGAGATGCGTTCGGTGAAAATCTCCTGCTGCAGCGGTAGCGGCGCGGCGAACGCAATCGGACCGACGCGCTGGCAGTCGATCGACGCCTCCGATTTGTCCTCGGCGACACCCAGTGCGCCCTTGATGCCGCCGGTCTTCGCCCGCGAGACGTAGCACGTCACCCCGCGCACCCCCGGATCGTCGTGCGCATCGACGACGATCTTGTGGTCGGGGCCGATCAGCTTGAAGACCGTATCCACCTCGCCGATGGGTTCGGCCCACGCGACCGAGGCAAGCGGCAGGAGCAAGAACAACGCATTGCGATTGGACATGAGGCTCATCGACTCGTTTTCGGGCTCGGGCCAGGCAGACGGCGGCGCAGCAATTTCGCGCCGACCCTGCCCCGAGTTTGTCACGTTTTGTCGGCGTCGCGGGTATGCTTGCCGGACAAGCGTTTTCGACCTCGCCCGGGCTTCGACGGGGGCGACAACGATCGTCTGTGACGGGCGGTGATCGATGGCCGACGAAGCTCCTCACGCACTTCGCCTGACGTTCGACTGGCGCGGCTCGCAGGTGAGCCTGGCGTCCAGCGCGCGTGTCGCCATGGTCGTCCCCGCATCGGCTCCCGACCCGAACGGCGGCGCGACGACCGGCTATTCGTTCGCGCTCCTCGATGCCCAGGGACACGTGCTGTACCGGCGGCCCTTGCACGCGCCGATTCGCATCGACGCCGAAGCCTTTGCGCCGGGGCGACCGATCGAGCGCGTGCCCGCGGCGAGCAGCGAAGGCCGCTTCACGCTGCTCGTTCCCGATCTTCGGGATGCGCGCACGTTTCGGCTGTCGGGCCCATCCGACCCGCGGCGCACGGAGGTCGCGGCGACAGAGCTCCTGCGCCTCGACGTCGACGCGCTGCGCAAGCAGAGCGGTTCGCCGCCGCCGACGCCACCGCCGCCGTCGCCGCCACGAGGCGGGAAGGGATGAGCACCGCCGACGGCTACGTGGCAAGCACGCAGAAGATCGTCGATCACGGAGCCGATGCGCTGCGCTACAACGTCGTCATCCTCGGCGACGGCTATCGCGCCGCCGAAATGGCCAAGTTCCACGCCGACGTGCAGGCGTTCGTCGACGCGTTCCGGAACACGGCCCCGTACGATGCGCTGTGGTGCGGCATCAACGTGCACCGGATAGACGTCGTGTCGACGGACAGCGGTGCCGACGACCCGATCGCGTGTGGAGACGGCAGCGCCGGCTCCGGCGTGGTCGCGCGCACCTATTTCGACGCGACGTTCTGCAGCAACAATGCGATTCGCCGCCTTCTTGGCTGCAACAGCGCGAGCGCGCGCAACGTCGCGCAAGCGCATGTGCCGGCGACCCACGTCGTGCTCGTCGTCGTCAATTCCTCGCAGTACGGAGGATCGGGCGGCGACGTCGCGACGTTCTCGACGGCGCCGAGCGCGTACGAAATCGCGCTGCACGAGATGGGCCACACCGCGTTCGGATTCGCCGACGAATACGAGTACTACGTCGGCTGCGGCAGCGGCGAGACGGGTCACGACGTCTACACCGGCGGCGAGCCCGTCGAGCCCAACGTCACGCGCAACACCAGCCGCGCAACGCTCAAATGGCGAACTGAATTGACGTCGGCGACGGACGCGTTGCCGACCACCGCCAACGCCAACTGCGTACAGTGCGATCCGCAGCCGAATCCGCACGCGCCGGATTACGTAGGCGCGTACGAGGGCGCGCGGTACATGCACTGCGGCTGTTACCGCTCGTCGTACAACTGCCGGATGCGCACGCTCGGCCAGCCGTTCTGCGGCGCGTGCCGGAAAGCGATCCGCGACGCGCTGGCGCCGTTCATTCCCGTCGCCTACCAGGGACTGTGGTGGAAATCTCCGGCGGGATCCGAAAGCGGATGGGGGATGAACATCGCGCATCAGGGCGACATCATCTTCGCGACCTGGTTCACCTACGACGCGACCGGCAAGGCCTGGTGGCTGTCGATGACGGCGCCGATGACGAGCGGCGGGAACGTTTACGCCGGCGCGCTCGTTGCGACCCGGGGCCCGCCGTTCAACGCCATCCCGTTCGATCCGGCGCTCGTCGTCGCAACGCCGGTCGGCAACGGCAAGCTCACGTTCACCGATGCCGACAACGGCACGTTCGCCTATACGGTCAACGGCGTTTCGCAGTCGAAGGCGATCATGCGGGAAGTGTTCGGTCCCGTTCCGACCTGCCGCTTCGGGCTGCAGGCCGATCTCGCGAAGGCGACGAATTACCAGGACCTGTGGTGGAACGACCCGCCCGGCTCCGAGTCGGGCTGGGGCCTCAACATCACGCACCAGGGCAACATCCTGTTCGCGACGTGGTTCACGTACGACGTCGACGGCTCGCCGCTGTGGCTCTCGGCCACGCTGCAGCAGACCGCGCCAAAGACCTATTCCGGCACGCTCGATCGCACCCGCGGTCCGCCGTTCGACGCGCTCCCGTGGAATCCGGCGAGCGTCACGGCGGCGGCGGTCGGCAACGCGACGATCACGTTCGCGGACGGCAATCACGCAACGTTCGCGTACACCGTCAACGGCATCGGCCAATCGAAAGCGATCACGCGGGAAGTGTTCCAGGCGCCGGGAACGTTTTGCCAGTAGCGCGCCCGTGGCGGTTCGCCGCGGGATTTGCACCGAACTCGAGCAATCGCTCCGATCACTGCTCGACCTAGCGGCGCACGCCCGGTAGCGGCATCACGACGATTCGCAGACTTTCGAAAATTTTCACAGGAAATCGAAAGCCGCGGCGAAGCCACGCGCGTAGATTTCGAATGTCACGGCCGCGGCGAACCGCGCGTTCCAGCAACGTTTCCTGCTCGAGTCGGATCGAGAGGCGCTGATTGTAAATGCAACCAACGGGAACGTGCTCGCGGCGCCGTTCACGCCGACGGCGGACGATAGCGCGCTCTCCGCTTTACTGTGCGCCCAATGAACGACCAGACGTGTTCGGATCGAGCTTCGCAATAGCGACCGCGTTGGCCGGCGAAAAGACGAAGGGCCCGGCACGCTGGTGCCAGGCCCAACGACGCGCGTCAACACGGCTTCAATCGCTTTTGCCGCTCTTTTCGTTCATAGGACTCCCAGATCCGGATCGTCGTTTGCATCTGGCGCTCCACCTGATTACGTACCGTCTGTGCGACCGGTAGAGGCCTCTCCCACGCCGGTATCCGATGCTCGGGTCCGAAGTCCAGGTCCAGCTGTTCCATCACGTGCCTGCACGACGTCAAATAGCGCGTGCCCCCTTTACCCGCGAGCCTGCGAACGGCTCAAGGATGACGACCCGTCTTCTCCTGGAGCTCGTCGATCCGCTTCGATGCCTCGGCTTTCGTCAGATTCTCGTCGAACTCCTCGTTCGCCTCCTGACACAGCGTTTTGAGATACGAGCGCTGCGGCCCGGTCATCGGCTCATCGCCCGTACTCCAATCGTCGGGGTCCTTCTCGGGGTTCTCGTGCGGCGCGCGCGGCGCTTCGTTGTCTGGCTGGTTCATCCTGCCTCCTTTCGCTCGCGTTTTCGACCCATCCACCGCGCAAAAGTGCGAAGCGGTCGACCATCCGCGCGCGTACTTGCGGTTGCGGGGGTGCGCTTGACGCACCGCGCTGCACGGGACTAGCCTTCGAACGCCGCGATTCGCTGCTGGCACATGGATCAACGAACCGGTCGTTACGCCCAATTCGAACCAAGGAGGGATGATGAGCGAGGATCACGGGTCACATGAGCGACATGAACACGCGGCCGGGCAACCGGCCCTCGAATCTCGCCGGGAATTCCTGAAGGGTGCAGCGGTCACCGGCGGCGCTGCAGCGCTCGGCTATTCGGCACTTGCCGCAGCACAGCAGGGTGAGCTGCAGCCGCGCAGGATTCCTGCCTCCGGGCTGCGCAACGTGCCCGCGGCCGCCAACCATTACTACGTCCCGGCGGCGGTCAACACCGTGCACTGGGGCTATTTCAGCAAGTCGCTCAAGCCGCTGTTCGCCATCGAGTCCGGTGATTTCGCGACCATCGAGGTGCTGACCCATCAGGCGGGCGACGATTACGAGCGGATGATCCAGGGCGATCCGGGCGCGGAAAGCGTCTACTTGTGGACGCCCGAGCGGAAGAACGTCGATCGTCGCGGCGCCGGCCCGATGGATGCGAAAGTGGGTGCCGGAGCGGGCTGGGGCGTGCACATCTGCACCGGGCCGATCTATGTCCGCGGTGCGGAGCCCGGCGACGTCCTCGAGGTGCGCATCCTCGACGTCTATCCGCGGCCATGCGCCAATCCGAAGTACGCCGGCAAGGCCTACGGCACCAACCTGGCCGCGTGGTGGGGTTACCAGTACAAGGACTTGATCGAGGAGCCCAAGCCGCGTGAGGTCGTCACCATCTACGAGATCGACGTCAACAACGGGCAGGATTTCGCACGGCCGGTCTACAACTTCCGCTGGCTGCCGATGACCGATCCGTTCGGGGTTCATCACGACATCTACGACTACCCCGGCATGATCACCGACCACAGCAAGGTGCGCGAAAACCACGGCATCATGAAGAACGTGCGCGTGCCCATTCGCCCGCATTTCGGCACCATCGGCCTTGCCCCGGCGGAAGCGGATCTCGTCAATTCCATCCCGCCGAGCTACACCGGCGGCAACATCGACGATTGGCGCGCAGGCAAGGGCTCGACGATCTACTTCCCCGTGTCGGTGGAGGGCGCCTATTTCTCCGTAGGAGACTCGCACGCGGCACAAGGCGACTCGGAGTGTTCCGGCACCGCGATCGAATGCTCGCTGACCGGCGTGTTCCAGTTCATTCTGCACAAGCGCACCGATCTGCCCGGGTCCTCGATCGAAAACCTCAAGTGGCCGCTGCTCGAGACCAAGGAGGAGTGGGTCATTCACGGCTTCAGTTATCCGAACTACCTGAGGGAGTTCGGTCCGCAGCCGGACAAGCAGCTCGGCGTGTTCGAGCACTCGTCGGTGGACCTGGCCATGCGCGACGCCTACCGGAAGATGCGTGACTTCCTGATGTCGACCCAGAAGCTATCGGAGGACGAGGCGATTTCGCTCATGTCGGTCGCCGTGGACTTTGCGGTGACGCAGGTCGTCGACGGCAACTGGGGCGTGCACGCGGCGCTGAAAAAGCGCGTGTTCACAGGCTGAACGCACGAGCGTTCAGCTTCAGGAAGTAGAGGAGCTGCGAGGAGTGCGGGTCCTGCGTGAAGGTCCTACGCGCCGTCGTGGCGGCTGCCTACACCCCCCATCGAATACATCGGCTAAATTGACCGCACTGTCGCGCGTATGCGCAGATGGGAATTCATCGTCGAAAGAAACGGGGCAGGTGGACATGGACAGCATCGATTTGTTGGTCGCTCAACACCGGACGATGGAGAATCTGCTGCGCAGGGTGCTCGACGTGTCAGATGTCGCGGCAAAAACCGCCCTCTTTCAGGAAGCGGCCGACGAGCTCACGACGCATCTGTCCGCGGAGGAACTGCTTTTCTACCCCGCTGTGAAGGCCCGCCGCACCGAAGACATTCTCCTCGAGTCGCTGGAAGAACACCTTTCGCTCAAGCGATTGATCGCGGACTTGCTTGCGCTCGCGCCTTCCGAACGCACGTTCGAAGCAAAATTCAAGGTGCTGAAGGAGCAAGCGGAGCATCACCACAAGGAGGAGGAAGAACACCTCTTCCCGAAGGTGAGGACGTTGCTCGATGCCTCCGAGCGGGAGGAACTGGGTTCGGAAATGCTGGCACATCAGGAGCAACTGCGGCAGGAGGGCGAGCCCAGGGCGAACGTCCTCCATGACACGGCAGCTGCAGCTCGCCTCGACTA
>JAICKU010000038.1 GCA_025927765.1 Burkholderiales bacterium
TGCACCACTACTGCTGGGCGCTGATCAACCTCGGCCGCGCCGACCGACCCTCCATGCCGGCACAGGAGCGACTGGGGCTGCGCATGGGCGCCGTAGCAGACATGATGTACGTCATTCGCAACACACCGCCGAATTTCATCCTCCTCCCCGAGATCTACACGCGAAAGGGCCAGGTCGAGCTGCTGCTGAAGCGCGATGCGGACGCCAAGGCATCGTTCGAGAAGGCCCGCGAACTGAAGCCGGACTACTGGCCGGCATACTTCCAATGGGCCGAATACCTCGCCAACTCGGGGCAGAAGTCGCAGGCGCGCGAGGTGCTGGTGGAGGGCCTGCGGCACGCGCCGTCGTCGAAGACGCTGCGCAAGTACTACCGCGACCTCGGCGGCGATCCCTCCGACGTTCGCGCGCCGGGCGACTCCACGCCGGACAAGGCAGCCGCCAAGTGAGCCGACGCTGAGCGCAGTCCGCAAGTCGCTCGCGTACACGTTCGCCGACGGCTACCTCGCGGCGGCGCTGCAGCTCGTCGCGACGATCTTCCTTGCGCGCCTGCTGACGCCGGCCGAAACCGGCGTGTGGGCGGTCGCAGCGGTCTTCGCCGCGATCGCCAGCATGTTCCGCGACTTCGGCGTCGCGGAATACCTGATCCAGGAAAAGGACCTGACGCGCGACAAGCTTCGCGCTGCGCTCGGCGTCAACATCGCCGTCTCGTGGGCGATGGCCGCGCTGCTCTTTCTCGGCAGCGGGCTTGTCGCCCGGTTCTACGCGGAGCCCGGCGTCGGCGACGTGATGCGCGTCCAGGCGCTGAATTTCGTGCTGATCCCGTTCGGCGCCGTCACGCTCGCCTGCTTTCGCCGCGACCTGCATTGGCCGCCGATCTTCTATGCGTCGATCCTCAGCAACGTGACGAGCGTCACCGTCGCGGTGGTGCTCGCGTTCCTCGGTCACGGTTACATGAGTCTCGCGTGGTCGTCGGTGTCGGGCGTCGCGATGTCCGTCGCAGTGGCGACGATCGCGCGGCCGAAGGACGTCCCCCTGCTGCCCGGCATCCGCGGCGTACGTCGGGTGATACGCTTCGGCACGCACCTCACGAGCGTTTACCTGCTCGGCCAGCTCGGCAAGAGCGCGCCGGATCTCGTCATCGGCAAGGTGCTCGGCGTGGCGCCTGTCGGCTTCTTCAGCCGCGCCAACGGACTCGGCGAGCTCTTCAACCGCCTCGTGCTGAAGGGCGCCTTCCCCGTATGCCTGCCCTACTTCGCGCGCGAGGCACGCGAAGGCAAGGACGTGCGGACCGGCTACCTGCGTGCCGTCGCCTACCTGACCGTCATCGGCTGGCCGTCGTTCCTGTTCCTCGCCGCCATGGCCTACCCGGCCATTCGCATCCTCTACGGCCCGCAATGGCTCGCGTCCGTGCCACTCGCGCGCATCCTCTGCGGCGCGGCGGCCGTGAGCGTCGTCTACCTGCTCGCCACCGAGGTCCTGATCGCGCGCGGCGATGCCGCGATCGCGAACTACGTGCAGGCGGTGACCCAGGTCGCGCGCATCGCCGGCATCGTGTTCGTGGTCCCGTTCGGCCTCGACGGCGCCTGCTGGGGACTGTTCGGCGCGGCGTTCTTCGGCGCGTTCGCCGCGCAACGCGCGTTGCGCCTACGGATCGGCCTCACGCTCGCGAAAACCGCGGCTGCCTGCGCGCCGAGCGCGATCGTCGCACTGGTGAGCGCAGCGCCGGCCGTCCTGTACGCGCTCTTCGGCGTCATCGACGAGCGCAATTTCGCGTACGTCGCCGTCGGGCTCGGCGTGACGTTCGGTATCCTCTGGCTCGTCAGCGTCCGGCTCGTCGGACATCCGCTCTGGAATGAAATTTGCGCGTTCGTCGCCCGGCGGCGAACACAGGAACAACAGGCCTAGGGATGAAACTCGACTGGAACCCGACGACGCATTACCAGGACGTGGCGGTCGCCGAGCGCTACGATCGCGAGCGCTTCTCGAGCTTGCCGGGCCGCGTGTTCAATGCCCTCGAAAAGCGCGAGCTTTGCCGGGCATTCGCGTCCGTTCCCAGGAGCTCGACGGTGCTCGACGTGCCGTGTGGAACGGGCCGGCTCGCGGAGGCACTGCTGGACGCAGGCTATCGCGTCGTGGGCGCCGACATCGCGGCACCGATGCTCGAGGTCGCGCGGCGCAAGCTCGCGCGCTTCGGCGATCGCTTCGAGACGCGCGTTGCCGATGTCCGTGAGCTCGCGGAGCGCGAGCCGGGCACGTACGACGTCGCCTTGTGCGCACGCGTGCTGATGCATTTTCCCCTCGACGAGCAGATCACCTTCCTGCGTGCCGTCGCGCGGCTTGCCAAAGGCACGGTCGTCTTTTCGCAGTCGCTCAGCACACCGTATCAGCGCGGCAGACGCCAGGTGAAGAAGGCGCTGGGCCACCAGGCGCCGGCGGGCTTTCCCATCACCGAAAACGAGTTGCAGGCACTGCTCGCCGGAGCGGGCCTGCGGGAAGTCGCGCGGCACCGGCTGAACAGCCTGATCTCCGAAGCCATGTTCGTGGTGGCCGAGCACCGATAGCGCGTCGCGCCTGCGACATGCGGACCGCGCGCGTACCGCCGCCTTCGGTCGTCGCATGCCTGTCCGCCCTCGGAAGCGATGCCGGTTGGCGTGGAGAGGTCGCACGACGCGACAATTCGCGCGTTCACCGCGCGCATCGCGGCGACCTCGAGATCGCGATCAAGGAGTGCTTCACCCCGAGAACGGACCTCGCCGACCGCGCGCTCGCCGAGCGCGAGTTCGCAGCGCTTCGCCGCATCTGCGAGGGTGCGCGAAGCGCCAGCGTCGCGCCGCCGACGCCCGCGCCGCTCGCGCTGTGTGCGGAGCACGGCGCATACGCGATGACGTGGATCGACGGACGGCCGGCGACGGACGTTCTCCTGTCGACGCAAAGCCCCGCGGACGCCGAGCGCATCGGATACGCGGCCGGCGCATGGCTCAAAGGCTTTCACGCGCTGCAGCGTCTTCCGCCGCGACCGCCGGACTATCGGGGCAAGATCGCCTTCGTACGAGCGCTCGGTGCATCCCACGCAAGCAGCCGGCCGGTAAGGCGTGCGACGCGCGTGCTGATCGAGACCGTCGACGCGGCCTGCGCCGCGACCTTGCCGGCGAGTTGGATCCACGGCGACATGAAAAGCGATAATTTGCTGATCCACGGCAGCGCCATGGCCGGCATCGATGCGCACATCGTCGACGAGAACGTCGTCCTGTACGACCTTGCTCCGTTCCTCAATCATCTCGGCCTCTTGCGCTGGTCGCCCCGCGGCATGACGCGAGGGCGTGTCCTGAAGAAGGCGGGTTGCGCGTTCCTCGATGCCTACTCGAACGAAGCGTGCGCATGGGCGCTTCCCCTCGCCTGGCTTCGCGCGTATCTCCTCGTGCAGGCGTATGCCGCGACGCATTCGCGGCGCGGCATGCACGAACGATTGCGCGAAGGGCCGCTTCGCCTCGAACTCGCGAGCGTCGTGCAATCCCTCGCTTCGGCAGCACACCGCTCCTGATGCGCTCTCCGTACGCTCACGCATGGCTTCCCCTCGCACGCGGCGCGCTTTCCGTCGTTGGCGGCCGCCGCCTCACGATCCTGATCTACCATCGCGTGCATCGCGAAACCGATGCGCTGTTCCCGGGCATTCCCGATGCGCGGCGCTTCGATGAAGAGATGGCGTGGCTCGGGAAGATGCTGCGCGTCCTTCCGCTTTCCGAAGCGATCGAAATGCATCACGAAAGGCGCCTGCCGCCGCGGGCGGGCGCCATCACGTTCGACGACGGTTACGCGGACAACGCCGACGTCGCGCTGCCCATCCTGAAGCGGCATCGGTTGCACGCGACGTTCTTCGTCGCCAGCGGGTTCCTCGACGGCGGCCGCATGTGGAACGACACGATCATCGAGTCGGTCCGACGCGCGCCGGGAACGATGCTGGACTTCACCGACCTCGGCCTCGGGAAGCTTTCGATCGCGACGCCGCAGCAGCGACGTTCGTCGATCGACGCGCTCATCCGTGATGCGAAGTACCTGACGCAAGGTCAGCGCGACGAGCGTGTGCGCGCGATCGCTGCACGCGCGTGCGCAACCTTGCCGACGAACCTGATGATGCGCAGCGACCAGGTGCGCACGATGCACCGCGCGGGCATGGAAATCGGCGCGCACACCGTGACGCATCCGATCCTCGCCCGCCTCGAATGGCAGGAAGCGCAGGCCGAGATCGCCGGCGGCCGCATGGCGCTCGAATCACTACTGGGCGCGAAAGTGACGCTTTTCGCCTACCCGAACGGCAAACCCGGCGTGGACTACGGCGCGGAACACGTGAAGATCGTGCGCGACCTCGGCTTCTCGGCGGCGCTGTCGACGCGCGCGGCACCGGTGGACGACGCCAGCGACCGCTACGAGCTGCCGCGCTTTACGCCGTGGGGAACTTCATGCCCGCGGTTTGCGGCGGACCTGCTTCGAACGCACGTCGGTCATCGCCTGCACGCGAAGGTTCGATCCGCAGGCCGCGACGCTTACTGAGCACCACGGCATGCACCCGCCGCCATCACACGAGCGGCGCACCTGCAGGCCAGCCGTGCTGCTGCAGCCACAACTCGAGCTGCAGCATCACCCAAAGCTCGTTGCCCCAATAGGCGGCATCGTCGGATTGATGGCGCTTCATCATCGCGTCGAGGAACTCCGGACGGAATATGCCGCGCGCGGCCAGCGCACGCGCGGCGTCGTAGCCGACGTCGCGCAGAGGCGGATGCGACTGCATCCACAGGCCGACCGGCAGGCCGAATCCATGCTTGCGCTTGGCGATGATGTCGGGTGGCAGGAAGTCGCGCAGCGCCTGCTTGAAGAAGTACCGAAGCCTGCGTCCCTTCAGCTTGAAGTGCGTCGGCAATCGCAACGAGAAATCGACGAGGTCGTCGTCGAGCATCGGAAAGGCCGACTCGACGCCGGCGAGCTCGCACATGCGGCTGACCTTGTACAGGTCGTTGTCCGCCAGCGTGAAGCGCAGGTCGACGGCCAGCATGCGATTGAGAACCGACGACGCCTCTGCGTCGTCGTAAATCCCGCAGAAGATCTTCGCGGGAGCCTCGGGATCCACGCGCTGCAGGAATTCGCGGTCGAAGACCGCCTCGGTTCCGCTGCGCAACACCATGTTGTGCGCATACACGCGCATGGGGACGGGCATCGCGATGTGCGACAGGAAGCCTCGTGCCTTGCGGACGAGGGTCATGCGACTTCCCCACGGCATGGCCGCAACCGCCGGCTCGATCAGTCCCTTGCGAAGCGCCGCGGGCAGGCCATCGTAGGTGCCGTAGATCGCCTGCATCGCGTAGCGCTCGTTGCCGCCGAATAGCTCGTCGCCGCCGTCGCCGCCGAACATGACCTCGACACCTTCGACGGCGGCGAGCATCGCGCAGTAGTACGCGGGGACCGCCGATGCGTTGCCGAACGGCTGATCGCAGAACGACGCAACCGATGACGCCATGGCGAGCACGTCTTCCGGCGTCACGTAGTACTCGTGATGGTCGGTACCGAAATGCTGCGCGGCGATGCGCGCATACGACATCTCGTCGTAACCGGCGGCCTCGAATCCGATCGAATAGGTGCGCGCCGGTGCTCCCAGTGCCTGCGTCAGCAGGCCGGCGACGGTGGAGCTGTCGGTTCCCCCGGAGAGAAACGCGCCCGCATTGCCCCGTTGCAGCGCCCGCTCGACCGCCTGCTTCAGCAGGTGCCTGAAGTCACCCTGCAGCGCCTGCTCGTCGTACTGCGTCGCTTCGTCGTATCGCGGCTTCCAGTACGAATCGACGACGACGCGACCGTCGCGCACTTCGACGTATTCCCCCGGCAGAAGCCGCGCCGCGCCCGCGAGCACCGTCGCAGGGCCGGGCACGCAATGAAGGAAGACGTAATTGAAGACGCCTTGGAGGTTGACGGATGGCCGGGTCTCGAGACATTCGACGAGATCCTGCAGCGACAAGCCGAATACGACGCCAGGGTCGACGCGCTTGTAGAAGAGCGACGAGACGCCCATCCGATCGATCGCGAGCAGCGCGCAACGTGCGCGATCGTCGAGCAGCACCAGCGTGAACGAGCCGGAAAGCGATGCGAGCACGCGCGTGCCGATCTTTCGGTAGGTCTCGAGCACGCGTCGAGGCAATTCGCCCGGTTCGACCTGTCCATCGCCGCGCCAGCGCGGCCGACCCACGAGCACGACGACCGCGCCCGGTTCCTCCCAGAACATCACGGCGCGGCCGAAGGCCGTCACGCCCCCGATCGCGAGGATGCTGCAGGAACGGTCCCGCGATCGATCCGCGCCAGCGTTGGCATGCGTCAACGGGCGACACGCCGAGGGTGCGTCGGCCAGTCCGGCCCAGCCGCGGCATTCGGATCGCAAGGGCGTCGTGGGCTCGCGACGAACCGCCGTCGCAGCCGCAGGAGCTGCGACCAATGAAGACTGCGAACTCATGGATGAACGACAGGAATGGAGAGAGATCGCGCGCTGTCGCTTGCGCGCCGCAGCGTGACGAGAATCCACGAGCGCAGGAACCGCAGCGCGTCGACACGCTCGAGCAGCTTGTCGTAAGCGGTGCCTGCGAGGAACAGTGCGGCGTTGAACATGAAGTAGTTCGGATACTGCCCGAGGTAGCGAAAATCTTCCACCTCGAACCCGGACGACGCGGCGAGGCGCGACACGGCCTTGCGCGTATTGGTGCGGTAGCGCACGGGAAAAACGTCCTCTTCCTCGCGGCCCTCCACCTTCGCGACGATGCCCGGGTGCAACCGGTTGGGCACGAGGCGCGCGAGGAGCGTTGCGTAGTCCCACATGTTCGCCGTGAGAAACACGACGCGACCGCCCGGCTTCAGGATGCGCGCGAACTCGCGGTACACGGCTGCGGGGTCGTCGAGATGCTCGAACACGCTGCGCGACATCACGAGATCCACCGATTCCGCCGGCACCGGAATGTGGCAAAGATCCGCGCGGTACGTTTCGATGCCTTCTGGAACGTCCGAGAACTCGACGAGCTCGACGCCGATCAGGCGGCGCGCGCGACCGACGTATTGGCGAAGGACCGGTACCGTGCGGCCGCAGCCTGCGTCGAGCAGCACGGCATCGCTGCGAAGATGCGCGTCGACCGCGCGCTCGAAATGACGATAAGGGTGCGCATCGCGCGGATAGTACTTGCGCTGGAGTCGCGCGGCGAGTTCAGACACGGCTGGCCTCCGGTGTTGCCGCCACCGCCGTCGAGCGCGCGCGCGCGGGCGCCTCACGCAGCGATTGCGCGACGGTGAGATGCGTGAGCACGACGATCGCGGCGACGTAGTACGGAAGGTCGTAGTGGAGAAGGCCCAGGAACGCGCCGCCCACCGCGAAGATGACGAGGCTCACCTGCGACATCCGCATCAGCAGCACGACCCACGCGAACTCGGGGAGGTCCTTGCAACGCGCCGCCAGCCGCCCGCTTCTCCACCACACCGCGACCCCGAGCGCGAGGTACAGCGCGAGGCCGACGAATCCATGTTCGCCGAGCGCCTGCATGTAGATGCTGTGCGGACCGAGCACCTGTTGATTCGGCACGACGCCATAGAGCTGGTACAGCACCGGGTTCGCGAGATCGAAGCCTGCGCCGACGATCGGCCGATGCAGGACCATGTTCCAGATCATATGCCATGTCTGGAGGCGGCTCATCGCGGACGCGTCCTGCTGGTACGTCTCGATGGTTTCCATACGCTCGGTCCAGTTGTCGGGCATGAACAGCGCAGCCGCGGAGAGCGCGGCGGCGAAGACGATCGTCATCACCCAGGGCCGACGGCTCTTGACGCCGAGGAAGAATGCGCCGGCGACCGCCGCCAGCAGGTCGCCTCGCGAGTGCGTGCCGAGGACCGCCATCGCACATGCGGCCATCGTGCCCCATAGCGCGTAGCGAACCATTCTGCGACCGGACATCTGCGCGAGGTAATACATGAACGGAATCAGCATCGCGAGCGCGAGCCCGAGCTCGTTGTTGCCTTCGATCCACGAGCCGGGCGGGCCCCAGACGCGGTTCGCCCCGCCGGTCAGGACGGTCCACACGCCCCCCTTGATGCCGAAGTAGCCGATGGAAACCACGATCGTCCAGATGAGAACGTCGATCTGCCGGCGACCGCGAATCAGCATCATCGTCACGAACAACATGAGCTGCGTCTTCAGGACGCTGATCAGGACGTCGACCACGTCGGCAAACGGCTGCAGAGCGAACAGCGACGTGATCGACATCCACGCGACGAATGCGAGCATCAGCGCCGAGATCGGCGTCACCGGGAACGGCTTGCGGTCCTTCGAGACGATCCACGCGAGGAGCGTCGTGATCGCGATGACCATCGCGAACGGGAACGAGTACGCGGCACCGAAGGTGAGCCGATGCGGGTTCATCATGCTCACCCATACCCACATCACCGCGCCGATGTAGGGCCGGTACAGGATCACCGGCAGCGACGCGAAGACGATGGTGAAGACTAACAGGCTGCGCATGGCATCTCGGGGGCGAGCACGCCGCTCGCCTGCTGAAGGACGGCGCAGTGCGCACGTGCGCTCGATCCCCAGTCGAACCGCTCGGCGAAACGGCGCGTGCGAATCGGATCCGGCCGCGCGTCGAGCAGTGCGCGCAGCGCGGTTGCGAATGCTCCTGCGCTCCGCTCGTGCACGAGCCGGCCGGCCGCCTCGTCGGTGACGATTTCCGGGATACCGCCCACCGCCGAGGCGACAACGGGGGTGCCGCACGCCATCGCCTCGAGGATCACGTTCGGCATGCCTTCCCGGGACGACGCGAGAACCAGGGCGTCGACGGCAGCGTAGAGCAGTGCAAGTTCCGACTGCGGTCGCTCGCCGAGAAAGCGTACGCGATCCTCGACGCCGTTCGCCGCTGCGCGCCGGGCGAGGGCGTCGCGCTCGGCGCCCGCCCCGACGATGAGCGCGCGCACGGCCGGCAACTGCACGAGCGCATCGAGCACGAGATCGTGACCCTTTTCGGCCACGAGATTGCCGCACGACATCACGAGCGGCCCGTCGGGCAGCGCGAATTTCCGGCGCATCGCGACGCGGTCCTGCAGTACGAAGCGCGCGAGATCGACGCCGTTCGGAATCACGACGAGCTTGCCGTCGGCGACGCCAAGTGCGCGCAGACGCTCCGCGAGTGCCGCCGACACGGTGACGATCGCCGCCGCGCTCCGAGTCGCGAAGCCGATCAACCGGCGCGGCCACGCGTATTGCGAGAGCCGGTTGACGTCGGAGCCGCGTGCCGTCAGCACCAAGGGGACCCCGAGCCGGCGCGCGATCATGGCCGCGGCGACGCCGTCCGGATACAGATAGTGCGCATCGATCACGTCGAATGCGACACCTTGCGACGCGAGTTGCCGGATGGCGCGCAGGCCGGCCGCAGCCATCGTCCACGGCTGCACGTACATCGCAAGACCCGGCGGTGACGCGTAGCGGGGATAGAGGACGCGATTGCCGAGGCGCGTTTCCTCCCGCAGCGCGCGATCCATCCGCACCCGGCCGGCGCACGCCATCGCAAACGCGGCAACGGGTGCGACGACGTGCACGTCCAGCGGCTGCGCGCGCTGCATCGCCGCGAGCCGCGCCTCCACGAAAATGCCGTGACGAGGACGCGCGCTGCTCGGGTAGAGCGACGTGAACGTCAGCACGCGCATGCGACGATTCCCGGCACCAGGCTTGCGTACACCGCATCGTAGCGACGCACGCTGTCGCGCCACGTGCGCTCGCGCTGCACGAAGCGACGGCCGGCATCGCGCAGCGCGGGCCAGCACAAGCGCTCGTCGAGGAGACGCACGAGCGCTTCCGCCAGCGCCTCGGGCGCACCCGCGGCGAACAGCACGCCGGTTTCGCCGTCGCGGATCAGTTCGCGGTGACCGCCCACATCCGAGGCGACGAGCACGATGCCCTGCGCCATCGCCTCGAGTGGCTTCAGCGGCGTGACGAGTTCGGTGAGGCGCATCGCGTGGCGCGGATAGGCGAGCACGTCGATCAGGCTGTAGTAGCGACGCACCTCGTCGTGCGGAACGCGACCGGCGAACACCACCTTGTCGGCCACGCCGAGCTCGCGGGCGAGGCCGAGGAGCCGGGACTCGGCAGGGCCGCCGCCGACGAGCAGGACCCGCACGTCAGCGTGCGCGCGAAGCACGCCGGGAAGCGCACGCAGCAGTACGTCGAGGCCTTCATACGCATAGAACGATCCGACGAAGCCTACGATGGTCTTGCCGCGGAGGCCGAGGCGCGCAGCGAGCGCCTCGTCACGGGGCGCACCGAACTCGAACTCGTCGACGTCGACCGCGTTCGGAATGACCGTGACGCGCGACGGATCGATGCCCCGCGCGAGGATGTCGCGCTTCAGTCCTTCGCAGATCGTCGTCACGTGGTCGGCGCGCGCGAGCGCGAACGATTCCACCGCGCGCGTCGCCCGATAGCGCGGGCTGCCTTCGCGATGGGTGCCGTGGTCGACGGCTGCATCTTCCCAGAACGCGCGCACCTCGTAGACCACCGGGAGCCCCAGGCGGCGGCCGACTGCGAGGGCCGGCAATGCGTCGAGCACCGGGGAATGCGCATGCAGGATGCTCGGCCGCGTCCGCGCGGCGAGGGCTGCGAGGCGCCGCCGCGTCGCGTGCATCTGCGCGACTTCGCGCACGAGCGGAATGCGGCTCGCAGGGCCGGCCGGGCAGCGCGTGCGGTGGAATTCGAGTCCGTCGACGCTTTCCTCGCTCGGCACCCGCGCGCCCTGCTTCGGGCTCGTCAGGTGCACCGTTTCCCAGCCGAGGCGGCGCTGCTCGCGCAGGATCGCGCGCGAGCGAAACGTATAGCCGCTTTGCAGCGGGATCGAATGGTCGAACACGTGCAGGATGCGAAACGTCACCCTGCCGCCCTTTCGCGCTCGAGGGGAAGGCGGTCGCCCATGACGTTGCCGAGGAACGCGTCGAACATCAGCAGCGTCCACAGCGGTGCGCTGAAATCGCGTGTGCCCGCGAGATGCCGCTCGACGAGATGGCGCAGGTAACGCTCGTTGAAAAGACCGGTCGATGCGAGCCTCGGGCCGAGGATGGTGGACGCGAGGCGCGACCGCAGCGGACCGCGGAACCAGGCCGCGAGCGGCACCGCGAACCCTTGCTTGCGCCGGTACAGCACATCCGACGGAAGCCGCGGCTCCATCGCCTTCTTCAGCAGGTACTTGCCCTCGCCACCGCGGAGCTTCATCGACGCGGGCAACGTCGCGAGCCATTCGACGAGCGGATGGTCCATCAGCGGCTCGCGCACCTCGAGCGAATGCGCCATGCTCGCGCGGTCGACCTTCGTGTTGATGTCGCCGACTAGATACGTCTTGAGGTCGAGATACTGGACGAGCGAAAGCGGGTCTGCCGCGACCGCGCGCGCGGCATGCCCGCGAAACACCTCGACGGCGTTGTAGCCGCCAAGCCGCGCGCGAAGCGCGGGCGCGAACAATTGGCGGCGCATCGAGTCGCGCAGGATCGAAACGGTGTGGAAGTACGCGTCGACCGAGTCGCGGGCGAGCGATTCGAACGTCGACTTCGCGCGAAACACGCGCGGCGCCCAGTCGGCCTTTGGATACGCGGCGCCGAGCAGTCCGAAGAGCGGCCGTCGGATCGATGCGCCGATCGAACTGCGCAATCGATCTTCCATCATGTGCATCCGGTAACGGCGATAGCCGGCGAAGCTCTCGTCGCCGCCGTCGCCCGACAAGGCGACGGTCACGTGCATGCGCGCAAGCTGGCACACGCGATACGTCGGGATCGCGGAACTGTCGGCATAGGGCTCGTCGTAGACATTGGCCAGCGCGTCGACGAGGCCGAAGTCGTCGCTTTCGACGCGCTCGACGAAATGCCGCGTGCGATAGCGCTCCGCCACCTTCTGCGCATATGCCGATTCGTCGAACGCAGGGTCGTCGAACGCGATCGAGCAGGTGTTGACGGGATCCGGCGACGCGGCTGCCATCATGGCGACGACGGCACTCGAGTCGACGCCGCCCGACAGGAACGCGCCGAGCGGCACGTCGGCGATCATGCGCAGGCGCACCGATTCGTCGAGGCGCGCCGCGAGCTCCTCGCACGCGTCCGCTTCGCCGATGCGGTTGTCGCCCGTGAAGCGCACGTCCCAGTATTCGCGCGGCCCAGCGCGCGCCTGGCCGCGGCGAAGGGTGAGCGTGTGCGCGGGCGGAAGCTTCGCGGCCCCCGTGAAGATCGTGCGCGGCTCGGGCACGTAACCGAGCGCGAAGTACTCCTCCACCGCGCAGGGATCGAGGTCGAGCGCGAAGCCGCCGTGCGCGAGCAGCGACTTGAGTTCGGAGCCGAAGATCACGCGTTCGTCCGGCAGCACGGCGTAATAGAGCGGCTTGACGCCGAGCCGGTCGCGCGCGAGGAATAGCGTCTCCTTGTTGCGATCGTAGATCGCGAACGCGAACATGCCGCGGAAGCGCGCAACGCAGGCCTCGCCCCACGATTCCCACGCGTGGACGATCACTTCGGTGTCGCTGCGCGTGCGAAACGAGTGGCCGAGCGCGGCGAGCTCCGTGGCGAGCGACTGGTAGTTGTAGATCTCCCCATTGAAGATCACGCAGACGCTGCCGTCCTCGTTGTAGATCGGCTGATGCCCGGTGGTGAGATCGATGATCGACAACCGCCGGAACGCGAGGCCGACGCCCGGCTCGACGTGGAATCCGTCGTCGTCGGGGCCGCGATGCCGCTGCGCATCGCTCATGCGCGCGAGCAGGTCCCGTCGCACCTCGCGGCGCTCGCGCAGATCGAAGATGCCGGCAATGCCGCACATGTCAAACGTTTCCCGTCGTTGCGGTCGGTCGTGGCAATGCGCGGCCGATACCTTTGCGTGCTGCGATCAGTCGCTCGTAGAGCGATGCGTACTGCTCGACCATGCCGTCGAGGCTGTACAGGCGCTCGGCACGCGCACGCGCCGAACGGCCTGCTTGCGCAGCGAGCGTCGCATCGCTGGCGTAGCGAATCAAGGCATCGGCGAGCGCCTCGACATCGCCCGACGCTACGAGCACGCCGGTTTCACCGTCGGCGACGAGCTCGGCGTTGCCGCCGACCCGCGTCGCGACCACCGGCAGGCCGCTCGCCATCGCCTCCAGGATCGTATTCGAAATGCCCTCCGCGAGCGACGGCAGCACGAGCATGTCGAGCCCACGCAGGATCGACGGCACGTCGTCGCGCGAGCCGGGCAGCCACGCGAGCTCACGGGCATTGCCTTCCGCCAGGATCGCCTCGATCGTGGGACGCAGCGGGCCTTCGCCGACGATCACCAGGCGAAGGCTCCGCCGCAGGCCGGGCGACTTCTGGAGTGCGCGAACGAACGCCCGGGCGAGCAGCGCCTGGTTCTTGACCGCCTGCAGGCGCCCGACGGCGCCCACGATGCGCAGCGCGGGGTCGCTGAACGGGCAATCGGCCGGCGCCGTGCGGATCGATGCCGGATGGAACGTCGACGTGTCGACGCCATTGACGATGCGCGTGACGCGCGTCGCCTGCACGTTGATGACGTCGACGAGGTAGCGGGCGAGATCGTCGGAGACCGCCACGTATTGCGTCACGAACGGACGGTGCAGGCGCCGCGCGAGCCGGTTCCTGCGATTCGAGCCGTCGAGGTCGTCGACGTCGCGGCCGTGCTCGCCATGAATGCGGATGGGAACGCGCGCGAGCCACGCGGGCGGCACCGCATCGAGGGCCGCGAGATTGCGCGTATGAACGATCGCAGGCGCGAGCGTGTGCAACAGTCGTGCCAGACGCGGCAGTAGGCGCACGCCCGACCCGGGCGCCTTGTGCAATTCGACGAACGCGACGTCGTCACGGCGCACGCGCCGGCGAAACGACGTCGCTTCGGTGAGCGCGATCACCGCGTGTCGAAAGCGTTCCTCGGGCAGCCGGTTCAGGAGGTTCACGAGGCCATTCTCGAGCCCACCGACGTCGAAGCGGTAGACGACGTGAGCGATGAGCGGCCGCGGGTCGGCACCGCGCGCGGCGTTCGTTGGCGCGCTCGTGCTCATTGCGAGGAACGTGCCGCTTCGAGCATCGCCACGATGCGCGGCCATGCATCGTGCACGTACCGCGCGAGCGTCTCTTCGCCGCCGCCGCCCGGGCCGCCACGCGTGTACACGACGATCACCGCCCCGTCGTCGCCGCGGCCACGCAGCCGCTCCCACGCGGTGCGCGCCTTCGCGATCGTGTTGCTCGACACGATCGCACCATCGATCCAGTACCACTGCCAGGCGACCACGGCGTCGCCGCGCGCGTTCCGCAGCTCCTCAGCGACGACGCGATGCTTCGATCCGCCGATGTCGATCGTGCGCCCGGTCGTCGCGACGCGCATCCATTCCGATCCGATGCTCGGCACCAGCACGTTCTTCGAGCTTGCGACCTTGCGCTGCGCATCCTGGTTGCGGTAGTACGCGATGTACACCGCGACGGTGTCGCTCCCGCTGCGCATGACGCGCTGCACGGAGGCGGAGGGTGTGCTGAATTCGGGCACGAACGGCGGCGCCGAGGCGTCCTGGGACCACCCCGGCACATCGAGTGCCGGCAACGTGACTGCCGCGGTGTTCTGCCGCTGCGCGGCGACGTCGAGGACCCGCCAGGGGACGGTCACGACCAGCAAGGCAGCCACCGCGAGCCAGAACGTCGCCGGCGTCGGCCCGCGCGCCGGCGCGAGGTCGAGCATCGCCACCGGCCGTGCAACCGCAGGCTCCTGCCAGCGGCTGCCGATCCAGAATGTCGCCAGCATCACGACGCCGAAGAAGATCCAGCCGTACACGAGGTGGTCGGCACCGGTTGCGATGGCGTTGTTCGTCAAATGCGCCAGCATGACGATCATGTAGGCGCGAAGCCAATTGGCGACGATCGGCACGACGATCGCCACCGCGATGAACCCGAGGCGGCGCCAGTTCGACCGGTACGTGATGTAGGCGAACAGCGTTCCCGTCATCAGCGACGCGATGAGGTAGCGAACGCCGCCGCAGGCCTCGACGACCGACCAGCGCCCCGACGGAATCGCGAAATTGAGACCCTCGCGATACACGGGCACGCCCGAAAGACGCAACGCGACGATGGCGAAGTCGGCGGTGCGTTCCATCAGGAACGGCAGCAGGAAATCGCCGATCGGCACGGCGAAGAAGAGGAACCCGAGCGGGAACATCATCGCACGCGCGGTGGAGAGGCCAAGGATCGCGGGTGCGCAGAGCACGAGCATGGCGACGAATGCCGTCTGCGCGAGCGCGTTCACGGCACCGAACGCACCGAGAAGCCAGGCAAAGCCGGCGACGACGAACAGCGGCAGAACGCTCCACGACGGACGCGGCGAGCACGCGCGAAGCCGATCGCGCATCCGCCAGACGAGCCACGCGAAGATCGGCACGATGACGAAGCCGTGCGCATACGTTTCCGTGCGTTCCCACGTGCCGACCATCTCGCGCGCCGTCGCGAAGTAGGTGACGATGACGGCCAGGAGCGCACAGGCGAGCGGCGGCAGCGCACGGCGCCAGGCCACGGGCAGTCCCGCCTCGACCTTCAGTGCCGTCAGCGCCAGGTCGCGCTTCATCGCGGGGCCGCTCCGCTGCGACCCGCACGCGCCAGCGCAACGTCGAGCGGCGCGAACTGCGCCTCCCATGCGTGGCGGGCCAGCATGCGGGCGCGCGCGCGCTCGCCCACTGCGCGGGCGTGCGCCGGTTGCTCGAGCAGGCGCGCCAGCGCGGCGACGAATTCCGCGGGTTCGGTGGCCGCGATGAGATCGCGTCCGGGCACGGCGTCGATCGGCGCAACGCACGCGTGCGACGCGACGACCGCACAGCCCATCGCCATCGCTTCCAGGATCTTGTTCTGGATGCCGCGGGCGATGCGCAACGGCGCCACGACGACCGCAGCGTGCCGCAGGTACGGCCGCACGTCGGCAACCGTGCCGGTGACCGTAACGCCATCGCCCGCGAGCGCAGTCACCACCGGCGACGGGTTCATGCCGACGATCGTGAAATGGGCCGACGGAAACCGCGTGCGCAGCGCAGGCAGCACCTCGTTCGCGAACCAGCGCACGGCGTCGACGTTGGGCCAGTAATTCATGGCGCCGGTGAACACGATCGGGAGCGACCCGGCAGCGAACGGCGAGTCGCTCGTGAACGACGGCGTGAAGTACTCGGTGTCGACGCCGTTGCCAAGCGCGCTCGCCTTGTCCGCGAGGTCGGGCGCGACGCGCCGCCAGAGCGCGACCTCGGCGTCGGTGACGAAGAACGCGCGGGCGGCGCGATGTGCGACGCTGCGCTCGAACGCGAGCAACGTTTGCGCTTCGCGTCGATAGAGCCACGACAGCGGCCAGCGCCTCGCCTGCGCGTAGTCGCTCCATTTCGCCGAATCGACGTCGACGAAATCGATCAGCATGCGCAGCGCCGGCACGCGGGTCACGTATTGCGCCATCGCCGCGCAAAAGACGACCGCCGTGTCGACGCGCCGCGTGCGCACGGTGTCCGCGACGAATCGATGCAATCCCGCGTCGCGGTAATAGGCGAGCGTCAGGGGCTCGCGCGCGGCGAGGCCGACGAGGCTTCGCACGCGCGCGATCCGTGGATCGAGCCGCGCGACATGGAGGCTCGCGCAGAACGGACGAAGCGCGTCGACGTGGCGGAGGTCATCGGGGTCGTCGACGAACGTGCCGAGGTGCACGCGGTGCCGCTTCGCGAGATGCTTCAGCAGCCGATACGAGCGAAGCTTGTCGCCCTTGTTGGGCGGATACGGAATGCGATGCACCAGGTAGAGGACATCGGTGATCGCAGGGTCATCGGACGCGCGAGCGCCGGGCTGCGCAGCGCGCGATAGCGCGGCCTCGTCCACGCCGGGATCGTGGGTCGCCGTCCCGCTCATCACGCGTCGCGGAGGAACAGTCGATCCGCGCGGCTCCAGCGAAAATCGCGCAGCAGGCGCGACAGCCGCGGCGCCATCCGCGCGAGGTTCACGTAATGGCGAAAGCGCGTCTTCGCAGCGATGCCGTCGACGCGCGGCTGGCCGGGATCGACTTCCCAGGGATGGAAATAGAACATCGCGGGCACGCGGTCGCGCGCGTTGATGCGGCGCAGCGACCAGCGCGACAGCGCGTAGGGCAGCAGCCGGAAATAGCCGCCGCCTCCGGCAGGCCAGTTGCGTCCGAGCACGCGCACCGTCGCGACGGGAATCTCGAGCAGGCCCGCACGCGGCTCGTACGCGACGCGCGGTGCGTCGGGCATGCCGTAATGATCGTGGCGAATCGGATAGACGCTCGAGCTGTAGCGATAGCCCGCCTCCGCGATCGCGTCGAACGCGTCCGGATTCGACGCGCCGATCGAGAAGCTCGGTGCACGATAGCCGCGCACTTCCTGGCCCGCGACGTCCTCGAGAATGGCCTTCGCAAGCCGAATGTCCGCGCGAAAGGCGTCGCGGCCCTGCGCAGTTGCGCGCTCGTGCCCGAAACCGTGGCTTGCGATCTCGTGCCCCGCATCGGCGATGCGGCGCACCATCGCCGGGTACCGCTCGGCGATCCAGCCCAGCGTGAAAAAAGTGGCGGTCGCACCGGCGTCGGCGAAAAGCGCGAGCACGCGCTCGACGTTGCGCTCGACCCGGCACTCGTAGCTGTCCCACGCCTGGCGTGCGATATGCGGCGCGAACGCCGAGACCTGGAAGTAATCCTCGACGTCGACGGATAGCGCATTGACGATCGGTGCCGTCGCATCGGCCGCGCGCGCGAGCGGTGGCGTCGCCGCGAGCGTGCTCATCAGCCTACCCTCGCCTTCGACGCGACGGCAGGTTGCGCGAGCCACGCGTCGAGATGCAGCGCGATGCGCTCGGCCGCGTGTCCGTCCCAGAGCTCGGGCACGCGTCCGCGCTTGCCGCCGTTCGCGAAGACGTCGTCGATCGCTTGCGCGATGCGCGCGCGATCGCGGCCCACGATCGTGTTCGTGCCTTGCGACACGGTGATCGGGCGCTCGGTGTTCTCGCGCATGGTGAGGCACGGCACGCCGAGCGCCGTGGTCTCTTCCTGCATGCCGCCCGAATCGGTCAGTACGACGCGTGCCCGCGACATCAATCCAAGCATTTCGAGGTAGCCCTGCGGCGGCACGAGCGCGATGCGCTGCGCATCGACCTGCGACGCGAGCCCGAAGCGCTCGATGTTCGCGCGCGTGCGCGGATGCACCGGCCACACGAGCGGCATGCGCTGCGCGGCGTCGCCGAGGGCCGCGAGCGCCTCCGACAGCGCGTCGTAACTGTCGACGTTCGACGGACGATGAAGCGTGACGACCGCGTAGCCATCGCTTCCACGGGCGAACTCGCGCGGGAACCCGTTGGCGGCGAGCGTGTCCTCGGCAGGAATCGCGCGGGGCAGGTGCTGCCGCAACGAGTCGATCATGACGTTGCCGACGAACTGCACGCGGGCTGCGTCGATGCCCTCGCGCGCGAGGTTCTGCGCGGCGTCGCGCTCCGTCGTGTAGAGCAGGTCGGCGATCTGGTCGGTGAGGACCCTGTTCACCTCCTCCGGCATCGCGCGGTCGAAGCTGCGCAGGCCCGCCTCGACATGCGCGACCGGTGCGCCCCGCTTCGTGGCAACGAGCGCGCACGCGATCGTCGAGTTGACGTCGCCGACGACGATCACGCAGCTGGGCTTCAGGTCGTCGACGACCGGATCGAAGCGGCGCATCACCTCCGCCGTTTGGACCGCGTGCGTGCCCGATCCGACTTCGAGGTTGAGATCGGGCGCCGGCAGTTCGAGATCGGCGAACAGGCGCTCGTTCATCGCGAGATCGTAGTGCTGGCCGGTATGGACGAGCACAATGCCGGGCAGGCCGGCGCGTGCACGGAGCGCGCGCACGAGCGGCGCCATCTTCATGTAATTCGGCCGCGCACCGACCACGCACACGAGCGGGCCCATCGGTCGCAGGATCTCGCCCATCAGTGCGACGCCGGCCGCTTCGACGGGTCGCTGGCGTCGGGATGCAGCAGGCGATGCAGCAGGTCGACCGCGCCGCCGACCGTCTTTTCGAGGCGCGCGATCCGATCCTCGATGTCCCGCAGATGATCGATGGTGGTCGCCGTGCCGTTCGCGGTCGCTGCGGGGCGCGCGTAGCCGTTCACACCCGGCATCGGATCCTGCGGCCCCAGCTCCTCGCGGATCTCGTGGGCGATCGACTCGACGTCCTCGGCGGTCAGCGCATGCTTCTCGCCCAGGTACCCGGCCAGCAGCAAGCGATTGCACAGCGTGTTCACGCGCCGGGGAATGCCGCCGCTTCGCGCATGGATCGCGTCGAAGGTCGACGCGTCGAACGCCGGATCGCCGTTCCAGCCGACGTGCGCGAGACGGTGCTCGACGTATGACTGCGTGTCCGCCTTGTCCATCGGCCCGAGGTGATACGACGCGATCACGCGCTGGCGCAACTGCTGCATGTCCGGCCCCTGCATCATCTCGCGCAGTTGCGGCTGGCCGATCAGGAAGCTCTGCAGCAGCGCCTGGTCGGCGAGCTGGAAGTTCGAGAGCATGCGCAGCTCCTCGATCGCGCGCGGCGTGAGGTTCTGCGCCTCGTCGACGACGAGCAGCGCGCGCCGCCCCTCGACGGCGAGCTTGCAGAGGAACGCTTCGAGCGACGCGAGCAGCGACGCCTTGTCGAGCGTCTTCGCGGGCAGGCCGAACGCGACGGCCACCGAGCGCAGCATGTCGTCGGCGTCGAGCTGCGTGCTGACGAGTTGCGCGGCGACCAAGCGCGAGCGGTCGAGTTGCTCGAACAGGCTTCGCACGAGCGTCGTCTTGCCGGCGCCGACCTCGCCGGTGATGACGATGAAGCCCTCGCTCTGGTAAACGCCGTACTGCAGGTACGCGAACGCGCGCTTGTGGCCGCGACTGCCGAAGTAGAACGCCGGATCGGGATTGAGCTGGAACGGCTTGCCCGTCAGCCCGTAAAACGATTCATACATGCGAACTCGTCATCGGTCCACGTAGCGGATGCCGACGAACATCGCGGCTTCGCGGTAACTGTTGTCGGTGCTCGAGAGCATGCGCTGCCAGCGTACGCCGAACGAGAGATCGGTACGTTGCGACACCTTGGCGCTCAGCGTGCTGCGTAACGTCACGAGCCGCGAGCGGATATCGGAAACGTTGTCGACCGCGTGGCTGTAGTCGGCGCTCGTCGAAAGCGAATAGAACGGCGTCACGCGCCAGGTCCACACGATGTTGCCACCGGTCTGCGTCGTGTCCTGCTCGAAGAGGAGCGTCTCGAGCGTCCCCTGCAGGTTGCCGACGGGGCGCGTGCGCTGGCGGTAGATCGTGGCGAGGATCGTATTGCGGGCGCCGACGATGCCCGCGGTGCCCTGCAGCCCTTCCTGCAGCGTCACCTGCTGGGTGAAGAGCGCGAGGGGTCCGGTCAGCACGGTCGGCAGGCCGCGCTCGCGGATCACCTGATCGACGAACGTCTGGCGTTGCACCTGGTCGGGAAGGCGCGACGTGAACAGGCGATCGAGCAGCGTCGACACGTTCTCGTTGGCGCTTAGCGCAGCAAGCTCCTGCGGGAACGTGGTGATGTCGCGGTCGGCACGGAGCGACCAGACCGTGAGCGGCGTCCGGTGGTCGAAGGCAACGTGATACGACCCGCCGAAGAAGCGATGCTCGACGCTCGCATCGAGCGTCGTGCGATCGGTCGGACGCCAGCGCGCCGCCACTCCGTAGATCGCGTCGGACTGTGTCGGCCCCTGGTAATTGTTGTCCTCGTAACCGCCGATCAGCGACCAGTGGAGCTGCGCGCTCTGCTGGAAAGCGGCGCGGCCGCGCACGATCTGATTGCGAAGCGGCGTCTCGTCGACGAAGCGCGTTTCGCTGCGGTCGTATTCGAGGCC
The DNA here is from genome assembly GCA_025927765.1 of Burkholderiales bacterium. Lineage (GTDB taxonomy): Bacteria > Pseudomonadota > Gammaproteobacteria > Burkholderiales > Casimicrobiaceae > VBCG01. Next base: position 20,926 of record JAICKU010000038.1, read on the forward strand.
GTAGCCGAACGGGCGCGGATCGCGATCGAAGCGCGCGAGGATGCTGTTGGTGTACGAACGACGCGCCTGAAACGAGGTGTTCGATTCGTTCGCAAAAATGTTGTCGTCGCGGAGCTCGTACGCATAGCCGTCGCCGGTCTTGCCCTTGAGCAGCGGCGAAATGCGATAGGTCTGGGCGGTGTAGCGATTGTTGGTCGCGTTCGTGAGGTTCGACGGCCGCGGGGCGAACGGCGACACGTACTGCTGCGAAACGTCGGTGGCGGCCTCGATGTAGAACAGCCGCTCGACGAGTTCCGCAATGCCGCTCAGGTTGACTTCGGGCAGCACCTGGTTGTTCTCGCTCCCCGTTCGTGCGTACAACAGCACCGGCAGCCTGACCGTGCCCTCGAGCCGCGTGTGCGCGCCTCGCTCGGACAGCTTGAGCTCGGGCGTGAGCTGCGTCACGAAATCGGCTTTTCGATCGCCGTTGGGCGCGAGATCGACGTTGTCGGTCAGCGTGAACAGCGTATCGATGCCGGGCTCGAAGTGCCATACCTGCTGCGCAAGCGCGCCGGGCGACAGTGCGACGCCCATGGCGAACGCGAGCGCGGCACGGGCCGGCGCAACCGGCAACCGGCAACGCATGGCCAGAGCGGCGCGAGTTCGGCCGCGCACGACGCTCGGAGCGCTAGCCCGAGGCGTCGTTCGCGTAATAGCCATAGTAGGTGCCGACGTCGGTCCTGCTCGCCTTGTTCAGGACCATCATCACGATGTCGCAGCTTTCGATCGTCGCGAGCGCCTGGTTCACCGCATGCTGCGATGTCGCGTCGGCGGCCACCACCATCACGATCTGGCCCATGTTCGTGGCGAGCACGCGCGCTTCGGTCGTCGCGAGCAGCGGCGGCGAATCGAAAATGATGATGCGGTCGGAGTAGCGTGACGCCATCTGGCGCAGCAGGCTCGCCATCTGCTCGCTCGCAAGGAGCTCCGTCGAGCGGCGATGGCGCGACCCGGCGGGCAGCAGCGAGAGCTTGTCGATGTTGGTCTTGACGAGCGCGTCGGAGAAATCGAGGTCGTCGCGTGTGAGCAGGTCGAGGAGCCCCGGGCCATGCGGCGCGCCGAGCTGCTCGGGAATCGACGGGTGCGCGACGTCGCCGTCGACCAGCAGCACGGTGCTGTCGACTTCGGTCGCGATGCTGAGCGCGAGGTTCAGCGAGGTGAACGTCTTGCCTTCCGACGGCAGCGCACTCGTGACCATGACGAGGTTGCCGTGCTTGACGCGCGCGGTGCCGCGTCCGAGCGCGTTGCGGATGATCGGTCGCTTGATGACGCGGAATTCCTCGGCGATCTGGGTGGCGCCGGAATCCGGCGTCACGAAGCCGCGCGCCTTGAGACGCCCGAAATCGAGATCGATGCGGCGCGTGGAAGGCGCGTCGCCGTCGTGCGACGGCGCGCGCGCGTGTTCGCGGCCGCTTCGCGCCGCGTACGGCCGTCCTTCGAGCGCGACCACGGCGGCTTCGGCCGCGAACGAGGCGCCGGCGGGCGCAGCCTCCCCGGCCCCGTCGACGCCCGCGCGCTGCAACTCCTCGAGTCGCTTCGCCGCCTGCTCGATGATGCTGCTCATTTGACCCTCTCCCTCATGCGGCGCGCGCGAATAGCAGCGCGAGCGCGAACACCGCGCCGAAGCCGGCGAAGAGGCTCGTCAAGCCGCCCGCGAACATCCACGAATTGCGACGTCGCGCACGATGCAGCGTATCGCTCGGCAGCATCGACACCATGCCGAGCAACGGACGACGGCTCACTTCGCGCAGCGTCTTCGCCTCGTGGAACGTCGGCACGAGCTGGCTCGCCGCGAGGCTCGCGAAGAGGCCGAGGCCAAGCGCGAGCACGAACGCAATCGCGAGCAGCGCGAGCCGGTTCGGCGCGACCGGCTGCGGCGAGACGCGCGGCGGGTCGATCACGCGGAACTGCGCGCCGCCCGTGTCCTGGATGTCCTTGCCCATCGTCGCCGATTCGCGCCGCGCGAGCAGCGTTTCGTACGTCTTCTTCTGCACGTCGTAGTCGCGCACCAGTTGCGTGTACTCGGCCTCCGCCTCGGGCACGAGCCGCGCCTGCGTCTGGAGCAAGTGCTCCTGCGACTCGAGGCCCGACAGCTTCGCACGTGCGGAAGCAACGGCGGCTTCGGCGTCGGCGAGCGAGATCTTGATCTGCTGCGTGACGGGGTTCTCGGTCGAGCGTGGCGACTTGGCGGCCGCGGCTTGCGCGGCCTTGCGCCGCTCGTCGAGGATCTTCGTACGCTGCTCTTCGAGTTGCTGGATCAGGCGCCGCGTCGAGATCACGTCGGGATGCGCCTCCGTGTACTTGCGCAGGAGCGTGTCGAGGTCCTTCTTCAGAGCATCGAGGCGCGTGTCGACATCGGGGACGGCCTCGTTGACGATCGTCGGCGCCTGCGCGAGCAGGTCCGGCATCTCCTCGCCGGAAAGCTCGCGCTTGTAGGAGTCGCGCGCCTGCTCGGCGCTGTTGAGGTCGAGCTTCGCCGCCTCGATTTGCTGCCGCAGTCCGGAAACGCGTGCGAAATAATCCTGCCCCTGCACGCCGCTGGCCGCGCCGGCGATGCCCATGTACTTGAGCTTGAAGTCCTTGATGCGATCCTCGGCCGCCTGCAAATTCTTCTGGTAGCTGCGAATCTGGTCGTCGAGGAACTTCACCGCCGTCTGCGTATCCTGGCGCTTGTCGCCGAGACTCGACTCGACGAAGATCGTGAGCAGCGACTGCACCACCTTGCGCGCCAGCGTCGGATCGGGATCGCGGTAACTGATCGTGTAGAGGTTCTGCGAGACCGCGCCCGACGTCGTGTTCGCTTCGAGCCGGATCGTCTTCGTCACCTTGTCGATCAGTTCCTCGCGGTCGGAGGTGCCCCGCGTCTTCAGATCGAGGTCGGCCATGCGCACGAGCTTCTCGACGTTGGGCCGGCTGATCAGCGTGCGGCTCATCAGCGCGACCTGCTGGTCGAGATTGGGCTGGATCGCGAGGCCCGCCAGGAGCGGGCGCAGCAGCGTTTCCGTGTCGACGTAGACGCGTGCGCTCGCTTCGTAACGCTCGGGAATCTTGTAGACCACGGCGATGCCGATGATCGCCGCGACCCAGGCGACGGCAAGGCCGATCCAGCGGCGATGCCACATCCCGCGCAGGAGGCGGGTCAACTGCTGTACGAACTCTTGCATTGCGTTATTCCGGACTCGGGCGGGTCACGCGATCAGAACCAGCTTTGCGGAATGATCAGGATGTCGCCGGGACGCATCGCGACATTGGCGGTGATGTCGCCGCCCTTGATGAGGTCGCGCAGCCGAACGCTGTAGATCTTTCCACCGTCGGCTACGCGAAAAATACGGGCCGCGTTGCCGTCGGCGAAGTCGGTGAGACCGCCGGCCTGGATCATCACGTCGAGCACCGTCATGTCCTTGCGAAACGGCAGGATCTGCGGCTTGGCGGCTTCGCCGATCACGCGCACCTGCTCGCTCGTCGGGCCGACGAAGTTGGTGACGACGATGGTCACGACCGGATCGCGGATGTACTTGACGAGCGCCTTCTCCATGTCGCGCTCGAGCTCGGACGGGGTCTTGCCGAGCGCAGGCAGGTCGTCGATGAGCGGCGTGGTGATCTTGCCGTCGGGACGTACGGGCACCGACATCGACAACTCCGGATTGCGCCATACAATCACGTTCACCACGTCGGACGGACCGATGTGATAGTTGTAGTCGACGTCGCCGAGCGATGCGGGTGCCGGCGCGTACTGCGGCCCCGCACATGCCGCGAGCACGAGCGAGAACAAGAAAGGAATCAGATGCCCGAGCCGGACACGACGTTGCAAACCTGCGTCACGACCTTGCGGTTCCTGCAGCATGCTTCCTCCGGTAGCCGACCATCGAGGGTGCGGCCGATGATAACAAGTGTTTCGACGTCGAACCGAGCGGAAGAACCAAGCACGGTTCGTGCCATCACTTCGTGGCATACGCCGCGCTTCGTGAGAGCACAGGATGTTAGCGAAACTCCCTGCGTTTCGCGGTCTCGGCTGATGAACGTGGCGGATGACGACGCGGGCGAGATCGCTGCGGGCACTCTACGCGAACGCCGGGAGCCAGCGCCGGCAGCATGCGCATCGCGATGGCTCGCCTGCGCGCTTCGCCCGCTGCTCGCGCTCTCGGTGGGGTTGCTTGCGTTGGCGGCGCACGCGAGCGACATCGCGCCGCCGTTCGCGCCTGCACGCGATTTCGCGTCGCTGCTTGCACAGGCCGCACCCGCATCGCGCGACGAATTGTTCGGCGGCGACGAAGCGAAACCGTCGGAGCCTTCGCGCGAATCGCTGTTCGGCGAGGACGTGGCGCGCGCCAAGGCGCAAGCGTCCGGCATCGCGTGGCATGGATATCTGCGCGGCAAGCTCGCGTACACGTACGCCGACCCGGAGCACTGGTCGAAGATGCTCGTTCGCGGCGAGCTCGACGGCCAGGGACAGCTCGCGCCCAACGTCAAGTATCGGATCGGCGCGCGACTCGACTACGACTTCGTCTACGACGCGACGAACTTCTACCCGTCCGACGTGCGGCGCGACCAGCGATTCGACGCGATGCTGCGCGAGAACTACGTCGACATCGGCGCGGGCGATTTCGATTTCCGGCTCGGCCGCCAGCAGATCGTGTGGGGCGAGATGGTCGGGCTGTTCTTCGCCGACGTCGTCTCCGCGAAGGACCTGCGCGAATTCATCCTGCCCGACTTCGACGTGCTGCGCATTCCGCAATGGGCGCTGCGCGGCGAGTATTTCAAGGGCGACTTCCATGCGGAGGCCGTGTGGATTCCCGTGCCGAGCTACGACGACATCGGCAAGCCGGGTTCCGAATTCTTCCCGGCATTGCCGCCGCCACCGCCCGGATTCGCAACGCTCTACGACAACGAGCAGTTTCCGAAGCGAACGGCCGGCCACACCAATTTCGGCGCGCGACTGTCGTGGCTCTCCAACGGTTACGACGTGTCGGCGTTCTATTACGACAGTATGGATGCGCAGCCGACGTTCTATCGCCAGATCCTCCTCGCACCGCAGCCGGCGTTCATCTATCAGGCCCGGCACGATCGCATCCAGCAGGTGGGCGGCACGCTCGCGAAGGACCTCGGCCCCGCCGTGTTCAAGATGGAAACCGTGTACGCGCGCGGACGCAGCTACAACGTGCTGCGCTTCGACGACGGCGACGGCGTCGTGCGCCAGAACACGCTCGACATCGTGGCGGGGCTCGACTTCACGCTGCCGGCCGACACGCGCCTCAACGTGCAGGCGTTCAATCGTACGTTCTTCGACCACGATCCCGACATCGTGCCGAAGCGAAACGAGCCCGGCGCGAGCCTCCTCGTCAACCACCGCATCTCGGATCGTCTCGAAGCGGAAGTGCTGCTGATCTCGAGCGTCATTCGCAGCGACTGGCTGTTGCGGCCACGCGTCACGTGGACGCTGACCCCGAACGTCCACCTGCTCTTCGGCCTCGACGTGTTCCACGGACCGCCGCTCGGGCTCTTCGGCCAGTTCAACAACCGCGATCGCGTCTATACCGAAGTACGCTACGCGTTCTGACCGTTTGCGCGGTCCGCGATCAGCGCCCGGGCTGCGTCTCGCCGTCGGCGAACGCCGGCGGCTCGGCCGCGCGTTCGAACGCGTAGCTCCATTCCTTGCGTGCGCGCACGCCAAGACGCACGATCTCGCCGTCCTCGAGGTCGACGCGACGATCGGCCATGCGGATCACCTGCGGGTCGTGCGTCGAAAAGATGAACGTCACTTTGGTTGCGCGATTGATCCGGCGCATGAGCCGCAGGATGTTGCGGCCCGTGCGATGGTCGAGATTCGCGGTCGGCTCGTCGGCGAGCACGAGCTGCGGATGCGCGACCAGCGCGCGCGCGATCGCGACGCGTTGGCGCTGACCGCCCGACAGCTGGTTCGGGCGGTGGCGCGCGTAGTCGGCGAGGCCGACGACGTCGAGGAAATGCAGCACGCGCTCGCGGCGCTCGCGCCGCCCGATCTCGGGCAGGTGTTGCAGCGGGTACTCGACGTTCTCGTAGGCGGTCAGCACGGGAAACAGGTTGAACGTCTGGAACACGAAGCCGATGGTGCGCGCGCGAAGCGCCGCGAGTTCGTCGGGCGTGCGCCCGCTCACGTCGCGGCCGTTGATCACGATGCGCCCGCGCGTCGGTGTATCGATGCAGCCGATCATGTTGAGCAGCGTCGACTTGCCGCTTCCCGAGGGACCCGCGAGCGCCAGGAACACGCCGCGGTCGACGTTGAGGCTCACGTTGGCAAGCGCGACGACGCGCTCTTCGCCGAGCGCGTATTCCTTGCTCACACCCTGCACCGACACCGCGAGGCGCGGATCGGCATCGGGCGCCCGGGTGGGCCGGCCGGCGCGCGCGGGCTCACCGGTCATGCGACTTCCCTCCGCGCTTCGCGCTTCGCGGCCAAGTTGCGCTCATATCGCCTGCCGCAACGCATCGACGACGGGGATGCGTACCGCGCGCCGCGCCGCCGGAATGCCGGCGAGCGCCGTCGCCACGACGCCGATCGCGAACGCCGCGAGCACGAGCACCGGCACGATCTCGATCCGCGCGACGTACCCGACGTCGGAATTCGGCGGCGGCGGCATCGGAATGCCGACGAACGAAATACCCGCCGAGACCAGCACGCCGAGGATCGCGCCGATCGCCGAGCCGGCCACGCCGAGCACGAGGCATTCGACGAGCACGAGGCGCACGATGAACCCCGAGCGGTCGCCCAACGCGCGCATCGTTCCGAACTCGGGGATGCGCTCGAACAGGCTCATGTTCACGCTGTTGGCCACCGACAACAGCACCATGAGCAGGATGATCGCGCGCAGCACGTCGAACTGCCGCTCGTAGAGCTTCACCGTCTTGGCATAGAAGTCGTTCAGCGTCTGCCACGTCGCCACGTCGAGATGCTGGCCGGCGAGCTTCGCCTCGAGCTCGCCCGCGATGCGATCGGTATCCTCGGTGCGCTCGAGCGACACGACGATCGTGCTGATGCCAGGGGTGCCGAGCGCGTCCTGCGCGGCGGCGAGCGGCACGCGGATCGCGCGCGCGTCGTAATCCTTGGAGAAGGTGCGGAACACGCCGACGACGTCGAGATCCGCCGTGTTGACCGCACCGCCTTCGCTCGAGAGCATCAGCGTGACGCGATCGCCGGGCTCGAGCTTGAGCGCACGTGCGACGCCGTCGCCGACCATCACGCCGTGTTCGTCACTCGCACGAAGCCGCCGCCCTGCAACCATCGCGAGGTGCGTCCCGAGCGCCGCTTCCTTGTCCGGCTCGACGCCCTCCCCGTTGATCGCGAGGTCGGAGCGTCCGTTGTTGAGCAGCCCCGAAAAGGTGATGCGCGCCATCACGTCGCGCACCCCCGGGGTCGCTGCTATCGTCTTCTCGATCGGCTGTGGATGCGCAATGCGGTAGCGCTCGGGTTCGCGTGCGCCCCCTTGCCGGAAGCCTTCGCGCGACACCTGGATGTGTCCCGACTGCGAATGGATGACCGACTCGCCGAGCTGCACGAAGATGTCGTGCACGAAGCCGCCGCTGACGATCAGTCCCACGACGCCGGCGATGATCGCCGCCATCGTCAGCGACGTGCGGCCGACGTGGCGGAACACGTTGCGTAGCGCGAGCTTCAGCATCGGTCAGCGGTTGTGGCGCAGCGCATCGACGATCGCGAGCCGCGACGCGCGCCACGCCGGATAGACGCTTGCAACGATCGCCGTGACCGTCGCGAGCACGAACGCGCTTGCCGCGAGGTCGGGCGTGACCTTCACCTGCCCGATGTAGCCATGCGCCATGCCGGGCGGCGGCGGCATCGGAATGCCGATCGCGGAGACGGCGAGCGCGAGCAGGAACCCCAGGACGAGGCCGATGACACCGCCCAGCAGGCCGAGCGCAGTTCCCTCGGCCATGAACTGCGCGAGGATGCGCCGGCGCGGGACACCGAGCGCCATCGACGTGCCGATCTCGCCGGTGCGCTCGAGCACGGCCATCGTGAGTGTGTTCGAGATGCTGAGTACGATGATCGCGGCGATGATGAGCCGCACGACGCCCACCTGCTTCGAGAAGAGCGAGACGGTCTTGCGATAGAAATCCGCCTGTGCATACCACGTCGTCACCTCGAAACGATCGTGGGGCAGTTCCTGCCGCAGCACCTTCGCAACTTCGTCGGTGTTGGACGTATCGTCGAGCAGCACGATCCACGCATGCGCGCCTTGCACGCGCAAGAGCGTTTGCGCGATTGCGATCGGCACGCGCAGCGCCGAATCGTCGTAGGCTTTCGACACCGTCGTGAACAAGCCCCGCACGACGAGTTCCACCGCGTTGACGCCGCCGCTTGGCGTGTTCGCGAGCAGCACGACGGTGTCGCCGACACGAACGCCGAGGCTCTGCGCGAGGCCCGCGCCGAACAGCACGCCCTTCGGATCGTCGTCGCGAAGCGACGCGCCCTGCTCGATCAGCACGGCACGGCTCAAGTCGGTCTCGAGGCTCGGCTGTACGCCCTCGCCGACGAACGACACGGTGGTCTCGCCGTGGCTCACGAGGCCCGAGAAATAAAGACGCGGCGCCACCTCGCGCACGTGCGGCGTACTGCGTACCCTTTGCAACGCTGCAGTGTCAGCGGGCAGCAGGTAGGCGAACGGGTCGGCGCGCCCCGCCTCGAGATAACCCGGTCGAGCGATCGTGAGGTGCCCCAGCTTCGAATGGATCGTCGATTCTCGCAGGTCGTAATAGATCCACTCGATGAAGCCGCTCGCGAGCATCAATGCGACAATCCCGAACGTGACGGCGGCGAGCGCCATCGCGCTTCGGCGCGGCTCGCGCAGCAGGTTGCGTATCGCAAACCATGGGATCGTCCACAGGAATCGCATCTGGACCGCAAGGCGTACGGCCTCCGTGCGCCGGGACCGATCGGAAGAGGATAGCATTGCCTTCGATGCGAACGGCGCATCGTCCGCGCCCGTGACGCCCGGCGAGCGCGCGCGATTCGACTACGACGAGGCGTTCTCGCGCAACATCGGCTGGGTGACGAGGCCGGAGCAGACGGCGCTGCGCGGCAAGCGCGTGGCGATCGCGGGCCTCGGGGGCGTCGGCGGCATTCACCTGGTCACGCTCGCGCGCCTCGGCGTGGGCGCGTTCCATCTCGCCGACTTCGATCGCTTCGACCTCGCCAATTTCAATCGGCAGTCGGGCGCGATGATGAGCACGCTCGGCGAGCCCAAGGTGGAGGTGCTCGCGGCGATGGCGCGCGACATCGATCCCGAGATCGACGTCGTCACGTTCCCGAACGGCGTGGACACGCAGAACGTGGACGCCTTCCTCGCCGGCGTCGACGTCTACGTGGATGGGCTCGACTTCTTCGCCTTCGAGGCGCGGCGCGCGACCTTCGCCGCATGCGCGCGCCTTGGCGTGCCCGCGGTCACGGCGGCGCCGCTCGGCATGGGCGCAGCCGTGCTGAATTTCCTGCCGGGCGGGATGACCTTCGAGCAGTACTTCCAGCTGGAGGGCCACTCCGAGGACGAGCAGGCGATCCGCTTCCTGCTGGGCCTCGCACCCGCCACGCTGCATCGCGGCTATCTCGTCGACCCCAGCGCGGTCGACCTTCGCGCTCGCAAGGGCCCGTCCACGGCGATGGCGTGCCAGATCTGCGCGGGCATCGCCGCGACCGAAGCATTGAAGATCATGCTGAAGCGTGGCCGCGTACGGAGCGCGCCGGCAGGTATGCAGTTCGACGCGTATCGCGGTCAGGTGCGGCATACGTGGCGTCCCGGTGGCAACGCCAATCCGCTGCAGCGGGCGGCCATCGCGATTGCCACGCGTCAATTGCTCGGGCGGATGCGCAACTCGTGAGCGTCGTGCGCGAAATCCTCGAACTCGCGCGCTACGCGCCGAGCGGCGACAACACGCAGCCGTGGCGCTTCGCCATAGACGGCGAGCACGCGGTGACCGTGCACGGCCACGACACGCGCGAGCATTGCGTCTACGACCTCGACGGACGCGCGAGCCAGGTCTCGATCGGCGCGTTGCTCGAAACGATCGCGATTGCGGCGACGCGTTTTCGCCTGTCGACGGAAGTGACGCGGCGCCGCGATGCGCCGGAACAGGCGCCGGTGTTCGACGTCACGTTCGATGAAGCGCCGGCGATGCAAGCCGATCCATTGTCCGCGTTCATCGTCGAGCGGCGCGTCTGCCGTCGCCCATTGTCGACGCGAGCGCTCACGGCGGCGGAGCGCGATGCGCTGGAACGTGCGGCGGCGCCCTACACGCTGCGATGGTTCGATGGCTGGCGGGGACGGCTGCGGATGGCGGGCGTAAATTTCCGCAACGCCGGATTGCGATTGACGTTGCCGGAAGCGTACGAGGTGCACCGCGACGTGATCGAATGGGGCGCGACCCAAAGCGAGGATCGCATTCCGGATGCGGCGCTCGGGGCAAGCCCGCTATCGCTCGCGATGATGCGGATGGCAATGAAGAGCTGGCAGCGCGTCGACTTCCTCAATCGCTACCTGGCCGGCACGCTTGCGCCCCGCATCGAGATGGATTGGATACCAGGCATCGCGTCCGCCGCACACATGACGCTTGTCGCTTCCGAGGCGCCCTCGGACATCGACGACTACGTTGCGGCCGGACGCGCCGTCCAGCGGCTCTGGTTGACGGCGGCGAGCCTCGGCCTGCAGTTCCAGCCCAGTTACACGCCGCTCGTGTTTTCCAGATTCGTCCGTGACGGCGTACGGTTCACGTCATCGCCCGCAGCGCATCGCCGCGCCGCCCGTGTTCGCGACGAGCTCGGCGATCTGCTCGGGCAGGACTTCGTGGATCGGACGGTATTCATGGGCAGGCTGGGCGCCGGCGCGCCGGCGCGTGCGCGGTCGACGCGGCTGCCGCTCGATCGCCTGATGAACGACCCCACGTAGACCGGCGCGCAAAACGAACAAGGGCGCCTTGCGGCGCCCTTGTTCGTGAAGCAGCGAGGACGGTACTTCTCAGCCGTTGTGGCGCTTGCGGCTCGCCCAGCCGAAGCCGATCAGGCCGACGCTCAACAGCGCGAGCGTACCGGGCTCGGGAACGGCTGTCACTTCGGTGGCCTGTGTAGTCACGTGGTGGTCGATCGTGAACGTGTATCGGTGACCGCCGAGCAGCACGACGTTCGACGTCGCCGCGAAGTGACCAGAACAATCCTGCGTCGGGGGCGAAGGCTGATCAAACGTCGCGCTTGCATTCCGCGCCAAATTGCAGCCTTCCGCCGACACCGTCAACCCCTCCTGCGTACCGGAGCCCGTGTTCCCGTTGGGAATCCAGTCGATCAACGTGTCGCCCGTCACGGCGTCGACCAGCGTCAATTCCCATTTGAAGCCCGCGCCGGCGCCCGTGGGGTCCGTCGTGCCGGCCGCCGTCCACGCTTGAAGGAAGGTCGTCGCGTCGAAGGAGAATCCCGCTTGAGCGATATCGTGCGTGGCGACGAACGTAAAACCGGACGTGAGCAGGATGTCCGACGACGACCCGCCGGTCGCGTCGGTGCTGAGCGACGTAACGGCGATCGCGCTCGCATTGGCACCCACGGGCTGACCGGTGCCGCTGATCGGTTGGCCAGTCAGCAGAGAGTCACTTCGAGCATAGGTGTCGGTCGGAGGCGTACCCACTGACGTGAACACGTTCTCGCCCGGGCATCCCGTGCCGACGCATGCCTGCGCCGCATCCGTGACGGGCGCGAAGCCGGTGGACTGAACCTGATGATGATCGGTGGCGCCGTTCAAGATCGCGTCGTTCGTCAGCGTATCGATGAACGACAGTTGCGAAAAGTCACTTAATGCCAACGGCGTGCCGCTACCGTTGGTAATGACGAAATTGTTGATAGTGAGGAGCGACTGCGCCAACGCGTCCGCATTCGCATTGCCTGCCATGCCGACGCCGCACGCCGCCGCAACCGCTGTCCCGAGTGCCAGTTTTTGGAGCTTCATTCGTTGTCCTCGCTTTGTTCGATGTGCGCTCAACCCGATGCGCCGAACATAAAGCAAGGGCAGTGCCGAAGAATGCAACTACTTGTAGTGAATAGATTTTTTCGAAGGAAGGTCGAGCGCGGCGGCTTCCCGTGTAAAGCGCTTCGACACTCGCTCAACGAGCGAAAGACGGTCAGCCCAACGTCCGGAGACGCCGCTCCACCGACATCTCCTCCCTCGTTCCGAAAAAGTACGGATAAAGCGACCGCGTCGAGGCTGCGAGATCGATGCGTCCGCCAAGACGCGCGATCTCCGCCTGGGCGTGCGCGAGGCACAGGCGCAGCAGCACGGCCGGCGCACCCACACGCGGATCGCCGCGCTCGTCGCCGTACGGCTCGAATCCCAGCATGCGGCGATAAAACGCGGCGTGACGGGGGTTCACTTCGATCAGGAGGTCCGTGCAGCGATGGATGCGCCGGGCGCAGATGTACGCAATGTGGAACAGCGCGGCGAGCAGCGGCTTCGAATGCAGGTTGTTGTCGACGGCGAGCTTGGTGAATTCGGCCACGCGGCGCCCTTCCCCCCGCAGCTGGTTCGCTTCACCGCCATAGAGCCCGTCGACGAACAGGCCTTCGGAAGAGTCGAGCCCGACGGTGACCGTACCCACGACACCGTCCGGATCGTGCGCGGCGATCGTGATGCGGGTCGGCGTCTTCGACGGCGCCGCGCCGTCGACCGAATACCCGCGCCACGCGTACCTCCGTTGGATCAGGTAGCTCGCCGACTGGCACTGCGACTCGGTGGTCGCGAGGCGGATCTTGAAGAGGTTCGTGTTGGCCGTGGTGGTGAGGGCCCGGGAATCGGGATCCTCGACACAGAGCCGAACGGGGTGGGGAGTGCGGGGTACGGTAACGATCGTATCGCCGCCGATCGGCGTCCGGATCGGCTGGCGTCTGGCCAATGCTGTCAACGGTGCTCCTTATTCATCTGTCATGACCCGAGGACGCAGCCGAATGGTCGACTACACGTTGAACACGCCGGGAGTCTAATTGAGAAAAAAAGCGGATGATAGTGTCTCTGAAAGGCGACGCTGCGCGCCAAATGGCCACTGATTGGGCCAATCGACAACATTCATTCAACCGGCATTGTTCCCGGAGGGTCGCGGCTACAATGGGGCCGGACGCCCACCCCGCAAGGCGCGGGAACGCCGTCCTCACACGCATGTACCTGCCCGAGTTCCTGAACCTCCGCGCCGGATTCGAGAAGTACTTCACGGCGCACGCCGCCACTACGGAGGCCCTCGAGCTCGCCGCCTACCGCATTCGCCACGAGGTGTACTGCGAGGAGCTGGGCTACGAGGCCGCGCGGGACGACGGCATGGAGCGCGACCGTTACGACGCCCGCGCACTGCATTGCGTGCTGCGCAGCGTGCGCAACGACGAATACGTCGGGTGCGTACGACTCGTGCTCGCGGATCCGCACGATGCGACCGCGAACCTGCCGTTCGAGACGTATTGCGGCGCGTCGCTCGACCGCCGCCTCGCCGATCCTGACGCCCTGCCGCGAACCACGATCGCCGAAGTCTCGCGCCTCGCCGTCGTCGGCCGCTATCGCCGACGCAGCGGCGAGCGCAATCTGCCGGTGGCACTCACCGAACGCGACTTCGGCACGCCGGATCGCCCGCGCTTTCCGTACCTCGCGGTGGGCCTCTATCTCGCGATGCTCGCGCAGGCGCGCCGCCATGGCATCGAGACGCTGTTCATGCTGACCGAGCAACGTCTCGCCCGTCAGCTCACGCGTCTCGGCGTGCACCTCACGCCGATCGGGCCCGCGATCGAGCATCGCGGCTGGCGCTTCCCGTCGATGATGTCGGTGCCCGAGGTCATCGACAGCCTCAACTTCTTCGTGCGGCCGATGTTCGAGGTGATCGCAGAAGAAATCGAGACGTCGTACCAGCCGGCGAAAGCGACGCCGTTCGAGCTCACTCGAGCTTCTTCAGGTAGTCCTTCGTGAATACCTTGTCGGGCAGGTCGCGCAGCTTCATCGCGCTGTAATCGAGCGTCGAGATCTCGCCCGCGTGCAGCGCGTCCTCCATCACGAGGCGCGTGGGCCGCAGCTTCCCGAGCACCTTCTCGAACTTCTCGTAGCGGCATGTTTTCAGCAAGCGGTTCGACGCCGAGTAGAACTCGGCCTTGTACGGCGCCGACGTCGACTGCTTCACCCAGTACACCACGCGCGGATAGGTCACCGAGCGGTCGACGGCGGTGAGCTCGAGCACGTCGTATTGCTCGCCGTCGATCGTGTCGGTGCGTACGACCTTCGGCTCGTAATCGCCGGCGAAATTGGCGCGCGCGAGATCGCCATTGGCGACCTGCCCGGTGAGCCGTTGCGCGAGCGACAGGCGCACCGGCTGCGACACGTTGGGCATGAACACCCAGAGATCATGTCCCTTCATCAGCATGATCTGCCCGCGCTCCGACGCGGGCTCGGTGATCATGACGACGGTGTTCTCGTTGCCCTTCGAGAGTATGCGGTACTTGTGCTCGTCGGCCGCGCGTTCCTTGCCGGTGGTCGCGATCGCGACGTCCACCTGGAAGCCCTCGGCGGGGAAGCGAATGCGATCGGCTTCCTCGACGATCTTGCGTGCATGCGCGTCGACGCCCGCCGGCGCCTGCTCCTGCACGGCGGTGGTCGTGGGTGCGGCCGGCGGCGAGCCGTCGGCAAACGCGGCGCCCGAGGCGGCGACTGCGAGCGCGAGCGAAACGAGGGGTGCGTTGAGCGGAATCTTCATGAGTGGAGGCCAGGCGATGGCTTGATTGCACTTCCGGCACCACGGCAGGAAGCGAGCGAACCCGAAGCTCGCTCAAGCGCTCGCGGTCCAGGCAATTCAGCGCAAGGGGTGGCGCGCCCGACAGGATTCGAACCTGTGACCCTTGGCTTCGGAAACCAATACTCTATCCAACTGAGCTACGGGCGCGAAGCGCGAATTATAGCCTCTCGCCCCGGCGACGCGCGGTTTTGCAGGCCGTCGCGGCGCCTCGCATGGATATAATGCCGAGTTTGGCCTTCGCAAGCCCTGCGCCACCAATCCCATTCCACCCAAGCTCGAGACCATGCCGGAACACGACCCGCACTCCTCCGCGATCAAGACCCCGAAGCAACTCATCGTCGTCGTCGTGCTGGCGTTCCTCGTGCCGATCACCGTGATCGCTCTTCTGTCGCAGCTCTTCACCAGCACGATGCGCGACGCGACGGAGGACGAGCAGCACGTGCTCGAACGCATCAAGCCGGTGGGCACGGTGGTCATCGCCGAAGCGACGGCGCCCAAGGGCAGTCTGACCGGCGAGCAGGTGTACGCGCAGGTGTGCAAGACGTGCCACGAAGCGGGGCTCGCGGGTGCTCCCAAGATCGGCGACAAGGCCGCCTGGCAGCCGCGCATCGCACAGGGCGAGCAAACGCTGGTGCAGCACGCGATCAGCGGCTTCCAGGGCAAATCGGGCGTGATGCCGCCCAAGGGCGGCAATCCCGACCTGACCGACGAGGAAGTGCATCGCGCGGTCGTGTACCTGGCAGACCACGCCGGGGCCACATGGAAGGAGCCGGCCCCGGCGGCAACGGCATCGGCATCGGCCGGCAACGCGCCGCCGGCCGCGAATGCGGCCGTGACGACCGCGGCGGCTGCGCCGACGCCAGCGGCCGCACCCGCGGCGCCCGCACCCACGGCCGTTCCGAGCGCTTCCGGCGTTCCGGCAGCGCCGGCGCCCGGCGCAACTCAAGCGGCGAGCGCCGGTTCAGCCGCGGAAGGCAAGGCGGTGTACGACCAGACGTGCCACGTCTGCCATGCAACGGGCCTGGCGGGGTCGCCCAAGTACGGCGACAAGTCGGCCTGGGCGCCGCGCATCGCGCAGGGCATGGATACGCTCTACAACGCTGCGCTGCACGGACTGCGCGCGATGCCGCCGAAGGGTGGCAACGCGTCGCTGACCGACGCGCAGGTGAAAGCTGCCGTCGACTACA
>JAICKU010000020.1 GCA_025927765.1 Burkholderiales bacterium
CGCCGCCCGCCGCGGCGGCGTAGGCGACGAGCATCCACCATCGTGCACGGGACTGCTGCGCGAGCAGGAACGCGCAAAGCGACAGCGTGAGCCAGAGCGTGAGCAGCGCATCGAGCGTGACGATGTGCGCCATGCCGAACATCCAGATGCTGCCCGCGAGTGCGGCGGCGGCGTAGAGCCCGGCCGCCGGGGAGGCGAGGCGCGCGCTGGTGCAGCCGACGACGACGAGCGTGAGGAAGCCGGCGAGCGCACCCGGCAGGCGCGCCGTCCATTCGTCGACGTCGAACGCTTCGAAGCTCGCGGCCGTGAGCCAGTACTGCAGCGGCGGCTTTTCGAAGTAGCGCAGGCCATCGAGTCGCGGCGTCACCCAGTCGCCGGTGGCGACCATCTCGCGCGCGATTTCCGCGTAGCGGCCTTCGTCGGGATGCTGGAGCTTGCGTACGTCGAGGTTCGCGAACCAGACGAGCGCGAAAACGACGACGAGGGCGATCCAGCTGCGCCGGGACAACCCGGCAACACTCGGCACGGACGAGGGCAAGGAATGGCGGCGGCCCGGCTCGATCGGCCGCCTGGCGGAAAGGAGCGGATTCTACCGTGGCGCGGCGGAGGCGACGGGCGCGTCCATCGTGATCGGCTCAGCGATCCGGCACGCGCGTGCCGCGTGCGTTGAGGTGGCCGATCGAACGGGCGAGCGCGAGCCGCGCCGTATCGACCGCGTGGGCGATGTCGGCGCGCCCCGCGCGGCGCAGCACTTCGGCGATGTTCAGCAATGCGAGCTCGAGCTCGCGCGTCAGCACGAGGTCGCCGAGCGCCGCGAGGATGCGTCGTACCGCGTCGTCGATCCGCCAACGCTCGTTCGGCGGCACGCGGTCGTACATCATCGCCAACGACTGCACCACGGCGGTGTATGCCTGGTGCTGCATCGATTCCGACGACACGATCGCGAAATCCTCGAAGGCGTCGACGAGCTTCCCGAAGACATCGTCCGGATAGACGACCGGAAGCTTTCGCGTGTCGCTGTCCTCCGGGAGCGTGCACCAGTGCGCGAGGATATCGCGCAGCGCCTGGATCGCGAGCAGTCCCACCTGCGGATTCGACTTGGCGCTCGAGATCGACGTCCAGCCGATCATCTCGAGCTGCTGGATGCCCCACGCGGCATCCTGCGCGACGTCGCGTTGCACTTCGAGCACGATGGCGAAGCGGAGCTTGTCCGCGAGTTCGTCGGTGAGCGGACGGCCGCGCAGCCGTACGATCGCGTCGCCGAACGCGACGTAGGTGCCGATCGACGGCAGGATGTCGAGCTCGACGCCGTCGCGCGCGATCGCGGCGAATGCGTCGTCGTCGATCCGTGTCACGTAGCCGTGGTCGTGGGCGTGGACGACGAGGCCTCCCGGGTCGGCGCTGGCGGGCATGCGGCGTGTGCGCGCGAGCAGGTCGGCCTGCCGCTCGCGCGCGACGAGCGTCAAGCGATGGATCTCCTCGACGATCTCGGCCGGCCGCATCTGATTGACGGACGTGTAGAGGAGCAGGATCAGCAGGCACAGCGCGACGGTCGTGAGCAGGAACGCGAGCGTCGCGCCGAGCACGGGATTGAAGTTCTCGTTGACCGTCGCGAGGGTCACGAGCGCGTACAGCGACAGGCCGACGAAGAAGCCGAAATAGAACTGGTTGAGGCGCCTGCGCAGGAACTGATCGAACACGCCACTCGTGAGCGAGCTCGCCGACTGTTGCAGCGCGACGAGCAACAGCGACACGGTGATCGACGTGACGGTGATGAGGCCGCTTGCGATCGTGCCGAGCAGGTCGCTCGTCGCCTTGCCGCTGCTGAAGACGAGGCTTTGCAGAAGCGCACGCGCCGGCTCGAGCCAAGCAACGCGCGCGCGATCGAGCGCGTACATGCCACAGGCGAGCAGCAGGAACGCGACGATGATCGCCGTGGGCAGCGTCAGGAATTCCTCGAACGCGCGCCGCACCACGGCGACGACGCCGCCGCTCGGGCGGTCGCGGTCGCGGCGCGCCTCGGCGCTCGGCCGATGCGCGTCGCGCCGAGTCCCCGCGGGCGTCATTCAGTAGCGCGTGACGAAATCGGTGAGCGACAGGCCGAGCAGGATCGCGAGCCAGAAGAAGCCTGCGGTGGCCGCGATGCGCAGCACGTAGTGGGCGCTGCGCAGGTGCATGTAGAAGAAGATCACGAGGAGCGACTTCGCGACCGCGATCGCGAGGTTGATCGCCGCGTTGCCCCAGCCGAGCGGAATGAAGGCGCTGCCGAGCGTGAGCAGCAGCAGCACGATCAGGCCGACCCACACGAGGACGTACGTGCGGATCGCGGGAACGGGGTGCGTGATCATGTGCGCGACACGAGGTAGAGGAGCGGGTAGAGGAAGATCCAGACGATGTCGACCAGGTGCCAGTAGAGGCCGCCGAGTTCCACCGGCGTGAAGTAGTCGGGCGAGTAATGGCGGCGCCACGCCATCCACGCGAGCACCAGCACCATGACGATGCCGATGAAAAGGTGGATCGAGTGTACGCCGGTCATGAAGAAGTACAGATAGAAGAACGTCTCGATTTCGCCGGCGTGCGGGCCGCGGTGCGCGAAGTCGATCACGGGCACGAGGTGGTCGCGCCAGTCGAGGTAGTACTCGGTGAACTTGATGCCGAGGAACGCGAGGCCGAGAACTGCGGTGGCGAGCAGGAACACGATCGACGCGGTACGCAGGCCGAGCTTCGTCGAGCGCACCGAAAGCGCCATCATCAGGCTGCTCGTGAGGAGCACGCCGGTGTTGATGCTGCCGAGCGTCAGGTTCGTGAGCCTGCTCGCGATCGCGAACGCCTCGGGATGATGGATGCGCGAGGCCGTATAGGCGACGAACATCGCGCCGAGGAACAGGATCTCGGTGGCGAGGAACACCCACATGCCGAGGTCCGACGCCTTCCGCTGCTGCAGCGGATCGTCGAACTGGCGATCGACGACGACGGCTTCGGTCATGGCACGATGCCTCGCGTCTTGCATGTCATCACGTCTCGCGGCTCACGAGAGGCCATCACGCGCTCCCACGGCGCCTTCGCTCCCCTCGCCCTTCTGGCCTGCGCTCGGGTTCGGATGCGGGCCTTCGGGCGGCTCGTACTGATACGGCGGCGCCGTCACGATCGGGATCGACGCGAAATTGTCGACGGGCGGTGGCGACGACGTCTGCCATTCGAGCCCGGTCGCGCCCCACGGATTCGCGGTCGCACGCGGCCCGTACTTGAGCGACCACAGCAGGTAGAGGAGCGGCAGCAGGTAGCCGACGGCCAGCACCGACGCGCCCGCCGACGACAGTACGTTCAGCACCTGGAACTCGGGCGGGTATTCGTGATACCGGCGCGGCATGCCGAGGTAGCCCAGTACGAACTGCGGGAAGAACGTCAGGTTGAAGCCGATGAACACGACGATCGCCGCGAAGCGCGCCCAGCGGTCGGAGTACATGCGCCCGGTGATCTTCGGCCACCAGAAATGGATGGCGCCGAGGAACGCCATCACCGAGCCGCCCACCATGATGTAGTGGAAATGCGCGATGACGAAGTAGGTGTCGTGCAGGTGCACGTCGAGCGCGAGCGACGCCAGGAAGAGCCCGGTCATGCCCCCCACGGTGAAGAGACCGACGAAGCCCAGCAGATAGAGCATCGGCGCCTCGAAGTGGATCGACCCCTTGTAGAGCGTCGCCGTCCAGTTGAACACCTTGATCGCGGAAGGAATGGCGACGAGGAACGACAGGATCGAGAACACGATGCTCGAGTAGACCGACGTCCCGGCGACGAACATGTGATGGCCCCAGACGAGGAAGCCGATCACCGCGATCGCGAGCACCGCGAACGCCATCGAGCGGTACGCGAACACGTTCTTCCGCGCGAAGCAGGTGATGATCTCGCTCGCCACCCCCATCGCCGGCAGGATCATCACGTACACGGCGGGGTGCGAATAGAACCAGAACAGGTGCTGGAAGAGCAGGGGATCGCCGCCGAGCGCCGGGTCGAACACGCCCACGCCGGCGAAGCGCTCGATCGCGAGCAGGAACAGCGTCATCGCGAGCACCGGCGTCGCCAGCACGAAGATGATCGCCGTCGCGTACATCGACCAGATGAATAGCGGCAGGCGGAACCACGTCATGCCGGGCGCGCGCATCTTGTGGATCGTCACGATGAAGTTGATGCCGGTGAGGATCGACGAAAAGCCGACGATGAACACGCCGGCGGCGGCGGCGATCACGTGCGTGTTCGAGAACATCGTCGAGTACGGCGTGTAGAACGTCCACCCGGTGTCGACGCCACCGGCGATCAGTGCGCCGACCGTGAACAGGCCGCCGCCGATGTACAGGTACCAGCTCGCGAGGTTGAGCCGCGGGAACGCCATGTCGCGCGCGCCGATCATCAGCGGCACGAGGAAGTTGCCGAGCGTCGACGGGATCGACGGGATCAGGAAGAACCACACCATGATCACGCCGTGCATCGTGAAGAGCTTGTTGTACGTCTCGGCGCTGACGAAATCGCCGGTCGGCGTGACGAGGTTGAGGCGGATCAGCGACGCGGCGACGCCCCCCACGAAGAAGAACATCGTGATCGAGATCGTGTAGAGGATCGCGATGCGCTTGTGGTCGACGCTCGACAGCCACGACCACAGGCTGAAGCCTTCGTCGAGGTAGTTGCCGCGCACCGGCAGCATCAATGTGCTCACCTGGCTTCCCTCCGCGCTTCGCGCTGCGGGGCCGATTCGCCCCCGGGGTGGTCCTTCGTGCTCATCGATTCGGCTCCGTGGTCACTTGACGAGGCCCGGGTTCGCGTCGCGCAGCGACTTGATGTACTCGATGATGTCGAGGAGATCCTCCTCGGCGATCTGTCCCTGGAACGACGGCATGATCGGCGCGTAGCCCGCCACCACCTGCGATCGCGGCAGCATCACCGAATCGTGGATGTAGCGCTCGTCGGCGATCACGCTGGTGCCGTCGGACAGCTGCACGCGACGCCCGAACAGACCCTCGAGCTTCGGTGCATGCACCGACGCGTTCGCGCCGTGGCAACCGCTGCAGCCGTACTGGCGAAAGCGCCCGGCACCTTCCTCGGCCATCGACTGCTGCGCGTTGCCGCCCGTCAGCCACTTCTGGAAATCCGCGGGCGCCATGACCACGACGTGGCCGATCATCCGCGCGTGATCGGTGCCGCAGTACTGCGTGCAGAACAGGTGGTAGTCGCCCGGATGCTCGGCGGTGAACCAGAGGATCGTGTAGCGGCCGGGCAGCACGTCCTGCTTGATGCGAAACGCCGGCATGAAGAAGCTGTGGATCACGTCCTGCGACGTCATGATGAGCTTGATCGGCCGGCCCGCCGGGACGTGCAGCTCGTCGATCTCGCGCTGGCCGCCAATGTGCTCGATCTTCCACATCCACTGCTTGCCGACCGCGTACACCTCGGTGGCGTTGGCGACCGGTGACGCGTGCACGTAGTAGAGATCGGCTGCCCAGAAGCCCATGCCGAGAAAGATGACGAGCGGCGTGGCAATCCACGCGAACTCGATGCGGTGGCTCTCGCGCCGCAGCTCCGCGCCCGTCGGCATCGCGCGATCGGCCTTCGACCCGTGCCGGTATTTGACGGAGAAGTACACGATCAGGAAGAAGACCGCGATCGTGACCACGCCGGCGAGGCCGAGCCACGTGTAGAACAGGTGGTCGACGCGCGTCGCGAGCGGCGTGTCGGCGGGCGGATGCAGCGGAAAATTCCACATGTCGATCAGCCGGCCGGCGCGCGACGCTTCCACAGAACGGCGCCGATGGCGAGGGTGATGAGCGCGAGGCTCGCGATGCGCAGCGCCGCGACCACCGTCGCGCTGTAGCGACCTGCGGGCGTGAAGTGGAAGCAGAGCAGCAGCAACCGCTCGACGGGTGTCGAATCGACGCCGCGGCGGCCTGCGTTGTCGAGCGCGTGGTGGAACTCCTCGGGCGTGAAGTCGAAGCCCAGGAAGTAGCGCGAGATGCGGCCGTCGGGTGTGAGCAGCACGTAGCCCGCCGGGTGGGCATATTGGTGCGTTTGGTCGTCGTACGCGTAGCGGAAGCCCGCCGCGTGAGTGAGCGCAGCGATCGACGGCTCGCGCCCGGTGAGGAAGTGCCACGCGCTCGACTGCCCCGGATCGTCGCGCAGCACGCGACGCTTCATCTCGCTGGCGTCGACCGGCGAATCGCGCGGGTCGATGCTGGCGACGACGACGCGGTAGCGATCGACAGGCTCGCCGGCGCCCGCGAGCGCGTGCGCGAGGTTGCTCGTGACCGTCGGGCAGAGCGTCGAGCATCCGAACCACGCGAACACGAGAACGACCGGCAGGTCACCGTAGAAATCGCGCAGCGCGACGGCCTGGCCCTGCTCGTCGCGAAAGGTGAGGTCGCCCGGGATGACGTCGCCGAGGCGCTGCGTGAAACCCGCGTTGCTCGCGAGCGTTTCCGGCGCCGCGGAAGCGAGCGCGAACGGCGTCCATGCGAGCGTCGCCACGAGCACGGCGAGGCGAACGGCAATCATCGCCGCGCCTTCTCGCCGCGCGCGATCAGGAGCGACATCGCGCGCTCGATCGGGATGCGCACGACGCCATGCGCGCGGTCGATCCACGCGTACTGCGACAGCAGCGCGTGCTTTTCCGCGCGAAGCGCCCGCAGATCGAGCGTCGGTGCGCTCTGCAGCGGCGGCGACGGCATCTGCGTAGGTGGAGGATTGATCGGCGCGAGCGGCCGTCCGATCATCGAGCCGATCAGCGCGATCGCGCCGGCCGCCATGAAGCCGGCGAGCACGATCGTCGCGGCGAGGCCCGCTGCCGTGCCCCACACGTGCCGGCCGTCGATGTCGGCGGTCTCGTGCGTGGGCCCCGATACGACCGGTCCGGCGACATGGCCCTGCACCTCGGTCATCATGGACGCTTTCCTTGGGCACGCGCGGGCGCAGGCAGCGGCATGCGCGCGACGCGCAGGAACACCGCGACGAAGAGGCCGCCGAGCGCCGCGACGGCGAACGGATCGCTCCACGCGATCGTGATGCCGTGCGGGCGAAACGGCGGCACCACGAGCCAGAAGCTGTCGACGAGATGCGCGAACAGCAGCAGCGCGACGAGCGCGCCGAGCGTACGCGGAATGCGCTTCGCGCGGCGCGACAGCAGCACGAGGAACGGCAGCGCGAAGTGCACGCCGATCAGGAACAGCGCGACGTCGTGCCAGCTCGTGTTCACCCGCGGCAGGAACCACGCGATCTCGTTCGGCAGATCCTCGGCCCAGATGATCAGGTACTGCGTGAAGGCGAGGTACGCCCACGTCATCACGAACATCAGCACGAGGTTGCCGAGGTCCTGGAAGAGGCCCGGGATGTCGGTGGGCCAGCGCTTGTCGATGGGACCGGTCGATGGCAGGTTCGCCTGCGCCCCGACGGCGTCGCGGTATTGCCATGCCGCGCAGGCGATCGCGAACGAGAACGCGGTCATCGTCTGGCCGATGCCGACGAGGAAGCCGAACGTCGTCGAGTACCAGTGCGGCATCAGCGACATGATCCAGTCGACGCCGGCGAATGTCGCCGTGGCGGCGTAGAGCAGGAGCCCGAACGCGGAGATCGCGCGCAACCGCTCGCGGTCACGCAGGGCCGCGTCGGGCGAGCGCGCAAATGCCCACCTGCGAAGCAGATGCAAAAGCACGAGCCACACGGCGAAGTAGATCACGTTGCGCACGACGAAGAAGCCGAACGACAGGTACCACTGCTTGCCGCGCAGCACGGGATCCGCGGCAACGGCCGCCGGACGCGTCCACGCGTACAGGTCCTGCATCACGAAGAAGAGCGGCAGCGACAGCACGAGCACGAGCGGCAGCAGGCGCGCCGAGGCTTCGAGGTAAGGGTGGATGAGCTCGCCCCAGCCCCCACCGGTCATGTTGTGCACGCACAGCATGGCGAGGCTGCCAACGGGAATGCCGAGCAGGAACCACCAGGCGAAGAGGTACGACTGGAACGCAGTCGGGCGATCGAACCACGCGGCGATCGCGAACAGGATCGCGCCGACGAGTGCAACCACCCACGCGATCCATTCACGGCCTTCGCCGGGGTAGAGTTTCGTCATCGCGCGAGGTCCGCGCGATGCTCGGGCGGCACGTCCTCGAGGCCCGCGTCCTGCGACAGCTGCAGCGCCCGGATGTACGCGACGATCGCCCAGCGGTCGTTCGGCGCGACGCGATCGGCGTACGAGTACATCATCCCGTAGCCCTGCGTGATCACGTTGTAGAAGTGCGCGTCGGGCGCGTTGCGCAGACGCGGCGTGTGATACGACGGCGGGTGCGGGAAACCGCGGCGCGGCACCATGCCGTCGCCGTCGCCGGCGATGCTGTGGCACGGCGAGCAGTAGATGTCGAAGCGCTCGCGGCCGCGGTCGAGCGTCTGCCGGTCGATCGGCAGCGGATTCGTCGCGGTCAGCGGCTTGGGGCTATCGGGCGCGAGGTTCGCCTTGACGTTGCCGTTGTCGTCGACCGGATAGACCGGCGCTTCGGCCATCGGCAGCGGCAACTGCCCGAGCCGGCCGCTCGACGTGCCCGCGCTCGCACCGCCGCTGCGTGCGACGGTGCCGGCGACCTCCGGCCGCGACGAGCGTCCGTCCGACCAGAACGGGCTCGCCGCGAGCGGCTTGTATTTCGGCTGGTTGTACATGTCCTGCATCGCCTTCTCGCAGCCCGAGAGCGCCAGCGCCACCAGCGCCCCGGTGAGCACGACGAGCATGCGTGTGGCGATCGGGCTCATCACGAGAACGGCACGACGCTGACGCGCATCGCACCGAGCGATTCGAGGAAGCGCGTGGTTGCCGCGCGCTCGAACCGCGGGTCGGCCGACTCGATGCAGACGAAGAAGCGGTTGCGCGTCGAGAGGTCGAACTCCTTCGCGTTGAAGATTGGATGGTGAAGCTTCGGCAACCCGGACATGATCAGGTAGCCGAAGAACGCGAAGAGCGCGGCGCCCAGCACCGTGCACTCGAACGTCGCGGGGATGAACGCCGGCCAGCTGTTGAACGGACGCCCGCCGGAGTTGATCGGGTAGTTGACGACGGCCGAGAACCACTGCAGGAAGTAGATGCCGGCGCCGCCGAGGATCCCGCCGATCAGCGTCACGAGCGCGACGCGGTCGCGCCGAAAGCCGATCGCCTCCGGCAACCCGGGCACCGAGAACGGCGTGTACGCGTCGACGCGCGCATAGCCCGCATCGCGCACTCGCGTCGCCGCTGCGACGAGTGCGTCGGCATCCTCGAATTCGGCCAGCACGCCGTAAACCTCCGTATCGCTCACGTCTCGCCCTCCCGCTTTTCGAGCACGAGCTTTCGCATCTCGGAAATCGAGATCGCCGGCAGGAACCGCACGAACAGCAGGAACAGCCACGCGAACGCGCCGAGCGAGCCGAACAGCGTCGCCCAGTCCCAGAACGTCGGGTAGTAGACGTCCCACGACGACGGCAGGAAGTCGCGGTGCAGGCTCGTGACGATGATCATGAAGCGCTCGAGCCACATGCCGATGTTGACGATGATCGAGATCACGAAGAGCGCGAGCGTGGACAGGCGCACGCGCTTCCACCACATGAGCTGCGCCACGACGACGTTGCAGAACACGACCGTCCAATAGATGGGCGCGTAGGGACCCGTCATCCGGTTGACGACCATGAACTTCTCGAACTCGTCGCCGCTGTAGAACGCCATGAAGATCTCGACCACGTAGCTGTAGGCGACGAGGAGTCCGCATACGAGCATCACCTTCGCGATGTTGTCGAGATGGCGCGCGGTGATGAAATCCTTGAGGCCGAAGATCGCGCGCAGCGGAATCGAGATCGTCAGCGCCATCGCGAAGCCGGAGAAAAGGGCGCCCGCGACGAAGTAGGGCGGGAAGATCGTCGAGTGCCAGCCCGGTGTGTTGCCGATCGAGAAGTCGAGCGACACGACGCTGTGCACCGAGACGACGAGTGGGGTCGCGAGGCCGGCCATCAGCAGGTACGCGGTGTCGAAGCGCTTCCACTGGCGCGCCTCGCCGCGCCAGCCGAGCGCGAACAGGCCGTAGACGATCTGCTTGACGCGCGAGTCGCTGCGGTCGCGCAGCGTGGCGAGGTCGGGGATGAGCCCCATGTACCAGAACAGGATCGACACGACGATGTACGTGCCGATCGCGAAGATGTCCCACACCAGCGGGCTTCGCCACTGCGGCCAGACGTTCATGATGTCCGGGTAGGGCACCAGCCAGTAGAAGAACCACGGCCGGCCGAGGTGCAGGATCGGCATCAGGCCCGCCATCGCGACGGCGAAGATCGTCATCGCCTCGGCGAAGCGGTTGACCGACGTGCGCCACTTCTGCCGCAGCAGCAGCAGGAACGCGGAGATGAACGTGCCCGCGTGGCCGATGCCCACCCACCAGACGAAGTTGGTGATCGCGAACGCCCACGCGACGGGGATGTCGACGCCCCAGATGCCGACGCCCGTCGCGAACAGGTACGCGATCGCGATGACGAAGAGGAGCGTCAGCAGCGTGCAGAGTGCAAAGCCCGCATACCAGCCCCAGTGCGTCGGCCGCGTGAGGACGACGTCGCTGATCTTGTCGGTGATGCTCGCGTAAGAATAGCGGCCGCGCAGGAACTTGAGGCGCGATTCGTCGACGCCATTGCCCGAGGCCGTGATCGCCGGCGGCATATCAGTCGCGAAAGGCCGCCCCGAGCGACGGGTCCGCCCCCTGGGGGGCAGCGAGCGGAGCGAGCGTGGGGGGACCTTTCACTAGCTTTCCTTCACCTCGGGATTGGGATTGCGGAGCTTCGCGAGGTAACTGGTGCGCGGCTCGGTGTTGAGCTCGTGCAGCAGCGGGTAGTCGAGCGGGGACGCCTTCTGCTTGTTGACGGCGCTCGACGCGTCGTTCAGGTCGCCGAACGTGATCGCGCGCGTCGGGCAGACGGCCTGGCACGCGGTGACGACTTCGCCGTCACGGACGCGCCGGTTTTCCTTGTCGGCGGTGATGCGGCCGTTCTCGATCCGCTGCAGGCAGTAGTTGCACTTCTCCATGATCCCGCGCATGCGCACGGTCACCTCGGGATTGCGCTGGCCCTTCAGGCTCTCGGTCGTCCAGTCGCTGTACTGCAGGAAGTTGAAGCGGCGCACCTTGTACGGGCAGTTGTTCGAGCAGAAGCGCGTGCCCACGCAGCGGTTGTAGACCTGCACGTTGATGCCCTGCGAGTCGTGCACCGACGCTTCGACTGGGCACACGAGTTCGCACGGCGCGCGCTCGCACTGCATGCACGGCACCGGCTGGAAGTACGTGCGCGGCGTGTCGACGCCGCCCTCGTAGTAGCGGTCGACACGGATCCAGTGCATCTCGCGGCCGCGCGCGACCTCGGACTTGCCGACCGTCGGAATGTTGTTCTCCGCCTGGCAGGCGATCGTGCACGCGTTGCAGCCGATGCAAGCGCCGAGGTCGATGGTCATCGCCCAGCGATAGCCGTCGTACTTGAAGGGGTCGTAGAGCGTGCCGTTGCCGCGCCCGGACGTCGGTTCTCCGGCGGCCTTCGGATTCGCATGGAAGGCATCGAGCGTCGCGACGCGCACGAGATCGCGGCCCTCCATCGAATGGTGATGCTGCGTGGTCGCGAGCTTGTACCAGCCGCCGGTCTTCGCGATCGCTACGTCCGGCAGGAACCACGGTGCGTCGGCAGGACGCAGCGCATACGCGTCGAAGCCGCGAGCGTCGCCCACGCGCCCGGCGCGCCGCCGCCCATAGCCGA
Source organism: Burkholderiales bacterium (assembly GCA_025927765.1). Lineage (GTDB taxonomy): Bacteria > Pseudomonadota > Gammaproteobacteria > Burkholderiales > Casimicrobiaceae > VBCG01. The sequence goes on from JAICKU010000020.1 coordinate 11,782, forward strand.
GCGATACGGTCACCGCGCCGTCGGGATGTCCCGGCAGCACCCACACGGGCAGCCGGATCCGCGCATCACCCTGTGCAAGCTCGATCACGTCGTCGGTGGCGACGCCGAGGCGCGCCGCGAGCGCGGGTGCGACGAGCGCCGCGTTGTCCCACGTGATCTTGGTGAGCGGACGCGGCAGCTCCTGCAGCCAGGGATTGTTCGCGTACCGGCCGTCGTACACCGAAGCGTCGGGCACGAACATGACCTCGACGCGCGTCCCGTTCGTCGACGTCGCCGGCGTATTCGCCTTCGCCGCGAGCGCGTTGGGCTGCAGCGGCAACGTACGCTCGGCGAACGCCGTGCCGGGAATCACGCCGTCGGAGAGCGCCTTGTTCCACGCCGCTTCGAAATCGCCGCCGAGCTTGCCGCGCCAATACTCACGGACGACGTCGTAGCCGCGGCGCTCGACGCCGTCGACGATCATCGCCAGCACCTCGTGCACCGAGCGGCCGTCGTAGAGCGGCGCGATCGCGGGCTGCACGATCGATGCGGTGCCGTCGAACGCGCGCGCATCCGACCATGCTTCCAGGAAATGCGTCGCGGGCAGGTGCCATGCGCAGTTCGCCGACGTCTCGTCGTGGTAGAGCCCGAGGTGGACGCTCGCCGGCACGATGCGCAGCGCTTCGAGGAAGCCGGCGTCGCGCGGCGCGTCGTAGACGGGATTGCCGGCGACGACGAGCAGCGTGTCGACGCGGCGCGACGCCATGTCCTCGACGAGGGTCGCGAGCGATTCCATCTGGTGCGCGGGGCTCGCCGCGACGGGATCGATGTACGCGACCGTCTTGCCGGCGTTGCCGAGATGCGCGTTCATCGCGTGCGCGAGGGCGTGCACGATCGGCGGCTGGCGCTCGCCGGCCACGACGAGCGACGCGCCCGCGTGCGCCGCCAGGTCCTTTGCGCACGCCGCGAGCCACGTCTCCGGTGCGCCCGCGACGCTGTCCGGCGCCTCGACCGCGACGCCGACGAGTTTCGCGAGCCGGCGTGCGATCGCCTCGACGTCGCTGCCGCGCACGGCAACCTGATGATCGGCGTACGCGCTGGTGAGCGTGGGCGCGCTGGTGATCGCATACAGCCGATTCGATGCCTGCGTCGCGTCGTGCGTCGCGTGGCCGTTGACGAAATCGCGCGCGTCGCGCACGCGTCCCGGACCGAAGCCCAGGAAATCGGCGTCGAGCGACAGCACCACGGCCGCGTGATCGAAATGATGGCGCACGTCGAGCGGCTGGCGGAACGCGAGCACGCTGCCGTCGTGCACATGGTCGCGATGGATCGGCTCGTAGGCATGCCACTGCGCCTTCGGATAGCGCGCGGCGAGCGCCTGCATCTGCGCGGCGAGCGTCGGCGACGTGACGGTTTGTGTGAGAATGCGCAGGCCGTCGCCCTGCTGCGCGCGGAGCGCGATCAAACGTCGCTGCAGCGCAGCCGCGAACGCCTCCCAGGTGCTCGGCTCGCCTCGATGCGTGACCGCCTGCGCGCGATCGGGATCCCACAGCTCGAGCACCGATGCCTGCGCGTAGACGTCGGTGCTGCCGAGGCTCGCCGGATGCAGCGGATTGCCCTCGATCTTCGTCGGCCGTCCCATGTTGCTTTCGACGAGTACGCCCATCGCGTACCCGCCGACGGCATGCGCACTCGCGTAGAAGCGGGGCTCGCCGGCGACCTGACCGCGTGGCGCGTACGTGTAGGGCAGGATCGCCTCCTGCGGCTCGCGCGAGCAGCCGGTCAAACCCGCGAGCGCGAGCGACGCCGACATGAGCTTCAGGAACTGACGCCGATCGGCATCGAACAGCGGGGCGAATCGCGGGAAGCGCTCCGCGAGTTCGCGGCGCAAGGCGTCGCCGTCGCCGAGTTCGTCGAGACTTCGCCACATCTGCGGTGGGCCGCCGGTTCGATTCATCGCGTCATCGATGGCACGTCGAGCAGTCGGTCAGCGTCGACGTGTGAATGTGATAGGCCGCGACGAGCTTCGTGCCGAGCTCGCGCTGATCCTCGGTGGGCTTCCAGCCCATGTCGAACACATGCTCGACGGGTCGCAGGTGCATCGCGGGATCGCGGTGGCATGCGAGGCACCATTGCATCGTGAGCGGCGCGACGCGCCATGTGAGCGGCATCAGGTCGACGCGGCCGTGGCATTCCTCGCAGCCGACGCCTTTCGCGATGTGGATGCTGTGGTTGAAGTAGACGAAGTCGGGGAGATCGTGGATGCGCTTCCAGTGAATGGGCTTGCCGCTCCGCAGGCTGTCGATCACGGGTGCCAGCATGGGCTGGTCGGTGAAGAGCTGCGAATGGCACGTCATGCACGTGTGCGTCGGCGGAATGCCTGCGAACGCGGACGTTTCGACGGACGTATGGCAGTAGCGGCAGTCGAAGCCGTCGTCGCCGACGTGATGCTTGTGGCTGAACGCGACGACCTGCTCGACGGGCGCGCCGACGGCCGGATGCGGCTTGATCATGATGCGCCACGCAAGGAGCGCGATGAAGATCGCGAGCGCGATCGCGAGGGCGCATAGCTTGAGACCGAGGACGAACCGCCGACTGAAGACCTGCATGCGCTACGTCGCGTCGACGAGCACGTGCGGGGTCCGAGGGTCTCGAATGACGGTCGGCGGCAGGCTCACGTGTTGTTGATGGAAGCGGCAACGGCAGCGGAAAGTCGCCGTGTTGGGCAGAGGAGACAAGCTATCGCCGACTTGCATCAGCCGTGCCACAATGCGTACGAGCCCGTACGCATCATTGCCTGTTGGCGCCTGCGGGCGCTGCGCCATGGTGGTGCTCGGCTATGTAATTACGACAAGTGTCGTCGTAATTCCTACAGGCACTTTGAATGAAGACCGTATGCATGACGCCGTCACGCTTTTCGGGATGCTCGCGCTCGGCATCGCGCCCGGCACGATAGCGATGTTCGGCCTCGGCGCGCTCGGCGTTTCGCTCATCACCGCCTACGAGGCGGGTGCATAGGACCGGCGGCTCGTGGTCGACGAACCGAAGCGCGAATCGCCGGCGAAGCGCGAAATGCGCGAAGCGCGCCAGATCGAGGAGCGCTCGGAGCCGCGCACGCCGGTCATCTACGAGATCGTGCGCAAGCGCGGCGACGAGGAGATGGCACGGCCCGCCACGTCGCTGTGGTGGTCGGGCATCGCCGCAGGATTGTCGATGAGCTTCTCGCTGCTGACGCAGGCGATCCTGCTCACGCACCTGCCGGACACGTCGTGGCGATTCCTGCTGACGAGCGCGGGCTATCCGGTCGGATTCCTGATCGTGATCCTCGGACGGCAGCAACTCTTCACGGAGAACACGATCACCGCGATGCTGCCGGTGATGAAGCACTTCACGCTGCACAACGTCGGACGGCTCGCGCGGATGTGGGCGATCGTGTTCGTCGCGAACATGATCGGCACCCTGTTCGCCGCCTACTTCTGCACGCTGACGCCGGTGCTGACGCCCGAGCTTCGCGAGGGCATGCTGACGATCAGCGCCGAGATCATGAAGAACGCGTGGATTCCGATGTTCTTCAAGGCGGTCTCGGCGGGCTTCCTGGTCGCCACCACCGTGTGGCTGATCCCCGGCGCCGAAGGCGCGAAGTTCTGGGTGATCTCGCTCTTCACGTTCTTGATCGGCGCCGGCGGCTTCGCGCACATCGTCGCCGGCAGCTTCGAGACGTTCATGCTCGTCGCCAACGGCCGGCTCGACGTGCTGACGATGCTCGGCGGCTTCATCGTGCCGACGCTGCTCGGCAACATCGTCGGCGGCAGCGCGCTGTTCGCGCTGATCTCGTACGCGCAGGTGATGGAGGAATTCTGACGCCGGACGCGCGGCAGTGCATGCTAGATTCGGCGGCATGGCCAGCATCCCCGCCGAGGACACGCGCACGCGCATTCGAGCCGGCGGCGTTTCCGACATTCCGCTCGTCCAGGCGCTCGCCGACGAGATCTGGCACCGTCACTACCCGGGCATCATTTCGCGCGAGCAGATCGCGTACATGCTCGCGCACGGGTATTCGCGCGAGGCGCTGACGCGCTTCGTGACGGAGGACGCAGCAGGCCTGGCACTCGCCGAAATCGACGACCGCGACGTCGGCTTCGCGGCCTGGTACCGGGTCGACGACACGACGACGAAGATCGACAAGCTGTACGTGCTGCCGGAACATCACGGGACGGGCGTCGGCCGCACGCTGATCGAGCATGTCGCGGCGTTCGCGCGCGAGCGCGGCTGCACGAGCCTGACGCTCAACGTGAACCGCAACAACACGGGCGCGCTCCGCGCCTACGAGCACTGCGGCTTCGCGATCCGCGAGCGCGGCGACTTCCCGATCGGGAACGGCTTCGTGATGGAAGACTTCGTCATGGTGCGCGGGCTTTAGAATCGCGGCATGACGATGAGCGCCGAAACGCCGCCGCGCGGCGCGAATCCGGCCCCCTCGCGGGGCAGCGCAGCGGCGAAGCCGCACGCGCGGGGGAACCACATCCCCCTGGTTTTGTACGACAACTACGCGCGCGCCCTGCGCGAGTTCGCGCCGCTTCACGCGGACAAGCCCGTCGGCCTCTACACCTGCGGCCCGACGGTGTACGACTACCAGCACATCGGCAATTACCGGACGTTCCTGTTCGAGGACCTGCTGAAGCGCGTGCTGGGGTGGAACGGCTACGACGTGCTGCACGTGATGAACGTGACCGACGTAGGCCACCTCACGTCCGACGCCGACACCGGCGAGGACAAGATGGAGAAGGGGTCGCGGCGCACGGGGAAGACGGCGTGGAACATCGCCGCGCTCTACACGGAGGCGTTCGTCGACGATTTGCGCGCGCTGAACGTGATCGAGCCCGACGTGATGCCGCGTGCCACCGCGCACATTCCCGAGCAGATCGCGTTCATCGCCGACCTCGAGGCGAAGGGCTACGCGTACCGAACGTCGGACGGCATCTACTTCGACACGAGCCGCCAGCCCGACTACGGCTATCTCGCACGGCTCGATCGCGCGGGCCTCGATGCGGGGCGCCGCGTGGATCTCGGCGAGAAGCGCAACGCCACCGACTTCGCGCTGTGGAAGTTCTCGCCGCCCGACGCAGAGCGGCAGATGGAATGGGACAGTCCGTGGGGCGTCGGCTTCCCCGGCTGGCACATCGAGTGCTCGGCGATGGCCGAGCGCTATCTCGGCGACTGGTTCGACATCCACTGCGGCGGCGAGGACCACATTCCCGTCCATCACACGAACGAGATTGCGCAAACCGAGGCGCGCTCGGGAACGCGGCTCGCGAACTTCTGGATGCACGGGTACTTCCTGCTGGAAGGCGACGCGAAGATGGCGAAGTCGGCGGGCGAGTTCCTGCGCCTGAAGGCGCTCGTCGATCGCGGCTACGACCCGCTCGCTTATCGCTACCTCTGCCTCACCGGCCACTATCGATCGCAGCTCAATTTCACCTGGGACGCGCTCGACGCGGCGGCGACAGGCCTTGCGCGGATGCGTACGGCGTTCCACGCGCTGCCCGCGGATGCTTCGGTCGCGCCGGATGAAGGCTTCGTCGCGCGCTTCTCCGCCGCGATCAACGACGACCTGAACGCGCCGCGCGCACTGGCGATCGCGTGGGAGGCGCTGCGCGGCGACCTCGCGCCCGCCGTCAAGCGCGCGACGCTCGCGCGCTTCGACGACGTGTTCGGTTTCGCGCTGTCAACGTGGCAGCCCGCGCAGGAGGCGATTCCCGGCGAAGTGGAAACGCTTGCGCGGGCGCGCGCGGCGGCGCGCAAGGCAAAGCAGTGGGCCGACGCCGACCGGCTGCGAGGCGAACTGCAGAACGCCGGCTACGACGTCGAGGACAAGCCGGACGGCTACGCGCTGAAGCGCCGTGAAAAGTAGAGTCTGACCCTGCTTTTCAGTACATCCGCTCGACCGAGCCCGAATACAGCACCGGCCCCGTCGGCTTGCCCGTCGGCGAGCCGCCGGGCGGCTCGACGCTTACGGCGAGCGACGCGATGTTCGACAGGCGCTCGTCGGCGGGATTGTCGAGCGGCACGCGCGTGAGGTTCCCGGCGGGAATGACGCCGAGCGCGTGCGGTGCGCCCGACTGCGGCAGCGCCCACAGCTCGAACACGGTTCCCGCTGCGGGTTTGGCGTTGGCGACGCTCTTCACCGTCAGGTAGCGGTCGCCGCGGAGCGCCGTCGCGATCAGCGCCGGCTTCGCATCGGCGCCGGCGAGCACGACGACGATCGGCGCCACGGGCAGTTGCGGCGCGCGCCGCCACTCGAGCACGCCGATCGTCGCGATCACCGCGAGGCTCGCCGTGGCGAGCGTCTGCCACAAGCCCACGCGCTCCCACCAGCGCACGCGCGGCTTCGCGGGTGCCGTGCCCCGCAAGCCGAGGCCCGCGACGATGCCGCGCCACACGCGCGGCGGCGGCGTGATCGGCGGCACGGCGCTCGCGAGCGAGGCGAGCTTGCGCTCCCATTCCGACAATGCGGAGGCGACGATGCGGTCGCGGCGCGCGATCGCCTCGAGGCGCCGGCGCGCGCGCGGCGATGTGGTGCCGAGCGCGTACTCGGCGGCGAGCCGGTCGAGCCGTTCGCGACGATCGCCGCGGGCGAGATTCATCGCGTGACTTCCGCGCCGTCGAGGCAGCGGCGCAGCCGCTCGAGACCGCGGCGCACCCACGACTTCACCGTCCCGAGCGGCTCTGCGAGGTGCAACGCGAGCTCGCTGTGCGAAAAGCCATGGAAGAACGCGAGCGCGATCGCCTGCTTCGGCCCCGCGTCGAGCGCATCGACGCAGTCGCGGATCGCACGCGCGTCGGCGCCGGCAAGCAGCATGTCGACCGGCGACGGCGCATCCGACACGCCTTCCCACGGCGCCTCGTCGTCCCCGCGGTCGATCGCGACCGTGTCGACCTCGCGCCGGCGCAGGTGATCGAGCGCGCGATGACGCACGATCGACGCGAGCCACGTCGATGGCTGGCTCTTCGCGGCGTCGTACGTGCCTGCGTGATGCCAGATGCTCACGAACGCCTCCTGCACGATCTCCTCGGCGAGCGGTGCCTGGCGAACGATACGAAGCGCGATCGCATACAGATGCGGCGACGCCTGCCGGTAGAGCTCGGCGAACGCGCGCTCGTCGGCCTGCGCCACGCGCGCGAGCAGCGCGCGCAGATCGCTGCCGTGTTGGGCGCCGCCGGCGTCGTTCATCGGGGCCGCGTGCGATTCGACGCTAATGGCCGGCGCCGCGCGCGCGATCCTTCTGCCACAGCACGTCGGGCGCGCCGGCGGCGCGATTCAGCGTGCGCGCGAGGACGAACAGCAGGTCCGACAGCCGGTTGAGGTACACGCGTCCCTGCGCCGGCTTGTCGCCGGTCGCACCCATCGCGATCATCCGGCGCTCGGCGCGCCGGCATACGGTGCGCGCGACGTGCATGTGCGCCGCCGCCGGCGTGCCGCCCGGCAGGATGAACTCCTTCAGCATCGGCAGGCTCTCGTTGTAGTGCTCGACGGCCCCTTCGAGGCGCGCGATGTGCGCATCGCCGATGGCCGTGTGGCCCGGAATGGACAGTTCGCCGCCGAGATCGAAGAGATCGTGCTGGATGTCGGTGAGGAGCGCGCGCACGTCGTCGGGCAGTGCCTGCGCGAGCACGACGCCGATCGTCGAATTGAGCTCGTCGACGGTGCCGATCGCCTCGATCCGCGGGTCGTCCTTGGCCACGCGCGAGCCGTCGCCGAGGCCGGTGGTGCCGGCGTCGCCGGTACGCGTGACGATGCGTGAGAGGCGATGACCCATGAGCGTTCCTTTCGATGGCGCGGCGGGAGGAATGCTCGCATCTTGCCTCATCCGGCGTCGCGGGGCGACCGGGCGCGAAACCGCGGCAAGCGCCAGGTTTGCTACGATTGACGTCCACAGCGCGAGAGGAGGAGCTGCCGCCATGGCCGCGGGCCAATACGACGAGAACCTCGCGCGGCGCGCCGCGAACTACGCGCCGCTGACGCCGCTGTCGTTCATCGCCCGCGCCGCCTACACGTGGCCCGCGCGCACTGCGGTCGTTCACGGCACGCGCCGCTACAGCTGGCGCGAGACCTACGAGCGTGCGCGCCGGCTTGCCTCCGCGCTCGCGCATCGGGGCATCGGCGTCGGCGACACCGTCGCCGTCATGCTCGCGAACACGCCGGAAATGATCGAAGCGCATTTCGGCGTGCCGATGACCGGCGGCGTGCTGAACACGCTCAACACCCGCCTCGACGCCGACGCGATCGCGTTCATGCTCCAGCATGGCGAGGCGAAGGTGCTGATCACCGATACGGAATTCGCGCCGACGATCGCCGCCGCACTGGCGAAGGTGGACGGGAAGCCACTGGTGATCGACGTCGTCGACGCGCTGGGCCCGGGTGGCGACCTCCTCGGCGAATCCGATTACGAGACGTTCATCGCGCACGGCGACACCGATTTCGCATGGCAGCCGCCGCAGGACGAGTGGGACGCGATCGCGCTCAACTACACGTCGGGCACGACGGGCAATCCCAAGGGCGTCGTCTACCACCATCGCGGCGCGTATCTCAACGCGCTGTCGAACATCGTCGACTGGAGCATGCCGCGCCACGCGACGTACCTGTGGACGCTGCCGATGTTCCACTGCAACGGCTGGTGCTTCCCGTGGACGATGGCGGCGAACGCGGGCACCAACGTCTGCCTGCGCAAGGTCGAGGCGAAGGCGGTGCTCGACGCGATCCGCACCGAGAAGGTCACGCATTACTGCGGCGCGCCCATCGTGCACGCGATGCTGATCAACGCGCCCGACGCGTGGAAGCAGGGCATCGACCACGCTGTCCATTGCCTCGTCGCGGCTGCGGCGCCGCCGGCGGCCGTCATCGAGGGCATGGAGCGCATGGGCTTCGACATCACGCACGTCTACGGGCTGACCGAGACGTACGGGCCGGCGGCGGTCTGCGCGAAGCACGAGGAGTGGGCATCGCTCGACATCGCCGCGCGCACCGAACGCAACGGCCGCCAGGGCGTGCGCTACACGGTGCAGGAGGGCATGACGGTCATGGACCCGGCGACGATGCTGCCGGTGCCGGCCGACGGCGAGACGATGGGCGAAATCATGTTCCGCGGCAACATCACGATGAAGGGGTACCTGAAGAACCCGCAGGCGACCGACGACGCATTCGCGGGCGGCTGGTTCCACTCGGGCGATCTCGCGGTCATGCAGCCCGACGGCTACGTGAAGATCCGCGACCGCTCGAAGGACATCATCATCTCGGGCGGCGAGAACATCAGCTCCCTCGAAGTCGAGGACGTGCTCTATCGGCACCCGGCGATCCTCGGCGCCGCGGTCGTCGCCAAGCCCGATCCGCGCTGGGGCGAAACGCCGTGCGCGTTCATCGAGCTCAAGCCCGGCGCGAGCCTCCAGCCGGAGGAGGTGGTCGAGCATTGCCGGCAGCACCTCGCGCGCTTCAAGGTGCCGAAGAGCGTGGTGTTCGGCGAGTTGCCCCGCACGTCCACGGGCAAGATCCAGAAATTCGTGCTGCGCGAGCGGGCAGGCTCGGCGCAGGCGATCGAGTAGAAAGGAGTTGCGATGAACGCGCCGGTCGAGGCGGGAGTGAATCCGTTCGTGTTGACCGACACGAGCGCCGGGGTACGGACGTTGACGATGAATCGTGGGGAGCGTTTCAACGCGCTGTCGCGCGACATGCTGGCCGCACTCGAGCGCGAGCTCGACGCGGCGGCCGAGGACGCGAGCGTGCGCGCGGTCGTGATCGCCGCGACCGGGCGCGGGTTCTGCGCCGGGCACGACCTCAAGGAATTGCGCCAGTCGGGCGAAGACGTGCATCGCGACATCTTCGCGGCCTGCAGCCGCGTGATGATGAAGCTCACGCAGCTGCCGAAGCCGACGATCGCGCGCGTTCACGGCATCGCGACCGCCGCCGGCTGCCAGCTCGTGTCGATGTGCGACCTCGCGGTGGCCGCCGACACCGCGCGCTTCGCGCTGCCCGGCGTCAACGTCGGCGTCTTCTGCTCGACGCCGGCGGTGGGGGTGGGCCGCAACGTCGGCCGCAAGCGCGTGATGGAGATGCTGCTCACCGGGGATCCGATCGACGCTGCGACCGCGCTCGAGTGGGGTCTCGTGAATCGGGTCGTGCCGCTCCCCGAGCTCGACGCCGCCGTTGCGCATTTCACCTCGCGCATCCTGGCCCGCAGTGCCGCGGTGATCGCGCTCGGCAAGCGGGCGTTCTACCGGCAGATCGACGAGACGCTCGGCGCCGCGTACGACTCCACGTCGGAAGTGATGCGCTGCAACCTGGCGCTTCCCGATTCGGCGGAAGGCATCGACGCATTCCTCGAGAAGCGCGCGCCGCACTGGCGGTCGTGAAGCCGCGCGCGGGGGCCGGCCGGGTATCTGTGATAATCCGCCGCCTGACAGGGAGCGAGGGGGCGGCGACGCGACGCGAAACGCGCGCGTAGGCGGGGCATGGGCGACATCATTCTCGAGGCGCGCGGACTGACGAAGGAGTTCAAGGGCTTCGTCGCGGTGAACGACGTCAACCTGGCGGTCGAGCGCGGCACCATTCACGCGCTGATCGGCCCCAACGGCGCCGGCAAGACCACCTGCTTCAACCTGCTCACGCATTTCATCACGCCGACGTCGGGCCGCATCTTCTTCAACGGCCGCGACATCACGGGATCGCGTCCTGCGGCGATCGCGCGGCAGGGTCTGGTGCGCTCGTTCCAGATCTCGGCGGTGTTCCCGCACCTGACGGTGCTCGAGAACGTGCGCATCGCACTGCAGCGCAAGCGCGGCCGCTCGCTCGACTTCTGGCGCTCCGAGCGCGTGCTGACGTCGCTCGATACGCGGGCGCGCGAGCTGATCGACGCCGTCGGCCTCGCGCGTTTCGTCGACTCCACCGCGGGCGAGTTGCCGTACGGCCGCAAGCGCGCGCTCGAGATCGCGACCACGCTGGCACTCGACCCCGAAATGTTGCTGCTCGACGAGCCCACCGCGGGCATGACGCACGAGGACGTCGACCGCATCGCCGCGCTGATCCGCAAGGTTGCGGCCGATCGGACGGTGCTGATGGTCGAGCACAACCTGTCGGTCGTGTCGACGCTGTCCGATCACATCACCGTGCTCGCGCGCGGCGAAGTGCTTGCGCAGGGCAACTACGAAACCGTGTCGACCAATCCGGCGGTCGTCGAAGCCTACCTTGGGGCAGCGCATGGCTAGCCCGCTGCGTTCGCCGGCGTCGGCATCGCTGCTCGCCGTGCGCGACCTGCAGGCGTGGTACGGCGAATCGCACATCCTGCATGGAGTGTCGTTCGACGTGGCGCAGGGCGAGGTCGTCACGCTGCTCGGCCGCAACGGCGCCGGCAAGACGACGACGCTCAAGTCGATCATGGGTGTGGTGCCGCGGCGCGAAGGCTCGGTCGCCTTCGAGGGCGACGAGACGGTGCGCATGTCGTCTTACCGGATCGCGCGGCTCGGCATCGCGTGGTGCCCCGAGGAGCGCGGCATCTTCTCGAGCCTGAACGTCGAGGAGAACCTGATGCTGCCGCCGAAGGTACGCGACGGCGGCCTCACGGTGGCGCAGATCTACGAGCTCTTCCCGAACCTGCAGGAGCGGCGCAGGAGCCAGGGCACCAAGCTTTCCGGCGGCGAGCAGCAGATGCTCGCGATCGGCCGCATCCTGCGCACGGGCGCGCGGCTGTTGCTGCTCGACGAGCCCACCGAGGGCCTGGCGCCGGTGATCGTCCAGCACATCGGGCGCACGATCCACGCGCTGAAGGCGAAGGGCTTCACGATCCTGCTCGTCGAGCAGAACTTCCGCTTCGCGGCGACGGTCGCGGACCGGCATTACGTGATGGAGCACGGCCGCATCGTCGACATGATCGCGAACACCGAACTCGAACGGAACATGGGCAAGCTGCACGAGTACCTGGGTGTCTAGAACCGGGAGGTCGGGGTCGGAGCAGCTCTGACCCCGAAGTCCCACAACGGAGGAATCACGATGAAGGGAATGAAACGCAGTCTTCTCGCGCTGGCCGTCGCAGGCGCACTCTGCGTCGGCACGGCGCAGGCGCAGATCAGCGGCAACGTCATCAAGATCGGCGTGCTGTCCGACATGTCGAGCCTCTACACCGACCTGGCCGGCGCGGGCTCCGTCGTCGCGGCGAAGATGGCGGTCGAGGACTCGGGCATCGAGAAGAAGGGCTTCAAGGTCGAAATCGTCTCGGCCGACCACCAGAACAAACCGGATGTGGGTTCGTCGATCGCGCGCCGCTGGTACGACTCGGAAGGGGTCGACGTGATCGTCGACGTGCCGAACTCGGGCGTGGCGCTCGCCGTGTCCGGCATCACGAAGGAAAAGAACAAGGTGTTTCTCGCTTCCGGTCCCGGCACGTCCGACCTCACCGGCAAGTCCTGCTCGCCCAACACGGTGCACTTCACGTACGACACGTGGATGCTGGCGAACGGCACCGGGACGGCGATCACCAAGCAGGGCGGCAGCAGCTGGTTCTTCATCACCGCCGACTACGCGTTCGGCCACGCGCTGCAGCGCGACACCACCGCGGCGGTCGAGAAGGCCGGCGGCAAGGTCGTCGGCAGCGTCAACGTGCCGATCAACACGCAGGACTTCAGCTCGTTCCTGCTGCAGGCGCAATCGTCGAAGGCGAAGGTGATCGGGCTCGCGAACGCCGGTGGCGACACGACGAACTCGATCAAGCAGGCGGCGGAATTCGGCATTGTCAAGGGCGGGCAGGAGCTTGCGGGTCTTCTGGTGTTCATCACCGACGTGCATGCGCTCGGCCTGCAGACGGCGCAGGGCCTGACGTTCACGACCACGTTCTACTGGGACATGAACGACCAGACGCGCGCATTCAGCAAGCGCTTCGCGCCGCAGGACAAGGGCATTCATCCGACGATGGTGCACGCCGGCGTCTACGCGTCGCTGCTGCAGTACTTCAAGGCGGTCGAGGCGCTGAAGAACGATACCGACGGCGTGAAGATCGTCGACAAGATGAAGTCGATGCCCACCGACGATCCGCTGTTCGGCAAGGGCAAGATCCGCGAGGACGGCCGTGCGCTCCACCCGGCGTACCTCGTCAAGGTGAAGACGCCCGCCGAGTCGAAGGCGCCGTGGGACTACTACAAGATCGTGTCGACGATCCCCGCGGACGAAGCGTTCCGGCCGTTGAAGGACGGCGGCTGCTCTTTGGTCAAGTAGGAAAGGCAAGGGACGAGGGGCGAGGGGTGAGAGTGCCTCGTCGCGAGGCCGCGGGGCCACTCCCGTCGCCCGTGCCTCGCCTCTCGTCCCGTCTCTTCTGAAGCATCGCCATGCAGGCACTGTTCGGCCAACTGCTGATCGGGCTCATCAACGGCGCGTTCTACGCCATGCTGTCGCTCGGCCTCGCGGTGATCTTCGGCCTGCTCAACATCATCAATTTCACGCACGGCGCGCAGTACATGATGGGCGCGTTCTGCGCGTGGTTCCTGTTGAACCACGGCATCGGCGGCGTGTCGCTCGGCTACTGGCCGTCCTTGGTCATCGCGCCGATCGCCGTCGGCATCTTCGGCATCGTCATCGAGCGCACGATGCTGTCGCGCCTCTACAAGCTCGACCACTTGTACGGCCTGCTGCTCACGTTCGGCCTCGCCCTCGTGATCCAGGGGCTGTTCCGCAACGAATTCGGCTCGTCGGGCATGCCGTACCAGATGCCGTCCGCGCTGACCGGCGGCGTCAACCTGGGCTTCATGTACCTGCCCATCTACCGCGCGTGGGTCATCGTCGCCTCGCTCGTGATCTGCCTCGCGACGTGGTACGTGATCGAGCGCACGAAGCTCGGCAGCTACCTGCGCGCCGCCACCGAGAATCCGGCGCTCGTGCAGGCGTTCGGCATCAACGTGCCGCGGATGGTGACGCTGACGTTCGGCTTCGGCGTGGGCCTCGCGGCACTGGCAGGCGTGATGGCGGCGCCGATCTACCAGGTGAACCCGCTGATGGGCGCCGACCTCATCATCGTCGTGTTCGCCGTCGTCGTCATCGGCGGCATGGGCTCGATCCTCGGCGCGATCCTGACGGGGTTCGGCCTCGGCATCGTCGAAGGCCTCACGAAATATTTCTATCCCGAGGCGTCGAGCACCGTGATTTTCGTCATCATGGTGATCGTGCTGCTCGTGCGTCCGGCGGGCCTGTTCGGGAAGGAGAAGTGATGGCGGCCATTGCGGAAGTCGCAGCAGTTCGCGCGGCGAGGCGCAATGGCATCGTCACCGGCACCGTGGTCATGACGGTGCTGCTCGCGATCGCACCGTTCATCGGCCTCTACCCGGTGTTCGTGATGAAGGGCCTGTGCTTCGCGCTCTTCGCGTGCGCGTTCAACCTGCTGCTCGGCTTCGGCGGCCTGCTGTCGTTCGGCCACTCGATGTTCCTCGGCACCGCGGGCTACATCACGGCCTTTACCGCGAAGGAAGTGGGCCTCGATCCGGCGCTCGCGATCCTCGCCGGCACCGCTGCGTCGGCGGCCCTCGGCGTGATCGTCGGCGGCCTCGCGATCCGCCGCCAGGGCATCTACTTCGCGATGATCACGCTGGCCATCGCGCAGATGATGTACTTCTTCTACCTGCAGATGCCGTTCACGCACGGCGAGGACGGCATCCAGGCGGTGCCGCGCGGCCGTCTCTTCGGCGTGATCGACCTCACGCACCCGCTCGCGATGTACTACACGGTGCTCGTGATCTTCGTCGCCGCGTTCGTGCTGATCTATCGCGTGATCCATTCGCCGTTCGGACAGGTGCTGAAGGCGATCCGCGAGAACGAGCCGCGCGCGATTTCCCTCGGCTACGACGCCGACCGCTACAAGCTGCTCGCGTTCGTGCTGTCGGCCACGCTGTCGGGCCTTGCCGGTGCGGTGAAGGCAATCGTGTTCCAGTTGGCCGCGCTCACCGACGTGCACTGGACGATGTCCGGCGAAGTCGTGCTGATGACGCTGCTGGGCGGCATGGGCACGATCTTCGGTCCCGTCGTGGGCGCGTTCGTGATCGTGACGCTGGAGAACTACCTCGCGAGCCTCGGCGAATGGGTCACGGTGATCACCGGCGCGATCTTCGTCCTGTGCGTGCTGGCATTTCGCCGAGGCATCGTCGGCGAGATCGCCGCGTGGTGGTCGGCGCACCGGCGCTGACCCGCGCGCTCGCCGCTGCGGCGCTCGCCGCCTGCGCGGCCGTTTCATCCGCGCGGGCGGCACCCGATGGCTTCGCCGTCGATGCGCGCTGTCACGATGGCCGCGCGCAGGGGCCCTATCAGCTTCGTGACGCACGCGGCCAGTTGCGCGCGTCCGGCGCGTTCGACGGCGGTGTTCGCACCGGCTCGTTCATCTTCTGGCGCGCCAATGGCCTGCGTGCCGCACATGTTCCCTACGACGACAACGGCGTGCGCCGCGGCACCGTCGCAATGTGGTACGACGGCGATCCGCGGCACGAGGCGGTGCAGCGCCTCGAATCGGCGTGGCGCCACGGCCGGCGCGAAGGCGAGATGCGCGCGTGGTATCCCGATGGACGCCGCCGCGCGCGGGCCGATTTCACCGAAGGCCGCCTGGTAAAGGCGGAGGCGTGGTCGCAGACGGGCACGCGGTTGCCGGAAGACGACGCGCGCCGCGTCGTCCTCGACGTCGTGCGCGAGGCGGAAACCGAGTACGGCGCGCTCGACGCGCTGATCCGCCGGCACATGCCCCCGTGCTGAAAAATGAAATGCGGGTCAGAGATGCATTTCGGCAGAGCAGAAAAATCCGGGTCAGAGATGCATTTCCCGCCGAAATACATCTCTGACCCGGATTTTTTCTGCCGAAATACATCTCTGACCCGCATTTCTCTGCTGATCGCGATTTTTTCAAGGCCGGCACAAACCGCGGCCACCCCGGTCCAACCCGTCGGGAGGCTTACTCCGATGGAGCACACGTTTGCCGCGCTCGCCTCGCGCGCCGCGCATCCGGTCGACGATGCGGCGCTCGACGACATCGCGGCACGCGCTTCGCACGCGTCGATCGTGCTGATCGGCGAGGCATCGCATGGCACCGCCGACTTCTACGACACGCGCGCGAAGATCACGCGGCGGCTCATCACCGACCACGGCTTTCGCGCCGTCACGCTCGAAGCCGACTGGCCCGACACGTTTCGCGTCAACCGCTTCGTGACGGGCCGCTCCGACGACCCGGACGCCGACTCGGCGCTGTCCGGCTTTCGCCGCTTTCCGACGTGGATGTGGCGCAACGAAACGATGCGCGAATTCGTGAGCTGGCTCGCCGAGGAGAACCGCAACCGCGGCCAGGACCGGCAGGTCGGCATTTTCGGGCTCGACCTCTACAGCCTCCATGGGTCGATCGAAGCGGTGCTGAAGTACCTCGACCGCGTCGATCCCGAAGCGGCCGCGCGCGCCCGCAAGCGCTACGCGTGCTTCGAGTATTTCGGCGACGATCCGCACGGCTATGCGCTCGCGGTCGCGCAGGGCTTCGAATCGTGCGAGGACGACGCCGTGGCCGAGCTCGTCGAGCTGCGGCGCCAGGCGATGCTGCCGCACAAGACCGGCGCGCGGGACGAGGAGGAGGTGTTCTCGGCCGAGCAGAACGCGCGCCTCATCGTCAATGCCGAGCGTTACTACCGCGCGATGTACCGGGGCCGCGAATCGACGTGGAACATGCGCGATCGCCACATGGTCGACACGCTCGACGCGCTGCGCGAGCGCATGCCCGGCGCGGCCGAGGGCACGGTCGTATGGGCGCACAACTCGCATCTCGGCGATGCGCGCGCCACGGAGATGCGCCGGCGCGGCGAGGTGAACGTGGGCCAGCTCGTGCGCGAACGCCACGGCCGCGACGTCTATTCGATCGGCTTTTCCACGTTCGATGGCACCGTGACGGCATCGTCCGACTGGGATGCGCCGATGGAGCGCAAGCGCGTGCGGCCCGGACTACCCGGGAGCTACGAGCGCACGTTCCACGACAGCGGGCAGGAGCGCTTCTGGGTCGACCTTGCGGAGCGCGACGTGGCGCAGGCGTTACGCGGGGCCCTTTTGCAGCGCGCGATCGGCGTCATCTACCGTCCGGAAACGGAGCGCTGGAGCCACTATTTCGAAGCGCGCCTGCCCGAGCAATTCGACGCGATGATCCACCTCGACCACACCGTGGCGCTCACGCCGCTCGATGGCAGTGCGGGCTGGGACGAAGGCGAGCCGCCGGAAACGTATCCGACGGGCATGTGAACGCTACGTTCAATGCGCGTTGACCCGCGCATTGCCGACACGATAAAATCGACTGTTCCCTTGCGCGGGGTCGCTCGCGACTTTCGCGCCTGCTGCAGGAATCCCCGTCCTCGATGCGCGAAAAGCTCGTCATCGGCAATTGGAAGATGAACGGCACGCGCGAATCGAATGCGCGTCGCCTCGAGCGGCTCGCGAGCGAGTGGCGCGGAGCGAGCGGAAGGCTGCTCGGCGTTTGCGTGCCGGCGCCTTATCTCGCGCAGGCGCAGGCGATGCTGTCGCAGTCGGCGGTCGCGTGGGGCGTGCAGGACGTGAGCGAGCACGAGAGCGGCGCGTACACCGGCGACGTGTCGGCAGCGATGGCGGCCGATTTCGGATGCACGTACGCCATCGTGGGCCATTCGGAGCGGCGGCAGTTGCACGGCGAGTCCGATGCGCTGGTGGGAGCGAAAGCGCGGGCAGCGACCGCGGCGGGTCTCACGCCGATTGCATGCGTCGGTGAAACGCTCGACGAGCGCGAGCGTGGCGCGACGAACGACGTGGTGCTGCGCGAGATGGATGCGCTGATCGGGGCACTTCGCAGCGACACGGCGAAGATGGTCGTCGCGTACGAGCCGATCTGGGCGATCGGCACGGGCAGGACGGCCTCACCCGAGGAAGCGCAGGCGGTGCACTCGACGTTGCGTGCCCGTCTTGCACAGGCTGGAGCGGCCGAGGTGCCGCTCCTGTACGGCGGAAGCGTCAAGGCGGCGAATGCCGCGGCGCTGTTCGCGATGCCGGACATCGACGGCGCGCTGGTGGGTGGCGCATCGCTCGATGCGGACGAATTTTTGCGGATCGGCCGTGCCTAAGCGGGCGCGGCGGATTGAAAGAAGGTTGCAATGAATCTGCTGGACTCGGCGGTACTCGCAGTGCACGTGCTGGCGGCGGTGGCCGTTTGCGGCTTCGTGCTGCTCCAACACGGCAAGGGCGCGGACATGGGCGCCGCCTTCGGCGGCGGCTCATCGGGAAGCTTGTTCGGTGCCGCCGGCTCGGCCAATTTCCTGTCGCGCAGCACAGCGATCCTCGCGACGATCTTCTTCCTCACGAGCGGTGCGCTCACGTACCTGGGCTCGCAACGCGGCGCGCCGCAGGGCGTGATGGAGAAGGGCGTGATGGAGAAGGGCGTGATGGAACGCGTGCTGCCGGCGAAGCCGTCCGACGTGCCGGCGCCGAAGGCCTCGGATGTTCCGGCCCCGGCGCCCGCCGCGGGTGCGAACGCGGTGCCTGCGCCGAGTGGCGCGCATACGACGAATGGCGGCGGCAACGGCGGCAGCAATTCGCCGGAGGTTCCAAAGTAGATTCAGCGGTCAGCGATCGGGTGCGCCAATCCCTCTGTCACCTGACCTTCGACCTTCGATACCTGAAAAGCCGACGTGGTGAAATTGGTAGACACGCTGTCTTGAGGGGGCAGTGGCGAAAGCCGTGGGAGTTCGAGTCTCCCCGTCGGCACCAAAGATGTTGCTCGAACAATACTTCCCGATCCTGCTGTTCATCCTGTTCGGCCTGGCACTCGGCGCGCTGATGCTCGGCCTCGGCCGCATGGTGGCGCCGAACCGGCCCGACCCCGAGAAACTGTCGCCGTACGAGTGCGGCTTCGAGGCGTTCGAGGATGCACGAATGAAGTTCGACGTGCGCTATTACCTCGTCGCGATCCTGTTCATCCTGTTCGACCTCGAGATCGCGTTCCTCTTCCCGTGGGCGGTCGTGCTGCGCGACATCGGCATGTTCGGGTTCGTCGCGATGATGATCTTTCTTGCAATCCTCGTCGTCGGCTTCATCTACGAATGGAGAAAGGGCGCGCTGGAGTGGGAATGACGCGCATCGCATCCACCGCGCAACGGGTGGATTAGCTTATGGCCATCGAAGGCGTTCTCGACAAGGGATTCGTCACCACGACGCTCGACAGCGTCATCAACTGGGCTCGCAACGGGTCGATGTGGCCGATGACGTTCGGCCTCGCGTGCTGTGCGGTCGAAATGATGCACGCCGGCGCAGCCCGCTACGATCTCGACCGCTTCGGCGTCGTGTTCCGGCCGAGCCCGCGGCAATCCGACGTGATGATCGTCGCCGGCACGCTGTGCAACAAGATGGCGCCGGCGCTGCGCAAGGTGTACGACCAGATGGCCGAGCCGCGCTGGGTCATCTCCATGGGCTCGTGCGCCAACGGCGGCGGCTACTACCACTACTCGTACTCGGTCGTGCGCGGCTGCGACCGCATCGTGCCCGTCGACATCTACGTGCCCGGCTGCCCGCCCACCGCCGAGGCGCTCATCTACGGCATCCTCCAGCTCCAGAACAAGATCTGGCGCACCAACACGATCGCGCGGGCATGAGCGCGAAGCGCGAATCAGCCCCGCAGCGCGCAGCGCGGAGGGAGGTTTCATGAGCAGCGCGCCCCCCGTGCCTGCCGTGGGTGGGGTGACGGACAAGCTCGTCGCTGCACTCGGCGCCGCCTTCGACGAAGGTACGTTCAAGAGCACCGTCGTTTCCCTCGACGAAGTCACCATCGTCGTGCCGGTCGAGCACTATCTCGACGTGATGCGCCGGCTGCGCGATCACCCCGAGCTTCGTTTCGACATGCTGATCGACCTGTGCGGCGTCGATTACGCCGGCCTCGCCGGCAGCTACGAAGGACCGCGCTACGCCGCGGTCGTGCATCTGCTGTCGCTCACGCACAATCGGCGGCTGCGCGTGCGCACGTTCGCGCCCGACGACGATTTTCCCGTCGTGCCGAGCGTGATCGATCTGTGGCCGGCGGTGAACTGGTTCGAGCGCGAAGCGTTCGATCTCTACGGGATCATGTTCCCGGGCCATCCCGACCTGCGGCGCCTGCTCACCGATTACGGCTTCGTCGGCCATCCGTTCCGCAAGGACTTCCCGGTCTCCGGCTACGTCGAGATGCGCTACGACCCCGAGCAGGGGCGCGTCGTGTACCAGCCCGTGACGATCCAGCCGCGCGAGGTGACCCCGCGCGTGGTGCGCGAAGAGAACTACGCCGAGAACGAATAGCGTGTCCGAGATCCGCAACTACACGATGAACTTCGGGCCGCAGCATCCGGCGGCCCACGGGGTGCTGCGGCTCGTGCTCGAGCTCGACGGCGAAGTGATCGAGCGCGCCGACCCGCACATCGGCCTTTTGCATCGCGCCACCGAGAAGCTGTGCGAGCACCGCACGTGGATCCAGTCGCTGCCGTACATGGACCGGCTCGACTACGTGTCGATGATGTGCAACGAGCACGCGTACTGCCTCGCGATCGAGCGGCTGCTTGGGCTGGAGGTGCCGATCCGCGCGCAGTACATCCGCGTGATGTTCGATGAGCTGACGCGCATCCTGAATCACCTGATGTGGCTCGGTTCGCATTCGCTCGACGTCGGCGCGATGACGGTATTCCTCTACGCATTCCGCGAGCGCGAGGACCTCTTCGACATGTACGAGGCGGTGTCTGGCGCACGCATGCACGCCGCGTACTACCGCCCGGGCGGCGTCTATCGCGACCTGCCGGACCGCATGCCGCAATACCAGCCGACGAAGGGACGCAACCCGCGCGACCTGCACGAGCGCAACGAGAACCGGCAGGGCTCGGTCCTCGATTTCATCGAGGACTTCACGAACCGTTTCCCGAAGTACATCGACGACTACGAGACGCTGCTCACCGAGAACCGCATCTGGAAGCAGCGCACCGTCGGCATCGGCGTCGTGACTGCCGAACGCGCCATCGCTCTCGGCTTCACCGGCCCGATGCTCCGCGGTTCGGGCGTGGCCTGGGACCTGCGCCGCAAGCAGCCGTACGAGGTGTACGACCGCCTGCAGTTCGACATCCCGGTCGGCGTCAACGGCGATTGCTACGACCGCTATCTGGTGCGCATCGAGGAGATGCGCCAGTCGAATCGCGTCGTCAAGCAGTGCATCGAGTGGCTGCGCGCCAATCCCGGTCCGGTGATCGTCGACAACTACAAGGTCGCACCGCCGCCGCGCGAGGGCATGAAGGAAAACATGGAAGAGCTGATCCATCACTTCAAGCTCTTCAGCGAAGGCATGCACGTGCCGGCGGGCGAGGTGTACGCCGCGATCGAGCACCCGAAGGGCGAGTTCGGCGTCTACGCGATCTCGGACGGCGCCAACAAGCCGTGGCGCATCAAGCTGCGCCCGCCCGATTATGTGCATCTTTCCGCGCTCGACGAGATGTCGCGCGGCCACATGATCGCCGACGTCGTCGCGATCATCGGCTCGCAGGACATCGTGTTCGGCTCCATAGACCGCTGATGGCACTCCTTTCCCCCGACGCGATTCGAAAGATCGATCGCGAAGCCGCCAAGTACCCTGCCGGGCAGAAGCGCTCGGCGGTGATCGCCGCGCTCGCGATCGCGCAGGACGAGCACGGCTGGCTGTCGGCCGAGGTGATGGACGAAGTCGGTCGGCATCTGGGCATGCCGACGGTGGCGGTGTACGAAGTCGCGTCGTTCTATTCGATGTTCGAGCTGAAGCCCACCGGCCGCTACAAGCTCACGATCTGCACGAACCTGCCGTGCGCGCTGCATGGCGCGGCTGCGGCTGCGGAGCATCTGAAGCAGCGTCTCGGCATCGGCTTCGGCGAAACGACCGGCGACGGCAAGTTCACGCTGAAGGAAGGCGAGTGCTTCGGCGCGTGCGGCGATGCGCCGGTGCTTCTCGTCAACAACAAGCGCATGGTGAGCTTCATGAATCCGCCCGAGCTCGACGCGATGCTCGACGAGCTGTCGGCCAGGGCCGACGAAGCGCAGGCCGCGACGAAATGAACGCCGGCAACGAATTCCTCGATTACGGCCCCGACGCCGTCCTGCTCGCGGGCCTGAACGGCCGCAACTGGCGGCTCGCCGACTACGTGCAGCGCGGCGGCTACGAGGCGCTGAAGAAGATCCTGAACGAGAAGATCCCGCCCGAGCAGGTGGTCGCCGAGGTGAAGAAATCGGCGCTGCGAGGTCGGGGCGGCGCGGGCTTCCCGACCGGGCTCAAGTGGAGCTTCATGCCGCGCCAGTTCCCCGGCGACAAGTACATCGTCTGCAATTCCGACGAAGGCGAGCCTGGCACGTTCAAGGATCGCGACATCCTCCGCTACAACCCGCATTCGCTGTTCGAAGGCATGGCGATCGCGGCGTACGCGATGGGCTGCGCGCGCGGCTACAACTACATCCACGGCGAGATCTGGGACGTCTACGAGCGCTGCGAGGAAGCGATCGCGGAAGCGTACGACGCGGGCTTCCTCGGCGACAACATCCTCGGCAGCGGCTTCGGCTTCCACCTCTTCAATCATCACGGCTACGGCGCCTACATTTGCGGCGAGGAAACGGCGCTGCTCGAATCCCTCGAGGGCAAGAAGGGCATGCCGCGCTTCAAGCCGCCGTTCCCCGCGAGCTTCGGCCTCTACGGCAAGCCGACGACGATCAACAACACCGAGACGTTCGCCGCGGTGCCGTGGATCATCCGCAACGGCGGCGAGTGGTTCCTGAACCTCGGCCTGCCGAACAACGGCGGCACGAAGATCTTCTCGATTTCGGGCGACGTCGAGCGTCCCGGCAACTTCGAGATCAAGCTCGGCACGCCGTTCTCGACGCTGCTCGAAATGGCGGGTGGCGTGCGCAACGGCCGCAAGCTCAAGGCGGTGATTCCCGGAGGCTCGTCGGCGCCGGTGCTGCCCGCCGACGTGATGATGGGCCTCACGATGGATTACGACGCGATCGCGAAGGCGGGCTCGATGCTGGGCTCGGGGGCGGTGATCGTGCTCGACGACACGCGCTGCATGGTGAAGAGCCTGATGCGGCTGTCGTACTTCTATTTCGAGGAATCGTGCGGCCAGTGCACGCCGTGCCGTGAAGGCACGGGCTGGCTCTATCGAATGGTCAATCGCATCGAGCACGGCACCGGACGGCCCGAGGATCTCGACGTGCTGACGAACGTCGCCGACAACATCCAGGGCCGCACGATCTGCGCGCTCGGCGACGCCGCCGCCTTGCCGGTCAAGAGCTTCATCAAGCACTTCCGCGCCGAATTCGAGCATCACATCGAGCACAAGGAGTGCCTCGTTGCGCCTTATGTCTGACGCCGTGAAATCGCCGGAGCCGGTGAAGAATTCGGCCGTCGCAGGGGGCAGCCCGACGACGCCTGCGTCCGCGGCGTCGAAGCCCGCCGCGCCGAGCGCGCCGCAACTGCTGAACATCGAAGTCGACGGCCGCGCCGTCCAGGTGCCGCACGGCAGCACGGTGATGGATGCTGCGAACAAGCTCGGCATCTACATCCCCTTCTTCTGCTACCACAAGAAGCTGTCGATCGCGGCGAATTGCCGCATGTGCCTCGTGCAGGTCGAGAAGGCGCCGAAGCCGGTGCCCGCGTGCGCCACGCCGGTGACCGAAGGCATGAAGGCGTGGACGCATTCGGACCAGGCGATCACGGCGCAGAAGGGGGTGATGGAGTTCCTGCTCATCAACCACCCGCTCGACTGCCCGATCTGCGACCAGGGCGGCGAATGCCAGTTGCAGGACCTCGCGGTCGGCTACGGCGCATCGGCGTCGCGCTATCGCGAGAAGAAGCGCGTCGTATTCCACAAGTACATGGGGCCGCTGATCTCCGCCGAGGAGATGACGCGCTGCATCCACTGCACGCGCTGCGTCCGCTTCGGCATCGAGATCGGCGGCGTCATGGAGCTCGGCATGGCCGGCCGCGGCGAGCACGCCGAAATCCTCACGTTCGTGGGGCGCACGGTCGATTCCGAGCTGTCCGGCAACATGATCGATCTCTGTCCGGTCGGCGCGCTCACGTCGAAGCCGTTCCGCTTCGAGGCGCGCAGCTGGGAGCTGTCGCGGCGCAAGAGCGTATCGCCGCACGACAGTCTCGGCAGCAACCTGATCGTGCAGGTGAAGAACAATCGCGTGCTCCGCGTTTTGCCGCTCGAGAACGAGGCGGTGAACGAATGCTGGATCGCCGATCGCGACCGCTTCTCCTATGAGGCGCTGAACAGCGAGGAGCGGCTCGTCTCGCCGATGGTGAAGCAGAACGGCGAGTGGAAGACCGTCAACTGGCAGACCGCACTCGAATACGTCGCCAACGGCCTCGCCGACATCCGCGCGAAGCACGGTGCCTCGGCGATTGGCGCGCTCGTGTCGCCGCATTCGACGCTCGAAGAAATGGGCCTCGCCGCGCGGCTGATGCGCGGGCTCGGCAGCGACAACGTCGACTTCCGCCTGCGCCAGACCGATTTTCGCGACGACGCGTCGCGCCATGGCATCCCGTGGCTCGGCATGCCGATCGCCGACGTGGGCAAGTTGAAGCGAGCACTCGTGATCGGCAGCTTCCTGCGCAAGGACCAGCCGCTGCTCGCGCACCGCCTGCGCCAGGCGGCGAAGAAGGGCGCCAAGGTGTCGTCGCTGCATTCGGTCGACGACGACTGGCTGATCCCGATCGCCCACAAGGCGATCGTGCCGCCGTCGCAATTGCCGGCCACGCTCGCGGAGATCGTCGTCGCCGCCGCGAAGCGTGCAGGTCGCGACGTGCCGCCTGCGCTGGCCGGCGTCGAGCCGGTGCAGGCCGCCGACGCGGTCGCGGAAACCCTCGTCGACGGCGAGCCGCGCGCAATCCTGCTCGGCAACTACGCGATGCAGCATCCGGACGCGTCGCAGATCGCAGCGCTCGCGCAATCGCTTGCGGACATCACCGGAGCCACGCTCGGCGTCCTCGGCGAGGCGGCGAACAGTGTCGGCGGCTACGTCGCGCGCGCGTTGCCCGAGCAGGGCGGACGCAACGCCCAGGCGATGGTCGGTGCCGACGGGCAGGACACGCTGCGCGGCTATCTCGTGCTCAATGCCGAGCCCGAATTCGATTTTGCCAATCCCCCTGCAACGCGGGCGGCGCTCGAGAAAGCCGAGCTCGTCGTCGTGATGTCGCCGTTTCGCACCGCCACGCGCTATGCCGACGTGCTGCTGCCGATCGCGCCGTACACCGAGACATCGGGCACGTTCGTCAATGGCGAAGGCCGCGTGCAATCGTTCCAGGGCGTCGTGCAGCCGCTCGGCGAATCGCGTCCCGCGTGGAAGGTGCTGCGCGTGCTCGGCACGATGCTCGGCATGAAGGACATGGCGTTCGACACCTCCGAGGAAGTGCGGGCCGCCATCCTGAAGGACGCCGGCGAGTTGTCGTCGCGCCTCGTCAACACCTCGCGCACCGAGATCGTCGCGCCCGCGCGCATCAACGGCGGCATCGAGCGTGTGGCCGACGTGCCGATCTATTTCACCGATCCCCTCGTGCGGCGCGCGGTGTCGCTGCAGGCGACCACCGACGCGAAGGCGCCGAAGGCGCGCGTCAACCGCACGCTGCTCGACCAGCTCGGCATCGAGGAGGGCGCGCAGATCAAGGTGCGCCAGGGCGGCGGAGAGGCCGTGCTCGCGACGCAGGTCGATCCCGGCGTGCCGCCGCGCGTGGTGCGCATCGCGGCCGCGCATCCGTCGACGTGCGGGCTCGAAGGGTTGTCCGGACCGATCGAGGTTTCCAAAGCATGAGTGCGACGGCCGAGCGGAAGGCGAACCAAGGCCCGCAGGGCCCGTCGGCGCACGATTGCTTCGAGGCCGACCCGCCGACGTGCGTCAGCCGCGCGGGCGCAAGGAGGCCGAGCAAGTGAACGATTTGCTCGCCCCGGTCCAGCACGCGTTCGGCCCCTGGTGGGATCCGCTGTGGACGCTCGTCAAGATCGTCGTCATCGCGGTGCCGCTGATCCTCGCGGTGGCGTACCTCACGTACGCCGAGCGCAAGGTGATCGGCTGGATGCAGGTGCGTCTCGGGCCGAACCGCGTGGGCCCACTCGGCCTGCTGCAGCCGTTCGCCGACGTGCTGAAGATGCTCTTCAAGGAGATCATCGTCCCGTCGGGCGCGAACCGCGCACTGTTCTTCACCGCGCCGCTGCTCTCGCTCGCACCGGCGCTCGCCGCGTGGGCGGTGATTCCGTTCACCGACACGCTCGTGCTGTCGAACATCAACGCGGGGCTGCTCTACATTCTCGCGATGAGCTCGATCGGCGTCTACGGCGTTATCCTCGCCGGCTGGGCGTCGAATTCGAAGTACGCGTTCCTGGGCTGCCTGCGCTCCGCCGCGCAGATCGTGTCGTACGAAATCGCGATGGGCTTCGCGCTCGTCGGCGTGCTGATGGCGGCGAACAGCCTGAACCTCGGCGACATCGTCGCGGGGCAGGAGGGCGGGGCGGCGTACTGGTACATCTGGCCGCTGTTGCCGCTCGCCGTCGTCTACCTCGTGTCGGGCATCGCCGAGACGAACCGCCATCCGTTCGACATGGCCGAAGGCGAATCGGAGATCGTCGCGGGCTTCCACGTCGAATACTCGGGCATCACGTTCGCCATCTTCTTCCTCGCCGAGTACATGAACATGATCCTGATCGCGACGCTGACGTCGATCATGTTCCTCGGCGGGTGGCTCTCGCCGTTCCCGATCCTGAACGACGTCGACGTGTTCGGGGCGCGGCCGTTCGGCGACGGTTTCCTTTGGCTCGCCCTCAAGGTGGCGTTCGTGCTGCTGATCTTCCTGTGGATCCGCGCGACGTTCCCGCGCTACCGCTACGACCAGATCATGCGGCTCGGCTGGAAGGTGTTCATCCCGGTGACGCTCGTGTGGATCGTGTTCGTCGGCGCGATGATGCAGACGAACTACGCCGACCTTTTCCACTAATCCGGCCATGAACGTCCTCCACCGCCTTCGCGAGATCACGCGCACCTGGTTCCTGCTCGAATTGATCCGGGGCATGGCGCTCACCGGCAAGTACATGTTCTCGCGCAAGGTCACCGTGCAGTTCCCCGAGGAGAAGACGCCGCAGAGCCCGCGCTTCCGCGGCCTGCACGCGCTGCGCCGCTATCCGAACGGCGAGGAGCGCTGCATCGCGTGCAAGCTGTGCGAGGCGGTGTGCCCGGCGCTCGCGATCACGATCGAATCCGAGCAGCGGGCCGACGGCACGCGCCGCACCACCCGCTACGACATCGACTTGACGAAGTGCATCTTCTGCGGTTTCTGCGAGGAGAGCTGCCCGGTCGACTCGATCGTCGAGACGCGCATCCTCGAGTACCACGGCGAGAAGCGCGGCGATCTCTACTACACGAAAGAGATGCTGCTGGCCGTCGGCGACCGCTACGAGGCGCAGATCGCCGCGGACCGGGCGGAGGACGCCAAATATCGATGAGCATGACCTTCTCCACCTTCACCTTCTACGCCTTCTCCGCGATCCTGATCTTCGCGGCGCTGCGCGTCATCACCACCCGCAATCCGGTGCACGCGGCGCTGTGGCTCGTGCTGTCGTTCTTCAGCGCCGCCGGCATCTGGCTGATGCTGCAGGCGGAGTTCCTCGCCATTGCGCTCGTGCTGGTCTACGTCGGCGCGGTGATGGTGCTGTTCCTGTTCGTCGTGATGATGCTCGACGTCAACTTCGAAGTGCTGCGGCAGCACTTCAGGAGCTACCTGCCGATCGCCGCCGCCGTCGGTGCGCTGGTGCTCTTCGAGATGGCGCTCGTGATCGTCGACAGCGCGATCGGCCATACGGCGACGGCCGGCGCGCCGCCGCCGGCGGGCGGCAACACGAGCGCGCTCGGCAAGCTGCTCTACGTCGAGTACGTGTATCCGTTCGAAATCGCGGCGGTGGTGCTGCTCGTCGCGATCGTCGCGGCGATCGCGCTCACGCAGCGCGATCCGCGGCACCGGAAGCATCAGGACCCGAGCTGGCAGGTGAAGGTGCGGCGCGAGGATCGGCTGCGCATTCTCGACATGCCGTCGGAAAAACCGCCGGCGTAGGCCGGCTCCCCGCGGCGCTCACGGCAACGGCGAGTCAAGACGCCACCGCGAGCGTGCGGATCGCATAGGGAGAGTCACGTCGTGGCATTGCCGGGCGCACCGTCACTTGCGCATTACCTCGTGCTGGGGGCGATCCTGTTCGCCATCTCGATGGCGGGCATCTTCCTCAATCGCCGCAACGTCATCGTGATGCTGATGGCGATCGAGCTGATGCTGCTCGCCGTCAACCTGAACTTCATCGCCTTCTCCCGCTACCTGGACGACATGGCGGGGCAGGTGTTCGTGTTCTTCATCCTGACCGTCGCCGCCGCCGAATCGGCGATCGGCCTCGCGATCCTCGTGCTGCTGTTCCGCAATACGGGCACGATCGACGTCGAGGCGCAGGGCCGTCTTCGCGGTTAGGACGCGCGATGCGCAACCTCTACCTGCTCGTTCCGCTCGCCCCGCTCGTCGCGTCGATCGTCGTCGGCCTGTGGGGCCCGAAGATCGGCCGCGCGGCGTCCGCGTGGCTGTGCATCCTCGGCGTGGCGGCGTCGTTCGCCGCGTCGATCGTCATCTTCCGCGACGTGCAGGCCGGCCACGCCTTCAACGGCGACGTGTACGAGTGGCTCGTTTCCGGCGACCTCAGGATCACGATCGGCTTTCTGATCGACCCGCTCACGGTGACGATGCTCCTCGTCGTCAACTTCGTGTCGCTGATGGTGCACGTCTACACGATCGGCTACATGGCCGACGATCCCGGCTACACGCGCTTCTTCTCGTACATCTCGCTCTTCACGTTCTCGATGCTGATGCTCGTGATGAGCAACAACTTCCTCCAGCTCTTCTTCGGCTGGGAGGCGGTGGGCCTCGTCTCGTACCTCCTGATCGGCTTCTGGTACACGCGGCCGTCGGCCATCTACGCGAACCTGAAGGCGTTCCTCGCCAACCGCGTCGGCGACTTCGGATTCATCCTCGGCATCGGCCTCGTGCTCGCGTATTTCGGATCGCTCGACTACGAAACCGTGTTCGCGAAGGCGCCGTCGCTCGCCGGCACCGTACTGCCCTGGGCGGGTCACTGGCACCTGATGTCCGCCATCTGCATCTGTCTGTTCGTCGGCGCGATGGGCAAGAGCGCGCAGGTGCCGCTGCACGTGTGGCTGCCCGATTCGATGGAAGGCCCCACACCCATCTCCGCGCTGATCCACGCCGCGACGATGGTCACGGCCGGCATCTTCATGGTCGCCCGGATGAGCCCGCTGTTCGAGCTCTCCGACGCCGCGCTCGCGTTCGTCACGATCATCGGCGCGATCACCGCGCTCTTCATGGCGTTCCTCGGGATCGTGCAGAACGACATCAAGCGCGTCGTGGCGTACTCGACGCTGTCGCAGCTCGGCTACATGACGGTCGCGCTCGGCGTGTCGGCGTACTCGGCGGCGATCTTCCACCTGATGACGCACGCGTTCTTCAAGGCGCTGCTGTTCCTCGCCGCGGGGTCGGTGATCATCGCGCTGCACCACGAGCAGGACCTGCGGCGCATGGGCGGCTTGCGCAAGTACATGCCGATCACCTACATCACCGCGCTGGTCGGCTCGCTGGCGCTGGCCGGCATTCCGCCGTTCGCGGGCTTCTTCTCCAAGGACTCGATCATCGAGGCGGTGTCGCTGTCGCACATCCCCGGACACACGTTCGCGTACGTCGCGGTGCTGGGGGGCGTGTTCGTGACGGCGTTCTATTCGTTCCGGATGCTGTTCCTCGCGTTCCACGGACCCGAACGTTTCCACGGCCACGCAGCCGTCGAGGACGCGCAGCACAACGATCGAACGCTCGCCTCGCACGACCAGAGCCACGAGAGCGCCGAGGAGCCCGACCCGCACGCGCACGAAGGCGGACCGCCGAAGGAATCGCCGTGGGTGATCACCGTGCCGCTCGTCCTGCTCGCGATCCCGTCGATCTACACCGGCTGGGCACACATCGAGCCGATGCTGTTCGGCAACTGGTTCGGCAACTCGATCGTCGTGCATCCATCGCACGCGGTCGTCGCCGAGCTCGCACACGAATGGCACGGCGCCGTGCCGTTCATCCTGCACGGGCTCGTGTCGCCGACGTTCTGGCTCGCGATCGCCGGCATCGCCGCGGCCATCTGGTTCTACATCATCGACCCGGCGATGCCGGGCCGCGTCGTCGCGGCGTTCCGGCCGATCTACACGCTGCTCGACAACAAGTATTACGCCGACCGCTTCAACGACTGGTTCTTCGCCGGCGGCTCGCGCGCGATCGGCCGCTTCGCCTCGCACGTGGGTGATCGCGTGCTCATCGACGGGGTCATGGTCAACGGCTCCGCCCGGCTCATCGGGTTCTTCTCGCGCGAGATACGGCGGATTCAATCGGGTTATGTCTATCACTACGCGTTCGTGATGATCGTCGGCGTCTTCGTGCTCCTTTACTGGTGGGGCGTGCGTTGAGCACGCCTTATCTTTCGCTCGCGATCTGGGTCCCGATCGTCGCCGGCATCGTCGTCCTCTTCTTCTCGCGCGAGCGCGATGCGAACTTCGCGCGCTGGCTCGCGCTGATCGGTGCGGTCGCGGGCTTTCTCGTCACGATCCCGCTGTACCTGTACTTCGACACCACGACGCCGGCGATGCAGTTCGTCGAGTACGCCGACTGGATTCCGCGCTTCGACATCCACTACCACCTCGGCGTCGACGGCATCTCGGTGCTGTTCGTGATCCTGAACAGCTTCGTGACGGTCCTCGTCGTGTGGGCGGGCTGGGAAGTGATCCAGGTGCGCGTCGCGCAGTACATGGCCGCGTTCCTGATCATGTCGGGGCTCATGAATGCCGTGTTCTCGGCGCTCGACGGCATCCTGTTCTACCTCGTGTTCGAGGCGATGCTGATCCCGATGTACCTGATCATCGGCGTGTGGGGCGGGCCGAACCGCGTCTACGCGGCGCTCAAGTTCTTCCTGTACACGATTTTCGGCTCGCTCCTGATGCTGGTCGCGCTGATCTACCTCTACAGCGTGTCGGAGACGTTCGAGATCCTCGCGTGGTACAAGGTGCCGCTCGCACTGTCGACGCAGATCCTGCTGTGGGTCGCGTTCTTCCTCGCGTTCGCGGTCAAGGTGCCGATGTGGCCGATCCACACGTGGCTGCCCGACGCGCACGTCGAGGCACCCACCGGCGGCTCGGTCGTCCTCGCGGCGATCACGCTGAAGATCGGCGCGTACGGCTTCGTGCGCTTCATTCTGCCGATCCTCCCCGACGCGTCGCGCTACCTGTCCGGGTTCGTGATCGCGCTGTCGCTGATCGCGATCGTCTACATCGGCTTCGTCGCGATCGTGCAGGCCGACATGAAGAAGCTCGTCGCCTATTCTTCGATCTCGCACATGGGCTTCGTCACGCTGGGCTTCTTCATGTTCAGCGTGCTCGGCATCGAAGGCGGGCTCGCGCAGATGCTGTCGCACGGCTTCGTGTCGGCGGCGATGTTCCTGTGCATCGGCGTCATGTACGACCGCGTGCACAGCCGCCAGATCACGGACTACGGCGGCGTCGTCAACACGATGCCGAAGTTCGCCGCCTTCATGATGCTGTTCGCGATGGCCAACGCGGGGCTCCCGGGCACCTCCGGTTTCGTCGGCGAGTTCCTCGTGATCCTGGCCGCGGTCAAGGTCAATTTCTGGATCGGCTTCGGCGCCGCCGTCAGCCTGATCCTGGGCGCCGCCTATACGCTGTGGATGTACAAGCGCGTGATCTTCGGCGAGGTCGCCAACGAGAACGTCGCGAAGATGAAGGACATCGGCAGCCGCGAGTTCTGGCTCCTCGGCATCATCGCGCTCGCCGTGCTCTTCATGGGCGTGTGGCCGAAGCCCTTCATCGACGTCATGCACACCTCCGTCACCGAGCTTCTGACCGTCGTCGGACGTTCCAAGCTCTAACGATGGCCCCCCCACGCCCGCTCCGCTCGCTGCCCCGCCAGGGGGCGGACCAGTCGCTCGGGGCGGCCCTGCGCGACTGAACCCGATATGCTCGGTCAACTCAACTACTGGGCCGCACTGCCGGAAATCGTCATCCTGGCGGCCGCGTCGCTGATCCTGCTGATCGATCTCTTCGTTCCGGAGGATCGCAAGTACGTCACGTACTGGCTGACACAGCTCACGCTGCTCGTCGCCACCTGCGTAACGCTGACGACCCTGCGCGCCACCACGATCCACGGCTACAACGGCATGGTGGTCGACGACATGCTCGCCGACTTCCTGCGCATTTCGTGCTTCATCGCCGTGTCGCTGATGCTTTTCTATTCGCGCAGCTACATGGCGGCGCGGGGCCTACTGCGCGGTGACGTGCTGGTGCTCACACTCTTCTCGCTGCTCGGCATGCAGGTGATGATCACCGGCAGCAACTTCCTCACGCTCTACCTGGGCCTGGAGCTGATGTCGCTGTCTCTCTATGCGCTGGTTGCGGCGCAGCGCGACCATCCGCGCGGCGCCGAAGCCTCGATGAAGTACTTCGTGCTCTCCGCACTCGCGTCGGGCATGTTGCTCTACGGGCTTTCGATGCTCTACGGCACCACGGGGTCGCTCGACCTCGACACCGTCGCGCGCGCGGTCTTCGGCCATCACGAAAGCCCGCTGCTCATGACCTTCGGGCTCGTGTTCGTCGTGTCGGGACTCGCGTTCAAGCTGGCCCTCGTCCCGTATCACATGTGGGTGCCCGACGTCTTCGACGGTGCGCCAACGTCGGTCACCCTGCTGATTGCCACGGCGCCCGACATCGCCGCGTTCGCGATGACGCTGCGCATCCTCTCGGGCGCGATGCAGGGCGCCGCGTTCGACTGGCAGGGCATGCTGATCGTGCTGTGCGTGCTGTCGATGGTGCTCGGCAACCTGATCGCGATCGCGCAGGTCAACATCAAGCGAATGCTCGCGTACTCGACGATCGCCAACATGGGTTACATGGCGCTCGGCTTCCTGACGGCGAATCGCTACGGCTTCTCGGCGGCGCTGTTCTACATCATCGCCTACGTGCTGACGAGCCTCGCGTCGTGGGGCATCGTCCTGCTGCTGTCGCGCCAGGGCTTCGAGGCCGACCGCCTCGACGACTTCAAGGGCCTGAATGCGCGCTCGCCGTGGTGGGCGTTCATGATGCTGCTCGTGATGTTCTCGCTCGCCGGTCTGCCGCCCACACTCGGCTTCTACGCCAAGTTCGTCGTCATCGAGGCGGCGATCAACGACGGCTTCGTGTGGCTCGCGGTGATCGCGGTGGTCATGTCGCTGATCGGCGCGTTCTACTATTTGCGCGTCGTCAAGCTCATGTACTTCGACGCACCGGTCGACACGGCGCCGATCACGGTGCGGGGCGACACCGCGGTGACGCTGTCCGTCAACGGCCTGCTGCTGCTGATCCTCGGCGTCCTGCCCCAGCAGCTGATCGGGCTGTGCGCGATCGTGCTGACGCAGTCGAATTTCCCGTAACATCGGGGTCTAGACATGGGGGTCAGTGCTGTAAGGCGGAGACTTACAGCTCTGACCCCGATGTACCGATCATGCGCGTTGGCCTCTTCGTCACCTGCCTCGTCGACCTGATGCGGCCCTCGATCGGGTTTGCGGCGCTCGATCTGCTCGAGGCCGCGGGCGCCGAGGTCTACGTGCCGCCGACGCAAACCTGCTGCGGCCAGCCGTGCTACAACTCGGGCGATCGCACCGATACAACTTCGCTCGCGAAGAAGGTGATCGAGGAGTTCGAGAGCTGCGACTACCTTGTCGCGCCGTCGGGTTCGTGCAGCGGCATGATCCGCGCGCACTACGCGGAGCTCTTCGCCGACGATCCGACCTGGTCGGCCCGTGCAGGTGAGCTCGCGGCGAAAACGTACGAGCTCACCGATTTTCTCGTCAACGTGCTGAAGCTCGAGCGCGTGCCGGGGACGTTCGAGGGCACGGTCACCTATCACGACTCGTGCGCGGGCCTGCGCGAGATGGGCGTCAAGGCGCAGCCGCGAGAATTGCTCGCGAAGATGAGCGGCGTGGAGCTCTCGGAAATGGCCGACTGCGAGATGTGCTGCGGTTTCGGGGGCACGTTCTCGGTCAAGCTCGGCGAGATCTCGACGCGCATCGCCGACAACAAGTGCCAGCATATCGTCACCAACGGCGCCGAAGCGGTGGTGCTGGGCGATCTAGGCTGCATGCTGAACATCGAAGGGCGGCTGCGGCGCCGCGGCGATGCGACGCGCGTGCTGCATATCGCCGAAGTGCTCGCCGGCCGCGAGCCGAATCCGGACTGACATGGCCGTGCAAGTCGCTTCGATGCATTTCAAGGAGCGCGCGCATGCGAAGCTCCACGACCCGCAACTGCAAGCCAGCTTGCGCAAGTTCCAGGGCAAGTTCGTGCCGGCGCGCCGTGCCGCGATCACGGAGCTCGACGATTTCGAAGGGACGCGCAACGCGGGCGCCGAAATCCGCCAGCGCGCGCTCGACGACCTCGACGTCTGGCTCACGATCTTCGACGAGAACGCACGGGCGCGCGGCGCCACGGTGCTGTACGCGCAAACGCCGGCCGACATCAACGCGCTCGTGCTCGAGATCGCCCAGCGCCACGGCGTGCGCAAGATCATCAAGTCGAAGTCGATGGTGTCGGAAGAATCGGGGCTCGACCACGCGATCGAGGCGGCGGGGCTTACCGTCGTCGAGACCGACCTCGGCGAGTACATCCTGCAGATCAACGGCTACGAGCCGCCGTCGCACATCATCGGGCCGGCGCTGCACAAGTCGCGCGAGGAGGTGACCGAGCTCTTCCATGCACGCCACGGCACGCCGCGCAAGGACGCGATCGACGAACTCTGCGCCGAGGCGCGGAGCGTCCTGCGCGAGCATTACCTCACGGCGGACATGGGTGTTTCGGGCGGCAACTTCTTCGTCGCGGACACGGGCTCGGTGGTGCTCGTCACGAACGAAGGCAACGCGACGCTCACCACCACGCTGCCCAAGGTGCACGTCGCGATCTCGGGCATCGAGAAGATCGTGCCCACGCTCGACGACGTCGCGACGCTGATGCGCCTGCTGCCGCGCTCGGCCACCGGGCAGTCGATCTCGAATTACGTCGACATCCTCACCGGGGTCAAAGGCGAGGGCGAATATCACGGCGTCGAGCACATGTATTTCATCGTCGTCGACAGCGGCCGCAGCGACATTCTCGCGAGTGACGTGCGCCAGGCGCTCCGGTGCATCCGCTGCGGCGCCTGCATGAACCACTGCCCCGTCTACCAGAACGTCGGCGGCCACGCTTACGGCTGGGTGTACCCCGGGCCGATCGGCATCGTGCTGACGCCGATGTACGTCGGATTGGAGAATGCGCTCGATCTGCCGTACGCGTCGACGATGTGCAACCAGTGCGGCGTCGTATGCCCGGTCAAGATTCCGCTGCCCGATTTGCAGCGGAAACTCCGCGAGAAGGAATTCGAGAAGCAACTGCGCCCGTGGCACGAGCGTGCCGGCCTGAAGGCGTGGGGCATGCTCGCGCGGCATCCTGCGCTTTACCGTTCGGTAACATCGATCGGTGCACGCGTGCTGAAGATGATGGGCGATCGTCGCGGCATGATTCGCCGCCTGCCGTTCGGCAGCGGCTGGACCGATGGCCGCGACATGCCGGCGCCGGCGGGACGCACGTTCCATCAGCTCTACAAGGCGCGCGCACGCGGCACGCCTGCCACCCTTTACACCAGCCCTGTCCCCGCTGCACGGGGCGAGGGAGCCATCAAGGTCAAGGAATCACGATGAACGCTCCGCATGCACCGATCAATGCCGTCCCGCATCTCTCCCGTCGTGGCGAATCGCTCGGCACCGAGAACGCGTTCGTCGTGCTCGCGCAGGTCAACGCGCTCGCGCGCGCCGGCAAGGACATCGTCTCGTTCTGCATCGGCCAGCCGGACTTTCCAACGCCGCAGAACATTCAGGATGCCGCGATCGCGGCGATCCGTGGCGGCAAGCATGGCTACACGCCGTCGGCCGGCATCGACGAATTGCGCGCGGCAGCCGCACGCGACATCGGCGCGCGACGCGGCATCGACGTGCGACCGGAGGACGTCGTCGTCGGCGCGGGTGCGAAGCCGTTCATCGCGTACACCATCGCCTCGGTCACCGACTACGGCGTCGGCGACGAAGTGATCTATCCGGTGCCCGGATTCCCGATCTACGAATCGCAGATCGTCGCGAACGGCGCAGTGCCGGTGCCGATCTTCCTGCGCGAATCGCGCGACTTCGCGTTCGATCCCGCCGAGCTCGAGGCGAAGATCACGCCGAAGACGCGGCTCCTGATCCTCAACTCGCCGCAGAATCCCACGGGCGGCATCCTGTCGTCCGCCGATCTCGACGCGATCGCCGGGATCCTCGAGCAGCATCCGCAGATATGGGTGTACGCCGACGAGATCTATTCGCGGCTCGTGTATGAAGGCCGGTTCGAGAGCCTCGCGGCGCGCGAGTCGATGATGGCGCGCACGATCGTCTGCGACGGCGCGTCGAAGACGTGGGCGATGACCGGATGGCGCGTCGGCTTCGCCGCGAACCGCGCGCTCGCGCCGGCGCTTACGCGCTGGATCACGAACACCGATTCGTGCGCGTCGCAGATCTCGCAATGGGCCGCGCTCGCCGCCGTCGAAGGCCCGCAGGATTCCGTCGACGAGATGCACGCGCGCTTCCGCGAGCGGCGCGATCTTATCGTGCGCCTGCTGAACCAGGTGCCGGGCGTGACGTGCAAGTCGCCGGGCGGCGCCTTCTACGCGTGGCCGAACGTCACGCAAGCGTGCAGGCGCGTCGGTGCTGCGGATTCGGAGGCGTTTCGCAAGCGGCTGCTCGACGAAGCCGGTGTCGCGGTGCTCGCCGACATCCACTTCGGTCGGCGTGTGCCCGGCGACGGGCAGCACGTCCGCTTTTCGTACGCGGCGTCACCGCAGGCGATCGAGAACGGTATCGACCGGCTCGACGCGTTCGTGCGCAGGCATACGGCGTAGCGCCGGCGACGCGCAGCATGTCGATCGACGACAACCAGCAAGCGCGCGAAGCGGTGCTCGCGCGCGTGCGTGCAGCGCTCGGACGAACGGGGCCCGATGACGAAGCGCGTGCGGCGGCGCATGCGTACATCGCGGCGCGAAGGCAGGGCCCGCGACCGGCGATGCCGGCGGACCTCGTGCAGCGTTTCGTCGAGCGTGCACGCGACATGTCGAGCACCGTCGAGCGCGTCGCGTCGTTCGACGACGTTCCCGCCGCCGTTGCGCGCTATCTCGACGCCGGCTCGTCATTGCGAAGCGCGATCGGCTGGCCGGCATTCGCCGGGCTGTCGTGGCGCGAGCACGACATCGAATTCGAAGCGAGGCCGGCGACCGGCGACGACGCCATCGGCCTCACCGGCTGCTTCTGTGCGATCGCCGAGACCGGCACGCTCGTGTTCGTCACCGGTGCAGCCACGCCGTCCGCGACGTTCCTGCTGCCCGACACGCACGTCGCCATCGTGCGCGCAGATCAGATCGTGTCGGGCATGGAGGAAGCGTTCGCACACATCCGCCGCGAATGCGGCACGATGCCGCGCGCGGTGAACCTGGTTTCCGGACCGTCACGCACCGGCGACATCGAGCAGACGATCGTGCTCGGTGCGCATGGCCCGCGCCGCGTGCACATCATCCTGCTCGATCGAGCAGGGTCAGACTCCGCTCATCCGGCGCGCCCATGCAGAGCCGACACCCGGTTCCGATGAGTGGAGTCTGACCCTGCCTGATCGGAATCGAGGGTCTGACCCTCAATCGTCGGAATCGCCGTCTGACGTCGTTAGTCGGCGAACTCGCGCATGATCGTCCCGATCGCCGAGCGATCGGACAGGAAGGCGTCGATGCACGTCGGGTCGAAGTGCTTGCCGCGCTGCGACTTGACGAATTCGATCGCCTCGTCGAGCGCCCAGGCCTTCTTGTAGGGACGCTCGGAGACGAGCGCGTCGAACACGTCGGCCACGGCGACGATGCGCGCGACGAGCGGAATGTCCTCGCCGTGCAGCCCGTTCGGGTAGCCGGAGCCGTCGAACTTCTCGTGGTGTCCGAGCGCGATGATCGCGCCCATCGACAGGTACTTCGACGGGCTGCCCTTCAGGATGTCGTAGCCCATCCGCGGATGGTCGCGCATCACCTCGAGCTCCTCCGATGTGAGCGGTCCTTCCTTCAGCAGCACCGAATCGGGAATGCCGATCTTGCCGATGTCGTGCATCGGCGCGGCCACCTCGAGCACGTGCACGGTCTCGGCACCGAGGCCGAGATGCCGGCCGACGAGCGCCGAGTACTTCGCCATCCGCATCAGGTGATTGCCGGTGGTCTTGTCGCGGAATTCGCCGGCCTTGGCGAGCTTCGACAGCGTCTCGAGCTCGCGCTCGTGGATCTCGGCGACCGATTTGTCGACCTGGTATTGCAGCACGCGTGCCTGGTCGGACAGCACGATCTTGTGGCGGCGAAGCTCGAGCAGGTTCGCGCAGCGCGCGCGCGTCTCGTGGTCGTCGAGCGGCTTGATGAGGAAGTCGGTCGCGCCGGCCTCGAGCGCGTCGTAGCGGATCTTGCGGTCGTCGACGACGGTGATCACGACGATGGGCACGTCGACGCAATGCGGGAGCGCCCGCAGCTGCTTCACGAG